>VAWW01000048.1:0-47605 GCA_005884575.1 Actinomycetota bacterium
CGTGATCGTAGTCGTGTTCGTGCAGGAGGTGCCACTCCGGAGGTCGCTCGAGGAGATGCCGGTCGCGGAAGAGCTCGCCGCGGGCGCTCCGGACACGGGCTCGACCCGCGCAGCGGCGCGGTAGCATCCTTCGCATGACGACGGACTTCATGCCGCTCGACGGCTGGGATCACATCGAGCTCTTCGTCGGCAACGCGAAGCAGGCCGCCTTCTTCTACGAGCAGGCGTTCGGCTTCGTGCGCACGGCCTATGCAGGTCCGGAGACCGGCGTCCGCGACCGCGCGTCCTACGTGCTCGAGCAGGGAGACATCCGCCTCGTCGTCACGAGCGCGCTCCGCGAGGAGCACGAGATCGCGCGACACGTCCTGCGGCACGGCGACGGCGTCAAGGACATCGCGCTGGCCGTCCCCGACGCGACCGAGGCGTACCGGCAGGCGGTTCAGCGCGGCGCGCGCGGCGTCGTCGAGCCGCACACCGTCGACGACGAGTTCGGACGCGTCGAGCTGGCGGCGATCGCGACCTACGGCGACACCGTCCATTCGTTCGTCGACCGGAAGGACTATGCGGGCCCGTACCTCCCCGGCTACGTCTCCATCGCGGGCAACGGCAGCGCAGGCGTCGGCCTGAAGGCGATCGACCACTGCGTCGGCAACGTCGAGCTCGGCCGCATGGAGCACTGGGTCGAGTTCTACGAGCGCGCGTTCGGGATGACCGAGATGATCCATTTCTCCGACGAGGACATCTCGACGGAGTACTCGGCGCTGATGTCGAAGGTGATGACGGACGGCGAGGGGAAGATCAAGTTCCCGATCAACGAGCCGGCCGAAGGGAAGCGTAAGAGTCAGATCGAGGAGTACCTCGAGTTCTACGGAGGTCCGGGCGTGCAGCACATCGCGATGGCGAGCGACGACATCGTGCGCACCGTCGAGGCGCTGAAGGAGCGCGGCATCGGCTTCCTCGAGACGCCCGACGCGTACTACGAGGACGTGAGCGACCGTGTGGGCGAGATCGACGAGAGCTGGGCCGATCTCGCGCGGCTACGCATCCTCGCCGACCGCGACGACGACGGCTACCTGCTGCAGATCTTCACGAAGACCGCGCAGGACCGGCCGACGCTCTTCTTCGAGGTGATCGAGCGCCACGGCGCCCGCGGCTTCGGCGATGGGAACTTCAAGGCGCTGTTCGAAGCGATCGAGCGGGAACAAGCGCTGCGCGGAAACCTCTGACGTCCGGCGTCCTCGACACGTCGCTGCGCCAGGCCGCGTCGCTCGAGCGGCTCGAGCACCGTCCGTGGCCGGTGCCGCAGCGTCCGTGGACGATGGGGCAGTCGTGGGAGGACCTGCTGTTCGCGCACTGGCGCGTCGATCCCGAGCTGCTGCGGCCGCGGATCCCGGCCGGCCTCGAGCTCGACATCGTCGACGGCGCCGCGTGGATCGGCGTCGCGCCGTTCCGGCTCACCGGCCTGCGGCTGCGCGGGCTGCTCCCGTTTCCCGGCGCCTCCTCGTTCCTTGAGCTGAACGTGCGGACATGCGTCACGGCACAGGACAAGCCCGGGATCTGGTTCTTCAGCCTCGACGCGTCGAGCCGTGTGGCCGTCGAGCTCGCGCGCCGCACCTACCGGCTGCCGTACTTCCATGCTCAGATGAGCGCGACGCGGAGCGGCAACTGGATCGCCTACGAGTGCACGCGCGTCGACGAGCCTGCGCGCCGTTTTGCCGGCCGCTACCGGCCCGCCGGAGAGGCGCACGAGTCGCAGCCGGGGTCGTTGGAGTGGTTTCTCGCCGAGCGCTACTGCCTCTACGCACTCGATCGCGGCGTCCTCTCGCGCGCCGAGATCCACCACGAGCCGTGGCCGCTGCAGCCTGCTGAGGTGGAGATCGAGGAAAACACGATGCCCCCGGTCGAGCTGCCCGATCACGCGCCGCTCTGCCACTTCTCGCGCCGCCAGGACGTCGTGATCTGGCCGCTCGAGCGACTCGGGGGTTAGAGCCGTTGGGATGAATTCGAGCGTGTCGGTCGGTCATTTCAGACGGACGTGCGGGCGGAGCCCGCACGTCCTGACGGCGGCGCCGCAAGCGGCGCCTTAGCCTTCCTTTGTGAGTCCGCAGCGGAGAACCGCGCTCGTCTCGGTCATCGCGGCCGTGGTGCTGATCGCGCTGAAGCTCGGCACCGGACTCGCGATCGGAAGCCTCGGCCTGCTGTCGGAGGCGGCTCACTCCGGCACCGATCTCGTCGCGGCGCTGCTGACCTTCTTCGCCGTCGGCGTCGCCGCGCGGCCCGCCGACCCGGGTCACCAGTACGGGCACGGGAAAGCCGAGCACCTGGCCGCTCTCGGCGAGGCGTCGATCCTCGTGCTCGTCAGCCTCGCGATCGCGTGGCGCGCGGTCGAGCGGTTGATCGGACATCGCTCGACGCACGTCGACGCCGCCTGGTACGCGCTCGTCGTGATCGGCGTCGTGATCCTGGTCGACATCAGCCGGACGATCGTCTCGGCGCGTGCGGCCCGGAAGTACGAGAGCGCGGCGCTCGCGTCGAACGCGCTGCATTTCGGCAGCGACCTCGCCGGCTCGGTCGCCGTACTCATCGGTCTGCTGCTCGTCCGCGCCGGCCACCCGAAGGCGGACGCGGTCGCCGCGCTCTTCGTCGCAGTGCTCGTGCTCGCCGCCGCCACGCGGCTGATGCGGCGGAACATCGACGTGCTGATGGACCGCGCACCGGCGGAGGCGGAGGAGGCGGCGCGTCAGGCGATCGCGAGGATCGACCCGGCCGTCGACCTGCGCCGGCTGCGGATGCGCGCGGCGGGCGGGCGTCAGTTCGCGGACGTCGTGATCGGCGTCTCGCCCGCGGCTGCGGTGGGCCAGGGGCACGCGGCGGCCGACGCGGTGGAGGCGGCCGTGCACCGCGCGTTGCCGGAGAGCGACGTCGTCGTCCACGTCGAGCCCGCCGACGAGGCTGCGATCGGCGACCGCGCCCATGCGGCGGCGCTCGGCGTCCAGCGAGTGCGCGAGGTGCACAACGTCAGCGTCGTCTCCGTCGACTCCGGCGGGACGGAGCTGTCGCTGCACCTGAAGCTGCCCGGCAACCTCACCCTCGAGCAGGCCCACGGGATCGCGGAGGAGGTCGAGCGCGCGATCGTCGAGGCGGTGCCCGAGGTCGCGTCGGTGCAGACGCACATCGAGCCGCTCACCGAGGAGGCCGCCGGCACGGCCGTCGACTCGGCCGCCGACGCCGAGCTCGTGCGGCGCATCGTCCGCGAGGCGACGGGCACCGAGCCGCGCGAGCTGCGCTTTCTGCACACCACCGAGGGACTCGTCGCGTTCCTGACGCTCGGGCTCGATCCGAACGTGCCGCTCGCGGAGGCGCACGCGCGCGCGAGCGAGATCGAGGAGCGAATCCGCCTCGAGCGGCCGCAGATCGCGGACGTGATCGTCCATACCGAGCCTTGACCGACTTCGACACCGTCGTCGTCGGCGCAGGGTCGTCCGGTTGCGCCCTCGTCGGCCGGCTCGCAGCACTGAGCGACGAGTCGATCTGCCTCGTCGAGGCCGGCCCCGACTACGGCCCGCTCGTCGACGGCCGCTGGCCCGCGGAGCTGCTCGACGCGCGCCGGTTCCCGGCCACCCACGACTGGGGCTGGTTCGAGACCCGCGACGGCGAGCTCCGGCGCGAGAGCCGCGCGAAGGTCGTCGGCGGCTGCTCGGCGCACAATCAGTGCGCTGCTCTGTGGCCGGAGCCGGCCGAGCTCGACGCGTGGGGCGTCGAGGGCTGGGACGCGCGCAGCGTCGCCGACTCGCGGCGGCGGGTCGACGAGGCGGTGGCGCCGCGGCCGCATCCGGAGCTGGCGTCCTGGCAGCGCGCGTTCGTCGAAGCCGCGGTCGCGGCCGGCTACGGCGACTCCGTCGGACCGTTCGTGGCGAACGTGCGCGACGGCATCCGCTGGAACTCCGCGTTCGCGTTCCTCGATCCGGTGCGCGACGGCGTGACCGTGCTCGGCGACACCGTCGCCGACAGGCTCCTCCTCGACGGCGATCGCGCGGTCGAGCTCGTGTGCTCGACCGGTCCGGTCGCCGCGCGCCGGTTCGTCCTCTGCGCCGGCACGTTCGCGTCGCCGGGGATCCTCGCGCGCTCGGGCATCCGGCCGGCTGGTCTCGGCGCCAACCTCCACGACCACTGCGGGATGGCCGTCAGTTTCGCACCGATGCCACGCGCCGCCGACGCACTCGCCGCTGATCTCGAGTGCGGAACCTTCCACCAGAGCCAGGTCGTGCTCAGGACGCGCCACCTGCACGTCGCGCCGTTCCACAGCCGCACGGACGACGGCTGGTCGTTCGGGATTCTCGCGTTCGACCTCGCGCCGCGCTCGCGCGGGCGCCTGGAGCCCAACGTGGACCCGCTCGCGTCGCCGACGATCGACTTCGGCTTCCTCAGCGATCCCGCCGACGCCCCCGTGCTCGAGGATGCACTCGGGGTCGTTCGCGCGATCGCGCGCCGTACACCGCTCGTCGACCTCGTGGCGGGCGAGGTCGGAACGACGCTCACCGGCTACGCGCACGCTGTCGGCACGTGCCGGCTCAACGAGGTTGTCAATCCGTCGTGTCGCGTACGCGGGACGAGCAACGTGTTCGTCGCAGACGCGTCGATCATCCCGACCATCCCGCGCGCGAATCCGAATCTGCTCTGCTTCCTGATCGGCGACCGCGCCGCCGAGCTGATCGCCGCTACCTAGCCGCGTTGTACGCCTCGCGGAGCCACGTCACGAGTTCCGCGTCGATCTCGTCCTCGTGCGCGAGCGAGGCGCGATGCGTGAAGCCCTCCGCGCCCGGCCGGAGGCGTTCCGTCTCCGCACCGTCGGGCAACACGAGCGAGACGTCGAGGCGTCTCGCCGTCGCAGACTCCAGCAGCGCAAAGGGGCGGCCGCGCGAGAACGTGATCGAGCTGCCTTCGGCATGGACGCCCACGTCGTCGCCGAGCTCTTCGATGACCGAGCTGAGCCGCGCGGCGATCGGACGAACCTCGTCAGGCGGCGTCCATTGCACGACGGGCAGGATACGCGCCGTGCGGGTCGCGGTCGTGGGAGCGGGCATCACCGGGGCCGCCGCTGCGTGGGCGCTCGCGCGGGACGGCCACGACGTGCGCGTCCTCGAGCAGTTCGAGCTCGACCACGACCGCGGATCCAGCCACGGCCGCTCGCGGATCTTCCGGCTCGCCTACACCGAGCCGCACTGGGTCGAGCTCGCGCGCGAGGCGCTCGCGGCGTGGCGCGCGCTCGAGCGCGAGACGGGCGAGGCGCTGCTCGAGCTCGACGGGCTGCTCGAGCTCGCGCCCTCCGAGTCGGACAGCTCGCGCGAGACGCTCGACGCGTGCGGCGTCGCGTGGGAGGCGGCCGATCCCGCGCGCTACGGCGTCGCAGGGCCGGAGGGCTGGTCGGCGTTGGTGCAGCCGGACGCGGGAATCGTGCGTGCGGACGAAGCGCGGCGCGTCTTCCTGCGAGGCATCCCTGTCCAGACCGGCGCGCGCGTCGAGTCGCTCGACGACGTGGACGCAGACGTAGTCGTCGTCGCCGCCGGCCCGTGGGCGCGGAAGCTCCTCGCGCGCGCAGGCGTCGAGCTTGCGGTCACGGAGACGCGTGAGACGATCGCGTACTTCCGGCACGAGCCGGGCATCGCGGCCGTCGTCGACCGCGACGCCACGGGCCACTTGCGGTACGCGCTTCGCGACCACGTCCACGGTCTGAAGGCCGGCACGCACATGAGCGGCAGGGCGGCGGATCCCGACGAGCCCGGCGGCGCCAACGAGGAGACCGTGCGGGCGATCGCCGACTGGGTCGCGGAGCGCTTTCCGGGCATCGATCCCGAGCCGGTCGCCGCGGAGCCGTGCTTCTACACGCGCACCGCCGACGAGTCCTTCGTGCTCGAGCGCCACGGCCGGATCGTCGTCGCCTCGCCCTGCTCCGGGCACGGCTTCAAGTTCGCTCCCGTCGTGGGTCGACGCGTGGCCGACCTGGCTATCCTCTGACCGTGCCGTTCTACCAGCGCCTCGGGGACGTCCCGCGCAAGCGCCACGTGCAGTTCCGCGAGAACGGGACGCTGCTCACCGAGGAGGTCATGGGCCTCGAGGGCTTCGTCGGCAACGAGTCGATCCTCTACCACCTGCAGTCGCCGTGCCGCGTGATGGAGCTCGCCGGATTCGAGCCGATCGAGCGCGACGAATGGGTGCCCGACCAGCACGCGCACCGGCACTTCCACACGTACGGTGTCGAGCCCGAAGGCGACGAGATCACCGGCCGCCGCACGCTCATGTGGAACAACGACGTGGAGGTCTCGCTGTGCCGCCCCAGCGAGCGGATGGACTACTTCTTCCGCAACGGCGAGGGCGACGAGGTGATCTTCGTCCACGAGGGCTCGGGCATGCTCGAGACGATCTTCGGCGAGGTGCCGTACAAGGACGGCGACTACGTCGTCATCCCGCGCGGCACGACGTACCGCTTCGCGCCCGACGGCCCGCAGCGCTACCTCGTGTTCGAGACGCCGGGGCTGATCGAGATCCCGAAGCGCTATCGCAACGCGTACGGCCAGCTGCTCGAGGGCGCACCGTATTACCACCGCGACATCCATCCGCCGACGCGCCTGAACACCGTGCGCGAGAAGGGCGAGTTCCCGGTCAAGGTGCGCGTCCGCGGCGGCTACCAGACGTACGTGCTCGACTACCACCCATTCGACGTCGTCGGCTGGGACGGCTACCTCTATCCGTGGACGTTCTCGATCCACGATTTCGAGCCGATCACGGGCCGGATCCACCAGCCGCCTCCGTCGCACCAGACCTTCCAGGGGCAGAACTTCGTGATCTGCTCGTTCTGCCCGCGCAAGCTCGACTTCGACCCGCTCGCGGTGCCGATTCCGTATCACCACTCGAACCTGCAGTCGGAGGAGATGATCTATTACGTCTCCGGCAACTTCGGCTCGCGCCGCGGCGTCGAGGTCGGCTCGATCACGCTCCATCCGTCCGGCCTGCCGCACGGGCCGCAGCCGGGCCTCGCGGAGAAGGCGATCGGGATGCACGAGACGAGCGAGCTCGCAGTCATGTGCGACACCTTCCATCCGCTGAAGCTCTCGACGTTCGCGCGCGATCTCGACGACGGCCGCTACGCGTACTCGTGGTACGAGAACGCGCAGGACACGGGCGCAGGGGTGGACGACGCCTCGGGCGCCGGGCTGACCTCGCACCTCTAGTTCCCTCACGCGAGGGACGCCCGGAAACGAAACCGTTACGCGCTGCGCAAACGGCGCTCACGCCTGCTGCCCACGGTGCGTCGGACGGAAAGGAGGCACCCGAAGATGATCAAGCGAACCGTCACCCTGATTGCCGTGCTGCTCGCGTTCTCCGCCCCGGCGGCGCTCGCGGACAGCGGCCGGCTCCACGACCGGATCGAGCGCGGTCCGGAGGCGCACGCCGTCTAGCGTGACGCCGTGCCCCTCCTACGGCTGCCCGAGCCGTACGACTTCGCGCTCTCGACCGAGCGCCTCCGCGCGTTCGGGGCCGACCTCGCGAACCTCTGGCACGAGGGCGGTCTGCACCGCGTCGTCCGCGGACGCGAGGTGCGGATCGAATCCGCCCCCGGCGGCGTGGACGTCGACCCGCTCGACGCCGAGATCGAGCCGGTCGTGCGAAAGCTGCTCGGACTCAGCTTCGACCTGCCCGCGTTCACGGCGTTCGCGGCCGGGAACCCCCACGTCGCCGGTCTCGCCCACCGCCTGCGTGGGTTCCGGCCGCTGCTCGTCCCCGATCCGTTCGAGATGCTCGTCGGCTCGATCGTCTCGCAGCAGGTCTCGCTCTTCTCGGCGTTCGCGATCCGCAACCGGCTCGTCGAGCGCTTCGGCGAGCGGGCCGAGCACGCGTACGCGTTCCCGACGCGCGAGCGGCTCGCGAGCGCGCAGGAGGACGAGCTGCTCGCGCTCGGGTTCTCGCGGCGGAAGGTGGAGTACGTGCTCGGGCTCGCGCGCGGCGACTTCGATCTCGACGCGCTCGCGGCGCTGCCGGACGGGGAGGTGAAGCAGCGGCTCGTCGCCGTGCGCGGCCTCGGCGAGTGGAGCGCCGACTGGTATCTCGCACGCCACCTCGGACGGCCCGAGGCCTGGCCCGCCGGCGACCTCGTCCTGCGCAGGACGGTGGAGGCGCTCTATCGTGACGAGGACGCCCGCGCCGCGGGCCGGCACTTTGCCCCGTTCCAGAACTTGAGCGCGCACTACCTCCTGCTCGGTCTCCGCACTCCGTGATCCGCCCGGCCACTCCAGACGACCTGCCGGCGCTGCAGACGCTGTGGCGCGACTTCTACGCCGAGGTTCCGGAGCCGGACTACGTCGGCGTCGATCTCGATCAGGAGTCGGCCGAGATCGAAGATTTGGTCCGCGACGAGGTCGCGATCCTCGCCGAGGAGGACGGGGAGCTCGTCGGCTTCGCGCTCGCGGAGATGTACTCCGAGCACCTCGGATTCGTCACCGACCTGTACGTGTCGCCCTCGGCGCGCGGTCGCGGTCTCGCCGCCGACCTGGTGCGCGAGACGGCTGCGCGTTTGCGCGAGCGCGGGGCGACGCACGTTCGGCTCGAGGTCATGGACTCGAACACGGACGCGCGGGCGATCTACGAACGCTGGGGCTTCCGGCCGGTCGAGCTGAAGCTCGACGTCGACCTCGACGCGCTCGAGCGGCGGCTCGCCGGACCGGGGCGAGGCCGGTCGTTCGGCTCGGTGCACGTCCAGACCGACGACCGCGCGGCGGTCGAGCGCGCAGTTGCGAAGCAGCTTCCGCGCCTGGGCCGCTCCGCCGGAACGGAGATCTCGGAGCCGCGGAACGGCTGGATCGCCGTCTACGACGAGCTCGCCGACCGCGATCCGAAGATCCTGCAGCGCCTCGCCCGCGAGCTCTCGCTCGCGATCGCCGTGCCGACGCTCTCGATCGGCGTCGAGCACGGCGAGGTCGTCCGCTATTCGCTCTACGACCGCGGCGGCGCCGTCGACGAGTACCTCTCCGTCCCGGAGTACTACGGTCCTTTGCCGCCCGGCGACGTCGTCGCACTCGGCGCGAATCCCACGGTGCTGGCGCGTCTCACCGGAGCCGACCCGGCGCACATCCGCGTGGTCGCGCTGACGGGCAAGGCGCCGGACGAGCTGCCGCCGGCCGAGGAGATCCTCCGCGAGCTCGCAGCGGCGGTCGGCCTCGAAGGCGCCGAGCGCGGATGGATAGAGTCGTAGAACGATGCTGACGCTGTACGACGCCGCCCGCTGCCCTTACTGCGCCCGCGTGCGCATCGTCCTCGCCGAGAAGGGGGTCGAGTTCGAGACCGTCGAGATCGACCTCGACGACCGGCCCGCCTGGATCTACGAGAAGAACGTGACCGGTCGCGTCCCCGTGCTCGAGGAGGACGCGTTCGTTCTGCCCGAGTCGGCCGTGATCATGGAGTACCTCGAGGAGCGGTACCTCGAGCCGCCTCTGCTACCGGCGGATGCGGCGGCCCGCGCGCTCGCGCGGGTGGAGATCTTCCGCTTCGACCGGCTCAGCACGCCGTACTACGCGGTGCGCCGCGGCGACGAGAGCGCGCGGCCGAGGCTGGAGCGTGCGCTGGCGGAGCTGGACGCGCTCCTGGAGGCGCAGCCGTTCCTGACCGGCGGCGAGTACGGGCTCGCCGACATCGCGTACGTGCCGTGGATCTTTCGCGCGCGGTCGCAGCTCGGCCTCGATCTCGAGCCGTGGCCGGCGGTCGTCGAGTGGGTCGGGCGGCTGCAGGAGCGACCTGCAGTCGCCGCCGAATCGGAGCTCGTCGCCGCACTGTGATTCTGCCGTCGGTCGTCGACTCCGCCTGGCTCCGCGAGCACCTGGACGAGCCGGATCTCGTCGTCGGCGACGTGCGCGGCCCGAACGCACACAGCCGCGGTCACATCCCCGGGTCGCGTCCGCTCGTGCTCGGCTCACCGATGCCGGCGAGCGACGAGGAGTCGCTGCGCGAGTTCGCGCGGGAGATCCAGCTCCGGCTGCGTCGGCACGGGATCACGGGCGAGGAGCGGCTCGTGCTGTACGACCGCGGCGACGGGGTCGGGGCGATGCCGGCCGCGCAGCTCGCCGAGCTCGCCGGCCACCGGCACGTCGCGATCCTCGTCGGCGGCATCGCGGCCTGGACGGGCGGGCTCGAGGAGGGGCCGGTCGAGCTCGAGCCCGTGCGGGAGACGTTGCTCGAGCCGCAGCTCGACGCGATGCCGACGCGCGGGGAAATCGCGGAGCGGCTGCAGGATCCCGACCTGACGATCCTCGACGTGCGCCGGCCCGAGGAGTTCTCCGGCAAGCACGGGTCACCGTGCGACCCGCGGCAGGGTCACATCCCGGGCGCGCGGCACCTCGAGGTGTCGCAGCTCTTCGCCGGGCCCGGGCAGCCGCAGCCGCCGGAGCGGATCCGCGAGCTCGTCGGGCTGCCGGAGGGCGCGGAGATCGTCGCGTACTGCCACTCCGGCTCGCGTTCGGCGCTGGCGACGCTGGCGCTCCGCACGGCCGGCTACCGCGCGCGGAACTACGCCGGCTCGTGGCACGAGTGGTCGCGCCACGACGAGCTGCCGATGCAGCGCTGACGAAAGTTCCCCCGTTCGGGGTAGGCCGCGCAGTCCCGCTTCGACGATAACTAGAGACAACAATCGGGACGGGAAGGTGTGGGATGCCGCCGCAGAACCACGCCGAGAAGCTCGCCAGCACCCTGACCCGATTCTGCGGCGCGGCTCTGGTTCTCCGCCATCTCACCCGGGGCCGCGTCGCACCTTTTCCGGGCGTTTGTCGTGCTCTACGCCGCGGCGCGCGCCCGCTCTGCGATCGCGCAGAACGCGTCGCACAACGTGCGCCCGAGCTCGTTCCACTGCTCGATGCGCGGGCGCGTCTCCGCGAGCAGCTTCTCCGCGTCCGGCGGCGGGTCCTCCGGGTCGACGCACCAGCCTTCGATCTGGGCCAGCGTCACCTCGGGGTGGAACTGGACGCCCCAAACGCGCTCGCCGAGCCGCAGCCCCTGGATGCAGTTGTCATTGCATGCGAGCTCCCGCGCCCCGGCCGGCAGGCCATGCGTGTAGTAGTGCCACTGGAACGCCTCGAAGCGCGCCGGCAGGCGGCCGAGGACCGGATCGTCGAGCCCGGCCTCCGTGAGCTCGACCTCGTACCAGCCGATCTCCGGCTCGGGTGCCGGCCCGACCCACGAATGCGCGGCTTTCGCGATCAGCTGCGCGCCGAGGCAGATGCCGAGCGTCGGCGTGCCGAGGTCGATGAGGCGCTGCAGGAAGAAGTTCTCCTCGCGCAGCCACGGATGGCGATCGTCCTGGTCGGCGTGCATTGCGCCGCCGAAGATCAGCACCGCGCCGTAGGAGTCGAGCGGGCGCGGCAGCGGGTTGCCCCACGCGAGGCTCCACTCGTCGAGGCGGTGCCCGCGGGCCTCGACGGTCTCCCCGAAGATGCCGGCGCGAGCGTTGCCGCCGTGGATGAGCGAGAGGACGTCCATCACTCCGAGTCTACTCACCGCCCGTCGCGGGAATCCCCGCCGCATCGAGCAGCCGCCGCAGCTGCGCGGCGTTCCACGCCGCTTGCGACACGCGGCCGGGACCGCCGCGCGGATCGGGTGAGCTCGCGTTGTTGTTGAAGAACGCGAACGCCTGCTCGGACTGCTGCGCGAGCTCCTTCAGCGGCTCGATCCACTCGGCGAGCTCCTCGTCGGAGTAGAGGTAGTCGAAGCGCTCGGCCGCACTGCCGCCGCGCAGGTTCCACGTCGCGAGATTGCGCCCGTGGAATCGGACGTACGCGATCGGTCCCGTCACCGCCGGCACCGACGGCACGAGGTTCTTCGCCGTCTCGGAGCGCGGCGCGTCGACGGTGACGTAGTTGGCGCCGATTCGTTCGAGGAACGCGAACGTCTCTGCGCGCGCGTCCTCGTCCAGCCAGCTGCGGTGACGGAACTCGACGAGCATGTCGTCGTCGCCGAGCTGCTCACGCGCCCACTCGAGGTACTCGAGCGACGACTCCTTCAGCACGATGTACGGCGGCAGCTGGAAGAGGATGCCGCCGAGCTTGCCGTCGGCGCGCAAGGGCTCGAGCGACTCGAGAAAGCGGCGGAACACCTCGGCGCGAACCTCACGCGACGGCCGATCGACCCGACCGCGGTCGTCGGCCTGCGCCGCGTCGCGCAGGTCGGGCGGAAGCACGTCGATCTTCACCGGATGGCGCGTCATCATCGCGAACGCCTTCACGTGCATCGTGAAGCTCCGCGGCGTCCGCTCAGCCCAGCCCTCGACCATCGATTCGGACGGAAGTCGGTAGTACGTCGAGTCGACCTCGACCGTGTCGAAGTGCTGTGCGTAGTACGCGAGCCGTTCCTTCGGCGGCACGCCCTTCGGATAGAAGTACTTCGAGAGCGCCTCGTCGGCCCACGAGCAGGTGCCGATGCGAACGGTTGCTGCCACCTCGAGAAGATAGTGAAAGGGGCCCGAAGCGGGCCCCTTCCCTCAGGACCTGATGCGGATCACCTGGCTCGCCGCGGCCCAGCCGCCGAACGTCGAGCTGGCGCAGCGGACGCCTGCGCTCGGAACGCTCGTGTCGGTGCAGCCCGCCGAGTTGTCACTCTCGTCGACAGTGACCCGCGTCTGGAAGTACGTCGTCTTCTTTTTCGCGAGCTTGCCGGAGAACGAATACGCGCCGGTTGCAGTCGCCGTCTTCGACGCCGCCTTGACGACCTGAGCCGTCGCGCCGCGGTAGAGCGAAACCGTGGCGCCTGCGGCAGGGGTCGACCCAGCCTTCGCCACGCCGCTCACGGTGTACTTGCGCTTCTTCACGGCGGCCCTGATCGAGATCGTGCCGGGGAGGCCGAGGAACGACCGGGCCTCGACCGTGCCGGCTGCATTCGGGACACCCGCGCTCGGCGTGTACGGCGTGAAGAGCGAACGCCAAACGTATGTACCGGCGCTCGCAGGCAGCGTGATTGCGGAGTCGACCGTGAAGTTCGCGTCGAGCAACTGGGCTCCGAAGGGTGCATGGTTCGGCGAGCCCACCGGCGTGTCCGGAGCCGAGAAGCACGCGACCAGCTTGTACGCGCCGAGTCCCGCCTGCGTCCCGGTCGTCGGGTCGACGTAGATCGGGACGGCAATCGTCTGCCCGGCGACCGACAGGTTCAGGAGCCAGACGGCGAAGTGCGTCCCCGGCGAGCACTGGTTGTTCGGCGGGCCGACGTACTGCGCCGGGTCCGCCGCGACAACAGTTCCCTCGAGCGGCAGCGTCAGACCGGTGTCGCGGGCGAAAACCGTGCCCGAAGCCTTGCCGAGCGTCGTGCTCGGCGGCGCGGCCGCGATCGTGTAGCCGGTCGGCGCGAAGATCTGGACCTGCGCCGTCGGGTCGTCCGTCTGCGCGACCTTCGCGTGGATCGTCGTCGGGTGCGCGCCGCCCGTTGCGACGGGGTGCGAGACCGCGATCGTCGGCGTGTACGCGGCGAGAGCGGACCCGGCGAGCGCGACCCCGGCGAGAGCTCCCGCGACGAGCGTCGCGAGTCTGAGCTTCGTGTTCATCGAGTCGGTTCCCTCCTGGACGTGGTGCATCCTGAGACGACGGCGGAGCGGAGGAGTTGAGCGTATCCGCTCATCGCGAGACCGGCACTCGCAGCACGGAGAGCGCGAGCGTCGCCGCGCCGACGGTCAGCGTCGCGCCCGGTTGGACGTCCGTCGCGTAGAGCAGGTTCGCGCGGTCCTGCGCCGTCGACGTCGCTGCGATCGTCAGCGTTAGCCGCGCGCCGCGCGGAATTCGCACGGCCTGGTCGAGCAGGTGGACGTGGACGGTGCGCGGGCTCGCGCCGAGTGCCACCGGTGCGCCGCCGACGCTCACCACGGTGTCCCCGTAGGACACCACCGCGACGACGTGGTCCCAGCCGGTCGTACTCGACGCGGTGAACGAAACGACGCTGTCGCCGAACGTCTCGCGCAGCCTCGGAAGGCGCACGACCCGAGCGACCTTGCCGCCCTGCGCGATCGTGGTGCGTCCCGCGAAGCGGATGGTCAGTTGCTGCGTCGGCGGGAGCCTCCGGTAGGTCGCGACCCGGTCGGTCCACGGGTCCGCGGCGAGCAGGATCGGCGCGGTCTTCTCGACCCCGTTCGGGATGCCCTTCAGGTATCGGTCGAACCACAGGCGCACCTGCCCCGCGAGCACTGCCAATTCCTTCGGCGGGTTCGGCGACGGGTCATGGTCGAGGTCTCCCATGTAGAGCCGCTTCGGGCCGCCGAGCGCACGGTACGCGGCGATGCCCTGGTCGAGATCGAAGAGGAGGTCGTGCCGGCCCTGGACGACGAGCGTCGGGACGGTGATCCGCGGCAGCAGTCCGGCGACCGAGCGCGGTCCGGCGAGCGCATCGAGCGTCCCGCCCGCAAGCAGCGCGGGCAGGCCGGTCAGCAGCGCCGGCTCGTAGCGCTCCTGCGGCACGAGCTGGGAGAGATAGAGGACGAGCCCGGACTTCGCGAGGCCCTGCGGCGCGAGCGCCTCGCGGAGGCTCGTCCACGTGACCACCGGGACGATCGCCTTGAACGGCACGCCCGCGGCCGCCGCGTTCCACACCACGCCGCCGCCAAGGGAGACGCCGAGCGCTCCGATCGCGTCGGCGCGGACGCCGGGCTGCGACCCGAGCCAGTCGACGAGCTCCTGCGTGTCCTGCACGTCGCGCAGTCCGTCCAGTCCGAAGAGCCCGCCCGACTGTCCGTGGCCGCGCGCGTCGCACGCGAGCGCCGCGTAGCCCCCGAACGCCAACGTCTCAGCGTCGCCAGCCATGTCCTGCCGCTTGCCGCCGAGCCCGTGGAAGAGCATCACGCCCGGAACGCGGATCGCCTCGACGCCCTGCGGCGACCAGTACGTGCACGCGACCTGCACGCCATCCGACATCGTCAGCGTCACGTCCTGCGAGATGCCCTTCGCCGCGGCGGGCGCCGCCACGACGAGCGCGGTGGCGGCGGCGAGCAGGAGACGGCGGATCATGACATCAGCCAACGTACCTAGAATCCGCCGATGGACTCGAGGGCGGTCGGCGTATTCGACTCCGGCGTAGGCGGACTGACCGTCCTGCACGAGTGTCTCGTCACGTTGCCGCACGAGAACTTCGTCTATCTCGGTGACCACGCGCGCCTACCGTACGGGCCGCGGCCGCTCGCGCAGGTGCGCGGGTTCGCGCGCGAGATCGGCGCGTTCCTGGAGCGGCTGGACGTCAAGCTGATCGTGGTCGCGTGCAACACCGCGACGTCGGCCGGCATCGCCGACCTGCAGCACGAGCTCTCGGTCCGGGTCGTTGGCGTGATCGCGCCCGAGGCGCACGCGGCGGTGCAGGCGACCCGGAATCGGCGGATCGGCCTGCTCGCGACGGAGGCAACCGTCGAAGCCGGACGCTACGCGGAGCTGGTGCGGGCGCTCGACGCCGGCGCGGAGCTCGTCCCGGTCGCGTGCCCGCGGCTCGTGCCGTTGATCGAGTCTGACGCGCCGTTCGAGGAGCTCGTCGACGCGGTGCGGGAGTACGCTGCGCCGCTGAAGCAGGCGAATGTCGACACGGCGATCCTCGGCTGTACGCACTACCCGCTGATCCGTCCGGTCCTGCAGCGCGTCTTCGGCCGCGACGTCACGCTCGTTTTCTCCGCGGAGGAGACGGCGCGCGAAGTGGCGAAGACGCTCGCGCGCAAGGGGATCGAGAACGACGCCGCGCGCGAGGGGAGCTACCGGTTCCTGACGACGGGCGATCCCGCGGCGTTCCGTGCTCAGGGCCGCCGCTTCCTGCAGCTGCCGATCGCCGAGGTCGAGCATGTCACGCTCGCCGCGCTCGCGGAGACCGCAGCGTGACGACGCGCAACGACGGGCGCCGGCCCGACGAGCTGCGCCCGATCGAGGTCCGCACGGACTTCCTCGAACAGCCCCACGGCTCCGTGCTGTGGAGCCAGGGCAGGACGATCGTCCTCTGCACCGCGTCGGTGGAGGAGAAAGTGCCGCGCTGGCTCTACCGCTCCGGCCGCGGCTGGGTGACCGCCGAGTACTCGCTCCTGCCGGCGTCGACGGGCGAGCGCACCGAGCGCGAGGCGTCGCGCGGCAAGCAGGGCGGCCGCACCGTCGAGATCCAGCGGCTGATCGGCCGCGCGATCCGCTCGGTCGTCGACTTCGAGGCGCTGGGCGAGCGGACGGTTTGGGTCGACTGCGACGTGCTGCAGGCCGACGGCGGCACGCGCTGCGCCGCGATCTGCGGGGCGTACGTCGCGGCGCGCCGCGCGCTCGACCGCTTCGGCCTCTCGAAGGCGCTGCGGGATTCGGTGGCGGCAGTCTCCGTCGGCGTCGTCGACGGCGTCGCGCTCCTCGACCTCGACTACTCCGAGGACTCGAACGCAGAGACGGACATGAACGTCGTCATGACCGGCGACGGCAGGCTCGTCGAGGTGCAGGCGACGGCCGAGCGCGACCCGTTCACGCGCGAGCAGCTGGACGAGCTGATCGACCTTGCGGCCGGCGGAATCGCCGAGATCAGCGAGTATCAGCTCGAAGCTGCGGCGGCGCCGGTCGCACGTCCTGCTGCGGCTGGGTGTCGCGGCCGTGCTCGGCGGCGCGATCGGCCTCGAGCGCGAGCTGCGCGATCGCGAGGCGGGGCTGCGCACGCACATGCTCGTCTCCATGGGCGCCGCGCTCTTCACGATCGTCTCGGCGTACGGTTTCCACGAGTTCCTCGTCAACGGCGGCAATCTGGTACGCACGGACCCGACGCGCATCGCCGCGCAGGTCGTCAGCGGCGTCGGCTTCCTCGGCGCGGGCGCGATCATCCGCCAGGGCTTTTCGATCCGAGGACTTACGACGGCTGCGACGCTGTGGGTCGTCGCGGCAATCGGCATGGCCGCGGGCGCCGGGTACTACAGCGCGGCAACGATCACGACCGCGGTGGCGCTCGTCTCGCTCGGCCCGCTCCGCGTGGCGGCATACAAGATCGTCCGCCTCCGCCGCGGCGAGGTGGGGCAGGTGCTGATCCAGCTTCCGACCGGCCAGTCGCCGGCGGGCGTCGTCGACGCGATCGAGCGCACCGGCGGACGCATCGAGTCGATGGAGGTCACGCAGGAGGCGGACCGCCGGAACGTGAACCTGTTCGTCGAGCTCCGCCCGCCGCATCGCTCGCCCGACCTCGTCGTAGCGGTGGCGGACGTCGACGGTGTGCTCGAGGTGCGTTGGTCGGACTGACCGCTGCGCTGGCGTCGCAGAACGCGCACAAGGCGCAAGAGCTCGAGCGGTTGCTGCCGGGCTGGACGATCGAGCCGCTCGGCAGCGACGCGTATCCGCCGGAGGAGGGCGCGACGTACTACGAGAATGCGCGCGGCAAGGCGCGCTTCGGGTTGACCGTCGCGCCGCTGGGGCTGTGGGTGATCGGCGAGGACTCCGGGATCGAGGTCGCAGCGCTCGGCGGCCGCCCCGGGATCCAGTCGGCGCGATTCGGCGGCGACGATCCGGTGGCCCGCCTGCTCGCGGAACTCGGTGAGACGGAGGACCGCCGCGCGCGCTACGTCTCGGAGCTCGTTGCGCTCGCGCCCGACGGGCGCGAGTTCCACGGCACGGGCATCCTCGAGGGTCGGATCGCCGAGTCCCCGGCCGGCAGCGAGGGCTTCGGCTACGACCCGATCTTCATCCCCAAAGACGAGCAGCGAACGGTTGCCGAGCTCGGCAACGCGTGGAAGGCCGAGAACTCGCACCGAGCGCGGGCGGCGCAAGCACTGCTCGAAGCGGTGCGAGGCTATTAAGGGCCGACGGACGATCCAGGCGCCCAGGGCGCCTCAGCACCGCCCGATCCGCGGCGGGGAGGCTTGTCGCGCGTCTTCCAGCACGTCGGACACCAGTAGTAGAGACGTCTACTTCGCGAGCGACCCGGCGTGCATCGGCCCGTCCTACGCCAGTCCCGCCGGCACCTCCTCGCCGATGCGCGTGCTGCGGCGCTCCGCGAACCACCAGTTGACCTCCGCGCCGAACACGATCACGTTCGACATCACGTAGAGCCACAGCAGGAGGATCGCAGGGCCGCCGAGCACGCGGAGCGTGGGGTTGACGCTCGCGAGCCGGACGAAGACGGGCAGGACCTGGAACGACGCTTCGAGCAGGATCGACGCGAAGACGGCTCCGGGCAGCGCCTCGCGGAAGCTCACGTCCGCGTTCGGCAGAACCCAGTAGACGACGACGAGGAAGACGAAGACGCCGATCAGCGACACGGCGATCGACAGCACGTATCCCGTGGCGCCGACGAGTCCCGGCTCCCACGCCTTCAGCGCCTCGACGCCGAACGCGCCGACGACGAGGCTCGCGAACAGCGTCACGATCGAGCCGGTCATCAGGCCGGCCGCCAGCAGCTTCCCCCTCAGGAAGCTTCGGTTCGGGCGCCCGTAGACGATGTTCAACGCCGACTCGAGCGCGCTGAAGAGCGAGAGCGACGACCAGACGAGGAGCACACCGCCGATGATCCCGAGCGCGGTCGCGTTGTCCTGCACGCGGTGGACGAGCGTGAGGATGCTCGCGAGCGAGCTCGTCGGAAACGCGCGGCGCAGCTCCTTGACGAAGAAGTCGGATGCGTCGGCGCGGTGTGCGAGACCGAGAAAGGAGAGGGCGAGGAACGTGAGCGGGACGAACGACAGGAGCGCGAAGTACGCGATCATCGCCGCGAGGTGCGTTCCCCGGTCGGAGAAGAACTTCTGCACCAGCGCTCTCTTCCGGACACGCACCCGGCGGAGTATGCGTTAGCGTCAGGCCGATGGATGCCGCCCAGGCGCTTGCCGATCTGACCGAGATCTCCTCGCAGATCGAGACGGCCGTCCTCTTCGACGAGTCCGGGTCGGTCCTCGCCTCCACGCTCGCCGACGAGACGCGCGCGACCGAGCTGGCGCGCGCCGCGGCCGAGCTCCTCGACGCGGCCGCCGAGGTCCAACCCGGCGGCGGGACGCTCACCCAGCTCGACGCGGCGACGCTGGACGGCAGCGTGTTCGTCGTCCGCGACGGCGAGCGCCGGATCGTCGCGACGACGGCGCCGGAGCCGACGGTCGGCCTCGTCTTCTACGACCTCAAGAGCGCGCTACGGAACGTGGGCGAGGAGCCGGCGAAGCCGAAGCCGAGGCGACCGCGGAAGAAGAAGGTGGAGGGCGATGCGACGTAGGTTCCTCGGACTGCTTGGCTTCGCGACCGGCGTCGCCGTCGGCACGGTGCTCTACCGCCGCAGCGGCCGGGCCCGGCGCGAGCGCGTCGACCTCTACTTCGACGACGGCTCCATGGTCTCCCTCGGCGACGGGACCCCGGGGGCCGAGCGCCTGCTCCCGGTCGCGCGGCAGGCCCTCTCGGCCGCGCGACGGTGAACGACGCCGAACTCCGCGCGGGCCTGCTCGAGCACGCCTACCTCGAGGGCGACTTCCTGCTCCGCTCGGGGAAGCGCTCCAGGTACTACCTCGACAAATATCGCTTCGAGACGCGACCGGACCTCCTGGCGGCGCTCGGCGACCGGATCGCGGCGACCGTCCGCGAGCACGAGCCCCAGGCGACGAGGCTCGCCGGGCCGGAGCTCGGCGCCGTCGCCCTCGCGGCCGCGGGCTCGCTCGCGTCCGGCCTCCCGTTCCTCATTGTCCGGAAAATAGCGAAGGATTACGGTACGTCGCGCCGGATCGAAGGCGTCTACGAGCAGGGAGAAAGCATCTGCCTGGTCGAGGACGTCGTCACCTCCGGCGGCGCCCTCCTCGAGGCCGTCGAGGCCGTCCGGGAGGCCGGCCTGGTCGTCCGGACCGCCGTCTGCGTGGTCGATCGGGAGGAGGGAGGGGCGGACGCGCTGGCCCGCCACGCCGTCCGGCTGCGGCCGCTCTTCCGGGTCAGCGAGCTCCTCGGAGCGCGGCCGGTCGCCGAGAAACGGCTTGGTTGAGCCGCATCCATCCGATCACGCTGCTAGCCTCTCCCGCCGTGGGTTCGACCAACGACAGGAGGAGAGGCACGTGACGAAGCAAGAGTTCGTGAAGGAGATCGAGCGGCGGGGTGGCCTCTCCGCTCGCGATGCGGCCAAGGCCGTGGACGCCTTTATCGACACGGTCACCGACACGTTGAAGGGCGGTGGCGAGGTCTCGTTCACGGGGTTCGGGAAGTTCTCGACGAGCAATCGCGCCGCGCGCCAGGGCGTGAATCCTCGCACCGGCGAGCGCGTCCAGATCGCAGCCGCCCGGGTTCCGAAGTTCTCGGCCGGCAGCGCGCTCAAAACTGCTGTCAAGGGCGGCTAGCGGCGCCCGTCCGTCCTCTCCGGTGTGGATCCGAAGGGCCGCTCTTAGGGCGGCCCTTCGTCTGACCAGTGAGCGGAGTAGGCTCCGGCGGAATGGCGCAGGAGCTCCACGCGGCGGCCGCGGTGGCCGTGTCGCCGTTCGGCGACCGGATCGCCGAGGCCGTCGAGCGCAAGCGGAGCCAGCTCGTCGTCGGCCTCGATCCCGCGCTCGACCTGCTTCCGGTCGAGATCCGGGGCGAGGCGCATCTCGGCCCCGCCCACGCCGCCGATGCCGTCGGGCGCTTCTGCCGCGGGATCGTCGACGCGGTCGCCCCGTACGCCGTCGGCGTGAAGCCCCAGCTCGCGTTCTTCGAGGCGCTCGGCTCGGACGGGATGCGGGCGCTCGAGGAGATCTGCGCTTACGCACGCTCGGCGGGACTGCTCGTGATCGCCGACGGGAAGCGCGGGGACGTCGGCTCAACCGCGCGCGCCTACGCCGCCGCGTTCCTGGAGCCGCGCGGCACGGAGCCGGCGCTCGCCGACGCGCTGACGGTCAATCCGTACCTCGGTCGCGACGCCGTGGAGCCGTTCCTGTCCGCGTGCCGGCGCGACGGCGGCGGGTTGTTCGTGCTCGTGAAGACTTCGAACGCCGGCGGCGCTGAGGTACAGGATCTGGTCCTGTCGGACGGGCGCAAGGTTTGGCAACAGGTGGCCGAGCTCGTGCGGGACTGGGGCGAGGAGCTCGTCGGGGAGCGCGGGCTCTCGAGTGTCGGCGCCGTCGTCGGCGCGACCTTCCCGCGCGAGGTCGCCGAGGCGCGGCGGCTGCTCCCGCAATCGGTGCTGCTGCTGCCGGGGATCGGCGCGCAGGGCGCGTCGCCCGCGGACGTGGCGCGCGCCTTCACGAGCGGCCCGGCGAGCGCGCTCGTCGCCGTCTCGCGCGGGGTCATCTATGCGTACCGCGCGGGCGGTGAGTGGCGCAGCGCGGCGAGCGTCGAGGCAGGGCGCCTCGCGCGGGAGATCTGGGCCGTCTCCGGCTGGTGAATCGCAAGGCCCTGCTCCGCCTCGCAGCGCCTGCGGCGTTTCTCGCGGGGCTGACGGTCGCCGTCCTGCTCATCCGCGCCGGGTTGCGGCACGACAGCGGAACGACGGCCTCGACTGCGGCGACGCCGACGGCGCCGGCGCTCACCTCGACGTTCGCGACGGGTCCCTCTCGATCGACGACGACCAGTGCGTCGAAGCGGTACTACACCGTCCAGGCCGGCGACACTTACGGCTCGATCGCGGCGAAGAACGGGACGACGGTGACGGAACTCGAGCAGCTCAATCCCGGCATCAGCTCGAACTCGCTCTCGGTCGGCCAGAGGATCCGCGTCAAGTAGCTACCGTACGCCGCGTGAAGCTGACCGCAGCAGTCGCGGCGCTGGTGCTGTTGGCCGCTGTCCCTGCTCATGCGTCGCCGCCACCGGTCGAGGCCCGCGCGTACGTCGTCGCAAACACCGCGACGGGCGAGGTGCTTGCGCAGCAACGCGCGTCGGAGCGCCTGCCGATCGCGAGCATCACGAAGCTGATGACGGTGCGCATCGCGCTCCGGCACCTGTCGCTCGACCAGATCGTCACCGTCGGCCGCAGCTCCTCGGCGGTCGGCGAGTCGACGATTCACCTGCGTGCCGGGGAGCGGCTGAGCGTGCGCGACCTCGTCAAGGGCGCGCTCATCCAGAGTGCGAACGACGCGGCCGACGCGCTCGCCGCGGCGGCCGCGAACGGCGACACTGAGCAGTTCGTCGCGTGGATGAACGAGGAGGCGCAGCGTCTCGGCCTGCACGACACTCATTTCACGCGCCCGGACGGACTCGACGCGCCCGGTCACCTGTCGAGTGCCCGCGACGTGCTCCGGCTCGCGCGCGTGGTCATGCACGACCGGGATGTCCGTGCGATCGTCGCCGAGCGGACGGACACGATCGCGGGCGGCCGCGTCCTCCACACGTGGAACGACCTGCTCGGGACGTTCCCCGGCCTGATCGGCGTCAAAACGGGACACACCGGCGGCGCCGGTTGGTGCGAGGTCGCCGCAGTGCGGCGCACGGGCTACACGATCTACGCCGTCATCCTCGGCAGTTCGACTCGCAGCGTCCGCAACGCCGGTCTGGCGTCGCTGCTCTCGTGGGGAGTGTCGCGGTACCGCGTCGGCCCGGTGATCGAATCGGCGCGCGCATATGCCGTCGCCGCGCCCGGCTGGGGAAAGGCGAGGCTGCAGCTCGTGACGCCCAAGGGGCTCGTCCGCGCATACCGCATCGACAGGCCGCTCGTGGCGCGGATCGTCGCGCCGCCGGTCGTCTCCCTGCCCGTCGCGCGCGGGCAGGTACTCGGCCGCGTCCAGGTCTGGGCCGGCAAGCGCCTGCTCGGCGCCCGTCCGCTGGTCGCCGCACGCTCGATCTCACGCCCCGGCTTCGCCGGCCGCATGGAGTGGTTCGCAGGGCGTACCCTTCACCACATCGGGGGCTTCTTTACGTGATAGTGACGGTCACTCTCAACGCGGCCATCGACCGGACGCTGACGGTGCCGAACTTCCAGCTCGGCCACCGGCACCGCGCGAGTCAGGGACTCACGCTCGCGGGCGGCAAGGGAATCAACGTCGCCCGCGCGCTGAAGCGGCTCGACGTTCCCGTCGTCGCGACCGGGCTCGCGGGAGGACGGACCGGCACACGGATCATCGAGGAGCTGACCTCCGAGGCGATCCTCAACGACTTCGTCCGGATCGGCGACGAGTCGCGCACGTCCACCGCCGTCGTCGATCCCACCAACGCGTCGTACACCGAGATCAACGAGTGGGGCCCGGCGGTCACGGCCGAAGAGCTCGAGATGCTGTTCGAGAAGCTCTACTACCTCTCGCGCGGGGCGAGCATGGTCGTGTTTGCGGGCTCGCTTCCGCGCGACGTCGAAGCCGACTTCTACGCAGAGGCGATCCGCGATCTGACCCGCCGCGGCGTGCAGTGCGTGCTCGACTCCGAGGGTGAGCCGCTGCGCCTCGGCGTCGACGCCGAGCCGGCGCTGGTCTCGCCGAACCAGCGCGAAGCGGAAGCGCTCGTCGGGCAGGAGTTCTCGGAGGACGAGGACTACCTGATGGCGCTCGACGCGATCGCAGAGCTCGGCGCCCGCAACGTCCTGATCAGCGACCCCTCGGGTTGCTACGCGCTCGTGCGCGAGGACCGGCAAACGCGGAGGTTTCACGCCGTCGCGCCGCGGGTCGAGCCCGTGTCCGGCGTGGGCGCGGGGGACGTGCTCCTCGCCGGTTATCTCGCCGCGCGGTTCTCGGAGCAGCCCGTGGACGATGCGCTGCGCGCGGCGGTGGCCGCGGCGACCGCATCGACGCTCGAGGTCGGAGCCGGTCGCTTCGACCTCAAGGAAGCCGCGCGCCTGCAGGGCGGCGTCGACGTGCGCGAGCTCGAGCTCGCCGAGCTCGATTAGCCGACGATGAAGCGCCGCGAGGCGGAGCGGCTCCGGTTTCCGGCGCGGTCGACGGCGACGATCGCGACGACGTGGGGGCCGGTGCGCGTCGTGACGTCGAGCGCCTTGGCGGACGTCGAGCCGGTGCGGCGTCCGTCGAGTGAGACCTCGTAGCGGAAGACGCCGCTGCCGCTGTCGGGCGATGCGCGCCAGGAGAGGTGCACGATGCCGCGCGTGGCCCGCGGCCGCGCGATTTGCACCTGCCGCGGGGCGGTGCGGTCGAGCCAGCGGAAGCGGATACCGACGTGCGTGTCGACGTGGTCGAGGACGTCGAGCTGGAACGCGCCGGGCGCGACGAAGCTCGCGCCGGGGAGCACGACGCCCGCCGTGCGGTCCTGCCGGTCGCTGACGAGCGTGCTCGGAGTGAGGGTCAGCGCAGCGGAGAGGACCGGCTCGGCCCGCAGCCGTACCTCGATCCCGTCGACTGCCGGACCGGTGAGCGCCGCGTCGTTCCCGAGCGGCTCGCGGTGGTCGATCCAGTACTCGCCTGCGGCGGTGGAGACGACGAGCGCCTGCGGGAGGGTGCTCGGCACCTCGAACTGGTCGACGACGAAGTCGCCCGCCTCCGCAAGCGGCGTCGGCGCAGGCAGCCAGCCGGCGAGCGACTTCTCGAGCGGGTTGAAGTCGCCCGCCGCGTTGGCCATCGCATCGCGCGGGTCGCCGTACTCGTCGAGGGTGCAGGTCGACGTGCACAGCTCGCGCCGAGCATGTCCGAGGCCGAAGCTGTGGCCGAGCTCGTGCGCGATCGTCTCCGCGCGGAAGCGCCCGACGACGAGGATGTCCCGTCCGACGGTCAGCGCGAACGTGCCGAGGAGCTGACAGCTGGCGACGTCGTACGGAAGCAGGTAGACGCGGCGGTTGTATCCCGGCAAGTCGATTCCCGTCGCCGAAGCGGCCGCGCCGGCCGCATCGCGGATCGAGCGGATGTTCGTGCAGGTCGGCGGTGCGTCGAACGCGTGGAGCCAGGGCGTCGTGTCCGTCACGACCGTCAAGCGCCCGAAGGACGCCGTGTGCAGGAACGATGCGGCGCCGTCGGCGAGCCCGCGCACCTGCGCATCGGTCAGCGGCTGCGGTCCCCAGGTGACCGGGATCAGAACCGTTCGCAGCTGCCCTTCGATCGCCGGCGCCGCGGGCGGGCCCGCGAGGGCGGCCGCTGCCACCAGAGCCAGCACGAGCCGGCGCACGCCGTGAGCGTATCCGTGGAGCGGCCGCCGGCCTGGCCGTCGTCCGAGGCTGTTACCCTGGGTCACCTTGGCGACGTCCCGCTTCGACCCCCATCCCGAGCAGCTCGAGCGGCTGCTCGCGCTGGAGGAGAAGTTCGCCCGGGAAGGCCTCACGTTCGACGACGTTCTCCTGCGGCCTGCGGAGTCGCACGTGTTGCCGAACGACGTGTCGACGCGCACGCGCTTGACGCGCGCCATCGAGCTCGCGATCCCGATCGTCTCGGCGGCGATGGACACCGTCACCGAGGCGCCGCTCGCGATCGCGCTCGCGCGTGTCGGCGGGATCGGCATCGTGCACCGGAACCTCTCGATCGAGGATCAGGTCGCGGAGGTCGACCGCGTGAAGCGCTCCGAGTCCGGGATGATCGGCGAGCCGGTGACGCTCCCGCCGACGGCGCTCGTGTCCGATGCGCTCGAGCTGATGGAGACGTACCACATCTCGGGCGTGCCGATCACCGACGAGCGCGGCGTCCTCGTCGGGATCCTGACGAATCGCGATCTGCGCTTCGAGAACGACGCGACGCAGCCGGTCTCGGCGTTGATGACGTCACGCAACCTCGTCACGGCGCCGGTCGGAACGACGCTCGGCGAGGCCGAGGAGATCCTGCACCGGCACAAGATCGAGAAGCTTCCGGTCGTCGACGCGGACGGGAAGCTTCGCGGGCTGATCACGGTCAAGGACATCCAGAAGCGGATCGAGCATCCCGACGCGACGAAGGACTCGCTCGGGCGGCTCCGCGTCGGCGCCGCGGTCGGTGTCGGACCGGACGCGGTCGAGCGCGCGCAGGCGCTCGCGGCCTCGGGAGCCGACGTTCTCGTCGTCGACACGGCACACGGCCACTCGCGTGGCGTCCTCGAGATGGTCGCTCGCTTGAAGAGCGCACTCGACGTTGATCTCGTGGCGGGCAACATCGCGACGGCCGAGGCGGCGGAGGCGCTGATCGATGCAGGCGCGGACGCCCTGAAGGCCGGCGTGGGGCCCGGGTGCCATGCTGCAGGCACACGAGTCCTCATGGCGAACGGCACGTACAGGAACATCGAGGACATCGCCATCGGGGACCGCGTTATCAACATGCACGGGGAGCCGGTAGCGGTCGTCAACGCCTGGTGTACGGGTATCCGCGACGTCATGGCGCTTCGCCATGTCGGCGCACCTGTGGAGACGGTTGTAACTGCAGATCACCAGTATTGGGTGGGCGATCTCGAAACTGTGAGCGATTCGACGATCCGGTCACGCGGCTATGCGCGAGTGCTGGATAAGCCGACCAAATTTGGTGTCTCCAAGATCGACTGGAAGGAAATCGGTGCTACCGAGGGCGCGACGCTTCTCCTCCCTCGCCAAATCGCCTTCGAGATTCCGGACAGCCTTCTGATCGATCTCCGGGAGTTCGCCGTCCGGAAGGACAAGCAGTTGGCGCGATATCGGGTAGAGATCCATGACTCGTATGCGCTCGGCTATGTGTTCGGAGCGTTCCTGGGCGATGGCGACGCATTGCTCGCAAGGTCTCGAAACTCGGGACTCGGCCGTATCGCCTGGACCTTTGGCTCGGCCGAGGCGGAGACGGCTGAGAAGCTCGCCGAGGCCGTCGAAGTCGTAACCGGCGTCCGTCCGAAGATCGAACGGCAGGGGTCGACGATCGAGGTGTACCTCTTCTCGCTGCAGTGGGCGCGCATCCTCTCGTTGTGCGGGAAGCGTCACGAGAGGCATCTGCCTGAGCGGTTCATGTGCGGCAGCTCCTTCTACCTCAAAGGCCTCTACGACGGCCTCGTCGACAGTGACGGCTTCCACGCCGGTGACGGCCGGGTCTGCTTCAAAAACACATCCCGTCCGCTCGTTGAGCTCTTCGGCGTCCTGTGCTTCCTCCTGTGGGGAAGTTTCCCGAACGTCCATCGCGAGGCGCCGAGTGCCGGCGGCCTCAAGGGGACAAGCGACGATCGTTGCCGCGAGTCGTACGTCGCGCGACTGAACGTTATGCATGCGAAGCGTCGCACCGGCGAGTATCAGGTCGTGAAGAAGCTCGACGCCCGCGACCTTGGCATCGCGGTACCGGTCTACGACATCGAAGTCGACTGCCCCACACACAGCTTCATCGCCAACAACGCGATCGTTCACAACTCGATCTGCACAACGCGCGTCGTCGCCGGCGTCGGCGTTCCGCAGGTCACCGCGATCTACGAGTGTGCGCAGGTTGCGGCGCGCCACGGTGTTCCGCTGATCGCCGACGGTGGGCTCACATCGTCGGGCGACGTCGCGAAGGCGATCGCGGCGGGCGCCGACGCCGTGATGGCCGGATCGATGCTCGCCGGAACCGAGGAGTCGCCGGGCGATGTGATCCTGCTCCAGGGCGAGCGCTTCAAGGAGTACCGCGGCATGGGCTCGCTCGGCGCGATGAAGGCGCGCGGGTTCTCGAAGGACCGCTATTTCCAGGGCGACGTCGAGGACGTCGACAAGCTCGTTCCCGAGGGCATCGAAGGACGGATTCCGTACAAGGGCCCGGTTCAAGGCGTCGTCCACCAGCTCGTCGGCGGCCTGCGACAGGCGATGGGCTATTGCGGCGCGGCGACGATCGAAGAGATGAAGCGGGCGACATTCGTGCGGATCACCGGCGCGGGGTTGCGCGAGTCGCACCCGCACGACGTGACGATCACGAAAGAGGCGCCGAACTATCGCCGCTGATCCGGCGAACGTCGTCGCGTTTCCGGGGCACGAGGACCGGCCCGTGTTGGTGCTCGACCTCGGAGGCCAGTACTCGCAGCTGATCGCGCGCCGCGTCCGCGAGGCGCGCGTCTATTCGGAGCTCGTCGGCCATTCGATCTCGCCGGAGGCCGTGCGCGCTCGCAACCCGTACGCGCTGATCCTCTCCGGCGGCCCGGCGTCCGTCTACGCCGAGGGCGCGCCGCACGTCGATCCCGGGATCTTCGAGCTCGGGATCCCGACGCTCGGCATCTGCTACGGCATGCAGCTGATGGCGCTCGACCTCGGCGGCCGGGTCGACCGGACCGGCATCTCCGAGTTCGGCAAGACCGAGGTGACGTTGCAGGAGTCCGCGCTCTTCCGCGACACGCCGCCCGAGCAGACGGTGTGGATGAGCCATCGCGACTCGGTCGTCGCGCCACCCGAAGGCGCAGTCGTCACGGCAGGCTCGCCGTCGACGCCCATCGCCGCGTTCGAGCAGCCCGACCGGAAGCTCTACGGCGTGCAGTTCCATCCCGAGGTCGTGCACACGCCGCACGGCCAGGACATCCTCAAGAACTTCCTCTACTCGGTCGCCGACGCTCCTCCAGCGTGGACGCCCGCGGCGGTGATCGAGGAGCAGGTCGAGCGGATCCGCGCGCAGGTCGGCAACGAGAAGGTGCTCTGCGCCCTGAGTGGCGGCGTCGACTCCGCCGTCGCGGCGCTACTCGTGCACAAGGCCGTCGGCGACCAGCTGACGTGCGTCTTCGTCGACCACGGCCTGCTGCGGAAGAACGAGGCCGAGCAGGTCGTCGAGACCTTCGGCGGGCACTTCCAGGTGCCGCTCGTCCACGTCCAGGCGCAGGACAGATTTCTCGAGCTGCTCGCCGGCGTCGAGGATCCGGAGGAGAAGCGGAAGATCATCGGGCGCGAGTTCATCCGCGTCTTCGAGGAGGAGGCGCGGAAGCTCGGCCACGTGCGGTGGCTCGTCCAGGGGACGCTGTACTCGGACGTGATCGAGTCGGGCGGAACCGACGGCGTCGCCGCGACGATCAAGTCGCACCACAACGTCGGGGGTCTCCCGGCGGACATGCGGATGAAGCTCGTCGAGCCGCTGCGTCTGCTGTTCAAGGACGAGGTGCGCCGCGTCGGCGAAGAGCTCGGAATGCCTGAGCGGATGGTCTGGCGTCAGCCGTTCCCGGGCCCGGGCCTCGCAATCCGGATCATCGGGGACGTCACCGCGGAACGGCTCGAGATCCTGCGGGAGGCGGACGCGATCCTGCAGGAGGAGGTGCGCCGGGCCGGCCTCTACCGAGAACTCTGGCAATCGTTCGCCGTGCTCCCTGCGATCCGATCCGTCGGTGTGCAGGGGGACGAGCGGACCTACGCGTACCCCATCGTGATCCGCGCGGTCACGTCGGACGACGCGATGACGGCCGACTGGGCACGGCTTCCCTACGACCTGCTCGAGGCGATCTCGAGCAGGATCATCAACGAAATTCCCGGCGTGAACCGGGTCACATTGGACATCTCGTCGAAGCCGCCCGCGACGATCGAGTGGGAGTAGGCCGCCCTAGCGCTCTTCCTCCTCCGCGCCGTCGTGAACAACGACATGCGCGCGGATGACTCCAGGCCGTGTTGGATCGCCCCCAGCGTAGGGAACCAACTTTGCAATCGGATGGCCTGCGTGAGCGATCACGATCTCCTCGCCCTGTCGAACACGCCGGAGCAAGTCGGAGAGAAAGTGCCGTGCTTCGTATGTGTTGTACTGCGCAAGCCTGTCGCGCTCGGCGCGCTTGTCTTGACTAGCTAGACGGGCTTGACGTGACGAGCGAACAAATGAAATTCGCATGCCCCAAGCATGGCGGCTCCGGATGCACACGTTCGTGTCGGATGTGTAGCTAATGAGTCACGAACCGCGCGAGGCCTGTCACCTGCTCCTGAGTCGCCTCCAGCCGACGCACGCTGGCCCCGCGCGGACCCTGCTCGGAAGCCGCGATCAGTGACTCGACGGCTTCGTCCTCGCCCTCCAGCAGCGCCTCGACCGTCCCATCCGGACGATTCCGTACCCAGCCAGCGACGCCGCGCGACTCGGCCGCCCGCGCGAGCCAGTACCGGTAGCCGACTCCCTGGACGATTCCGTGCACGACGATGCGGCGGGCGATCACGGCGTCGTAGGCTAATCCCGATGCGCATCGACCACGTCGTGATCGCGGTCTCGGACTGGGAACGATCCAATAATTTCTACCGCGCGGTGCTCGGCGCCGAGATCGTCGAGCTGCCGGAGGGCCGTTTCGCGTACCGCATCGGTGACGCCCAACTCAACGTCCACGGACCGGACTCGACGCCGCACCCGCGCGCCGCGGATCCGGTTCGCCCAGGAAACAGCGATCTCTGCTTCGCCTTCGACGGAACCGTCGAGGAGGCCGCCGAGCACCTCCGGACGCACGGGATCGAGATCGAGCTCGGCCCGGTGGACCGAGTCGGCGCGGGCGGCACCGGCCGAAGCCTGTACTTCCGCGACCCGGACGGCTCGCTGCTCGAGCTGATCTCGTACGCATAGCCGATGGAGCTCGTCGAGCGCCTCGCAGGAACGCGCATCGGCGGCACGTACAACCAGTACGCCTGCTCGGAGCTCCGTCGCCGTCGCCTCGCCGCGTACCTCGATTCGCGCGCGCACGCGGCCCTCGTCCTCGTCGGAGAGGCGGCGGGCTACCGCGGCGCACGGGTGAGCGGCATCCCGTTCACGTCCGAGCGGCAGCTGAGCGGGGACGGGCCGGCGGAGGCGAGCGCGACGATCATGCACGCCGTGCTCGCCGAGCTCGGGCTCGAGGACGACGTCCTCCTCTGGAACGTCGTCCCGACGCATCCCGGCACCGCGTGCTCCAATCGCTGCCCGACTCGCGCCGAAGTGGCGGAGTCGCGGCCCTTCCTCTCCGAGCTGACGAGCGGACGCCGCACGATCGCCGTCGGCCGGCTCGCCGCAGCGGCCATCGACGCACCCTACGTCCGCCACCCGTCGCACGGCGGCGCGCGTCTCTTTCGCGAGATGCTGTGCGAGTGCCTGAGCTGAATCTCCCCATCCGGCGCAACACCGCGATTCTCGCGCTGACGCTCGGCGTCAACTCCGTGGTGCTCCAGCTCGTCGCGGCCGTCGCGTCCCTGACGTTCGTCCTCGTCACGGGCGTGCGCGGACTGCTCGGTCTCGGCCCGGCGATCTTCCTCGTCTCGGCCGGACTCACCGCCCTGCCGGCAGGACGGTTGATGGACCGCCGGGGGCGCGTGCCGGTTCTCGCCGTCGGCTACGCGCTCGCATCCCTGGGCTGCGTTGTCACCGCGCTCGCGACGCATACGCGTTCGATCCCAGCCGTCGTCGTCGGGTTCGTGATGATCGGCGCGGCGACAGGCGTCTCGCAGCTGATTCGCACCGCGGCCGGAGACATGTATCCGGCGGCACGGCGCGCACGCGGGATCTCCTACGTGCTCGTCGGGTCCGTCTTCGGCGCGATTCTCGGCCCGACCGTCTTCCAGCCGCTCTTCGCCAACAGGAAGGTCGCCGCCGACTCGCTGACCGTCCCCTGGCTCGTCGCCGCGGGAATCAGCGTTCTCGCGTGCGTGGTCATCCAGTTCGTACGTCCGGATCCAAAGTGGATCGGCGAGCAGATCGGCGCCCATGCCGGCGAGGATCAGACGGGCAAAGCGGCGCCGCTCCGCGAGATCGTTCGCCGCCCGGGCGTGCTGCCCGCGATGCTCGCCTCGTTCTCCGCGCAGGCGATCATGGTCTCGGTGATGAACCTCGCCGGCTATGTCGTCGTCGAGCAACACCACCACGCCCAGGACAAGATCTTCCCGATCATCAGCGCGCACGTCTTCGGGATGTACGTGCTCGTGCTCGTCGTCGGCGCGCTCGTCGACCGCGTCGGCCGCACGGCGTCGCTCGTCGCCGGCCTTGTCACGATCGCGATCTCGACGCTGACGCTGGATTGGTTCAGCGGCGTGGCGATGACCGCGGTGCTCCTCTTCGGGCTCGGGCTCGGCTGGAACGTGGCGTACGTCGCTGCGGCCGCGCAGATGGCCGACCGGACGCGGGTCTTCGAGCGCGGCCGCCTGTTCGGCTTCAACGACCTGATCGGCCAGCTGCTCGGCGCGGCCTTCGCGCTGCTCGGCGGCCTCGCCCTCGAGACCCTGGGCGTGATCTCCCTCGCGGTCGGCGCGGCCGTGCTCGCGATCGCTCCGGCGGCCTGGATCGTCGCCCGCGAGCCGGCCCCGGAGCCGCTTGGCGAAGCCGGATAGCTGCTATCCTCCGCCCTCGGCGCAGCCTCTGCGCCTTCTTTTCGCATGAGCACGAAGACGTACAACGCCAAGCCGGGCGAGGTCGCGCGCGAGTGGTACCTCGTCGACGCCGAGGGTCAAACCCTCGGCCGTCTCGCCACGCGCATCGCCGACACCCTGCGCGGCAAGGGCAAGCCGCAGTACACCCCGCATGTCGACACCGGCGACTTCGTGATCGTCGTCAACGCCGAGAAGATCACCGTGACGGGCAACAAGCTCGACCAGAAGCAGTACTTCCGGCACTCCGGGTATCCAGGCGGCCTGCGCAGCCGCACGCTGCGCGAGCAGCTCGAGCGCCGGCCGACCGAAGTCCTGCGCGTCGCGGTCAAGGGCATGCTGCCGAAGAACCGTCTCGCAGCCAAGCAGCTCACGAAGCTGAAGATCTACGCAGGCCCGGAGCATCCGCACGAGGCGCAGGCTCCGAAGCCGCTCGACCTGGAGAACGCATGAGTCAACTCGCCCAATACCGCGGCACCGGCAAACGCAAGACGTCGGTCGCGCGCGTGATCCTCCGTCCCGGCGACGGCACGACCTGGTTCAACGGCCGGACGATCGAAGACTACTTCCCGCGCGCCACGCACCGCGCGCTCGCGCTCGCGCCGCTGAGGACAGCCGGCGTCGAGGGCACTTACGACATCCGCGTTCGCGTCCACGGCGGCGGCCCGAGCGGGCAGGCCGGCGCGGTCCGACACGGGATCGCGCGCGCGCTCGTCGAGGCGAACCCGGAGCTGCGCTTGCCGCTGAAGCGCGAGGGCTTCCTGACGCGCGACGCGCGCATCGTCGAGCGCAAGAAGGCCGGGCTGCACAAGGCGCGCAAGGCGCCGCAGTTCTCGAAGCGCTAGCCGCCGGCGCTGTGGCCCGCCGGTACTTCGGCACGGACGGCGTCCGTGGGATCGTCGGCGACGGAATCTCGCCGGAGCTCGTCGAACGTCTCGCCCGCGCCGCAACGCTCTGGTCCGGCCGAGGCCGCGTCTTCGTCGGCCGCGACACGCGCGCGTCCGGCGTCGAGCTGGAGGAGGCCTTCGCGCGCGGTGTCGTCTCGGCAGGCGGCAATGCCGTGCTCGCGGGCGTACTCCCGACACCGGCCGTCGCGCTGCTCGCGCTCGATCTCGGCGTCGTCATCTCCGCGTCGCACAACCCGCCCGAGTACAACGGCGTCAAGTTCTTCGACCGCGACGGCCAGAAGCTCTCAGACGCCTCGGAAGAGGAGATCGAGGCGCTGCTGGACCGGCCAGGCATCGGCGGCGGCACCGTCGACCACGTCGATGTCGCGACCGACAGCTATCTCGAGCACGTCGTCGAACGATTCGGGTCGGATCTCTCGGGGTTGCACATCGTCGTCGACTGTGCGAACGGCGCCTACTCAGGGCTCGCGCCGGCCGCCTTCGAGCAGCTCGGCGCCCGGACGACGACGATCGGCGACGAGCCGGACGGCACGAACATCAACGTCGGCTGCGGCGCGACCGACCTCCGCGCCTTGCAACAGACGGTGACGAGCGGCGCATTCGATCTCGGCATCGCGTTCGACGGCGACGGCGACCGTATGCTCGCCGTGGACGGGGACGGCAACGTCGTCGACGGCGACCAGATCGTCGCGATTCTCGCGCTGGATCTCGGCGTCGACCTGGTCGCCGTGACGCAGATGACGAACCTCGGCTTCCACCGGTTGATGGAAGAGCGCGGGATCCGCGTCGTCACGACCGACGTCGGCGACCGCTACGTGCTCGAGGCGCTGCGCCGCGAGCAGGGCGTCCTCGGCGGCGAGCAGTCCGGCCACATCATCTACCTGCGCGACCACGTCACCGGCGACGGACTCGCCGCCGCGCTCCTGCTCTGCGCGGCGCTCGACGGGCGGACGCTCGCGGAGGCGGCCGCTGTGATGCCACTCTTCCCACAGGTGAAGCAGAACGTTCGCGTGACGCGCCGCGAGGTGCCGCAGGCCATCCTCGACGAGGCCGAGCGCCTGAACGCGGAGCTCGCGGGACAGGGCCGCGTGCTCGTACGTCCGTCGGGAACCGAACCTTTGATCAGGGTTCTCGCGGAGGCGGAAACGACCTCGAAAGCGGAAAGCCTCTGTGATACGATCGCGGTTCTCGTCTCTCGAGAGCTCGGCTGACCCACTCCGGCGCGGGAGTGGCTCGACAAGCCGGGCTCTGCGCGTTTCGAGGGCCGGATTTCCAGGGAAAACGAGGTCGGGCGGTCACGGCGGCGAAAGGGGGCTCCACGTGTGTGGGATCATCGGGTACGTCGGTCCCCGTGCGGCGAAGCCGCTGCTCCTCCAGGGCCTCGAGCGCCTCGAGTACCGAGGCTACGACTCGGCCGGGATCGCGCTGCGTGAGGCCGGCGGACTCGACTACGTCCGCGCGGTCGGCAACCTCCAGAACCTGAAAGAGGCCGCCGGCCAGAACGGCTCGTTGTCGAACCACGGCCTCGGCCACACGCGCTGGGCGACGCACGGCGGCGTCACGGAACAGAACGCACATCCGCTGGCGGGCTGCGACACGGAGAAGATCGCGATCGTCCTGAACGGGATCGTCGAGAACTATCGCGAGCTGCGCGACGAGCTGACCGCCGAGGGGCACACCTTCACCTCCGAGACCGACGCTGAGGTCGTGACGCACCTGATCGAGCAGCGGCTCGCCGCCGGCGACGATCTCGCCCAGGCCGTGCAGAACGTCTACGCGCGACTCGAGGGCCACTTCTCCTTCGTCGTCATCCACCACGACCATCCCGACTTGCTCGTCGGCGTGCGCTGCCAGACTCCCCTCGTCGTCGGCGTCGGCGACGGCGAGATGTTCCTCGCGTCGTCCGTCGTCGCGTTTCTCGCCCATACCGACCGCGTCATGTTCCCGGACGACGGGGACGTCGTCTCGATCACGCCTGCCGGCGCGCAGTTCCACCGCGCGGACGGCAGCGCGCCCGACGTGATTTCGGTCGACTGGGACGACGAGGCGGCCGAGAAGGGCGGCTACGAGACGTTCATGCTCAAGGAGATCTACGAGCAGGCGGAGGCGGTGCGCGAGACGATCGGCGACCGTGTCCGTCACGGGCATCTCGTGCTCGACAGCCTCGGGCTCGACGAGGAGCAGATCCGCAATCTCCGCCGTATCGTCATCGTCGCCTGCGGCACGGCGTACCACGCGGGCGTCGTCGGCCGGTACATCATGGAGGAGTGGGCGCGACTGCCGGTCGAGCCCGATATCGCGAGCGAGTGGATCTACCGCAATCCCGTGCTGTCGAAGGACACGCTCGTCATCGGGATCTCGCAGTCGGGCGAGACGCGTGACACCGTCAACGCGATCAAGCTCGCCCGCGAGCGCGGCGCGCACACGCTCGCGATCACGAACATGATGGGGACGCAGATCACGCGCGAGGCGGAGTCGGTGCTCTACACGCGCTGCGGGCTCGAGGTCGGCGTCGCCGCGTCGAAGACGTTCACCGCGCAGGTCGCGCTGCTCTCGCTGATCGCGTTGAAGCTGGCGCAACAGCGAAAGACGCTGCCGGCGGAGGAGGTCGAGTTCATCCTCGACCAGCTCTACGAGCTGCCGGAGAAGATCGAGCAGTTCCTGGAGGGAAACCATCCGATCGAGGAGATCGCGCAGCGCTTCTACGACAAGCCGTTCTTCCTCTACCTCGGCCGCCACATCGGGCTGCCCGTGGCGCTCGAGGGCGCGCTCAAGCTAAAGGAGATCTCGTACATCCCGACCGAGGCGTACTCGGCCGGCGAGATGAAGCACGGACCGATCGCGCTGCTGGAGGAAGGAACGCCGGTCGTCGTCGTCGCGACGAACATCCACGTCTACGACAAGATCGTCTCGAACATCCAGGAGACGCGCGCACGCGGCGCGCATGTCATCGCGATCGCAACGGACGGCAACGAGGATATCCAGCACCACGCGGACGACGTGATCTATGTCCCGCGCACGCCGAACTTCCTGCAGGCGGTGCTCGCGGTGCTGCCGCTACAGCTCCTCGCCTACCGGATCGCGCGGCTGCGCGGACTCAATGTCGACCAGCCGCGCAACCTCGCGAAGACGGTCACGGTCGAGTAGCGCCGCAGCGCTGGTGGCGCTCGCCGCGCTCGTCGCCGGCTGCGGCGGCGGGCCGAAGAGCGACGGCCGCTTCGAGCTCGCGTTTCAGCGGACGGTCGGCGAGCGCACGTCGGTGTGGGTCGCGCGGCTCGACGGCACGCACGGGCGGCTCGCTGTCCGGAACGCGGTCCTGCCTAACGTCGCGCCCGGCGGAAAGTGGCTCGCGTACGGCGTCCTAGGAGGCCCCGCAACGGCGCCGACCTACTACCTCCGCGACGTGGGCGGTACGACGATCCGTGTCGGAGCCGGATACGGGGGAGCGTGGGCGCCGTCGGGCGACCGGTTCGCGCTCGCGGGCGCACGCGGACTCGTGATCGTCGACGTGCGGTCGCGCACCCGGCGCGTGCTCGTTCGCGACGACGTCTGTTGCAGCTCCAGCTTCTCGCCGGACGGCGAAGCGGTTGCATTCGCGCGCAACTACGGCCACGGCGATGAGCCCCGTCCGAGCGACGTCTACGCGGTCCGGCTCGCCGACGGTCGCGTCATGCGCCTGACGCGCGACCGGCGGAGCAGCGACCCGGTATGGGGGCAGTCGTGGATCGCGTACCGTCGCAGCCGACCGGGGCCGATCGCGGAGCTCTGGCTGATGCGCGCCGACGGAGGCGGCAAGCATGTCCTCGACGATGGGAGCGAACCGTCGTTGCACGCGGCGACCGGCATCGAGCCGATCGGGTTCTCGGCGCGGGGGACGCGACTGCTCGCCTGCCTCGCGTTCGAGTTCGAGTGCCGGCCGGTGGTGTTCGACGTGCGCGAGGGCCACCGCCGCGTCCTGCCGGTTCGGGGGCGCAACGAGCTGGCGACGGCGACAGCGATCGCGCGTGACGGGACGCAGGTCCTGGTCGAGGTCGGCCGGCCGGACGATCCGGAGCTCGTGGTGTCGCTGCCCACCGCGGGCGGTGCCGAGCGCGTGCTCGCGCGCGACGCCGCCGCGCCGAGCTGGTCGCGCTAGCCGGGCGGCCTCCGGAGCTTCTTCGTCTCGCCGCGGCGGCGCTTCTGCTCGAGGCGGCGCTCCTTGGCGGCCTTGCTCGGGTTCGTCGGAACCCTTCGCCGCTCGACGCGCAGCGCCTCGCGCAGCCGCTCGACCAGGCGCTCGAGCGCGAGCTCGCGATTCCGCAGCTGGCTCCGCTCGTCCTGGGCGACCGCGCGGAGTAGCGGCCCGGCCTTCGCAACGACGCGGCGCTTCTGCGCCTCGGTCAGCGCGCTCGTCGTCTCGACGTTGAGCAGCGCCTCGACGCGGGTCTCGGACTTCTGCGCGTGCTGCCCGCCCGGGCCGCTCGACCGCGAGGTCCGGAACTCGACTTCGGTGACCGGGAGCACGACGCTTCGCGTCACGCGAATAGAGTCTGCATCCATATGGCAGCGATTCTGATCGACCTGGACGGAGCCCTGCACGTTTCGGGCGAGCCGATCCCCGGCGCCGCGGACGCTGTGGCACGGCTCCGGCGGGACGGGCACCGGCTCCGCTTCGTCACGAACAACACGACCCGTTCGCGGGCGCAACTCGCCGCGGACATGCGCAGCCTCGGCGTCGAGCTTGACGACGACGAGCTCCAGACGCCTGCCGCCGCGGCCGCGCGGGCGCTCGCCGGCAAGCGCATCCTCGCTCTGACGATGCACGCGATCGTCGCGGACCTCGAGGGTGTCGAGCTCGTCGGCGAGGACGCCGACGCCGTCCTGCTCGGCGGCGCGGACGAGACGCCCGAGACGAACCTCGTCTTCAGCTTCATGAACCTCGCCCGCGCCTTCTCGGAACTCGAGATGGGCGCCGACCTCTACTGCCTCCACCGCAACCGCTGGTGGCAGACGAAGCACGGGCCGCTGCTGGACGCGGGTGCGTTCGTCGCCGGGCTCGAATACGCCGCCGAGACCGAGGCGACCGTCCTCGGGAAGCCGAGCCCCGCGTACTTCGGTGCGGCGTGCGAGGCGCTCGACGCCGACCCCGAGCTGACGTGGATGGTCGGCGACGACGTCGAAGCCGATATCGCCGGTGCGCAGCGGTTCGGATTGCGGACGATTCTCGTCCGCACGGGCAAGTTCCGACCGGACGCCGTGGAGGACACCGACGTGCGGCCGGACGGGATCGTCTCGTCCCTGGCGCACCTGCCGGACTGGCTCGAGGAGCACGCGTAGAGCGGATGCCTCACGTTCCTGGGGCGGCGCTGACGCCGCGAGCCATCGCCGCGGGGTGCGCGGACAGTACGTGGGGTACGGCCCGGCACCCCGCGGCCTCGGTTCGTGGCGTCAGCGTCGTCAGCCTTCGGCGGAGCGCGGCTCCGCCGCGCGGGAGCCGAAGGCGGCCAGGGACGTGAGGATGCGCGTGGGTGTGGATCTGATCGAGATCGAGCGAATCCGCCGTGCGCTCGATCGCTATCCCGGCTTCCGTGAGCGATGCTTCACGGACGCGGAGCGCGCGTACTGCGACTCGCGCAAGAACCCCGCGCAGAGCTACGCGGGACGGTTCGCGGGCAAGGAGGCCGTCGGCAAGGCGCTCGGCCTCGGCGTTGCGCGCGCGTTCGCATGGCGCGAGATCGAGATCGTCGGCCGGCCGAAGCCGTCCGTCACACTGCACGGACGCGCGGCCGAGTGGGCCGAGAGCGTGGAGGCCGGTCGTGTCGACCTTTCGATGACGCACTCGCGCGAGCTCGCCGCAGCGGTCGCCGTCGTCGTCGACGCGGAATGAGCTTGCTCACGTTCTCGGGGCGCCGCTGGCGGTGCGAGGCCGGAGGGCACAGTACGACTCGGTACGGGCCCGGAGAGCATCGTGCCGTCAGCGGCGTCAGCCTTTCGCGGAGCGCCGCTCCGCGGCGCGGGAGCGAAAGGCGGCCGGGGACGTGAGCTTCGAGCCTCTTTACACGGCGGAGGAGATGAAGGCCGCGGAGGCGGGTCACGACGTCGACGTCCTGATGCAACGTGCGGGCGAGGCGGCCGCACGGGTTGCACTGCACGTCTTCCACGGCGCGCGCCGCTACACCGTCGTTGCCGGCGGCGGCGCGAACGGCGGCGACGGCCGGATCGCGGCGGAGTTCCTGCGCGGCTCCGGCTGCGACGTCCGGATCGTCGACGCGAAGTCGGACGACCACGATCTGGGAGATCCAGAGGTCGTCGTCGACGCGCTGTTCGGCACGGGCTTCCAGGGCGAGCCGCGCGCCGAGGCGGCCGCGCTGATCGAGCGGATCAACGGCGCCGGCGTCCCCGTGCTCGCGATCGACCTCCCGTCGGGCGTCGACGCGTCGACCGGCGAGATCGCGGGCGCAGCCGTGCGCGCGCGCGAGACGGTGACGTTCCACGGCCGCAAGGTGGGCGTCGAGGTCGCGCCCGGCCGTTTCCACTGCGGCGTCGTGCACGTCGCGGACATCGGCCTCGACCAGCTCGAGACCGAGCACCGGCTCGTCCGCCTCGACGTTCTGAGCGAGGTGCCGCGGCGCGGGCCGGAGGACAACAAGTACACCGCCGGACATGTGATCGTCGTCGGCGGCTCTCCCGGGCTCACGGGCGCGCCGTCGCTGACGGCGGCGGCGGCGATGCGCGCCGACGCCGGCTACGTGACGGTCGTGGCGCCGGAGTCCGCTCTGCCCGTGCTCGAGCAGCGGCTCCTCGAGGCGGTGAAGCGTCCGCTGGGCGGCGCCGACGACGTGCTCGAGCTCGCCGCGAAGGCCGGCTCGGTCGCACTCGGCCCGGGACTCGGCCGCGGCGACGGCGTACACGAGCTCGTCCGCCAATTGCTTGCGGAACTGCACGTGCCAGTGGTCGTCGACGCGGACGCGCTCTTCGAGCTTGAGCCGGGCGACTGGCCGGCTCCGCGGGTGCTGACGCCGCACGCAGGTGAGCTCGGCCGCCTGCTCGGCCGCGAGTCGGGCTGGATCTCGGCGCACCGGCTGAAGGCGGTCCGGGAGGCGGCGGAGCGCTTCCGCTGCATCGTGCTGCTCAAAGGCGCGGACACGCTCATCGCGGAGTCCGGCAAGGGCGTTCTCGTCGTCGCGCACGGTCTGCCCTCGCTCGCGACGGCGGGGACGGGCGACGTCCTCACCGGCGTCATCGGCGCGTTCCTCGCGAAAGGGATGGAGCCGCGACTCGCAACCGCGGCCGCCGCCGCCGCCGCGCAGAAGGCGTCGATCGAGGCACCGCAGCGCGCGGGCCTCGTGGCGAGCGACGTGATCGCGGCCCTGCCCCGCGCCCTCGGCTGATGTACCGCTCCGAGGTCACGGTCGATCTCGCCGCCTTGCGCCGGAATGCACGGACGCTGGCGCGCGCGCTCGACGCCGCCGAGCTCTGGGCCGTGGTCAAGGCGAACGGCTACGGCCATGGAGCCGCGCATGTCGCCGGCGCCGCGCTCGGGTCCGGTGCGACTGCGCTCTGCGTTGCGACCGTCCCTGAGGCGCTCGAGCTGCGCCGCGAGTTCCCGGGCGTTCGCATCATCGTGATGGGCCCGGCGGGGAACCGCGAGATCGGGCACGCGCGCGACGCCGGGCTCGAGCTCGTCGTCTCCGGCTCGGAGATCCCGCCGGGCATTCCCGTTCACCTGAAGCTCGACACCGGCATGGGCCGGTGGGGCCTCGCCGAGCTGCCGGTGCCGCCGGTCGAGGTCGTCGGGCTGATGAGCCACCTGGCGTCGGCCGACTGCGATGCGGCATTCACCGAGCATCAGGTCGAGCGCTTCCGCGCGGCGACCGACGCGCATTCGCACCTGACGCGGCACATCGCGAACAGCGCCGGCGCGCTGCGCTATCCGTCCGCGCGCTTCGACGCCGCACGCTGCGGGATCGCGCTCTACGGCCTTTCCCCGTTCGGCACCGACCCCGCCGAGGACGGACTCCAGCCGGTGCTGCACTGGCAGAGCCACCTTGCCCAGGTGAAGCAGCTCCAACCCGGCGAGAGTACGGGGTATGGACGCCGCTACGTCGCGGAGCGCCCGACCTGGATCGGCATCGTGCCGGTCGGCTACGCGGATGGCTTCCGCCGCGCGCTGACGGGCACCGAGATCCGCGTCGCGGGTGAGCCGCGCCGCGTCGTAGGGACGATCTCGATGGATGCCTTCGCCGTCGAGCTCGACCGCGAGCTGCCAGTCGGAACCCCGGTCGTGCTGCTCGGCCACGGCGTGCTCGCGGAAGCGCATGCGCGCGTCGCGGGGACGATCACGTACGAGCTCGTCTGCGGAATTGCGTCAGGCCCGACACGCGCGCGGCGGACGGTCGTCGATGGCTGACGATTCGCTTCGGCAGCGCTTCGTGCGGAGCGCCGAACGCGTCGCCGCCAGGCAGGATGCGCGCGCGGCCGAGCTCGCCGAGCATGTAAAGCACTTCGTCCTCCCGCGCGGCGACGAGCGCGCCTTGGACACAGGCACCGGGGCGGGGGCGCTGGCGCTCGCGCTCGCGCCGCACGTCCGCGAGGTCGTCGGCGTGGACGTCGTGCCCGAGCTCCTGGCCCTCGCCCGCGAGCGGGCGCCCGCCAACGCGACGTTTCTCGAGGGCGACGCCACGCATCTCGAGTTCCCCTCAGGGTCGTTCGATCTCGCGGGGACGATGCGGACGCTCCACCACATCGCGCGGCCGGAGCTCGTCGTCGCCGAGTTGACCCGAGTCACCCGGCCGGGCGGCCATGTCCTCGTCGTCGACCAGCTGGCGCCGGCCGATCCGCTCGAAGCCCTCGAGCTCGACCGCTTCGAGCGTGCCCGCGACCCCTCGCACAGGCGGCTCCTGCCGGACGCCGACATGCGCGGGCTCTTCGACGCGAACCGCCTCGTGCTCCTACGCGCGGAGTTCCACAGTGAGACGCGCGAGCTCGAGACCTACCTGGATCTCGCCGCCTGCGAGGGCGACGCACGGGAGGAGGCGCTTCGCATTGCGCCGGAGGGGGAATCCATCGTCTCGGTAGGCTGGTATCTCCTACGGCGCTCATAAAATCTTTACCCCTTTGGGTCTGGCGTATATCCCTTCTAACCGATAAAACGTATCAGTGAAAAGCTGGATTCTTCGTGTCGGAGCCGTCCTGGCCGGAGGAGCGTGCATGACGCTGCTGCCGCTCTCGGCGGGCGCTGCCGTGCCCGGCGGCGAGGGCCTCATCGCCTACTCGGACGGGACGGGGATCGTGGTCGCAAAGAGCGACGGCACGAGCTCGCAGACGGTGGCCGCGACCGGATCGAACCCGTCGTGGAATGGCGAGGGGACCAAGATCGCCTATGAGGACGGCGCTGTGATCAAGGTTCTGACCGTCCCGAATCCACCGGCACCCGGCGGAGCGACGGTCACGTTGTCGGGCACCGGAACCGATCCGGCCTTCTCCCCGGACGGAACGAAGATCGCGTACGTCGACGCAGGCGAGATCAAGGTCCGCGCGTCCGACGGAACCGGCTCGATCACCAACCTGTCGAATAGCGCCGCCGAGGACAAGGATCCGGCGTGGTCCCCCGACGGCACGAGGATCGCCTTCTCCCGCAAGCCCACGACGGGCACGTACTCGATCTGGACGATGAATGCCGACGGCACCGGACAGACGCAGATCACGTCGAGCGGCGCGAACGACACGCGACCGACCTACTCCCTGACTAGCGGAACTGTCGTCTTCGAGTCTGACCGCGACGGAACGCCCGCCACGGGCCACCAGATCTACAGCGTGTCGGCCGGAGGCGGAGCGCAGACGCGGCTGACGAACAGCGATCCGCCTACTCGCCCTCGGGAAGGGTCCTCTACTCGCACGCGGGCACGAACCCAGGGATCTACGCGATCGGATCGACAAGTCCCATCGTGGCCGGGACGAACTTCGCACCGGACGAGCAGGCGACGCTGCAGGCAGGTAGCCCGACGCTCAGCGGCTCCGCGAGCCAGGGGTCGACGCTCACCGTCAACGCGAACCCGGATACGTGGAGGCCCCCGTACAACGTCACGTTCACGTACCAGTGGCAGCGCTGCGACGCGACGAATTTCTGCGTCAACGTGGGCTCCGGCGGGACGACCTACAACCTGACCGGCGTGGACGTCGGGTACAAGCTCAAGGTGATCGTCACGGGCTCGAACGGCTGGAGCTTCGGGCCGAACGCCGTCTCGGCGACCGCCGGTCCGACCGCCACGATCACGGGCGGCCCGGGACCTGTGAACACCGCGCTTCCGACGATCTCGCTGCCGACGGGATTTGACGCGCCGCAGATCGGTTTCCTCGTCAGTGCGACGACCGGAACCTGGGTGGGCCGGACGCCGATCACGTTCAAATACCAATGGACGAAATGCGAGGACACGACGAAGAACTGTTACGACATCGCGGGCGCCACCTCGTCGTTCTTCACGCCGACATCTGATCTCGCGAACTGGGACCTCAGCGTGACGATCTACGCGACGAACGACGTCGGAACGACGTACGTCCGCGCTGTTCCCACGAAGCCGATCACGGGACCCCCGCCGGTCAACCATGGTTCGCCGGTGATCACCGGACAAAACTACGTGAAGCAGACACTGACTACGACGAGCGGTATCTGGCAGGGGCTTTTCCCGATCACGTACACGTATCAATGGAAGCGCTGCGATGCCTTCGGGACGCTCACCAGCTGCGTCGACATCCCCGGCGCGACGTCGACCACCTACGTGCTGCAGCCGGCCGACGTCGACAAGACGATCCGGAGCTTCGTCACCGCCACGAATCCGATCAAGTCGGCGACGCAGTTCTCGAATCACACGTTCCCGACGCTGCCGGAGCGCCACTTCCCGCCCTCGAGTGGAGGGCTCCCTGTTATTACGGGACTTGCGAAGCCGGGTGTCCTGCTGCGTGCCACGACGGGCACGTGGTCCGGCGACACGCCGTTCACGTTCACGTACCAGTGGGAGCGCTGCGATGCGACCGGCGCGACCTGCCGCGCACTCCCAAAGGCGACGAAGAACCGCTACGTCGTCAGCTCTGGTGACCTCGGCTCCACGATCCGCGTCAAGCTGACCGCGACGAACGCGTACGGCACGGCGACGGTCGAGTCCGCTCCCAGCGATGCGGTCACCCGCTCGCCGAAGCGGCCGAAAGGGAGGCGGATCGTCGGTACCGCGCGGGCCGACTACCTGCCCGGGAGCGGCGGCGACGACACGATCCTCGGCCGCGGCGGCAACGACACATTGGTCGGCGGCGCCGGCAACGACATGCTCGACGGCGGTCCGGGCAACGACGTGATCGACGGCGGTCCCGGCGCGGACAAGCTCTTTGGCGGCGACGGCAGCGACACGATCCTCGCCGCGGACGGCACGAAGGACGTGATCGACTGCGGCGAGGGGAACGACAAGGCGGTCGTCGATGCAATCGACGTCGTCAAGAACTGCGAGGCCGTCACGATCGCCACGCCCTCGACGAAGCCGCCGACGCCGGTCAGCCCTTAGAGCCGCCCCGACGGTCAGAGCCCGCGCGTCCTGAGATCGGCAGCGCAAGCGCCGCCTTAGAGCCGCCCCGAGATAGTTCGCGTGTGTCGACCGGTCATTTCAGACGGACGCGCGGTCAGAGCCCGCGCGTCCTGAGATCGGCAGCGCAAGCGCCGCCTTAGACAGCGCTCGCCCCGAAGTCGGAGATGTGCGCGAAGGCGTCGCGCAGCTGCCGCCGCTCTGTGCCGAGCTCGGTGAACGAGCTGAGAAGTCGCCGCTCGCCTTCCTCGGTCAGCCGCAGGTGCGCCACGCGGCCGTCCTTGGACGACTGCTCGCGCGCGAGCAGTCCGGCCTCTTCGGCGCGCCGGACCAGCTCCGTCACTGTGCTCTGCGCGAGTTGCAGCCGTTCGGCGAGCTCCGTCACCGTCGACTGCTCGCTCCCATCCTTCGCGCCCTTGATCATCAGCAGCAGGAGGTAGCGCTGCGGTGTCAGTCCGCATTGGCGGGCGATCCTCTCGCTGCGCCGGAGGAACGCGCGCAGAGCCGCGCGGAACTCGGCGACGCTCGCGATCTCGTCGACCGAGGGCACGATCCCGCTCATGCGCCGATTCTAGAGCGGGGACCGCGCCGTGTGAGCATGCGCACCAAGAGATTCGGCGCGAGCGCCTGGAGCACGGCGGCGGCTCGGTAGTAGCGCGGCACCGTCGTCTCGCCACGGCCGCGCTCGAGCGATTCGAGCACGTGCCGCGCGACGTCCTCCGGCCCGATGACGAGCCGTCGCGCGAGCCGGGGAAGTCCGCGCTGCGGAAAGCCTTCGGTCTCGACGAAGCCGGGCTTGACCGTGTGGACACGGATTCCCCGCCGGCCGAGCTCGACGGCCGCCGTCCGCGAGAACGCGAGCTGGGCGTGCTTCGAAGCCGAGTACGGGCCGCCCGGGGCGGCGACCTCCCCGGCGACCGAGACGACGTTCACCACATCCGCCGGCGGCTGGAGTCCCGGTAGGAACGCCCGCACGCACCAGACGCCGCCCAGGTAGTTCGTCCGCACGACCTGCTCGATCCGTTCCGGCTCGCTCTCGAGGAAGCTCATTCGGGCGGGGATGCCGGCGTTGTTCACGAGCAGGTGGATCCGCCGGTGGCGCTCGAGGACAGCCGAAGCGGCGCGTGCGACGGACTCCCGGTCGCCGACGTCGCAGAGCTCGTACTCGCCGCCGAGCTCCTCGGCAAGCGTGCGGAGCCGATCCTCCCGGCGCGCGAGGAGGACGCAGCGCCAGCCGCGCTCGGCGAGATCGCGCGCGATGGCTTCGCCGATCCCCGAGGAGGCGCCGGTGACGACAGCGACGCGCGGCTCTACCGGCACACGCGCACGATACGCCGCGCCGAGGCAACGCGCCCGTCGGCGTCCGTGGCGATCGCGGCGATCGTGTGCGGGCCGCGCCGCAGTCCCTTCGTCCGCCACGCTATTCGGGCAATGCCGGTTGTCGGCTTCCGGACGCGCGCGATCGCGCGCGTCCCGTCGACGAAGCGGACGCCGCGGATCGCCGCCGGCGAACTTGCGACGACGGCGAGCCGCGCCGTCCTCCCGACGCAGGCTCTCGGGCGGGGCTGGAGCCACGTCACGACGGGGCCGGCCACGACGCGCAGCGTGACGTTCGCGAAGCGCGTGTTCGGCATGATGTTCGTGCCGGTCGTGTTGACGTTCTTCGACTCCTCGAAGTCGGACGACTGCACCTTCACCGTCTTGCTTCCCGGCTCCAGCTTCGCCGCCCGCGCGGGGAGCGGGAAGACGGCGATCCCCGTGACCGGGTCGTAGTCCGACGCGCCGACGAGCGTCCGTCCGTAGCCGACGGTGAGCGAGAACGGGTCGACGCCCGCGCCCCCGTCCAGCGTCCGGATGACGATCGTGGGACGACCCGCCGCGACGCGTGTCGTCACGAGGCGGACGCTCGGCGGCGTGACGTCGTTCACCCACGAGCGGAGCACGTAGGTGCCTGCTTGCCGCCGGTCGGTGAAGGGCTCGCGACCCGAGTCGACGGCGACATAGAACGTCTGCTCCCGCGGGAGTGCAGCGGCCGCCGCGCCGACCGGTGCGAGATAGTCGGCGGTGAGGTTGTTGACGTCCACGGGCGTCCCGGCGAAGCCCTGCACCTCGTTCTCGTCCTCGGCGCCGAGCAGGAATGGATCGATCCGCGATCCCTGCGACTGACGCGTCACCGAGACGCCGATGTTCGCGGCGGGCGCGTTCAGGTGCGTTACGTACAGCTTCTCCGCGCCGTCCTCCTGCATCACGGGCTGGTCGGGCGCGTTGCCGAACGGCGCGGCGGGATAGCCGTAGGCCTGGACGCGGTCGGCGCCCACGCGGGTGTCGCCACGCTGCACGCGCTTCAGCGGGATCGCGGGCTGGGCCGCCAGCGCGGGACGCTCGACGATGAACACGTACGGGATCCGCCGCGCCACGTCGCCGCGGCTCAGGACGAGGAAGCCGTATTGCTCGCCGGGCGTCGCCGCCGCAGCGGCGCGCGCGACGACGGGGAGCTCGGCCTCCCCGCCGGGGGGGACGTCGATCGTTCCCGCCACGTCGAGCGACGAGCCTGCGGTCGCGGACTGCGGCGCCAGCTGGACCTGCCAGCTTCCGCTGCCGCCGTCGGCGTCGACCAGGCGGACAAGGGTCGCGCGGCTGGCAGAGCCGCTGGTCGTGTCGAGGTCGCCGAAGGAGAGCGAGACGGGATCGGTGAAGAGCTTCGGGTCGGCCGCGCGCGGGAGGTTCGCGAGGCCGCCGCCCTCGAGCAGCACCGAGGCTTCCCGCGTCCGCGTCGTGTTCCCCCAGGCGGCCCCGGCGGTCGAGACGAGCGCGGACTTCACCTGCCACGGCGTCCACGCGTGGTGGAGTTGGACGAGCAGGGCGGCCGCTCCGGCGATGTGCGGCGTCGCCATGGACGTGCCGTCGAACACGGCGAAGCGCGTCTCCGCGGTCTGCGGCAGCGTCGACGAGAGGATCTGCCCGCCGGGCGCGGAGACGTCCGGCTTGAGCGTGTGCCCGAACGCCGTCGGGCCGCCGGACGAGAAGCTGGTGATCACGCCGCTGCGGCCGTTCACGTCCTCGAGCGTCTCGCGGCCGACGCGGAACGTGGTGCGTCCGCCGCTCGCGGCCATGAAGCCCCGCAGCAGGTCGCCGTCCGCGTTCGCGATC
>VAWW01000048.1:47645-48138 GCA_005884575.1 Actinomycetota bacterium
CGGAGAGGATCAGGCCGACGGCCCCGGCGGCGCGCGCCTGGGCCGCCTTCCCGACGAACGGGCAGATGCCGCGCTGCGCGAGCGCGATCGCGCCGTCGAGCGAGTGCGCGGGTAGCTGCCCGTCCACCGAGCTCAGGTCGCCCGGCGGGCCGCAGAGGTGGCGTTCGACCGGCTTGCCGTCGCGGCCGACGATCGAGCCGACATCGACGAGCGGCTGGTCGAGGATGCCCCAGAGCGTCGGCGCGAGCAAGCCGGCGGCGCCGAGGAACGGGATCTGCTTCAGCGCGTCCGGCGCACCCGCTTGCGTGACGGTCAAGGCCGGCGCGAAGACGTGTCCGCTCGATACGGCGGCCACTGTGATCGCGTCGGGCGCCGTCCCGGGCGAGCCTGCGGAGCCGAGGCCCATCTCGTCGCGATCGTTCCCGGCGGCGATCACCGGCACGACGCCCGCCGCCGCGACGTTGCGGACGGCCTCCACTAGTGCGTCGTTCGC
>VAWW01000048.1:48194-54779 GCA_005884575.1 Actinomycetota bacterium
CCGATCGGCGTCGGCACGGTGAAGACGCGGTAGTTGCCGAGCCACGCGCGTGGCGCGACGCCGGAGAGCCCGGTGACGAGCGGATGGTCGCCGCCCGCCGGCGCCGTCGTCCCCGAATCACCCGCCGCGATCCCCGCGACGTGCGTCCCGTGGAACGACGAGTCCGGGTCGACGCCCAGCCGGCCCGGCCGGCCGGAGTTCGGCCCGGGGAACGTCTTCGCAACGATCACCTTCTGCGACGTCCACTTGCGGCCGCCGCGCGGAAACCCCGGCGGATACGCGAAGCCCGTCGGGTCGAAGAACGGATTGGTCTGGTCGATCCCGTCGTCGACGATCCCGATCTTGATTCCCGTCCCGTCGGCGCCGGCGATCCGGCGGATCTCGTCCGCGCCGATCACCGACGGGCTGCGGTTCAGCTCCTCCGTGTAGCGCAGGCTCGCGTAGACCTTCGTCACGAAACCGAGACGGACGAGCTGGGGCAGCCGCCGGGCGGGAAGCATGACGGTCAATCCATCGAGGACTATCCGGAAGCGCCGGCCGACGCGCGCCTGCGGGATCGCGCGCCGCAGTTGCGCGGTCGCTCGCGTCTGCGCGTCGGCGAGCCGGACGAGGTATGCGCGCGCGGAGCTGCTGCGAACATCGAGGCGGCGCGAGCTTCCGGTTGCGGCGAGGCTGCGCCCGTAGGCCGCCGCGAGGGGCGGCGGCCGGAGCCGCGCGATGACCCGGATCAGACCGCTCGCCTGGCCGCGCGGCATGTGGATCACACCGGCGCGAACGCGCGGCAACGAGCGCTCGCCGAACTCACGGTCGATCTGCTGGAGCGCACCGGCAGCGGGTAGCGCCCACGCGAGCGCCGCGCAGACGACCACGGGAGCGAGGGCGCGACGCAAGGACGGCACCGTACCCGTTTAGACTCCCGCGCGTGCCAGGGCCCTTCGACGGAAAGCGCGGCCTCGTGCTGGGCGTCGCGAACCGCCGTTCGATCGCATGGGCAATCGCGAAGCGGCTTGCTGACGGGGGCGCGCAGCTCGCGTTCACGTACCAGGGCGACCGGATCGAGAAGAACGTCCGCGAGCTCGCGGAGTCGGTGTCGTCGCCGCTCGTCACCGAGTGCGACGTGCGGTCGGATCAGGATCTCGACCGCGTCTTTGGCGAGGTGAGCGACACGTTCGGCGGCCGACTCGACCTGCTCGTGCACTCGGTTGCGTACGCGGCTGCCGAGGATCTCGAGGGCCGCTTCACGGACACGCCGCGCGATCGCTTCTGGCTCGCACTCGACGTGAGCGCATACTCCCTCGTCGCCGCGACGAAGCGCGCCGAGCCGCTGATGGTCGCGGCGGGCGGCGGGTCGATCGTGACGATGACGTACCTCGGCGGCGAACGTGCCGTGCCGCACTACAACGTAATGGGCGTCGCAAAGGCGGCGCTCGACTCGTCCGTGAAATACCTGGCGTGGGATCTCGGCGAGAAGAACATCCGCGTCAACGCGATCTCGGCCGGCCCGGTGCGGACGCTCGCGGCCCGGTCGATCGCGGGCTTTCCGACGATGGAGGCGATCGTCGAGGAGCGCGCCCCGCTCCGCCGCCCGATCGACGCCGACGATGTCGGCGCGGCGGCCGCGTACCTGCTGTCGGACGACGCGAGAAACGTCACCGCCACGACGCTCCACGTCGACAGCGGGTACCACGCGATGGGCATGTAAAGCCTGTGGAGAGAACGGCACGCTTTCGTGACACTCTCGTGACACACGTGTGCGTCTCTTCGCGTTACGCTCGCGCGTGAGCAGGGGGGAGGGTCGGGACCCGAGTTAACTCGGGTGTACCCTTACTGCGTCAGAGCGACTGCGCGGCTTCGACCAGCTCATCGAAGTCCGGCACCTCACTGTTCGCGTAGCGCTTCGCGAACCGCACCACACCGTTGCGGTCGACGATGAACGCGCTACGACTCGCGACATCGTCGAAGAGGCGGAACCGCTGCGCGATGTCGAAGCCGCGCACGGCCTCGCCGTTCCAGTCCGAAAGCAGCGTCACGTCGAAGTCGAGCGCCTGCTTCCACGCGATGTGCGACCACGGCGAGTCCCGCGAGATCGCGTACGGCTCGACGCCGGCCGCGCGGAGTTCCTCGCTCCTGTCCCGCAGGAGCCCCATCTCGTCCGTTCAGGTCGACGACCAGTCGAACAGATAGAAGAGCAGAAGAATCGGCCGGTCCTGCGCGAGCTCGGCGATCGTCGTCATCTCGTTCTGCGTGACTGCGACGTTTACGTCGGGGACATGGTTGCCCGCGTCGAGCATGTGCGCAGCCTACTGCGCGGGACAGCACCAGCCTCCCAGCTTTGGGAACCGACCGCCGCCGAACTGCTCCGCGATCGAGCCGACGGCCCGCACCCTGCCGCCGCCGTCCGGCCGCAGGAACAGCCACTGGTCGGCGCCGGCCCACGCGACGAGCAGCCAGCGGCCGTCCGGAGACCAGGCGAGATCGCTAAAGCCGCCGGCGCCCGCAAAGACGCGGCGTGGGCGCCGGCCGAGGTGGTCGCCGTCGAGCAGGAGGACCTCGCGGCCGCGCACGATGCCGATCCGATGGCTGCGCGGATCGAACGCCGCCGCCGCGACGCGAGCCAGTGGACGGACCGAGAGCGGATGCGCGGCGGCCACCCCGAAGAGCGTCAGCCCGCTCCGCGAGACCGCGAGCAGGCGACGTCCATCGTCCGACCACTCGAGGGAGCGCAGCCCCGCGATCGGGGACGACCGCCACGAGACCGAGCACGTGTCCGTGTCGACGACGGAGATCCGGCCGTGCGCGTCCGCGTAGGCGAGCAGGTGCACCGGTCCGGGCCGCCAGGTGGGCGCAACCGCGGCGGCGGTCGGGGAGCCGCACGCAGGGCGGTCCCCGGTTCCGTCGCCGGCGACGACGCGCAGCCGCCGCCGCGCGAGATAAGCGATGCGCGTGTCCGTGCGACTGCCGCCCCAGCGCGCGAAGCGGACCGACGGGCGTGCGAGCGACCAGCGGACGCGACCGCCCGGATCGACCGCGGCAACGGCATCGGCCTGGGTGGCGACGACGTAGAGGCCGTGCGGTGACCATGCCGCGTCGACAAAGTCGCCGAGCAAGCGCTTCGAGCCGTCCTCCGAGACGAGCCAGGGGCCCGACGACGACTCGACGATCAGCCGTCCGCCGGTCGGCAGCCGCGTCAGCGCTCGTGCCGCGTGCTCCTCGCCGATTGCTTTCCGCACCGAGCTGAGGACGGCGCGTCCCGGCGGGCTCGCCGCCGCGGCCGCCACGGCGAGGATCGCCCCGGCTAGCACGAGCGCGCGGACGGGAACGCGCCGTGCGTGCGGCGCCGGCGCGCGGCTCTCGTACGCCGCCCGAGCGACGTGCCATGCGCGGTCCTCGGCGGCGTCCTCGTCCGGGATCCGCACGTCGTCGAGCCTCATCGCTCCACGCTCCGCGCGAGCTCGTCGAGGCCGCGGCGCAGGCGCGAGTTGACCGTCCCGCGTGGCAGGTCGAGCAACTCCGCGATCTCGCCGGGCGTGTACTCGAGTAGGTGCCGGAGGACGATCACGGCGCGGTGCTCCGGGGAGAGACGCGCCAGGGCCGCCAGCGTGGGGTCATCGAGCTCGGGCCGCGCGTCCGGCGCCGGTCGCTCGTCCAGCTCCGCCTCGGCACGCAGAGCTCGGGCCCGCGCCCAGTCGATCGCGCGGTTGACGACGATCCGGTGGAGCCAGGGGCCGAACGGGCGGCTGCGGTCGAAGCGGTCGAGTGCGCGGATCGCGGCGAGAAACGCCTCCTGGGCGATGTCCTCGGCGGCGGCGGAGTCATGGACGACCAGGTATGCCGCGCGGTGCGCGCGCGGCCAGTAGGCGCGAAAGAGCGCCTCGAAGTCGGAGACGGAGCCGGCCCGCGCCGCCCGCAGGCGGCTCCGCTCGTGGCGGCCCGAGCCTGCCATCGCGCGCCGACTATACGAGCGCTACCTGCCGGGAGGTCCATCCCGGGGATACGAGCGCAGGCGGCCCGGAGGTCCGCCCTACACAGCTACCGCGTCGACCTCGGTCGCCGCGGCGATCTCCTGCACGACCTCGACGATGTCGCGGTTCGCGTTGAAGATGCGCAGCTGCCGGTCCGCGCCGTTGCCGCGGCTCAGGATCTCGAGCACGCCCTCGAGCTCCCGGTCGGCGCCGAGCTCGCGCGCGTGCGGCTCGATGTCCTTCAGCGTCCGCCGCACAAGCTGAGCGACCGGCACGCGGTTCCGCCGCCCGGTCGTGAGATCCATCACCGGCGCCTCGAGGCCGTAGCGCGCGGCCAGCCACTTGTTCTCGGTTGTGAGGATGCGGTGATACGAGGGCACGGTCTCGCCGCGCTCGACTTGCTCGCAGTAGTGCTTGACGAGCGCCTGGCAGAACGCCGTCAGCGAGACGACGTCGTCGAGATCGGTCACCGCGTCGCAGATGCGGATCTCGACGGTGCCGAGCCGTGGGTGGAGCCGGATGTCCCACCAGATGTGCGTGTAGTCCGCGATGCAGCCCGTCTTCTCGAGCTGGCCGATCACCTCGGCATAGTCGTCGTAGTTGCGGAATCGCGGCGGCGGCCCGGAGCGCGGGAACGCCGCGAAGACCATCTGCCTGCTCGAACGCAGCCCGGTCGGCTCACCGCGCCAGAAGGGTGAGCTCGCCGAGAGCGCGAGCAGCTGGCCGAGGTGGTTCAGCAGGCCGTTGACGACCTGGATCGCCTTCTCCGGATCGTCGACCGCGACGTGGACGTGCAGGCCGAAGATCAGCTCACGCCGCGCGATGTATTGGATCTGGTCGACGAGCTGCCGGTAGCGGTCGCGGGCCGTGATTCGCTGCCGTTCGAACAGGCTGAACGGGTGCGTGCCGGCCGAGCCGACGCGGAATCCGAGGTCACGTGCGACGCTGCCGACGTAGGCGCGCAGCTGCCGCAGCTGCTTCTCGATGTCGGACGGCGTCCGGCACACCGGTGTCGCGATCTCGATCGTCGACTGCATCAGCTCCGGGTTGATCCGCGGCTCGAGCTCGTGCCCGTGAATGGCAGCGAGCACCGTGTCGATGTGCTGCACGAGGTCGAACGTCTCGGGATCGAGGAGCATGTACTCCTCCTCCACGCCGAGCGTGTACGGATCGCTCTTGCCGAATGCGTGGTCGAGGACGCTGACGCCTTTGGAAAACCCCGCGCCCTTGCCCGTGATCGAGGGCGGAAAGATCTGGCCGCTCACGCCCTAAGTATCATGGGAAACCTAGGTTTCCGGCGCCAAAACGGCGTCGGCCTCGATCTCGACGAGCCACTCCGGGTTCGGCAGCTGCACGATGAGGGCGGTCGTCGCCGGCCGCGACTCGCCGAAGATCTCGCCGTGCGCGCGGCCGACGGCGTCCAGGTCCTCGCCGCGCGTGATGAACATCCGGGTTCGGACGACGTGCTCGGGGCCGCTGCCCGCTTCGGCGAGCGCCTGGAGCACGATCTCGAACGCGCGCCGGGCCTGCGCGTACGCGTCGGCCGGAGGGTCCGAGCCGTCAGGCATATGCGCGACCGTACCCGACACGTACACGTGCCCGTCCTGCACGACAGCGCGCGAGTAGCCGTACTTCCGTTCGAGCGGCTGCGCGGAGGAGATCAGGCGGCGCGTCACGACGGGGCTAGTATCGCCCGCGGTGGACGCGCTGCGACAGGTCGCGGACTGGCCGGCGCGCACCGCTGCGGCCGGCGTCGTCTCGGCGACCGCCGAGCTCGGCACGGTCGGGCCGCGCGACGAGACGCTTGCGTGGGCCTCGGTGACGAAGCTCCTCACGGCGCTCGCGGTCCTCGTCGCCGTGGAGGAAGGCGCCGTCGACCTCGACGAGCCCGCCGGGCCGCCGGGCTCGACGCTCCGCCACCTGCTCTCCCATGCGTCGGGGCTGGCACTGGACGAGACGGCGCCGCTCGCCCCGCCCGGTCGGCGGCGGATCTACTCGAACGCCGGCATCCAGGCCGCCGCCGACCTCGTCGAGAGCGCGGCCGAGATGCCCTTCCGCGACTACCTGGGCCGGGCGGTGCTGGAGCCGCTCCGCCTCGTAGGGCGACTGCGCACGTCGCCGGCGTGGGGCTACGCGGGCCCGCTCGACGACCTGCTCGCGCTTGGCCGCGAGCTGCTGGCGCCGACGCTCGTCGCCCCGGAGACGCTGGCCGAGGCGACGACGGTCCAGTTCCCCGGACTTGTCGGCGTCCTGCCGAGCTACGGGCGGATGGAGCCGAACGACTGGGGCCTGGGCTTCGAGTTGCGCGACGCGAAGTCTCCACACTGGACGGGGTCGCGCAACTCGCCGGCGACGTTCGGCCACTTCGGCGCGGCCGGCACGTTCCTCTGGGTCGACCCGGACGCGGGCGTAGCCTGCGGCGTCGTCACCAATCTCGAGTTCGGCGACTGGGCCAAGGACGCGTGGCCGCGGCTCAGCGACGCGGTGCTCTCCCAAATCTAGTCGTCGTCCGCGAACAGCGGCCGGAGCAGCTCGTCGAACGTCGCGCGGTCGCAGCTCGCCACGGTCGTGGGGGTGAGCGCCCGCACCGACGCGGTCCGTGGGATCCCCATCGCCAGTGCGA
>VAWW01000049.1 GCA_005884575.1 Actinomycetota bacterium
TCGACCAGCTGCAGCCGGTAGCCGAACAGCACGTCATCCTGCGACATGCGACTCGCTCCTTTCGATTGGCGTCGAAGCGAGCGTGAGTCGCAAAGCCGACAGCGCCCGGCCTCAGGCCAGGCGCTGTCGCGTCAAGGACCTATCGACGTCCTCCCAAGTGTCGCGAGAACTCGGAGACAGACCAATCTAGAGCTCGACGCGCGACGCCGCGCCGTCGAGCGCGTCGAGCGCCATGCGGATGTCGACGTGCTGGCCGACGAAGATCGGGGTGTCCCGCTCGGTGTAGCGCGACGCCTCGCTGTCGCGCAGCCGCAGCATCAGGTGCATGAAGTCGGCCGGCTCGTCGCACTCGAACGCGGTCATGAACTCCTGGTCGTCGATCCCGAACGAGTACGTCGTGTGGTTGTGGATCGTCGGGAACTCCTCCCGGCCGATCCGCATGTGCTCGTCCATGGCGCGCTGCCTGTCCTCCTCGGGCAGCGAGTACCAGGGGCGCACCTTCACGAACGGATAGACGACGAGATAGGACGAGCCCTTCGGCGCGATCTGCCGCGCGCGGCGCGCCGACGTGTACTCCGACGCCTTCGTCGTCGCGAGGTAGGAGTACGGCGTCTCGAGCCAGCCCGCGAGCGCCGTCGCGTTCAGCGCGGCGCCGAGCTCGCCGAGATCCTCGTAGCGCTGCGTGATCTTCCAGAGAAAGAAGTCGGTGTCCGGCCGCACGCCCGCGACGGTGTACGGGCGCAGCGCGTCGAACCGCGGTGCGAAGTGCTCGACGACCTCTGCGAACGCGTCTTTCGCGGCCGCCCGCTCCTCGACGGGCAGGCGCCGCCAGGCCGGATCCACCCGGTAGAAGGTGTACGCGACGTACTGCCCGTTCACGCCGGTGATGCTAGCGAGAGAACATCGGCCCGAGCCGTACCACGGTCGGTCCGGGATTCACCGGCGCGACGAGGCGCACCTCGATCCGGTACCGGCCCGGCCGGAGGAGGCGGACGGGGAACTGGATGAGCGTCGGGTGCCCGGCGACGGCGCGGCCGCGCTTCGTGGCCACTGCGGTGCGCGGCACGCGAAGGAGCCGTGCGGTGTACGTGCAGTCGATGTCGCACGCGAGGAAGGCGTGGTCGCGGACCCACGTGATCTTCGGCCGCGGCGTCAGCTTCATCTCCGGACACTTGGCGACGATGCCGCGGTGCAGGGCATCGATCGCCGCGCGGGTCGGCGCAAGGCTCGTCTTCGGCGTCCCGTCGGCGTAGGAGAGGCCGGACTGCCAGCGGTCGAGATCCGACTCGTCGACGGTGTGGAATAAGAAGATGCCCTGAACCGTCGGCTGGCAGAACGCGAGCTGCAACGCCTCGCGGTAGTAGAGCGCCTGCGTCGCCTCGTCGACCGGCTTCACGGTCGCCGGCTCGCGGCCGGTGTAGAGCGACGCCTTCGCCGGCGGGATTTGCGTCTCGACACCGAACTCGTCGTAGACGATCGGGAGGGTGGCGCCCGGCTGGGCCGTTCCGCCGAACGCCTCCTGTAGCAGTCCGACGAGCTTGTCGTAGTCCGCGAGCGCGATCGTCGTCGTGTTCGGGTGCGTGCCCTCGAGCGGGGAGACACTCGAGTTGTCCTCGTACGGGTGCATCGCGAGTGCATCCATGATCGGCTCCGTCCGCCCGCTCAGCCGGTACGCCGCCCCGAGGTCGCGGATGAAGACGGTCGGCGAGTGCGTGTCACGGCCGGTATTCGGAACGTCGCCGCCTCGCGGCGAGATCGCGCCGCCGAGCACCTCCAGCTTCGGGTCGACCGCCTTCAGCGCGTCGTAGGTCGTGGCGAGCAGGCGCTCGTACGCGGGCGCCGCCGCGTCGCTGCCGTCCTGGTTGAACTGCGGCAGCCAGTAGCGGTTGAGGTTCGGCTCGTTCGCGACGATGAACCGGCGGATCGTCGGCAGCGTCTTCGCGAGCCAGGCGGAGAACGCAGCGAAGTCGGCCTGCTGCTCGTCGGTGAGCGGGGTCGTCCTGCTGCCGAACTGGGTGACCGTCAGTACGACCTCGACGGCGTCCAGGCGCGCGGCTGCCACGGCGTTCTGCAGCGGAGCGAGATCGGCCTTCGAGAGCGATGTCTGGCCGGGCGCCCAGATCTGGGTGACACGCACCGCATCGAACCCGGCCAGCAGGACGAGGTCCATGTTCGCCTTCGCCGCGACGAGCGTCGGCTGGCGGACGTTGTCCTCGGTCGCGCCGACGAGCATCCGGGGCCCGCCGGCGTGGGCGGCCGGGGCGAGCGCGAGAACCGCGACGACCGCAGGAAGGAATCGACGCACGGTGGCCAAGGTAGCCGGGGTGTGTAAGGCCCACGTAAGCCCTGGCTAGTCTGGACGGGTGGCGACACCGCGTCTCGAATCGAAGCTGAAGGCGCTCCCGGCGAAGCCGGGCGTCTACCTGTTCCGCGACGACCGGGGGGAGGTCCTCTACGTCGGCAAGGCGAAGAGCCTGCGGCCGCGCGTGCGCTCCTACTTCCAGCAGAGCCTCGATAGCCGGGCAGCGATCCAGCAGCTCCCCGACCGCGTCGCGGACATCGAGGTGATCGTGACGGGCACCGAGGTCGAGGCGCTCCATTTGGAGCAGAACCTGGTCAAGCGCCACCGGCCGCCGTTCAACGTGCGGCTGCGCGACGACAAGTCCTTCCCGTACATCGCCGTGACCGTCGAGGACGAGTACCCGCGCGTCATGTTCACGCGCGAGCGGCACCGGCCGGGGGTCTGGTACTTCGGGCCGTACGCGAACGCCAAGAAGGTGCGCGAGACGCTCGACGTCCTGAACCGCGTCTTCCCGTACCGGCCGTGCGAGGGGCCCAAGCCGGGGCGGCACTCGGGGATCCCGTGCCTGGACTACCACATCGACCGCTGTCTGGCGCCGTGCGTGGGGTACGTGTTGAAGGAGGACTACCGCGCGATCATCGACGGCGTAATCGAGTTCCTCTCCGGGAACACGAGGCCTATCCAGCGCGAGCTCGAGCAGAAGATGAAGCAGGCCGCGGACGAGGAGCGCTTCGAGGACGCAGCGCGCCACCGGAACCGTCTCTTCGCCGTGCAGGGTCTCGCCGAGCGGCAGGCGGTCGAGCGGCAGTCCGTCGGCACCGTCGACGTGATCGGCTTCGCGCACGAGGGGGATCGCGCCGTCGTGCAGATCTTCCCACTGCGCGGCGGCAAGATGGTCGACCGCCACAGCATCCACCTCGAGAACGTCGGTGGGCAGGATCTGACGACGATCCTCGAGGCGTTCGGACTGCGTCGCCGAGCGTGCCGCCGCAGATCATCATGCCGCCGGACGCCGGCGACCTCTCGGCGCTCGCCGAGGTGCTCTCGGAGCGGCGCGGCGCGCGCGTCGAGATTCGCAGTGCCGAGCGCGGTGAGAAGCGGCGCCTGCAGGAGCTCGCGACGGAGAACGCACGGCTCGCACTCAGCTCCGAGGCGGCGCAGTCGGAGCAGAAGCGGCTGCGGCGGATCGAGGCGCTCGAGGAGCTCCGCGAGGCGCTGAACCTCGAGTCGCTGCCGATCCGCATCGAGTGCTTCGACATCTCGACGGCGATGGGCCAGGACACGGTCGGCTCGATGGTCGTGTTCCAGGACGCATCGCCGAAGAAGGCGCACTACCGCAAGTTCGGGATCCGCGAGTCGGGCGGCGATCCCGACGACTTCGCCGCGATGGCCGAGGTGATCTCGCGCCGCTTCGCGCGGCTCAGTGACGGCACGGGCGAGGACTACGACGACTCGTTCGCCGTGACGCCGAACCTCGTCGTGATCGACGGCGGCAAGGGCCAGCTTTCGGCGGCGCTCGCGGCGATGCAGGCGTACGACCTGCCGCGCGTCGCCGTGATCGCGCTCGCAAAGCGCGTCGAGGAGGTCTTCGTGCCCGGCCGGCCCGATCCGATCGTCCTCGATCCGCACAACCCGGGCCTGCAGTTGTTGCAGCGGATCCGCGACGAGGCGCACCGCTTCGCCGTCGGCTTCCACCGGCAGCGGCGCGACGCGCGCGGCTTCGCCTCGATCTTCGACGAGCTGCAGGGCGTCGGGCCGGCGCGGCGGCGCGCGCTGCTCCGCCACTTCGGCTCGGCCGAGGGCGTGCTGAATGCCACGCAGGAGGAGCTCGAGGGCGTGCCGGGTGTGCCGGCGAAGACAGCGCGCCAGATCTACGCGCAGTTGCACAAGGCCGGCCGAGGCTAGACAGGCACATGTGTACCCATGTGCAAGGCGGATGGGCGCACCGGCACACACCTCGACGGGAGGTGTCCCGGATGCGGTAGACAGCTGCGGTGGAGCCGCGAGTCGCGACCACCGGGCCCGGCGCGGCTCTCCGGCTGATCCGTAGCCGCGACTTCGGGCCGTACTTCTTCGGCAATGCGCTCTCGGCGAGCGGCACCTGGTTCCAGAATCTCGCCGCGTCGCTGCTCGTCTTCCGCCTGACCCATTCCGCGCTCCTCCTCGGCGTCCTCAACTTCGGCCAGTTCATTCCGGTGCTGGTGCTCGCGCCGTGGGCAGGGAGCGCGGCCGACCGGCTCGACCGGCGGAAGCTCCTCTTCGTCACGCAGGTGGCCGCGACGGCGCTGAGCGGAGTGCTCGCCGCGCTGGCGTGGAGCGGCCAGGCCGGCGCGTGGACGGTGATCGGCTTCGGGCTCGCGCTCGGCGTGACGAGCGCGTTCTCGGCGCCTGCCTCGCAGGCGCTGATCGCGTCGCTCGTTCCCGCGTCCGATCTGGCCTCCGCGGTCGCGCTGAACTCGATGACGTTCAACCTCGCGCGCGCTATCGGGCCCGCGCTTGCTGCGCTCTCGGTGCGCAAGCTCGGGATTCCCGCGTCCTTCGCGATCAATTCCGCGTCGTACGTGCTGCTCGCGGGCGCGCTGGTGATCGTGCGGCCGCGCGAGCAGCGACGCGCGACGCGCGAATCGTCGCGACTGCGGGAGAGCTGGACGCTCGTCCGCCAAAAGCCAGAGCTGCTTGGGTTCCTGCTCGTCGTGACGGCGGTCGGGTTCGCGTCCGACCCCGTCAACACCGAGGCGCCCGCGTTCGCGCACGCATTCGGCCGGCCGGACACCGACGCGGGCTGGATCATCGGCGCGTTCGGCGCCGGCGCCGTAGCCGCGGCATTCCTCTTCGCCGGCCGCGTCGCCGCGTCGCGGCGGCGGCTGACCCTGACGCTGTCGCTGCTCGGCGGCGGGATCGCCGCGTTTGCGCTCTCGCCCTGGCTCTGGCTCGCGTTCCCGCTGCTCCACGTCGCCGGCTTCGGCTACCTCTCCTCGAACACTGCGGCGACGAGCCGCCTCCAGCTCGGCGTCGAGGAGCACCAGCGCGGCCGGATCATGGCGCTCTGGAGCGTCGCGTTCCTCGGACTGCGGCCCTTTGCCAGCCTCGCCGACGGCGGGATCGCCGACCTGGCCGGCGTCCGGGCTGCCGGGGTCGCTCTCGCCGTCCCGACGCTCGTCCTCGCGGGCCTCGTGTTTCGCCGATCGCGACGGCTGGGCGACGAGATCTAACGGAATGCTTCCGGTTTCTTAACGAGGCGTCGTTACCGTCGGCGCATGCTCTCGCTCGCCGTGGATCTCGAAGATCACACCTGGTACCTCGAGCTCGTGTCCGAGCTGATCGCCGGCGTCGAGAGCTATCTCGCGCGGTGGGCGGCGTTCGAGGAGTATGTCGGCGAATCGGTCGACTAGAAGTCGCCGCCTCCGCCGTCGCCGCCGCCGAAGTCCCCACCTCCGAAGCCTCCGCCGCCGCCACCGAAGTCACCCAGGCCGGAGCCGGGCTGGTCGCCGTAGCCGCCGTAGAAGCCGCCGCCGAGCAGCTCGCCGAGGAAGAGGCCCGGGAAGAAGCCGCCGTAGAACGGCATGTAGCCCGGCGCGGCCCAGTACGGCGTCCGCACGCCGCCGACCAGCACCTCGCGCGATGCCGGATCCTCGCCGCGCTCGACCCGCTGCGCGTCCGCTTCGCAGGCCGGCACCGGCCGCGGCGTTCCGCCCGGCGGCGCCCACTCGACGTCGCGGCTCGAGGGGCCGTGGCGGGGATCGAAGAAGCAGGGCGCGCGCCGCTCCGGCGGCTCGCGGCCGGCGAGCAGCGCCTCCGCGGACGCCATCTCGTAGCGGCCCTCCTCGATCGCGGACGAGACGTGCTCGAGATCTTCGGGACGCCGGGCGCGGTCGAATGCGTGCGAGGCGGTGTCGTACGCGCCGAGGGCGCGGCGGTAGGCCTCGGCCGCCCGCGGGTCGGCGCCGGGGAAGCTCGTCGGCTGCTCGAGCCGCTGCACATCCTCGGCGAGAGCGACGAGCTCGTCCTTCGCTGCGCTCCGCACGTCCTCGAGGCGGATCTGGGTCGCACGGCGTCGCCGGAGCGCCCGCGCGCCGAAGAGCACGGCCGCGCCCGCGGCGAGGATCGCGATCAGCGCCCCGCCGCTGAAGCCGTGCCGCCCGCCGCCGCCGGAACGCTCGTCCTGAACGCGGTGCACGAAGTCGAGCAGCACGGCCGCGAGCCCTTCGCCGCGATGCGCGTTGAATGCGTCGGTCGCCAGCCGGCCGGCCGTCCCGCGCGGGAGATCGGTGCTGCCGGCGCGAAAGTGCTTCCCGACGACAACGGCATAGGTCCCGCGCCGGCCGAGGTCGTCGCGGAGAAGACGCAGCACTTCGTTCGGATCGCCGCCCGCCCGATCGGCTGCGGACTGGGGGAGCACCGCGATGTAGATCGGCTCGCCCGCGTTCGCGATCGCATTCCGCAGCTTCGCAACCTGCGCCGGGGGGAGCGTGAGCGCGGCGTTCGGATCGACGTAGACCGGCGACTGCCGGAGTGCGTTCGCCGCCTTCTGCAGCGAGCCGACGAGCGCGGCCGCGGGCGCGGCGAAGACGGCCGCGGCGACGAAGGAGGCGATCAGGGCGAGTCGCATCAGCCGGGGGACTCGATCGCCCGGTCCGGCTCGACGGCCCGCCGCCACCGCAGCGTCCGGAACGTCAGCAGGATCGCGCTGAAGCCGAGGACGACGTTCACGGCCGTCAGGGTAATGCGCATCCCGACGCTGAAGCTGAGCAGGACCGTCCGAGACGCGGCGCCGCGGAAGACGTACAGGAGCAACGCCTGTTCGGTGCCGATGCCGGAGGGGCTGAAGGGAAAGATCGTCGACAGGCTCAGCGACACCTGGACGAGCAACGCGTTGTGGAGCGTCGCCGGGAGGGAGAACGCGCGCAGCAGCCAGTAGACGGTCGCGAGGCGCAGACTCCAGTCCGCGACCTGCCACAACACGACGGTGCGCAGGTAGCGCGACCGGTCACGCGTGACGGCGAAGCCCTGCTTGACGCGGGCCCAGAACGCCTCGACGCGGAGCGCCGCCCACCAGATCCCGACGACGAGCAGCAGGACCACGCCGCCGCCGATCGCCGCGCCGAGCCGCGGGTGCCGGAGGAACCAGCCGAAGTCGAACGAGGGCAGGTGCGGCAGGACGTTCAGGCCGGGGAGGACGCCGAGCATGACCGCCCACACGACAAGGGCTCCCGCGACGACGCTGTCGAAAAGTGTCATCAGGACGATCGTCGAGGCGAGCGTGGTGTACGTCGCCTCCGGCAGCGCGCGCTTCGCAATTGCGAGCTTGACGACGTCGCCGCCGCGAGCGGGGATGATCGCGTTGACGCCCGTGCCCGCGACGTACGCGCCGAGCATGCGCAACCACGTTCCGCCACGCGCGGCTGACGGCGCACAGCTTCACGAGATGGCAGCCCACCGCGATCCCGAGCGCCTGCCAGTGCACCGCCGCCAGGTGGTGGACGAACACGCCGATCGCATGGAGGACGGCGTGCACTGCGGCTAAGGCGCCGCTTGCGGTGCCGCCATCAGGAGGCGTCGGCTTTGCCGGCGCCTCCGTCTGAAATGACCGGTCGACACGCTCGAAGCGATCCCGACGGACCTAGGCGCGACCGCTAGCGGCCGTCGTCCGGCTGCATGAACGGGTAGCGGTAGTCCGTCGGCGGGTCGAACGTCTCCTTGATCGTCCGCGGGCTCGCCCAGCGGATCAGGTTCCACATCGACCCGGCCTTGTCGTTCGTTCCGGACGCGCGTGCGCCGCCGAACGGCTGCTGGCCGACGACCGCGCCCGTCGGCTTGTCGTTCACGTAGAAGTTGCCGGCCGCGTACCGGAGACGCTCCTCCGCGAGCTCGACGGCGCTGCGGTCGCGGGCAAAGACCGCGCCGGTGAGCCCGTACGGCGAGCCCTCGTCGATCAGCGCGAGCGTTTCCTCGTAGCGGCTCGGCTCGTAGACGAACGCGGTGACGACGGGACCGAACAGCTCCTCGCGCATCGTCCGGAACCCGGGATCGGTCGTCTCGATTACGGTCGGCCGGACGAACCAGCCGTCGTGGTCGTCGAGGTCGCCGCCGACGAGAACGCTCGTCGCGCCGTCGCCGCCGCGCGCCTCCTCGATCGCCTGCTTTTGCGTCTCGAAGGACTTGCGGTCGATCACGGCGCCCATGAAGTTGGAGAAGTCGGTAACGTCGCCCATCGACAGCGACGACACCTCGTCGGCGAGACGCTCGCTCAGCTCGGGCCAGAGGTTCGCCGGCGCGAACACGCGTGACGCGGCCGAGCACTTCTGGCCCTGGTACTCGAACGAGCCGCGGACGATCGCAGTCGCGAGCGACTCGACGTCCGCGGACGCGTGCGCGACGATGAAGTCCTTGCCGCCGGTCTCGCCGACGATGCGCGGATAGTTCCGGTAGCGCCCGATGTTGTCGCCGATCGTCTTCCACATCGACTGGAAGACCGGCGTCGAGCCGGTGAAGTGGACACCGGCGAGATCGGGATGGCCGAGCGCCGGGTCGCCGATTGCGGCGCCGTCGCCGTACACGAGGTTGATCACGCCCGGCGGCAGGCCCGCCTCCTCGTAGAGCTTCATCAGCCACCACGCGGAGTACGCGGCCGTCGACGCGGGCTTCCAGATCACCGTATTCCCCATCAGCGCCGCCGAGGTCGGGAGGTTGCCGCCGATCGCAGTGAAGTTGAATGGCGTCACGGCGAAGACGAAGCCCTCGAGCGGGCGGTACTCCATCCGGTTCCACACGCCCGGCGAGGAAACCGGCTGGTCCGAGTAGATCTGCGTCATGTACTCGACGTTGAAGCGCCAGAAGTCGGCGAGCTCGCAGGCGGCGTCGATCTCCGCCTGGTGCGCGGTCTTCGACTGGCCGAGCATCGTCGCCGCGTTCAGCGTCGCGCGCCGACGGCCGGTCAGCAGCTCCGCCGCGCGCAGGAAGATCGCGGCGCGCTCCTCCCACGGCGTACGCGACCAGTCCTCCCACGCCTCGGCCGCGGCGGCGGCTGCGCGGTTCACCTCGTCGGCGCCGCCCTTGTGCACCGTCGCGAGGACGTGGCTCCGGTCGTGCGGCTGCACCGCTTCGAAGGTGTCGCCGGTGCGCACCTCTTCGCCGCCGATCACGAGCGGGATCTCGAGCTGCTGGGACTCGAGCTCGCCGAGCCGACGCTGCAGCTCCTCGCGCTCCGGCGAGCCGGGCGCGTACGACTTGACCGGCTCGTTGTAGGGCTCGGGGACGCGGAAGATGCCGTGGGTGCTCATCTGCTGCGATTCTAGGGGCGATGGCTCGGCTGGTCGCGTACGAGGCAGAGGGCTGGGGCGTGGGGGAGCTGTGGCTCGACGGCCCGAGGGTGGTCTGGCACGAGCTGCCGCGCCCAAACGGCGCGGCGGTCGTCCCCGCTGGACGCTCCGAGCTCGTCGAGCGGCTGCAGGCGTACTTCGCCGGCGAGCCGGTGAAATTTGACGACGTCGAGGTCGATCTCGAGTACGAGACCGAGTTTCTCGGGCGCTGCGCCCGCGCGCTGCGCTCGGTGCCGCGCGGCGAGGTCGTGACGTACGGGGAGCTCGCGGCGCTCGCGGGCGCTCCCGGCGCGGCTCGTGCGGCGGGGAGCTTCTGCGCCCGCAACCGGCTGGGACTCTTCGTCCCGTGCCACCGCGTCGTCTCCGCCGGAGGGCTCGGCTCGTACGGCTCCCTCGGCGTCGCGTACAAGCGTCGCATGCTGGAGCTCGAGCGTGCCGCTGTCTGAGGATCTGCGAAACGAGCTCGCCGGGATCGCGCCGAAGCGCACCTGCGATCGGCTTGCCGAGCTCTCGGGTCTCTTCCACGCCGCCGGATCGGTCCACTTGCGCGGGCGCGGCGAGGTCTCCCTCCATCTCGACCTCGTCAGCTCCGCGGTCGCGCGGCGCGCATTCAGCCTGCTGCGCGCGCTCGGAATCGAGTCGGAGATCCGCACCTACCGCCGGCCGGCGTTCGACCGCGCGACCCGCTTCCAGCTGCACGTGCCCGGGACGGCGAAGACGCTGCGCGTACTGCACGAGGCGGGCGTGCTCGACGTGCTGCATCGACCGCTCGAGCGGCCGCCGAAGCGCGTCGTCGGGCGGAGCTGCTGCCGCGGCGCGTATCTGCGCGGCGCGCTGCTCGGCGGCGGCTCGCTGAGCGGCCCGCGCGACCCGCATCTCGAGATCCGCACCGGTGGCCTCGACGGCGCGGAGTTCGTCGCCGCCGTCGCAGCCAAAGGCGGTGCGCGGCTGCGCGTCGACGACCGCGGCCGCTTCGCGGTCGCGTACGCGAAAGGGACAGAAACGATCATCGACGTCCTCGGCGCGGCCGGAGCCGCCGACACGGTGCTGGCGCTCGAGGAGCGCTCCGTGCTCGGTGCGACCCGTTCGACCGCGAACCGGCTGGCGAACGCCGACCATGCGAACCTCGTCCGCTCTAGCCGTGCCGCGCACGCGCAGATCCAGGCCGTGCGACGCCTCGAGAAGTCCGGCCAACTGGAGTTCCTGCCGCCCACACTGCGCGAGCTCGCGAAGCTGCGCGTTCGCCACCCGACGCTGTCGCTGCGCGAGCTCGCGCGCAAATGCGACCCCCCCGCAACGAAGGCGTCCGCGTATCGACGCCTGCGCAAGCTGCAGCAGCTGGCGGAGCGCTAGGGCGGGCCGGAGGAGAGGCTCCGAGGACGACCCCCTCCTCCGGTTGAACCACGCTCAGGACCGTGGCGACGGACGGGGTCTGAATCCGTCGCCGGACGAGCGCAGACCCGCCTCAGGGAGTATGCATCTGTTGCGCGCGCGGGCGCTAGCTGTTTTTGAACCTGTAAACAATTCGCGGCTGGTTAGACTCGCCCGCGGAAAACGAGAACGGGAGGAAGAGCATCGCATGGCGAAGATCAAGGTCGGGATCAATGGCTTCGGGCGGATCGGACGCAACTTTCTCCGCTCGCACGTCCAGCGCGGCGGCGATTTCGACGTCGTGGCGCTGAACGACCTCGGCGACGCCAAGACGATGGCGCACCTGCTGAAGTTCGACTCCGTCCTGGGCCGCTTTCCCGGGGACGTCCAGGCGCGCGACGGCTCGATCGTCGTCGACGGGCACGAGATGAAGATGCTCGCGGAGCGCGATCCCGCGGCGCTGCCGTGGGACGAGCTCGGCGTCGACGTCGTGCTCGAGTCGACCGGCTTCTTCACCGATCGCGAGAAGGCCCAGGCGCACATCGACGCGGGCGCGAAGAAGGTCGTCATCTCCGCGCCGGCCACCGGTCCCGACATCACGATCGTCCTCGGCGTGAACGACGGCGACTACGACAAGGAGCAGCACCACGTGATCTCGAACGCGTCCTGCACGACGAACTGCGTCGCGCCGCTCGCGAAGGTGCTGCACGACACGTTCGGGATCGAGCAGGGCTTCATGACGACGATCCACGCGTACACGAACGACCAGCAGATCCTCGACCTCCCGCACAAGGATCTCCGCCGCGCTCGCGCAGCCGCGATCAACCTGATCCCCACCTCGACCGGCGCAGCGCGCGCGATCGGCCTCGTGATGCCTGATCTGAAGGGCAAGGTCGACGGAATGTCGATGCGTGCCCCCGTGCCGACCGGCTCGGTCGTCGACCTCGTCGTGCGGCTCGGCCGCGACGCCACCGCCGACGAGATCAACGAGGCATACCGCTCTGTTGCCGACAAGGACAACTACGGGGGCATCCTGCAGTTCTCGTCCGACGCGCTCGTCTCGACGGACGTCCAGGGCTCGCCGTACTCCTGCATCGTCGACAGCGAGCTGACGATGGCGAACGGCCGGCAGGCGAAGGTGTTCGGCTGGTACGACAACGAGTGGGGCTACTCCTGCCGGCTCGTCGACCTGATCGGGACGCTGCTCTGAGGAAGCCGCGCTCCGTCCGCGAGGCGGACGTCGAAGGCAAGGTCGTCCTCCTCCGCTCGGATCTCAACGTGCCACTCGAGGATGGCCGCGTCGCCGACGACATGCGCATCCGCGCGTCGCTGCCGACGCTCGAGCTGCTGCTGGAGCGGGGCGCGCTCGAGGTGCACGTCTGCTCGCACCTCGGGCGTCCCAAGCGACCCGATCCGAAGTTCTCGATGGCGCCGGTCGAGGCGCGGCTGCGCGAGCTGCTGCCGGACGAGCGGCTGCGCGTGCTCGAGAACACGCGCTTCAACCCCGGCGAGACGAAGAACGACGAGGGATTCGCGCGCGAGCTCGCCGACGGCTGCGACTTCTACGTCAACGACGCGTTCGGCTCCGCCCACCGCGCACACTCCTCGACGGAAGCCGTCGCACACCTGTTGCCCGCGTACGCCGGCCTGCTGCTCGAGCAGGAGCTCGATCAGCTCGGGAAGCTGCTCGGCGACGTCGAGCGCCCGTTCGTCCTCGTCGCCGGCGGTGCGAAGGTCGAGGACAAATTGGGCGTGCTCCGGCACCTCGGCGGCCGTGCCGACACGGTGATCGTCGGCGGCAAGATGGCCGAGGAGCTGCGCGACGACAATCCCCTCGACTTTCCGGTCGAGCTGCCGGTCGACGTCATCGCAGCGGCGGCGTTCGAGGCGGACGCAGAGCAGAAGGTGGCGCCGTACGACGAGGTGCCGGAGGGCTGGCTCGGCCTCGACATCGGGCCCGAGTCCCGCGAGCGCTTCGCCGGGCTCGTTCGCGAGGCGCGGACCGTCTTCTGGAACGGCCCGATGGGCGTCTTCGAATGGGAAGCGTTCGCCGAGGGGACGAAGGCGGTCGCCCAGGCGGTCGCGGACTGCGAGGGCTTCACCGTCGTCGGCGGCGGCGATTCGGTCCGCGCGGTGAACGAGCTCGGCCTCGCCGACCGCATCTCGTGGGTCTCAACCGGCGGCGGCGCCTCGCTCGAGCTGCTCGAGGGCAAGGAGCTGCCGGGCGTCGCCGCTATCCCCTCGACCTCGTAGGGTCGAGGAACACCTGGTCGACGGTCGCCACGGCCTCGCGCAGCTCCCGGTCGAGCGCGTCCGACGCCTCCTCGATCTGCTCCGAGGTGAGCCCGTCCGCGAAGTCGACGTGTGCGGCGACGAGGAGCGGCCGCGGCCCGAGGTACATCGTCCGCAGGTCGACGACCTCCTCGATCTCCGGCCGGCCGACAATCGCCTGCCGCAGCCGTTCGCGCTCCTCGCGCGTCGATCCCTCGCCGATCAGCAGACCCTTCGTGTCGCGGCTGATCGCGATCGCAACGTTGACGAGGAGAAGGCCGACGAGGATCGCGGCGCCGGCGTCGAACGCCTGGTTGCCGGTGATCTGCGCGAGGGCGGTGCCGACCAACGCGATCAGCAGTCCTGTGACCGCAGCGGTGTCCTCCGCGACGACCATCTTGATCCGCGGGTCCTTGCTCTCCCGGAGGTACCTGACCAGAGGAATCCCGGACTCGCCCAGCTCCTCGCGTGTTTGCCGGATCGCGCGGACCCACGAGATCCCCTCGGCGACGAAGGCGAAGGCGATCGTCGTATAGACGATCGGGAACGACACACCTGCTTCTCCGACTGGATCAGCCTGAGCACGCCCTCGCCCACGGCGAACAGCGCGCCGGCGAGGAAGACGACGACGGCGGCGAGCAGCGTCCAGAAGAAGCGCTCCTTGCCGTGGCCGAAGGGATGCTCCTCGTCCGGCGGCCGTTCGCCGAGCGAGAGCGAGACGAGCAGGAGTCCCGGGTTGGCGGTGTCCGCGACCGAGTGTGCGGCTTCTGCGAGCAGCGCGCTCGAGCCCGTCACGACGCCGGCGACACCCTTGCCCATCGCTACGGCGGCGTTCGCGGCGAGCGCATAGAGCACCGTCTTCCGGCTCCCGCTCACGCGGCCGGTGTCTCCGGACGATCAAGGCGCGAATCCTCGCGTGGATACCGGTGACGTGACCCGCGTCGTCTTCGCGATCGACGACCGGCACTTCGCGCCGGACAGGTGGCCGATCGGCCGTCACGGCCTGCTCGAGACCGTCGTGCTCCCCCTGCAGCCGAACGAGCAGCGCGTCCTCCGTTAGATTCGCCCGGCGATGCTGATCGCCGGGAACTGGAAGATGTACAAGGGGCCCGCGGAGACGCGTGCGTTCTGCGCAACGTTCGAGCCGCCCGACGGCGTCGACGTCGTGATCGCGCCGCCGTACGTCTCGCTCGCCGAGGCGGTCGCGAGCGGGCTCACGGTCTACGCGCAGAGCGTGCACTGGGCTTCGGCCGGCGCCTACACCGGCGAGATCTCGGCGCCGATGCTGCTCGAGGTCGGGGCTGCCGGCGCCATCGTCGGCCACTCCGAGCGGCGGCAGTACTTCGGCGAGACCGACGAGACCGTCGCGCGGCGCGCGTTCGCGGCCGCCGAGGCGGGGCTCGGCGTCATCGCCTGCGTCGGCGAGTCCGAGGAGGAGCGCGAGTCGGGCCAGACCGAGCTCGTCCTCCGGGTCCAGGTCGAGGCGATCAAGGACGCCGTCGGCACGCACGAGCTGCTCGTCCTCGCGTACGAGCCTGTGTGGGCGATCGGCACCGGCAGGACGGCCACGCCCGAGCTGGCGCAGGAGGCGCACGCCTTCATCAAGTCGCTGCTGCCGCGGCCCGTGCTCTACGGCGGCTCGGTCAAGCCGGACAACGCGGCCGAGCTCCTCGCCGAGCCCGACGTCGACGGCGCTCTCGTCGGCGGCGCTTCCCTCGAACCCGACTCGTTCGCCGCGATTTGCCGCGCCGCGTCCTCACGTTCCTGATGCGTCGTCAGCCTTCGGCGGAGCCCGGCTCGGCCGGGCGGGAGCCGAAGGCGGTCAGGGACGTGAGGCTCGTCGCGCTGATCGTCCTCGACGGGTGGGGCTGCGCCCCGCGCGGACCGGGAAACGCCGTCGAGCTGGCCGACACGCCGGTCTTCGACCGCCTCTGGGCCACATATCCGCACACGACGCTCGCCGCCTCCGGGGAGGCCGTCGGCTTGCCGCCCGGGCAAATGGGGAACTCGGAGGTCGGCCACCTCACGATTGGCTCCGGCCGAATCCTCTTCCAGGATCTGATGCGTGTGAACAAGGCGATCGAGGACGGGAGCTTCTTCGAGAACCCCGCACTGCGAGGAGCCTTCGAGCGCGGCGCGCGCGTCCACCTGCTCGGCCTCGTCTCGCACGGCGGCGTCCACTCGCACATCGACCACGTGAAGGCGCTGCTCCGGTTCGCGCCGGAGAAGACCTGGATCCACGCGTTCACCGACGGGCGGGACGTGTCGCCGACCTCGGCGATCCGCGACCTGGCCGAGCTGCCGCCCGAGCGGATCGCCACCGTCGCCGGCCGCTACTACGCGATGGACCGCGACAAGCGCTGGGAGCGGACGCAGCTCGCGCTCGACGCGATCCTCGAGGGCAAGGGCGCCCACGCGAGCGACCCGCTCGAAGCAGTCCAGACGAGCTACGACGCCGGCATCACGGACGAGTTCATCTTGCCGACGGTGATCGAGGGGACGCCGCGGCTCGACCCGGCGCGGGACACAGCGATCTTCTTCAACTTCCGTCCCGACAGAGCCCGCCAATTGGTGATGAAGCTCGTCGAGCGTGGCGTCGATATCACGACGATGACGCGGTACGAGGCCGACTTTGCGGGGCCCGTCGTTTTCCCGGAGCGAGAGGTGCGCGAGGTGATGGCCGAGGTGCTCGCCGAGCACGGGATCCGCCAGCTCCACGTCGCCGAGACGGAGAAGTACGCCCACGTCACCTACTTCTTCAACGGCGGCCGCGAGGAGGAGTTCGCCGGCGAGACGCGCATACTCGTCCCGTCACCCCGCGACGTGCCGAGCTACGACTTCAAACCCCAGATGTCCGCCGCCGAGGTGGCCGACCGGTTCAGCGCCGAGATCGGGCGGGGATACGGCTTCGGCGTGGTCAACTTCGCCAACCCGGACATGGTCGGCCGCACCGGCGTGATTCCGGCCGTGGTCGAGGCGGTCGAGACGACCGACGCCCAGCTCGGCCGGGTCGTCGACGCCGTCCACGCCGCCGGCGGCGTCTGCCTGATCACCGCCGACCACGGGAACGCCGAGCAGATGCTCGAGGCGGACGGGGTCAGCCCCCACACGGCCCACACCACGAACCCGGTGCCGCTGATCGTCACGGACACCGAGGTGGCCCTTGCGGGGCCCGGCGAGCTGGCGGATCTCGTACCCACCTCGCTCGAGATGTTGGGTCTTCGTAAACCTTCCGAGATGACTGGCCGGAGCTTGATTTGACAGGGCTATACTCCGACCCCTTGTCACTCGTGCAACCTGATCTCGGGGTCCTGCGGAAGGCGCAGCGAGGGGACGAAAGAGCGTTTTCGCTGATCGTCCGCGCGTACCAGGTGCCGGTGTTCAACTACGTCCTGCGGATCGTCGGCGACCGGGCGCTCGCCGAGGATCTGACCCAGGAGGTCTTCCTCCGCGTCTACCAGGGCCTGCCGAAGTTCTCGCTGCGGTCGAAGTTCACGACCTGGCTCTTCCAGGTGACGAAGAACCGCGTGCTCGACGAGCTCCGGGCGGTCGAACGCCGGCCGCGGGCGGTTGTGGATATCGACGACGCCCCGCCGCTCGAGGTCGTCGACGCGCCGTTCGAGCGGCTCGAGGCGATCGACGCCGTGTGGCGGGCGGTCGAGAACCTGAACGTCGACCTGAAGATGGCCCTCCTGCTCCGCGACGTCGTCGGCCTGTCGTACACGGAGATCGCGGACTCGCTCGAGATCACGCTCGCGACGGTCAAGTGGCGGATCTACAAGGCGCGCGAGGAAGTGCAGCTTGCGCTCGCCCGCGAGGGCATCAGCTTCGGCGGCGGCGAGGTCATCGAGGTACCCGCCGCTCCGCCCGTCTAGCGAAAGAACTCCTCCGGGTGCCGCTCGACGTAGCGGCGCACGGATTCGTCCGGGAGCCGCTGCTCCTCGAGCGCGAACCAGCGGTCGTCGAGGCGCGTGAGGGCCTGCTCGTTCGGCTCCGGATAACTCCGGTTGCGAGGGAGAGGCCGCCTCCTCGGAAAGAGCCGCACCGCCCGCGCCAGGACGTCGGCGTAGCCGTCGGCGCCGACGAGCCGCGCACCGGCGGCGGCCTCTGCCGCGAAGGCGGGCGTGTCGTTGACAAAGAGCTGCGACAGGCCGCCGTTGTTGATCTCGTCGTCAGCGATCCGCAGCGTGAAAACAGCACGCTGGCCGGGCGTCAGCTGCGAGAGGAACGCCCATTGTCTGTCGAAGGACTCCGGCCACGCGTCGACGAGGCGCTGGAAGATCGCCTCGGTCGAGAGGCCGTGCGGCCCGCGCAGGTCGCTGCGGCGCGGACTCGCGCCGTGGCGCCGCAGCCATCGCTCGAGCCGGCGTGTCCGCGACGGGGTCGGGTCGGCCCGGAGCGCGTTGACCTGTCCGAGCAGGTCCTCCTGGAGCTGCGCGCGAAGCTGGCGCACGTTGATCGCGGCGATCGTCTCGCGCTGGAGGAGCTCGGGCTCGGGCAGGAGCCCGATCAGATGATCGGCGAGGGGCTGCGGAAGCCTTGGGAGCGAGGGCGCGCTCCGCTTTTGCGAGCCGCACGCCCCGACGGCGAAGAGGATCGCGACGAGGAGAAAGGCGCCCCTCACTCGCCGCGCGCGAGCCGGCGAGCGAGCGCCTTCGGCAGCCCGGCCTCCTTCATCTCCCGCTGCGTTCCCGCGACGTCGTACTCGACGCGCCGGAACGACGCGTGTCGCCCGGTGAGGTCGAGCAGCAGCCACGCGGCGTGCGGGTCGCCGTCGCGCGGCTGCCCGACCGAGCCGGGATTGAGCAGCCAGCGGCCGGCGAGCTCGAGATCGGTCCCTGCCGGCGCGAGGCCGCCGCCGATGCCCTTGCCGTCCTCGTCACGGAGGGCGAGCGCGACGTGGCTGTGGCCGACGAGCAGCACGGGCGCCGTCGTCGCGCGGAGACTGAGCCACGCGACCTGCTCGCTGAGCACGTAGTCCCACACCGGGTCGCGCGGGCTGCCGTGGAAGAGCTCGACGCCTTCGCGCTGGGCCTGCGGCTCGAGTCGCGCGAGGAACGCGGACGCTTCGGGGATCAGCACGGATCGCGTCCAGCGTGCGGCCTCGGCCGCGTCGCCGGCGAAGTCCTCGATGTCGATGTCGCCGCGCACGACGAGGTCGTGGTTCCCGGCGAGGCACAGCGTCGTACGCGCGTCGACGACTGCGCAGCACTCGTTCGGGCGCGGCCCGTAGCCGACGACGTCGCCGAGGCACCAGATCGTGTCGGCGTGCTCCGCGTCGATCGCCGCCAGCACGGCCTCGAGCGCGCGCAGATTTGCGTGAATGTCGGAGATGACTGCGACTCGCATGGCGCGCGGCGCAACGTACCTCGTCGTTGCCGGCGTCGGCCTCTGGCTCGCGTCTCTGCTCTGGCGGACGAGCGTGCCGCACCTCGTCACGCCGAAACTCGACGTGGATTCGGTGTTCGGCAGGGGGCTCGTCCGGCGCACGGCTTCGTACGAGCGGTTTCTCCGCACGGACTGGGTGTTGCTCGTGGTCGTGCAGCTCGCGACGCTGCTCGTCGTCCTCCGGCGCTCGCGGCGGCTGCGGCTCGGGCTCGGGCCTGCCTCCACCGGGCTCGTCCTCGCGGCGGTCGCCGTGACCGCGACGTGGCTCGCGTCGTTGCCGTTCGGTCTTGCGGCTCTCTGGTGGCGGCGGCGCCACGGCGTCGTCCACGAGAGCTACGGCGCGTTTCTCGCCGGCCGCGCGATCTCGCTGGCCGGCACGGCCACCGCGGCGTTCGTCGCCGTCGGGATCGCGTTCGGGCTCGCTGGGGTGCTCGGCCGGCGCTGGTGGCTCGCCGCCGCACCGGCCGCAACGCTCGCAGTGCTCGCGTTCACGTTCGCGGCGGGCCTGCTGGCCGGAGGAATGTCCGCACCGGCGCCGCTCAGGATGGAGGAGCGGCGGCTCGCCACGCACGAGCACGTCGCGCCGCCGCGGCTGCTCGTCGTGGATGCGCCCGGCGGCAGCCGCGCCGGCAACGCCGAAGCCGTCGGCGTGGACGGCGCGCGGCGGATTGTCCTCTGGCGCACGCTCCTGCGGCGTCCGTTTGCGCCGTCCGAGGTGCGGTTCGTCGTCGCGCACGAGCTGGCGCACCATGCGCGACGGCACCTCTGGAAGGGCTTGGCCTGGTTCGGGCTCCTGTCGATCCCGGTCGCGTGGTTGGTCGGCCGCGCGGCCGGGGATCTCCGTGCGGCGCACGCGGTTCCCGCCGCGCTCGTGACCCTCGCAGCCGCGCAGCTCGCGCTGTGGCCGCTGACGAACGCGATCTCGCGGCGCTACGAGGCCGAGGCCGACTGGATCGCGCTGCGGACGACCCGTGATCGGGCCGCCGCCCGAAGGCTCTTCGTCGCGTTCGCGCGCGCGGGCCTGCAGCAGCCCGACCCGCCTGCCTGGGACTACGTCTTCCTCGAGGACCACCCGACGCTCCTCCAGCGCGTCGAACAGGCACTCAGCTCTCGCCGGGCGCCTCCGGCAGGTTCCTGATCCCCTCGCGGGTCTCCCACTTCGACCACGCGTCCTCCATTGCGTCGATCAGCTCCCGCATGAAGCGGTGCGACACGTTCACGCGCGAGACCAGGACGCCGGGGATCTCGCCGCCCTCGGCCTCGTGCTCGATCCGGAGGAAGTCGAGCGTGAACTCGTACTGGGAGAAGCTGACGTGCCCGAAGTTGGCGTAACCGCCGGCCATCTGCGGATCGAGGTGGATGTTCAGCTGGCGCTCCTGCGGGCCGTCCGCTTCCACGGCTCCACGATACTACGGTCGTGAATACGCGGATCCGGCTCCGCCAGGCGGAGGTCATGTTGGCGGCGACGGTCGTCGCGCTCGCGGGGGGCACGGTCGGCTTCCGCCTGATCCTGCACGAGTCGTGGTTCCAGTCGCTCTACCGGGCCGTGATCACGGCGTCCTTGACCGGACTCGACACGATTCCGCGCAACGACGCGGCCCGTGCCCTCTCGATCGTGATGGTGCTGTGCGGGATCACGATCTTCGGCTATATCGGGGCCGTTATCGTCGAGTCGATCACCGGCGGCGTCGTGACGGGCGCGATCGCGGAGCGGAGGAGGCGGAGGACGATCGAAGGGCTCGAGAACCACTTCATCATCTGCGGGTTCGGCCGCGTCGGGCAGCGCGTGGCCAACGAATTCCGCGGTGCGGACGTCGCCTTCGTCGTGCTCGACCACAGCCACGACGCAATCGAGGCCGCGCGCGAGCACAACGTGCTCTTCATCGAGGGCAACGGCACCGAGGACGAGGATCTCGCGCGGGCGGGTCTCGAGCGTGCGCAAGGCCTCGTGGCGGCGTCCGACTCGGATGCGGACAACCTCTACATCGCGCTGTCGGCGCGCTCCTCGCATCCCGACCTGACGATCGTCGCGCGCGCATCCGACGAGGACGCGGAAAAGAAGCTGCTGCTGGCCGGCGCCGATCGCGTCGTGCTCCCGTACGCGACCGCCGGGAGAGTCCTTGCGAATCTCGTGCTCAGGCCGCACGTGACGACGTTCATCGACACGGTGACGACGTCGACCGGGCCCGATCTCCAGCTCGCCGAGATCGAGGTCAGGAGCTCCTGCGGCGTGGCCGGGCGCTCGATCCGCGACCTACGCATCCGGCACGAGACGGGGGCGATCATCGTCGCGGTGCGGAAGCCGGACGGGACGTTCGACACGACGCCTGAGCCGGAGGCGATCATCGAGGTCGGCGACGTCTTGATCGGCGTGGGAACGTCGTCGGAGCTGGCGCGGCTCGAGGAGATGTTCGCTCCGCGGGAGGCAGTTGCCCGCTAACGCAGTCGACAGGCTGGCCGAGGAGCTGGGCGCCGTCGCCGGAATGAAGCTTGAGCTCGAGCGCCCGAGCGATCCGGCGCACGGAGACTTCGCGACGAACGCCGCGCTGCGCGCCGCCGCGTCGCAGCGCCGTCCGCCGCGCGAGCTCGCCGAGGAGCTCGCTGCGCACGCGCGGTCGCTGGGGGCGGTGGAACGGGCGGAGGCCGCCGGGCCGGGCTTCGTCAACTTCTTCCTCGCCGACGCGTGGTTCGCCGATGCGCTCGCGGAGATGCTCGCCGCCGGGCGCGACTACGGAGCGGGGTTCGCGGTCCGGCCCGAGAAGGTGCAGGTCGAGATGGTCTCCGCGAATCCCACGGGCCCGCTCACCGTTGCATCCGCGCGCAACGCCGCATACGGCGACGCGGTCGCGCGCCTGCTCGAGTTCGGCGGACACGATGTCGAACGGGAGTACTACTGGAACGACGCGGGCCGGCAGATGGACCTGTTCCGCGCATCGGTCGACGCCGTCCGCCGCGGCGAGCCGCCGCCGGCGGACGGCTATCAGGGCGACTACGTCGCGCTGCTCGCTGCGCAGGCAGGCGACCCGGTGCCGGCGATGCTCGAGCAGATCCGCAAGACGCTGCATCGGTTCCGAGTCGACTTCGACAGCTACACGCGCGAGGCCGATCTCGCCGACGAGGTCGCGCCCGCGATGGCCCGCATCGACACCTACGAATCCGAGGGGACTCTGTGGGCGCGGACGACCGCGCAGGGCGATGACAAGGACCGGCCGCTGCTGCGCTCGTCCGACGGGAGCTTCCTCTACTTCGCATCCGACGTCGCCTACCTCGCGCGGAAGCTCGAGCGTCACGACCGCGCGATCTACGTCCTCGGCGCGGATCACCACGGGTATGTCGCGCGGCTGAAGGCGGCGGCGCAGATGCTCGGCTACGACCCGCAGCGCGTCGAGGTTCTGATCTACCAGCTCGTCCACCTGACGCGCGGCGGTGCGCAGACGAAGATGTCGAAGCGGCGCGGCGACGTCGTGTTCCTCGACGAGTTCATCGACGAGATCGGCGTCGACGCGGCGCGTTGGTTCCTGTCCGACCGTAGTCCCGAGCAGACGATCGAGATCGACGTCGACCTCGCCGCCGAGAAGAGCCAGAAGAATCCGGTCTACTACGTCCAGTACGCGCACGCGCGGATTGCGGGAATCCTGCGAAATGCGCGCGACGCAGAGATGTCGGCCGAGCCGCGCGGGTCGCTCGCGCCGGAGGAGCGGGAGCTCGTCAAGCGGCTCGCCGAGTTCCCGGCGCTTGTCGCGGAGGCGGCGGACCGGCGTGGGCCGCACGCCGTGCCGCTGTACGCGATCCGCGTCGCGGACGACTTCCACCGCTTCTACCACGATCACCGCGTTCTCGAGAGCGACGAGCAGGCCTTCCGGCTCGGGCTCGTGAAGGCGACGCAGAACGTGATCTGGCGGGCACTCGACCTGATCGGGGTCGAGGCGCCCGAGTCGATGTAGGGGGTTACGCGGCCCGGCGCGCGGCCGCGACGAGGTCGGGCCGGAGGGAGGCCCGCTCGTCGCGGCACGAATCGCAGCGGAGGGAGGCGGTGAAGTGGAGGCCGGGGGTCAGGCGGCCACCGCAGGAGAGGCAGAAGGCGGGAATCGGAGTCACCCCAGGAGGATGCCAACCGGAGCCGCGAAACGGCATACGGCCCGCCTGCATCTTGGGGGTGGGGAAACCCCTTCATCTTGGGGTGGGGAAAGCCCCACTCCGGTGGAGAGCTCGTCCCACTCCCGGCACCCACGGACAGTGATTGGGTAAGACGCGCGCGCGTCAACTTAAGACTTAGGATCAGGCCTCGTGGCGCCCCCGGATCGCAACATCGCGCTCGAGCTCGTGCGCGTCACGGAGGCCGGCGCGATGGCGGCCGGCCGCTGGATCGGCCGCGGCGAGAAGGAGTCGGCCGACCAGGCCGCGGTCGACGCGATGCGCGCCGTGCTCGACAGCGTCCAGATGCGCGGCGTCGTCGTCATCGGCGAAGGCGAGAAGGACGAGGCCCCCATGCTCTACAACGGCGAGGAGGTCGGCTCCGGCCAGGGGGCCGAGGTCGACGTCGCCGTCGACCCGCTCGAGGGCACGCGGCTGACGGCACTCGGCCAACCGAACGCGATCGCCGTGCTCGCGGTCGCCGAGCGCGGAACGATGTTCTTTCCGGGCGCCGCGGTCTACATGGAGAAGATCGCGACCGGACCCGACGCGATCGGAGCAATCGACATCACCGCAACGCCGACAGAGAACGTCAGAAGCGTCGCCGCAGCCCTGAAGAAGACGCCGCGCGACGTGCAGGTCGTGGTGCTCGAGCGCGACCGGCACAACGACCTGATCGCCGAGCTGCGCGCCGCAGGCGCCCGTGTCCACCTGATCCGCGACGGCGACGTCGCGCCCGCAATCGCGGCGGCGCAACCTGGAACGGGCGTCGACCTGCTCTACGGAATCGGCGGAACTCCCGAGGGCGTGATCTCGGCCGCTGCGCTCAAGTGCGTCGGCGGCGGCATCCAGGGACGCCTCTGGCCGCGGGACGACGACGAGCGTCAGCAGCTACTCGACGCGGGACTCGACCCCGCGCGCGTCCTCCTCACCGACGACCTCGTTGCGGGGGAGGACGTCTTCGTCGCAGCGACCGGCGTCACGACCGGAGCGCTCCTGCGTGGCGTCCAGTACACGCCCGACGGCGCGATCACCGACTCGATCGTCATGCGATCACGCTCGGGAACCGTGCGCCGGGTCCAGGCCCAGCACAGCTTCGAGAAGCTGTCGCAGCTCTCCGGCCTCGAATATCGATAGTTGTCGCGGGGAACCTAGGTTCCCCGTGCTACTAGGTTCCCCCGGCGACGAAGTCGCGTTCCATTTCCGGTGCGTAGACGCCCGTCCGCGCCGCGCTGTTCATCTTTGCGCGGTGGTAGAAGGCGCGCTGGCCGGCCTCGACCTGGTCGGATTGGCCCGCCCACGCCTTGAGCGACGGCGCCTGCAGGGCGCGGCCGTACGAGAACGAGAGCTCCCACGGGTGCGGGCCGCGTACGTTCATCGCGTTCAGGTGCGCCGTCGCATCCTCGTCCGATTGGCCGCCGGACAGGAAGACGATCCCTGGCACGGCCGCGGGCACGTGGCGCCGGAAGCACCTCAGCGTGGAATCCGCCACCTCGTCGGCGCTGGCGCGGTGCGGCGCGTCGTAGCCGGAGAGCACCATGTTCGGCTTCAGCAGGATCCCCTCGAGCTCGACCTTTTGGTCGAAGAGCTCGGTGAAGACGGCGCCGAGGACGCGGCTCGTCACGATGAAGCTCCGCTCGATCGTGTGCGTGCCGTCCTGCAGGACTTCCGGCTCGACGATCGGCACGAGGCCGGCCTCCTGGCAGAGCCCGGCGTAGCGCGCCAGCGCGTGCGCGTTCGTCCACTCGCAGTACTGGCTCGGCAGGTCGTCGGTGATCGAGAACACCGCGCGCCACTTCGCGAATCGCGCGCCGAGCTCGCGGTACTCGTTCAGCCGCTCGCGCAGGCCGTCGAGCCCCTCGGTGATCGTCTCGCCAGGCGCGTTGGCCAGCGGCTTCGCGCCCTTGTCCACCTTGATCCCGGGGATGATGCCGCGGGACTCGAGCAGCTTCGGGAACGGGGTGCCGTCGGCGGACGTCTGGCGGATCGTCTCGTCGAAGAGGATGACGCCGCTGATGTACTCCTCGGCGCCCTCCGTCGTGAAGAGCATGTCGCGGTAGGCGCGCCGGCTCTCCTCGGTGGACTCGATCCCGATCGAGTCGAACCGCTTCTTGATCGTCCCGTCGCTCTCGTCGGCAGCGAGGATCCCCTTGCCCTCGGCGACGAGCGCCTCGGCCGTCGCCTCGAGCTGAGCCAGGTCGGTCATTTCCATTCCTCCTCTTTTGTAAGGAACGGATTATCCCACTGGCCGACTGCTGGCCGTGGGCGTAAGATCGCCGCCGAGGGGCACCGCTGCGGCGGGGGCCCCTCATCTCTGGAACCGTTGCAGCAGAGGACGCCGGTGCCGGGAAAAACTTGCGCGCTAGAATCCCGGCTGCGCGGACGTAGCTCAGTTGGTAGAGCATCAGCTTCCCAAGCTGAGGGTCGCGGGTTCGAACCCCGTCGTCCGCTCTACGATCGCCGTCCCTCGAACGAGGGACTTTCGCGGAGCGCCTGATGCGATCCGACGTGCAGAGGTAGCCGGCCCAAGATGCCGAAGAGGCGGGCCGCAGACCCGCCTCTCCGTTGCTCGACGCCGCGCGCCGCCACGCGGCGGAGCCTTTCACTCGAGCCGCCGCCGCATCGGCGGCCGGGTGGTCTTGGTCTTCTTCTCAGAGCCCCACCGCAGGGGGGCTCCGTGATGTCCGCAGCATCGACCGGGTCACCCCGGTTGACCAATCGTCAAAAGGGTGGTTCACCGCCGCGGTTCACTCGATCGAGTGCTCGCCGCCCGCGCCTGGGCGGCCGATGATCCCTTCGAACAGCAAGGTGGGCCGCAGACCTCACGCTGTTTCGGAGAGCCGGTGGACGGGGGGCCGCAGCCACGTCTACCGGCTCTTCGTTTTTCTCCGCCCTTGCAAGTCGTTGCTCTTGCTACACTGCGGCAACGGACGGCACAGGGTCGTCCCGTGAGATTCTGCTTCTCGTTCCTCCTCTGGTGGCTTCGAGTCTCGGATTCTCGACACCAGAACAAGGAGTCGAACAACTTTATGACGCAAGTTTCCTTTCACGCCCTCGGCGTGAGCCAGGATGTCGTGCACGCCCTCGAGGCGCGCGGCATCGAAACCCCCTTCCGGATCCAGTCGCTCGTGATCCCGGACGCCCTCGCGGGCCTCGACGTATTGGCCAAGTCGCCGACAGGCTCGGGCAAGACGCTCGCGTTCGCCCTGCCGATCGTCGACCGCCTGACGGCCGGCGCCGCCGCCGCACTCGTGCTCGTCCCCACGCGGGAGCTCTGCTCCCAGGTCGCGGCCGAGTTCGAGGCGCTGGCGGCCGCCCGCGGCCTGAAGGTCGCCGCCGTCTACGGCGGTGCGCCGCTCGGGGCGCAGGCGAAGCGTGCCAAGGGCGCGCACATCCTGATCGCGACGCCGGGACGGCTGCAGGACCTGATCGAGCGCAAGCTGGTCAAGGTCGACGGCGTCCGGATCCTCGTCCTCGACGAGGCGGACCGGATGCTGGATATGGGCTTCAAGCCGCAGGTGGAGCGCATCATCCGGCGGATTCCGCGCGACCGGCAGACGATGCTCTTCTCGGCGACGCTCGACGGCGAGGTGGGCGACCTCGCGCGCGCCTACACCACGAACGCGACGCGTTACGAGGGCAGTCTCCCGGCCGAGGCGACGGCGGGCGACGTCGACCACAAGTTCGTGGCCGTCACGGCCGACGGTAAGGTCGAGACCCTCGTCGAGGAGCTGAAGGCCGACCGCGACCTCGCGCTCGTCTTCGTCCGCACCAAGCGTGGCGCCGACAGGCTCGTCCAGAAGCTCGCGCGTCACGACGTGCACGCGGTCGCGATGCACGGCGACATGACGCAGGGCGCCCGCGAGAGCGCGCTCGAGAAGTTCCGCTCCGGCAAGGTCAAGACGCTCGTCGCCACGGACGTGGCTGCACGCGGCCTCGACCTCGACGACATCACGCACGTGATCAACTTCGATCCGCCGGAGGACGACAAGGGCTACGTCCACCGCGTCGGCAGAACGGGCCGAGCAGGCCGCAGCGGCCGCGGAATCACGCTCGTCCTCCCGGAGCAGCAGGCCGAGGTCAGCCGCGTCGCGGCGCGTCTCGGGCATCGCGAGTCGTTCGAGCGCGAGGGCATGCACTCGGCGCCGTCGAAGCTCGTCTACACGAGCCGACGCGGCCGCCGCTCGCGCTGGTAATGCGCTAGGACCAGGCGTCGGCGAGCTTGCGGCGCGTCTCGCCGAGGTGCTCCGGGAGCACCTTCACGTCCGCGAGGACCGGCATGAAGTTCACATCGCCGGACCAGCGGGGGACGACGTGCAGGTGGACGTGGTCGACGACTCCGGCGCCCGCCACGCGGCCGAGGTTCCACCCGAGGTTGAACCCGTCCGGGTGCATCGACCGGCTCAGCGCCGCGATCCCGGCCGCCGCCAGCCGGTGGATCTCGAGCGCCTCCGCGTCGTCGAGCTCGCCGAAGTCGACGCCGTGTCGGCGCGGCGCGACGAGCAGGTGCCCCGATGCGTACGGGAACTTGTTCAGGACGACGAACGCCGTCTCGCCGCGGTGGACGACGAGCAGCTCCTCCTCGTCGTCGCCGATCGCCGCCGCGCAGAGGAAGCAACCGTCCTGCTCGTCCGCGGACTGGATGTACTCGAGGCGCCAGGGCGCCCAGAGCTGCTTCGTCAAAAGAAGCGCTTGTAGCGGAAGAACCCGAGCAGGATGAGGAGCGTCGCGAACATCCCGCCGATCACTCCCCACCAGGCCTCCCTCGTCGCGAAGCCGGGGAAGTCCACGTTCATTCCGAAGATGCCGGTGATCAGCGTCAGAGGGAGCAGGATGACGCTGAAGACCGTCAGCACCCGCAGCACGTCGTTCTGGCGGTGCGCGATCACGGACTCGTTCGTGTCCTCGAGCGCCTCGACGACTTCCTTGTAGTTGTCGAGCTGGTCCCAGATCCGCTCGGCCGCGTCGACGATGTCGTCGAAGTAGAGCTCGAGCTCCTCGGGCAGGAAGCGCTCGACCGCGCGCTCGAGCGTTCGCAGCGTCGCCCGCTCCGGGCGGATGATCTTGCGGTAGCTGATGATCTCCTGCTTGACGTCGGAGATGTCGCGGACGACCTCCTCCGAGCGGCCCTCGAAGACGTCCTCCTCGAGCGAGCGCAGCTTGTGGCCGATCTTGTCGAGGATCGGGAAGCAGTAGTCGAAGAGGTCGTCGAGGATCTCGTAGAGCAGCCGACCCGAGCCCTTCGAGAAGATCCGGCGGCGCAGCTCCTCGTCCTCGGACGCACGGGCGAAGAGCCGCGTGACCGGGAGGAGCTCGACGTTCGGCAGCGTGACGAGGTAGTCCGGCCCGAGGAAGATGTCGAGCTCACCGGCGTTCAGTCGACGGGCCCGCTTGTCGTAGACCGGGAAGTGGAGGACGACGAAGAGGTAGCCCTCGTCGGCGTAGTCGTCGACCTTGGGCCGCTCGCGCGAGGACATCACGTCCTCGACGTCGAGCGGGTGCCAGCCGAAGCGCTGCGCGAGCTCCTGTGCCTCCTCGTGGGTCGGGTCGTCGAGGTGGATCCAGGTCAGGCCCTCGGCGGAGAGCTCGGACGCGCGACGGTCAGCCGGACGCGCGACCCCGCCCGTGGCGTCCCGGGTCCGTCTCCGCTGGATGCGCGGCAAGCTGGGCATCGGTACTGAGGGGGTCCTCGTGGAGCGTCGGCATCAGAGTTCGAAGTCTACCCCGGAGAACCTGCCGCCAAGCCAGTTGTGGCCTGGCCCCGCGGTAACACGGTCACCCAGGGCACCGGGCGGCCTCGCGCGATTCACAATTGCCCAAACGCGGTACGAAGGGCCTCGAGGGCGACCTTCCCCTCGACGAAAAGGAGAACGAAATGCTGTGGATTCTCGCGCTCGCCCTGCTGATCATCGCCATCGCCGGCGGTATCGCTATCAGCAAGTTCCTCTTCCTCGTACTGGTGCTCGTGGTCGTGTTCGCGCTTCTCGCGGGTTTCAGCGGCCGCACGATCTGACGCACCCTTCCTACCGCGTGGCCGACGCCTTCGCTACGAGCATCGCGGCGTCGGCCTCGCGGATCAACTCCTCGGGCGCGGTGTCCGGACGCTCGGCGAGCGCGATGCCGATGCTCGCGCGGACCGGAACGCGCTCGAGCGCGTGCTCGATCCGGCTCGCGATTCGCTCGGCTTCCTCCCGTCCGGTGACGCCGTCGCACAGGACGACGAATTCGTCGCCCCCGTAGCGCGCTGCGGTGTCGCTCGCGCGGATGGCCCGCTGGAGCGCGCCGCCGACGTCGATGAGCAGCTGGTCGCCGGCGTGGTGGCCGAGCGTGTCGTTCACCTGCTTGAACCGATCGAGGTCGATGAAGAGCAGCGCGACCGGCTTTTGCGTCCGGTCGACGCGCGCGAGCGCGATCTCCAACCGGTCGAGGAGCAGCGTCCGGTTCGGCAAGCCCGTGAGCGCGTCGTGCAGCGCGCGGTGCGTCAGGATCTCGGCCTGCCGGCGCAGCCGGAAGAGGTCGACGAAGACCTGGACCTTCGAGCGGAGGATCTCCGGCTCGTACGGCCTGAGGAGATAGTCGACGGCACCGGCGGAGTAGCCGCGCGCGATCTCCGCCCGCTCGGCGGCGCCGGTGAGAAAGATGATCGGCACGTGGCGGAGCGACTCGTCGGCCTTCATGCGTCGTGCGGTCTCTAACCCGTCCATCCCCGGCATCGCGACGTCGAGCAGCACGACGGCGAACTCCTCGGCGGCGGAGAGCCGCAGCGCCTCTTCGCCCGAGCGCGCGGCGACGACGTTCTGCCCCAGCGGTTCGAGGATCGCCCGGAGCAGAGCGAGGCTGCCCGCGTCGTCGTCCACGACGAGCACGCTGACGGGACCGGTCAACGGCGCGGCCAGCGACGGCAGCGGAGCGGCGGAAGTCTCGACAGGCATCCCTCGGAGTCCGTTCTACCCGTTGAACGTCGTGTAAAGCGGAATGGATGCGGGGCCCTGGCGAGGCCGGGGCGGAGGGCCGGCTCCCGGCGCATTCGACGCGGCGGGCCCCATGGCCATGGCGACCCTGGTGGCGCGTCGTCAGCCGAGGAGGTATCGGTTGCGGAGTGCCGCAGTCGGTTGCGGCGGGAGGGCGTCGGCGTCGAGCAGTTCCTCGACGGTCATGGAGAGAAGGTGGACTGGTCTGCGAGCAGCTTCCGGTAGCGGGTGCACCCGTCGGCGACGTCGGTGTTGCCGGCGGGGTGGACGACGACATAGTGGCCCCAGCTCCACTTGCCGCTTGAGTTCTGGAGCCTCGTCGACCAGGGACTCGATCGTCCGCCTCCCAGCAGTGCATTGCCTCGGGCTCCTGCCTCGACGGAGCCGCAGCCATGTCAGCGGTCTCGGAGGAAGTCGAGCACGCGGCGGGTCAGCAAGGCAGCTGCATCCGCGTCGTAGGACGGGACGCTCGAGTCGGCGAAGTAGTGCTGGTCACCTGGGTAGAGGAACAGCTCCGCATGCTCGGCCGACTCGACGAGCGCGCGGGCAGCATCGAGGTCGCCCTCGTTGACGAAGATCGGGTCGGCGTCCATCGCGTGGATCGGTCCGGCGGCCGGCTCAGCATGGGCCGCTGGCCGGCCTGCGCGGCGACCGCTTGGTGAAGGAGGTCTGCCGCGGGTGGCGCGTGTCGCCGGGATCAGCCGCCAGGCGCTCCACCGAGAGCCGCGACCGAGGACGGTGCCGCAGCGGCGGCGGCCGCCGGCGGACCCGGTTGAGGCAGCGACCGTCGCCGAAGCGCTCGCCAATCAGACCGACGGCTACCGGATGATCTGCGCCTTCGTCCGGCGCAGGCTCGGGATCGCGGTCAACCGCAAGCGGGTGCTGCGGGTGATTCGCGAGCGGAAGCTGATCCAGCGCCGGCGGCCGCTGGAGCGGCGCAAGCGGCCCGGCTTCTTCCGGGCCGAGCGGCCGCGGCAGCTCTGGCGGCTCGACATGTCGAGCGTCTGGGTCGCCGAGCACGGCTGGACGTGCCTGGTGGCGATCATCGACTGCTGCACCCGCGAGATCGTCGCCTGGCAGCTCGAGCTGCGCTGCCGCGCCGACGAAGCGATCGCGCTGATGGAACGCGCCGCCGCAAAAGCACAACATCGAGCAGGGTGAGCTCACGCTCGGAACCGACAACGGCTCCGCCTTCACCGCCCGCCGCTTTCGTGCCACGCTCGTCGAGCTCGGCATCCGCCACCGACGGGCGGTTACCGCGACCCCGAGAGCCAGGCCTTCATCGAGAGGTGGTTCGGGAAGCTGAAAGAACGGGAGGTGTGGGCGGCCGCGGATGTTTTGCCTGCCGCGCTCCCGGGAAGGCGCTGCCGCGTACACGCGGTTGTGGCGAATCCGGAGTCCTAGCCGAAGGAGGAGCCTCGTGAGAGCCGCTGGGGTCTGCAGCCTGATGTGCTGCGTCTTGCCGCGGGTCAACTTCAGCCTGCGCGGTCGCGGTTGCGGCCACGCATGGCTCGCTCGACTGACCTCTTCGCGAGACCGGTATCTGCACGACCGCGCCACTCGAGCAAGGGAGTCAGCATGGCGGAGACAGGAGAGCGGTATCAGCCGCTCACACGCGACGAGCTCGAGGAAGTTGCCGGCGAGCACCTGCCGGAGCGGGCCGCGATGTCGCTGATCAACGCGAACGTGGCGATTCCGGTGAACGCCGCCATCGCCGCGAACGTGCTCTCGGACGGGTCCGTTGCGGCCGCGGACGCACAGCAGCAGACGGGCGACATCACGCAGTCGAACCTGTAGGCGAACGCGGTGGGAGGCGGCGGACCCGCCTCCCACCGCACCGCCACGAGACCGCCGGAGCACTGATCGCGAGCAGAGGAGACATCGAGCCTCGGTCGGAGCCCGCCGAGCCGACCCCGGCCGTGGCGCCTCAGCTCGCGCCGGGGCTGGAGCTGATCGGCGAGTACGAGGACTCGGGGTTCAAGGAGACGCCGTACCTCGCGAGGCGAGCCGACGGCCAGGTCCTTCAGCTTCCGCGCCTGCTCTATGTTCTCGCCGAGCAGATCGACGGCCGGCGCGACTACGACGAGATCGCCGCACGTGTCACGCGGGCGTTCGGGCGCGGCTTGACGGGTAACGGCGCTCGGTACCTCGCGGAGGAGAAGCTGGTTCCACTCGGCATCGTCGCAGTGCGCGGCGGGACCGGCCCAGCGTTGCAGAAGGTCGATCCGCTCCTTGCGCTCAGGCTCCGCGTGGGCGTGGTCCCGGAGACGGTCGTCAACCGAGCGACGCGCGTGTTCCGACCCCTCTTCCTACCGGCTGTCGTCGTCGGCGTTCTCTCGGCGCTCGTCGCGCTCGACGGCTGGCTCTTCCTCGTGCACGGTGTTGCGACGGGAGCGCGGCAGGTTCTCTACGACCCCCTGCTCGTCCTGCTCCTGCTTGGCCTCATCGTCCTCTCTGCCGCCTTTCACGAGTGCGGGCACGCGACGGCCTGTGCCTACGGGGGTGCCCGGCCGGGCGGCATCGGCGCCGGGATCTACATCGTCTGGCCCGCCTTCTACACCGATGTCACGGATGCCTACCGGCTCGGCAGAGGCGGCCGGCTGCGCACCGACCTCGGCGGCGTCTACTTCAACATGATCTTCATCCTCGCCACTGCAGTGGCCTACTTCGCGACCGGGTTCGAGCCGTTGCTGCTCCTCATCCTGATTCAGCACCTCGAGATCATGCACCAGTTCCTTCCGTTCATCCGCCTTGACGGCTACTACATCGTCAGCGACCTCACCGGCGTCCCGGACATGTTCGCGCGCATCCGCCCGACGCTCGCCAGCCTGTTGCCGTGGCGCCGAGCCGACAAGCGCGTGCGCGAGTTGAAACCCGCTGCCCGCGCAGCAGTCACGGTCTATGTCTTCGCGACGGTCCCGACGCTCCTCTTCGCGTTCGGGATCATGGTCGTCAATGCACCGCGCATCTTCGCCACGGCGTACGACTCCGTCCTCCTCCACTACGACCGGATTGGACGCGAGGACGCACTTCACGCAGGCATTAGCGCGCTGCAGATGGCGATCTTGATTCTGCCCGCCGCCGGCCTGGCCGTCAGCGGCCTCCGCGGCGGCAAGCGCGCCCTCCTCGGTTCCTGGCGACGGACCGACGGCCGCCCCGCGGCACGCGCGCTCCTCGTCGTCGGCACGGCTGCGACGACTGCTCTCCTCGCGTGGCTCTGGTGGCCGAACGGCGAATATCGCCCGATCCAGCCCGGCGAGCGGGGGACGCTTCAGGGCGCCATCAAGCAACTGCGCTCGCTCGCGGGCGGGCGACCAGCGCTGACGCCGACGCGCCAGCGACAGTTGCACGGCGCGCCGCGGCGGCACGAGCTCGAGCCGCATCTTCAGCATCCGGGGACTCGGGCACCAGGCGCGCCGCCGCAGCAACGGCCGCAGCCGACGCCCAGCGCCCCGGCGGCCGGAGGCGATACCGTGACCACGGGACGATCCGCCTCGACTTCGCCGGTCGGTCCGGCTCCAGGCGTGGCTCCGGGAGTGGCGCCGACGATCGGCACGCCCCCGTCGCCGACGCTCCCGGGCGAGACCTTTCCGGCGACGGTCGGCACGACGGTCTCAGCGATCACGACGCAGGTCTCGACGCCGTCCGCAACGGTCTCGACTCCGGTCGCGACAGTCTCGACTCCGGTCGCGACAGTCTCGACCCCGTCCGCGACCGTCCCGACGCCGACCGTCACCCCGCCGACTCCGACGGTCGGCGTGACCACCGGCGTCACCGTGACGGTCCCTGCGAAGCCGTAGCTCTCGCCGCGAAGCGCCGATCGCTCGCCGGCTTTGTCTCGCCTAACTATGCCGCTGTCGCAACTTCCGAGAGTACGCCGAATCCTCGGTCTAAAGACGCGACGCCGTATCGGCGGCGGCTGCGATGTACCGCAGCTCGCGATTGCACCGTCGTCCCTTGCTCGTAGCTCCTCGAGCGCCGTCGCATAGATCTCCGCCAGGTCCTCGAGTCTGGCCTGGCGCTCGCTCGGAGCGTGCGTGAAGGCTGATTCGAACTCGACTCGCTCGCTCGGCAGCGGCACGTGCCCAGCGACCCCTTTTCTCGGCGGTGCTTCTTTCCCCGTAACGAGATCTCGGCATGCTGGGGTACGAGCGTCGCCAACCAGTCACTGCCTACACGGGAATCGCAACACCTCGCAGCGCGGGGACAAGCTCGTCTGGGACGCGCTCTGCCCGACGGCCATCACGGCGCCGGCGGGGAGCCCCGCGCTCACCTTGTCGCTCGAGCCGGAGCCCGAGACGAGAGGGGACGAAGTGGAGGAAGCCGCGGATCCGCCCGTCGGCGTCGCGGGCGACGATTACGACGCTGTCTGCCTCGTACCCGCTGCCGAGGCTGTCCATCGCCATCGAGAAGCCGCGCTCCAGCGAGCCGCCGCGCCAGAGCCGCGACACCTGCTCGAGCTCGGCGACCGCCGCCTCGTCGACGTCGCTCAGGTTGATCGCCGTCGCCGTGTACCCGGCTGCTCGGAGCCGGCTTACGGACTGGCGCACCTTTCGGCTCCCTCGGCCTTCGAGCGAGACGCAAGCGCCCGTCGCGTCGCCTGCGTCACCGTCGGAAGGGAACGCCTCGGCCGGCGCGCGTGGCCGCGCGGGGTTCCGATCTCCGTCGAACCGGATCATGCCCCGATGTCCTGGTCGCCGCGGAGGACGCGGTCGGCGTGCTCGGCTGGACGCTCAGAGTCGACGTACCGATCCTCTTCCTCCACTGCTCCCACTGAGCCCGAGCCTGCTCGCCGTCGCGCTCGAGGCCTTGTTTCGATCAATTCCGGCCACCAGTCGACAGGGTTCTCCCAGCTCGCGAAGTCGTCGGTGCGGACGACCGGAGCGCCGAGCTCCTCTGCAAGCCGGTTTGCGAGGCTGCTCTTGCCGGCGCCACCCGGACCGTCGATCGCGACGATGCAAGTCGCGACGCCCGCGGGGGCGCGCGACGACCGGATCGCCTCCACGAGGGCGCGCAGCTGTTCAGTCATCTCCGCAACCGTGGACATGTGCGAATGATCGCCCATGTGGTTGCAACTGCGGGATGCGCCCGGCTGGAATCGAACCAGCGGCCTTGCGCTCCGGAGGCGCACGCTCTATCCCCTGAGCTACGGGCGCTTGCCGGGGTAGTGTAGCCCGGGTGGATCTGGACGCCCGGATCGTCACGCTGCGGCTTGCCGAGACGTTCGTGATCGCGCGCGAGTCGGCCGACACCGCGGACGTCGTCCAGGTCGAGTTGCGCCACGACGGGATCAGCGGCTTCGGCGAGGCCGCGCCGATCGAGCGGTACGGCGAGTCGGCGGAGAGCGCGCTCGAGTTCGTCGGCAACGCGGGCGAGCTGATCGGGGACGATCCCTGGGCGCTCGAGGAGATCGGCGCGCGTCTCGCCACGCTCCCCGGCGAGTACGCGGCGAAGAGCGCGGTCGACGCGGCATTGCACGATCTCTGCGGCAGGCTCGCGGGCGAGCCGGTCTGGCGGCTGCTCGGCCTGCGCCGCGTGGGGCCTCCGACCTCGTGGACGATCTGGCTCGGCGATCCCGACGACATGGCGCGGCGCGCCGAGAAGGTCCGCGAGCGGTTCCGCCGGCTGAAGCTGAAGCTCGGCGCGCGCGACGGGCTGGACGTCGAGCGCGTGCAGGCCGTGCGCGGCGTCGTCGACGTGCCGCTCCAGGTCGACGTGAACGAGTACTGGACGCTCGACGAGGCGCTCGACAACGTGCCCCGGCTCGGAGCGCTCGGCGTCGAGTACGTCGAGCAGCCGCTTCCGGCCGGCGACCAGGGAGGAGCGACACTGAAGGCCGCGTCGCCCGTTCCGATCTACGTGGACGAGGACTGCCACACGCTCGCCGACCTCCCGCGCTGCGCCGGGCGGGCACACGGGATCAACATCAAGCTCGCGAAATCGGGCGGGATCCGCGAGGCCGTACGCATGACGCACGCCGCCCGCGCACTCGGACTCGGCGTGATGCTCGGATGCATGATCGAGTCCGGGCTCGGCATCGCGGCCGCCGCGCACATTGCGAGCCTCTGCGACCACGTCGATCTCGACGGCAACCTGCTGATCGCGGAGGACCCGTGGCCGGGCGTCGAGTTCCGCGACGGCGTGCAGCTCCCCTCCGACGCGCCCGGACTGGGTGTCAGACAAGCGATACTTAATCCTCGCTGAGGAGTACTCGCACGACCCCCACTACGGCAAGACGATGTGGGGGGTCATGCGATACCGGCGCGAGTCGGTCGTCGCGATCCTCGACTCGAAGCGCGCGGGAGAGACGGAGCTCGGCGTGCCGATCGTCGCGACGGTCAACGACGCGCTCTGCTTCAACCCGAACACGGCGCTCGTCGGCGTCGTCACGCAGGGCGGCCACTTCCCCGGCGACTGGCAGGCGCTTCTCAAGTCGGCCGCTGCGAAGGGCCTCGACATCGAGAACGGCCTCCATTACCGGCTACGTGAGGTGCCGGGGCTCGTCGAGACCGCCCAGAAGCACGGCGTCGAGCTGATCGACCTGCGCGAGCCGCCCGCAGGCGTGTCGACCGCGACCGGCGCCAACCTGAGCGTGCCGGCGACGATCGTGCTCACCGTCGGCACCGACTGCGCGATCGGGAAGATGACCGCGACGTGCGAGCTCGATCTCGAGGCGCGCGGCCGGGGCCTGAAATCCGTCTTCGTCCCGACCGGGCAGACGGGAATCGCGATCGCCGGCTGGGGGATCGCCGTCGACGCCGTCGTCTCGGACTTCATCGCCGGCGCCGCCGAGCGGCTCGTGGTCGAGGGCCACGAGCGCGGCGGCGAGCTCCTCTGGGTCGAGGGGCAGGGGTCGATCCTGCACCCCGTCTATTCCGGCGTGACGCTGGGCCTGATCCACGGCAGCGCACCGCACCTCTACGTCCTCTGCCACGAGGTCGGCCGCGACGAGGTCGAAGGCGCGGGCGGCGGGCCGCATCCGCTTCCACCGCTCGCCGAGTGGGTCGAGCTGCACGAGCGGATGTCGCTTCGCGCGCGGCCGGCCAAGGTGGCCGCGATCGCGATGAACACACGCTTTGTGGACGAGGAGGCCGCCCGGGCGGCGATCGAGGAGGCCGAGCGGGAAACGGGCCTCCCGGCGGACGATCCCGTCCGGTTCGGCGCGGCAAAGCTGGTCGACGCCGTGCTCGCACTCGGACAGGACTACGCCTCGCCGCACCCGAATTGCCCAGACGGGGCTTCAGCGAGTCGGCTAAATTGCCGATCCGATCGGGGGAAAGCGGCCAAGGGAGACAACCTGTGAAGAGATTCCTCGGGATCATGGCTTCGGCCTGCGCGGCGCTCGCCTGCGCCGGTGCCGCGGCCGCGCTGCCCATCGTCGGGGCTGCGGAAGACCGGACGAAATACGCCGACGACGGCGGCACCGCGCTGTTCAACGCGATGAAGGGCCTCGGCCTGTCATCGAACCGGATCAGCGTCTACTGGAACTACCAGCAGCCGACGACGATCCAGGAGGAGTCGTTCCTCAGCCACGTCGTCGATGGATCGCAGCGCGCAGGCTTCCAGCTCGTGTTTGCGATCTATGCCGACCCGCGCATTCCCGGCGGCGTCACGGCCGTCGGACAGAACCCCGATGCGTTCTGCAACTACGCCGCGCTGATCGCGGCCACGTACCCGTCCGTGACGAAGATCATCGTCGGCAATGAGCCGAACCAGAAGCGGTTCTGGCAGCCGCAGCCGCATTCCGGCACCGCGTTCGAGCCGGTGCAGGCGAAGTGCTACGACGCGCTGAAGGCCGTCAACCCGAAGATTGACGTGATCGGCGTCGGGCTCTCGCCGCGCGGCAACGACCAGCCGACCCAGGTGAACAACGCGTCCTCGTCGCCGGTGCGGTTCATCTACGACCTAGCCACCGCGTACCGCCTCAGCGGCCGGACGAAGCCGCTCTTCGACGAGTTCGCGTTCCACTGCTACCCGAACGTGAACACGGATCCCGTCTCGAAGGGCTACCAGTGGCCGAATATCGGCTGCGTCAACCTCGACCGGCTCAAGCAGGCGCTCTGGGACGGCTTCAACGGCACGGGTCAGCCGACGCCGCCGGAGGGTGGCTTCGGGAGCGGCTCGACGCTCGTCATCGACGAGACCGGCTGGCAGGCGAACGTCACCGGCAAGGCCGGTTACAGCGGCGCCGAGAACGTGCCGACGATCAACGACCCGACGCAGGCGGGGTATTACGCCCAGCTCGTCGGGATGGCCGCGTGTGATCCGTCGATCACAGCGTTCCACTTCCTCTACTTCCTGGACTCGGCGAACCTGGCCGACTTCCAGAGCGGCATGATGCTCGTCGACGGGTCGCCGCGGACGTCATCCGCGGCGATCAAGAGCGCGATCGGCTCCGGCTGCCCGAGGGGCGCGACGAACTGGCGGCATTCGACGACGGTCGCCGGCGCGAAGGCGAAGAAGGGCGTATCGCCGAGCGGCAGGCCCGCGGTCGTCGTCAATGCGACCGAGGACTTCTCGTACTCGATCATCGCGACGAAGAAGGGCAAATCGGCGACGGTGAAGGGGAGCGGCAAGGCGTTCAGCGAGCTCGACGCTGTGATCCCGCCGGGCTTCAAGGGCGGCACCGCGAAGGTGACCCTGAAGGCCTGGGCGAACCCGGGCCGGACGAGCACGCTCACCGTCGCCACGTAGAGACCGCCCGGTGCGCGTCGCCGTCGTCTCGGATACGCATCTACCTCGGGGAGCCAGGCGGCTCCCCGAGGCTTGTCTGGCGAGACTGCGCGCCGCCGACCTGATCCTCCACGGGGGCGACGTCGTCGCCGGATCGGCGCTCGACGAGCTGCGGGCACTCGGCCCGCCGGTCGAGGCGGTCTGCGGGAACATGGACGACGCCGAGCTCCAGCGCACGCTGCCGGTCGAGCGGGTCGTCGAGGTGGGGGAGGCTCGGATCGGGATGCTGCACATCCCCGGCCCGGCCGCCGGCCGCGAGGCGCGGCTCGCGGCGCGGTTTCCCGACTGCCACGCCCTCGTCTACGGACACACGCACATCCCGCAGGTCGAGCGGTTCCAGCACCTCTGGATCCTCAACCCGGGAAGCCCGACCCACACGATGCTCGTGCTGGAGATCCGGGGCGCCCGGATCGTCCCGGAACTCGTCACGCTGGCGGGGTAGAGTCCGGGCATGTGGAGCTGGGTCGTGACCGTCGCCCTCTACGGCGTCGGCATCGGGTTCTTCCACCTCGTCGGCGGGTTCGGCTCGGCCGCGAAGGCGCTCCAGCGCTGGGGCGAGTCGAGCGGCCGCCGCAGCGGGCCGGCGCTGCTCGACCGCATGCGGCGCTGAGCAGCGGTCGGCTAGGTGGCTACTGGGCGACGCTTGTACCGCGACCGCAGGTAGTCCTGCACGCACTGTCGGCTCGAATACCACTGCCCGTTTTGCTGCGTCGTCACGAGCCGGCCCCGTTGCGCAGCAAGAGTCAGCGCGTTCTGGGTCACACCCATATCGGTCAGTGTGCCGAGCGGAACGTAACGATGCGGACCTGCAAGCCTCGGGATGAGGAAACGGTCAATCTCGTGCTTGACCGAGCGCGCCAGCACTTCTCCTAGAGGACCGGGATCCCCATCGTCGGCGCGCATGAGGGGCATCCAGACGAGGCCGTGTAGCTTGACACGAACGGGTGTTCGCTCTAGCATGGCGAACAGATGTTCGTGCGACTCGTCCTGATCCTCGTCGTCGCAGCCTTCGCCGTCGGCGCGATCGTGCGCTCCTCGAACGGCGCCGGGACGCCGGTCGTCTACCTCGTCAAGCCGGCCGACACCCTCTGGTCGATCGCGCAGAGCCGCTACGGCGGCGACCCGCGCGAGGGCGTCTGGAAGCTCCGGCAGGCCAACCATCTGACCGGGGGTGCCGTGCTGGCCCCCGGCCAGAAGCTGTTGCTGCCGTAGCTACGCCTCGACGAGTGCCGGAACCGGGAGGCCCGACGTGTAGACCTTCTCGCCGCGGAAGAGCCGCTTCTCGGCGTCCCACGGGAAGAAGATCACGACCTTCCACGCGAGCCGCTCGCCCGTCGGCGGCTGGCCCAGCCACTCGCCGAGATGCGTGCCTGTGACGTCCGCCTCCTCGCAGACGCCCTGCGGCCCGATGACGATGTCCGTCAGGTCGAAGGTGATGTCCGGGAACGCCGACAGCAGGCCCAGGTAGAAACGCGCGGCGCCCTCGTGGCCCTCCCAGCGACGGCCGCTCTCGACGAGCTCGTAGACGCAGTCCTCGGTCAGCGTCGAGATCAGGCCGGGAAGGTCGCGCGCGTCCTCGGCGATCGAGTGCTTCTTCCAGAGCTCGCGGATCTCTGCGTAGAGCTCCGGCGTGATCTCGCGCCGGTAGAGCTCGAGGATCGCCTCGTCCGCCATCGCGGCGGAATCTACTACGAGGCCGTGGCGACTACGGCCGCGACGCTCTCCGTCACGGGCAGATCGACCGGACGGCGACGCATCACGCCGAAGAAGGCGTCGACCACCGCCGGCGAGAACTGGGTGCCGCGACCGCGCCTGATCTCCTCCGCCGCCTCCTCGAACGTGAGCGCGCGGTGGTACGGACGGTCGGTCGTCATCGCGTCCCATGCGTCGGCGAGGCCGACGATGCCCGCTTCGAGCGGAATGTCGTCGCCGGCGAGCCCGTCGGGATAGCCGCTTCCGTCCCAGCGCTCGTGGTGGTGGCGGATCAGGGGCACCGCATCGCGCAGGCGGCTGAACTTCTCGACAATCTTCGCGCCGTCGCCGGGGTGGCGCTTGATCAGCTCGTACTCGTCCGTCGTCAGGCGGGCCGGCTTCGTGAGGACCGTGTCCGGCACGGCGAGCTTGCCGATGTCATGGAAGAGGCCGCCGAAGCGGAGCGCGTCGAGCCGCGCCTCCTCGAGCCGCAGCTCCTCGCCGATCGCGACGGCGATCTGCTGGACGCGCTGCGAGTGGCCGGCCGTGTACGGGTCCTTTGCGTCGACTGTCGCGTTCAGGCTCTCGATCGCCTCGAGCGCGTTCTGCTCGAGCCGCCGGTACGAGTCGAGCAGCTGCCTCGAGCGCTCGTACAGCGTGCGCGTCTGGCGCTGCAGCATGCGCGACGCGGTGCGGACGAGCAGCGCGAGCGTCGCGTAGAGCGTGAGGAAGACGAGTGCGATCGCGATCCAGATCACGTGCTTGCGCGACGCGATCAGGTTGTCGACCGCGGCTGGATCCGCATAGATCTCGTAGGCGCCGACCGCGCGCGTGCCGTCGGCGCTGCGGATCGGCGCGTAGACCTGGAGCAGACGGCTGAAGCCGAGCGAGCGCTCGACCGCCGCCTCGTCCGCGTTGGCCGGCGAGATCGTGCCGACGGTCTGGTTCTCGTCGAGCGCTTCCTCGAGCTCGTCGTCGAGCTCGAACTTGTGGCCGATGCGTCCGCGTTCGCGGTTCGTCCACGCGAGCACGCCGTCCGGACGCCAGACCTTGACCGTGACGATGTCCGGCTCGTACTGCAGCGACCGCAGCAGGACGTTCGTGTTCGCCCGGCCGACCACCACGGTCCCGCCGTGGACCAGGGCGGGGCGGAGGACGCCGTCGACGTAACGGGTCAGGCTCGTCCGCTGCGAGGCGATCGCCTGCGAGCGAAGCGTCGAGGTCAGCACCACGGAGAGAACGATTCCGCCGGCCAGCAGGATCGCGGCGCTGGCGAGTAGAAAGACGTGGAGCAGCGTCACCGAGCGCTTCAGCGCCCAGCGCCGTCCCGGGATTGTTGCCGCAGAAACGTCCAACCGTCGTCCTCGCTCGTGCTTATCGGCGCGTGCAAGCCCCGACTTTACAATCGAATTTCGTGGATCTCGACCTCGTTTTCCTGGGCACCTCGGCCTCGATGCCGACGGCCCAGCGGGCCCCGGCGGCGCTCCTGCTGCGGCGGGGCGGCGAGCGGCTCCTGATCGACTGCGCCGAGGGAACCCAGCGCCAGCTCCTACGCTCGTCGGTCGGCCTGCCCGAGCTGGAGGAGATCTTCCTGACGCACTACCACGCGGATCACTTCGGCGGCCTCCCGTTCATGCTCAAGACGTTCGCGCTCCGGGGCCGCGAGCTGCCGCTGACCGTCTACGGGCCGGCCGGGCTGCACGAGCTGTTCGGCGCGCTGCGGCGCCTCTTCGGCCGGCTCAACTATCCGCTGGAGCTCGTCGAGGTCGAACCGGGCGAGATCTTCGAGCGGCCGGAGTACCGGCTGGAAACGTTCCCGGTCCGTCACGGGATGGCGGCAGTCGGCTGGGCGCTCGTCGAGGAGCCGCGCCCGGGCCGGTTCGACGTCGAGGCGGCCGACGCCATCGGCGTGCCCCCGGGGCCGGAGCGAGGGATGCTGCAGCGCGGCGAGCCGGTCACGCTTCCGGACGAACGGGTGATCACGCCGGACATGGTGCTCGGCCCGCCCCGTCCCGGCCGCAAGGTCGTGATCAGCGGCGACACTGCGCGCTCCGAGGCCGTCGTGGACGCGGCACGCGACGCCGACCTGCTGGTCCACGAGGCCACGTTCGCCGAGGAGGAACGCGGGCGTGCGCAGGAGACGCTGCACTCCACCGCCGCCGACGCGGCCGAGGTCGCGCGCGAGGCAGAAGTCGGGCTGCTCGCGCTGACGCACCTCTCGACGCGCTACTTCGGCCCCGAGCTCGCAGGGGAAGCCCGCGCGATCTTCCCCGAGACGGTCGTGCCGAAGGACTACGACGTGATCGAGGTGCCGTTCGCGGAGCGTGGGACGCCACAGCTCGTGAAGGGCGGCGCTCTGCACCGGCGTGAGGAAGCCGTATCATCGGCGGCGCAATGAGCACCATGGTCCAGGTCGCGGTCGCCGGCGACGTCGCCGAGGCGGAGGAGATCCAGGAGATCCTCCGCAACGCGGGCATCGACTCCGAGCTGCAGGCGGCGACCGACGACGATCCGCTGACCGTGCTCGTGCCCGAGTCGTCGCTCGAAGCCGCGCAGGACGCGATCGAGGCGCTCACCGAGCCCGACGATCTCATCGCAGAACCCTGATTTCGGCAAGCGGGCGGCGCGGTACGACGAGCTGCGGCCGGTCGACGAGCAGTGGCTCGAGGTCGTCGACGCGCTCGTGCGCCTCGGCGACCTGCGCGGACGGCGCGTGCTCGACGTGGGCACCGGCACCGGGACGCTCGCAACCGCGCTGGCCGAGCGGTACGCCTGCAAGGTCTGGGCCGTCGAGCCGTCGCCGGAGATGCTGGAGATCGCGCGCGGCCGCGTTCCGCGCGGCGTCGGCCTCAAGCTCGGCTGGGCCGAGGCGCTGCCGTTCAAGGACCGCTGGTTCGAGCGCGCGGCGATGCGGCTCGTCGTCCACCTGCTCGACCCGCCGCGTGCGTTCGCCGAGCTCCACCGCGTCCTGAAGCCCGGCGGCATCCTCGCGATCGCGACGTTCGACCCGAGCCACTTCGCCGGCTTCTGGCTGAACCGGCTGTTCCCGTCGCTCGAAGCAATCGACCGCGCGCGGTTCCCCGAGCCGGAGCCGCTCCGCCGCGAGCTCGCGGCGGCCGGCTTCGACGAGGTGCGCTTCGAGCGGCTGAGCCACGTGCGCGAGCTTGACCGCCCGACTGCCCTGTCGCGCATCCGCGGCCGGCACATCTCGACGTTCGACCTGCTCGACGACGAAGAACTCGTCGCCGGGACCGAGCGTGCCGAACGGGAGCTACCGGACCGCGTCGAGGTGCGGCTGGAGTGGCTCCTCGCGGTTGCCGACCGTCCCGGTGGGTAGGTTGCGACCGTGGACGTCGTGGGGGAGCTCCAGCGCACTGCGCCGGAGCAGATCGAGGTCAAGCGGCTCGCCGGCCAGATCGTCTGGCTCCGCGAGGGGCCGGAGGAATGGGTCGGCCCGGCAGACGAGGCACTCGCGCGGCTGCGCGGACTCGCGCCCGAGGCGGCCTTCTGGGCCGCCTTCGCACCGGTCTGATCGACGCCGTCCGGCCGGCCGGATAGTGTCGCCCGGACACGCACCCCTTTAACCCGGTCCAGCGAGGCCGGAAAGGAGTCGCCGGAATGACGCTGCACGCCCACACCCCGGCGGGGGCTGCCGGGAAGGTCCTCCTCGATGCAGATGCGATCGCGCGGACGTTGTCCCGGATCGCGCACGAGATCATCGAGGGCAACCCCGACCTCGAGCAGGTCGCGCTCGTCGGCATCCAGACGCGTGGCGTGCCGCTCGCGCAGCGGCTACGGCGGCTGATCGAGGAGCGCGCCGGCGAGGCGCCCGACCTGGGCGCCGTCGACATCACCTTCCACCGCGACGACGTCCACGTACGAGGCGGCCAGGCGCCGCTCCATCCGCAGCCGGTCGTCCGCTCGACGACGCTCGACTTCCCACTCGAGGGCCGCACGATCGTGCTCGTCGACGACGTGCTCTACACCGGCCGGACGATTCGCGCCGCGATCGAGACGCTCTCCGAGTACGGCCGGCCGGCGCGCGTCCAGCTCGCGTGTCTCGTCGACCGCGGCCACCGCGAGCTGCCGATCCGGCCCGACTACGTCGGCAAGAACCTGCCGACCGCTCGCGGCGAGCGCATCCAAGTGCAGCTCGTCGAGGTCGACGAGGTCGACAGGATCCTGCTCGTCCCGACTCCCGAGGAGGCGCACCGTGCCTGAGCTTCGAGTGATCGGCGAGGAGATGCGGCCGCCTGCGCCGCCCGAGCGGCGCCACCTGATCTCGATCAAGGATCTCGCGCGCGAGGACGTCGAGCGGCTGCTCGCGATTGCGCGCACGTTCGAGTCGAGCCTCGACCGCGAGGTGAAGAAGCTGCCCGCGCTGAAGGGCCGGCTCGTCGTCAACCTGTTCTACGAGTCGTCCACGCGCACGTCGTCGAGCTTCGAGCTCGCGGCGAAGCGGCTCTCGGCCGACACGATGTCGATCAAGTCGGCGGGCTCGTCGATGGACAAGGGCGAGTCGCTGAAGGACACGGCGCTGACGCTCGGCGCGTACGACCCGGACGTGATCGTCATCCGCCACCCACAGATCGGCGCCCCGCACCTCGTCGCCCGGGCGACACGCGCGCACGTCGTCAATGCCGGCGACGGAAAGCATCAGCATCCAACGCAGGCACTGCTCGACCTTTACACGATCCGCGCGGAGCTCGGCCGCATCGAGGGGTTGCACGTCGCGATCGTCGGCGACGTCATGCACAGTCGCGTCGCGCGGTCGCTGACGCAGGCGCTGACGCTGATGGGCGCATCGGTGACGCTCGTCGGACCGCCGGCGCTGCTGCCGCGCGACGTCGAGGTGCTCGGCTGCGACGCGACGACCGACATCCGCGCGATCGCGGACGCGAACATCGTCTACGTCCTGCGCATGCAGCGTGAGCGGATGGAGGCCGGCGCGAACTACGTACCGAGCCTGCGCGAGTACGCGGCGCGCTGGGGGATCACTCCGGAGCGCGTGCGTCCCGGCCAGAAGGTGATGCATCCCGGCCCGATGAACCGCGGCGTCGAGATCGACCCGCGCGTTGCGGATCATCGCGACGCGCTGATCGAGAGCCAGGTGCGAGCCGGTCTCGTCACGCGCATGGCGGTGCTCTACGACCTCCTGACGAGCGGCCCGGTGCCCGTGCAGGTCGCCGCAGCGGTGGAGGTCGCGTGATGCTCTTCTGGAAGAACGGCAGCCGCGACAGTCTCACGCTCGAAGGTCGCGTGATCGATCCGACTGAGGGCATCGACGCCTGCCTGAAGCTGACGATCGAAAACGGCGTGATCGCACGGATCGAGCCCGGCGGTGACGCGCGATACACGATCGCGCCCGCGTTCGTCGACCCGCACGTGCACTTGCGCACGCCCGGCCGCGAGGACGAGGAGACGCTCGTGTCGGGCACCGCGGCGGCGGCCGCCGGCGGCTACTGCGCGATCCTCGCGATGCCGAATACGGATCCCGTCGTCGACAGCGCCGCGACGCTCGGCTCGCTGGTCGAGGCCGCCCGCGCCGAGGCGGAGATCCCGACCGGCTTCCTCGCCGCGATCACGAAGGGGGAGGGCGGCGCCGAGCTGACGGAGATGGCCGAGCTCGCCGACGCGGGCGCAGCCGGCTTCACCGACGACGGGCGACCCGTCGTCTCTGCAGGACTGATGCGGCGCGCGCTCCAGTACGGCGGCTTCGCCGGCCGGCGGATCGCGCTCCACTGCGAGGAGCCGACGCTCTCGAAGGGCGGTCACATGCACGAGGGCGCGGTCTCGGCCGAGCTCGGCTTCGGCGGCTATCCGTCCGTCGGCGAGTCGGTGATGGTCGAGCGCGACCTCGCGCTCGCACGCTACGAGGACCAGCCGCTTCACCTGCTCCACCTGAGCGCGGCCCAGTCGGTCGCGGCCCTGCGCGCCGCGCTCGATGCGGGGGTTGAGGCGACCGCGGAGGTGACGCCGCACCACCTCTGCCTCACCGACGAGGCCGTCCGCTCGCTCGACGCGAACGTGAAGATGAATCCGCCGCTGCGCGCGCGTGAGGATCGTCTTGCGCTCCTCGACGCGCTCAAGGACGGCACGATCGGCGCGATCGCCACCGACCACGCACCGCACGCCCGCCACGAGAAGGAGGTGCCGTTCGAAGCGGCGCCCTTCGGCGTCACCGGCCTCGAGACCGCGTTCGCCGCGCTGTATACAAATCTCGTACAAACGGGCCTGCTCGACCTCGATACGCTCCTCGAGCGCATGTCGGCGGGGCCGGCGAGGGTCTACAGGCTGGAGCGGCCGCGGGTCGCAACGGGTGCGCCCGCGAACCTCGTCGTCCTCGACCTCGACATGGCGTGGCGGGTGGAGGAGGACGGATTCCGCTCGCGCTCGGTGAACTCCTGGCTGCTCGGCCAGACACTGAAGGGAAAGGTTCGGATGACGGTCGCGGCAGGGAAGGTCGTTCACTCGTGACGGGTTTCCTGGCGCTCGAGGACGGCAACGTCTTCCGCGGCGAGTCGGTCGGCGCGCAAGGGTTCGCGTGCGGCGAAGCGGTGTTCACGACTGGGATGTCCGGCTACCAGGAGGTCGTCACCGACCCGAGCTTCGCGGAGCAGCTCGTCTGCTTCACGGCTCCGATGATCGGCAACTACGGTGTCGACGATGCGCGGTCGGAGTCGCGGCGCGCGCACGCGAAGGCGGTGCTGATGCGCGAGGCGCGCGGGCCGGCGTGGACCGACTGGCTGCACGAGCGCGGTGTCGTCGCCCTGACCGGCGTCGACACGCGCACGCTTGTCCTGAAGCTGCGCGAGGCTGGGGCGATGCAGGCGGTGCTCGTCGCCGGGGACGGGTCGGAGGAGGAGGCCGTGCGGACGGCGCGCGCGCAGCCGGCGATGGCCGGGCGCGCGCTCGTGCACGGGGTTTCGTCCGACGAGCCGTACGTCTTCACTGACGAAGGGAAGGCGCGGATCGCTGTGGTGGATTACGGCGTGAAGCGGTCCGTGCTGCGCCGCCTGGCGGCCGCGGGCGCAGCGGTCACGGTCTACCCGCACGACGTCGACGCGGACGAGCTCGCCGGCTACGACGGCGTCCTGCTCTCGCCGGGGCCGGGGGATCCGGCGCCGCTCGAGGCCGAGACGGCGGTCGTCGGCGAACTGCTCGGCCGTACGCCGGTGCTCGGCATCTGCCTCGGCCACCAGCTTGTTGCGCTCGCGACGGGACACGAGACCTTCAAGCTGCCGTTCGGGCACCGCGGCGCGAACCATCCGGTGCTCGAGCGCGCGTCGGGCCGTGTTCTCGTGACGAGCCAGAACCACGGCTTCGCGGTCGCGGCGAGCGATGCGGAGCAGGCGACGCACATCTCGCTCTACGACGAGACGGTCGAAGGGCTCGAATTCCCGGAGCTGCACGCGCGCTCGCTGCAGTTCCACCCGGAGGCGGGCCCCGGCCCGCACGACTCGTGGCCGCTGATCGAGCGGTGGGTGAAGGAGGTCGCCGATGGCGAGGCGTAGCGACCTCGAGTCGATCTGCCTGATCGGCTCCGGCCCGATCGTTATCGGCCAGGCGTGCGAGTTCGACTACGCGGGCTGCCAGGCGCTCAAGGTGCTCCGCGCCGACGGCTTCCGGACGATCGTCGTCAACTCGAACCCCGCGACGATCATGACCGACCCGGGCTTCGCCGACCGGACGTACATCGAGCCGCTCGATCTCGAGAGCGTCGCCGGCGTGCTGCGGCGCGAGCGGCCCGACGCCGTGCTGCCGACGATGGGCGGCGGAACGGCACTCAACCTCGCGCGCGAGCTCGCCGAGGCCGGCGTGCTCGACGAGCTCGGAATCGAGCTGATCGGCGCGCCGCTCGAGGTGATCCGGCGCGCCGAGGACCGCGAGCTCTTCAAACGCGCAGTCGGGTCATGCGGTCTCAAGGTTCCCGCCTCGACGATCGTCACCTCTCTCGAGCAATTGGCGGGCCTGACCGCGCCGGCCGTGGTCAGGCCCGCGTTCACGCTCGGCGGCCACGGCGGCGGCTTCGTGTGGACGCACGACGAGCTGCGCCGTCAGGTCGAGATCGGACTGCACGAGTCGCCGATCTCGCAGGTCCTGGTCGAGGAGTCGGTGCGCGGCTGGGACGAGTTCGAGCTCGAGGTCGTGCGCGACCGCGTCGACAACGTCGTGATCGTCTGCTCGATCGAGAACCTCGACCCGATGGGCGTGCACACCGGCGACTCGGTCACCGTCGCGCCGCAGATGACGCTCTCCGACGAGGCGTACCAGGAGCTGCGTGACGCAGCCGCGGCGGTGATCCGCGCGGTGGGCGTCGACACCGGCGGCTCGAACATCCAGTTCGCTCGCCATCGCGAGACCGGTGAGCTGCGCGTGATCGAGATGAACCCCCGCGTCTCTCGCTCGTCGGCGCTCGCGTCGAAGGCGACGGGCTATCCGATCGCGAAGGTCGCCGCGAAGCTCGCAGTCGGCTACACGCTCGACGAGATCCCGAACGACCTCACCGGGACGACGCCCGCGAGCTTCGAGCCGACACTCGACTACGTCGTCGTCAAGTTCCCGCGGTTCGCGTTCGAGAAGTTCCCCGGCGCCGACCGCACGCTAGGCACGCAGATGAAGTCCGTCGGCGAGACGATGGGGATCGGTCGCAGCTTCACGGAGGCGCTGCTGAAGGCGATGCGCTCGCGCGAGCTCGACGCGGGTGCGACGACGCCGTGGGCGACGCTCGCCGAGACGCCCGAGGACATCCATCCGTTCTTCGACGACGAGATCCTCCGCATCCAGGAAGCGCTCTTCTGGATCGACACGATCGAGGGGCTCGGCGCAGCCGACTGGCTGCGGCTCAAGCGGCTCGGGATCTCCGATGCGGAGATCGCGGCGGCCGCCGACGCGACGGAAGCGGAGGCACGCGCCGCGCGGCTCGCGCACGGCATCCGCCCGGCGTACAGGCGCGTCGACTCGTGCGCCGGCGAGGTCGAGGCCGCATCGAACTACTACTACTCGACGTGGGGCGAGGCCGATGAGGAGCCGCCGCCGCGCGACACGAAGAAGGTCGTCATCCTCGGCAGCGGCCCGAACCGCATCGGCCAGGGGATCGAGTTCGACTACTGCTGCGTACATGCGACGCAGAGCTTCCGCGCGTTCGGCTACGAGGCCGTGATGGTCAACTGCAACCCCGAGACGGTCTCGACGGATTACGACACGAGCGACCGCCTGTACTTCGAGCCGCTCGACGACGAGTCGGTGTTGTCGGTGCTGGACCGCGAGCGGCCGGACGGCGTTGTGATCCAGTTCGGCGGCCAGACGCCGCTGAAGCTCGCACGCGCGATCGAGCAGGCCGGCTTCCGGGTCCTCGGCACACCGTTCGAGGCAGTCGACCTCGCGGAGGATCGCGAACGATTCGGCGCGCTGCTCGCGTCCCTCGGAATTCGTTGCCCGGAGTGGCGGATCGTCTCCGGCGACTGGCGCGAGGCGCAAGCCGCCGCGGAGGAGATCGGCTATCCGGTGCTGATCCGGCCGTCGTACGTGCTCGGCGGCCGCGCGATGCGCGTCTGTTACGAGCCGGACGACATCAAGGCGACGCTCGAGCGTGCACTGTTCGAGCAGGTGCTCGTCGACCGCTTCGTCGAGAACGCCGTCGAGATCGATGTCGATGCGGTGTGCGACGGGGAGGACGTCTTCATCGGCGCTGTCATGCAGCACATCGAGGAGGCGGGCGTGCACTCCGGGGACTCGTCGTGCGTGCTGCCGGCGCAGTCGCTGACGGCGGCGACGCAGCGCGAGATCGAGCGGACGGTGCGGCGTCTCGGGCCGGCGCTCGGCGTGGTCGGCCTGCTCAACGTGCAGCTCGCCGTCGCCGACGGCGAGGTGTTCGTGCTGGAGGCGAATCCGCGCGCGTCCCGCACGGTGCCGTTCGCGTCGAAGGCGACGGGCGTCAATCTCGTCGAGGCAGCGTGCCGCGTCGCCGCCGGCGCGAAGCTCTCCGACCTGAACCTGCCCCGGAACCAGGCACCCAGGCAGGTCTCGGTGAAGGCGGCGGTGCTGCCGTTCGCGCGCTTCCCGGGCAGCGATCCGGTGCTCGGGCCGGAGATGCGGGCCACGGGCGAGGTGATGGCGACCGCGGACGACCTACCGACGGCGCTCGAGAAGGCGGAACGCGCAGCCGGGCGGCCCCTGCCGCACAGCGGCACCGTCTTCCTCTCCGTCCGGGAAGCCGACAAGCCGGCGGCCGTGCCCGTCGCCGCGGCGCTCGCCGGGCTCGGGTTCCGGCTGCTCGCGACGCACGGCACGGCGGTGACGCTGCGCGCGGCCGGGCTCGAGGTCGAGGAGGTCGCGAAGGTGAGCGAGGGGAAGGAGCAGACCGTCGTCGAGCTGATCCGGCGCGGCGCCTGCGACCTCGTCGTCAACACGCCCGAGGGATCCGGCGCGCGGACGGACGGCTATCTGATCCGCGAAGCAGCGCTGCGGGCGCGCGTCCCCTGTGTGACGACGATCGCGGGCGCGGCCGCGGCGGTGCACGCGATCGGCAACGCGCGCGCCGAGGCCGCGCTCTCGCTGCAGGAGCGGATCGATGCTGCGACGCGAACGGCTTAGCGTCACCGGGCGCGAGGCCGTGGGTCCGTACACGCTGCTGCGCGTCGAGCGCGGCGGGCTCGACCCCGGCCGCC
>VAWW01000085.1:0-3446 GCA_005884575.1 Actinomycetota bacterium
TCGCTGTCGCCGCCGTTCATGGGGACGTTGACCGTCGTCTCGTCCTGCTCGTCCGGCCCGCCGGTGCCGGGGAAGAGCGGCGGCCGGTACTGGTGGATCGACGCGCAGAGCACGGTCGGGTCGCCGCGGAAGATCGCCTGCGTGCCGTCGCCGTGGTGGACATCGAAGTCGACGATCGCCACGCGTTCGATGCCGAGCCGTTCCTGCGCGGCCCGCGCGGCGATCGCGACGTTGTTGACGAGGCAGAAGCCGCTCTGCGACCCGGTGGGCGCGTGGTGCCCCGGGGGACGCACGAGCGCGAAGCCGCCCCCTACCGCGGCCTCGATCGACGCGCCGGCCGCGAGCAGGCAGGCCTCGTAGCTCGTCTCCGAGGCGATCGTGTTCAGGTCGAGCATGGTCGGCACCTCGATCCGCTGCAGGCGCTCTATGTACTCGCGCGTGTGACACCTGAGCAGGTCGGCCTCCGCCGCCGGCGCCGCCTCCTCGACCTCGAACCGCTCGAGCAGCACGGCGATCCGCTCCGGCGACTCCGGGTGCCCGAAGGTCGGATGGAGGCTCGCCAGGGTCGGCGCACTCAGGACCCGGATGAGCGGACCGCCTCGGCCAGCTCGCCGACGCTCTTGCCGCCGGAGGCCGCCGCGACGCCCACGAGGTAGCAGAGCAGCGGTGCGTTCGTCCGCGCGCCGCTCTCGTGGGCCGCGATCCGCGCGAGGTCGAGGAGGTCGTCGACCTCCCCGTCGTTCAGCTCGAGCGCCCTCGGCTCCAGGCCCGAAGTGGCCGCGAGCGAACGGGCGCGCTCCGACATCCAGGCGTCCACGGCGCCGATTGTAGGCGTATCCTCTCCCGAACGCCCCTCGTTCCACCTCCAACCCCGGCCTGACGGCCGCTGCAGACGAACCGAGGGAGACGATGGCAAACCGTATTCGCCTCGTTGCGGCCGGAGCGATCGGTTTCACCCTGCTTGTGGCTGGAGTCACTGCGTTCGCGGCCCGCCACAGCGGAAGCGTGACGTTCCCCGACGCCACCGGCGAGAGCGCGACCGGGCCGGACATCGCCGGCGTCGTCGTCGCGAACGACGACGTGCGCAACATCACGTTCACGGTGAGACTCGCGAACCGGCCCTCGTTGGGCGCCTCCGAGGTGCTCCTCGCCGTCGACAGCGACAACAATCTCGCGACCGGCAACGACAAGTGGGACGGAGCCGAGTATGCGATCGACCTGACGGCGAAGGACGGCCCCGGCATGGCCCGGTGGACCGGCTCCCAGTGGAACTGGAGCATCCCGCAGACGTCGCTCGTCTCCTCGTATGCCGACGGCGTCGCCTACTTCACGGTCAACGCCGCGGAGCTCGGCAACACGAAGACGTTCACGTTCGTTGCCGGCGCAGGCGAGAACGAGCAGTACGACTGGGCGCCCGCGAGCGGCGAGTTCTCGTACACGCTGCGGATCTCACCGCCGCTGGCGAAGACCGTCGCGAGGACCCCCGCGAAGCCGGCCAAGAAGAAGAAGCGTCGCTAGCCGCCGAGCGCGGCGAGCCGGCCGGCCAGCTGGCCCAGTCCGAGCTCGCGGGCCCGAGAGGACGCCTCCGCCCACGTGGGTGTCTGCTGCGCGAGGGGAGGTAGAGGAGCGGAGGCGTCCATCGTTGCGATTCGCCGGAAGAGCCGCAGATCCTCCGCCTCGGCAGCGAACCGCCCCGCCGCGAGCGCTGCCTCGAGCGTCCCGTACTCGCGAAGGACGTCAGCCGCTTTCTTCGGCCCGACGCCGCGCGCTCCCGGGATCCGGTCGGATGGATCGCCGCGCAGCGCGACGAAGTCGGGCACCTGCTCGGGCTCGACGCCGTAGCGCTCGCGTACCTCCGCCGGCCCGACCCGGGCGACCTCGCTGACGCCCTTCGTCGGCTGGAGGATCGTCACGCGGTCGGCGGCGAGCTGGAACGCGTCGCGGTCGGAGGTCGCGATCAGCACAGGCCCGGGCCACGCGCGCGCCGCGGCCGCGAGGAAGTCGTCGGCCTCGTACCCGGGCGCCTTGGCGCAGGCGAAGCCGAAGGACTCGACGAGCCCGGGAAGCAGGTCGAGCTGCTCCAAGAGCGCGTCGTCGAACTCGCGGCCGCTCTGGTAGGCGGGGAGCGCCTCGTGGCGGTAGGTCGGCACCGTGAGCGTGTCCCACGCCACGAGGACGGCATCCGGCCGCTCGCGCTCCCAGAGCCGGATCAGCATGTTCGAGAATCCGACGAGCGCGTTGGACGGCCCGCCGCCCGCCCGCTGGAGATTCTTCGGCAGCGCGTGGTAGGCGCGGTGGGCGAGCGAGTCGCCGTCGACCGCGAGGAGCACGGCGCTCACAGCGACGCTTCGAGCTCCGCGATCCGTACCATCAGGCGCTCGGTCGCCTGCGTCGCCGCGTCCCGCGGCTCGAGACCGCGCAGGTCGTCGAGCTCGACCGGCTCCCCGTAGGCGACCCTGATCGGGCCGAGGCGCGCGAGATTGTTCGTACCTTTGGTCGCGGCCGGCACGAGCGGTACGCCGGCCTCGAGCGCGATCCGCGCGGCACCCGTGCGCGGCCGCGCCTCCCACTTCTTGCGGAGCCCCTTCCGCCGCCGGGTCCCTTCGGGGAACATCGCCACGACGTGACCTTCCCGGGCGAGTCGGACGGCCGTCTCGATCGCCTCGACGTCCGCCTGCCCCCGCCGGACCGGAAAGGCGCCGCCGGCATTCAGTAGGTGCCCGAGTGGCCACCAGTAGAGCTCCGACTTCGCCATGAAACGGAGGAACCGCCTGGGCCAGATCGGCAATCCGAGCGGCCACGGGTCGAGATTCGAGACGTGATTGGCCGCCAGGACGAAGCCGCCGGCAGGGATGTTCTCGGTGCCCCGGGCCCGCAGCCGGAACAATCCGTGGAGAACGGGCCAGCTGAAGAGGCCGATCAGGAAGTAGACAGGGCTCGGCCGCACGCGGGGAGTGTGCCGAAATGGCGCCGTGGGCAGCATCAGATGGGCCGTTCGCTAACGTGAGCCACATGCCCAAGACCCTCGTCGTCGCAGAGAAGCCCTCGGTCGGCCGCGACCTTGCGTCCGCGCTGCCCGGAAAGTTCGAGAAGCACGAGGCCTACCTCGAGTCGGACGAGTACGTGATCACGTGGGCGGTCGGCCACCTCGTCCAGCTCGCCGAGCCCGAGGAGTACGACGAGAAGTGGAAGAAATGGCGGATGGCGGACCTGCCGATCACCGTCGAGGAGTTCAAGCTCGTCCCGCGCGACGCGAAGTCGAAGAAGCAGCTGAAGGAGATCGAGAAGCTGATGCTGCGCGAGGACGTCGAGCAGATCATCAACGCCTGCGACGCCGGCCGGGAGGGCGAGCTGATCTTCGCGTACATCTACGAGGCCGTCTTCTCGCAGGACGGCGGGGCGAAGAAGAAAAAGAAGCCCGACCCCAAGCCGGTCGAGCGTCTCTG
>VAWW01000085.1:3468-11957 GCA_005884575.1 Actinomycetota bacterium
CTCCGCCCGGGCGAGCAGCTCGCGCAGCTCGAGGCCGCGGCGCGCTCGCGCTCCGAGGCCGACTGGCTCGTCGGCATGAACGCCACGCGGGCCGCGACGATCCGCGGACGCGCCTGGGTCGGCGGCGTCGTCTCGCTCGGCCGCGTGCAGACGCCGACGCTCGCGATGATGGTCAAGCGCGAGCGCGAGATCCAGGCGTTCACGCCCGAGCCGTACCGCCTCGTCCACGCCTCGTTCCTGCCGAAGTACGAGGGCATCTGGTTCGAGGGCGACGAAACGCGGATCTTCAAGCCGCTCGAGCGTGCCGACGAGATCGTCGCGAAGGTCTCCGGCCGGCAGGGGACGATTACCAAGCTCGAGCGAAAAGAGCAGTCCGAGCGCTCCCCGCTCCTCTACGATCTGACCTCGCTCCAGCGCGACGCGAACCGTAAGTACGGCTTCTCCGCGCGCCGCACGCTGCAGGCCGCCCAGTCGCTCTACGAGTCGAAGAAGGCGATCACGTATCCGCGAACGTCGTCGCGGTACCTCTCCGGCGACATGGTCCCGCAGCTCAAGATCGTCGCGTCGACGCTTCAGGACATCAACGCCTACCGTGAGGCCGCGACCTACGTCGTCCGGCTCGACCAGCTGCCGCTGCAGCGTGTCGTCAACGACGCGAAGGTGGACGACCACCACGCGATCATCCCCACCGACGTCCCGCACGAGGTCGACAACTTCACGCCCGACGAGCGCCGCATCTTCGACCTCGTCGCGCGCCGCTTCCTCGCGGTGTTCCATCCGCCCGCCCGCTACGCGCGCACGACCGTGATCACCGAGGTCGAGGGCGAATCGTTCCGCACGCGCGGCAAGATCACCCTCGAGGCCGGTTGGCGCGGCGTCTACGGGGTCGAGCCGACCGCTGAGCGCCAGTCCGAGGACGACGAGGGCGAGGGCGGAGAGCTGCCCGAGCTCACTGAGGGCCAGACGGTCACCTGCGTTGTAGCCGAGCGCGAGGACAAGATGACGAAGCCGCCGCCGCGCTACACGGAGGCGACGCTGCTGTCGGCAATGGAGACCGCCGGCAAGCTGATCGACGACGAGGAGCTGCGCGACGCGATGAAGGACTCAGGTCTCGGCACCCCGGCGACGCGCGCGGAGACGATCGAGACCCTGATCCGCCGCGAGTACATCGAGCGCGTCGGCAGGGACCTCCAGCCGACCCCGAAGGGTATGCAGGTCATTACGATGCTCGAGGAGCACAAGATCACCTCGCCCGAGCTCACCGGCGACTGGGAGAAGAAGCTTTCCGACATCGAGCACGGCCGGGGCGACCGCTCCGCCTTCATGAAGGAGATCGAGCGGTTCGCCGGGGAGATCGTCGGCCAGATCGAGGCGCTCGACAAGGAGAAGCTCCGGCCCGAGCGGGTCGAGCTCGGCCCGTGCCCGAGGTGCGGTGCGGTCACCGGCGAGATCATCAAGGAGAACTCGCGCGCGTACGGCTGCACGAGCTGGAAGTCGCGCGAGGAGCCCGGCTGCGGTTTTGTGATTTGGAAACGGGTCGCCGGCCGGACGCTCACGCCGGAGATCGCCCGCCAGCTGATCGAGGAGGGGAAGACCCGCGAGGTGCTGTCGGGCTTCCGATCCAAGGCGGGCAAACCTTTCCGGGCCCGTCTCGTCCTATCCGACGAGGGCAAGATCGAGTTCGATTTTCCGGTCCGTGCGCAAACCAAAGAGCCCGCCGCTGCGGAATAACCTCCCGAAGAGACGCGTTCGAGAAACCGAGAGGTCTGGACGAGAACGGTTCCCCTGGAAAGGCGAGGAGTTTCTGCCTACAGTGCGAAGGTTTGCTGATGTCGCCGACGCCGCACCGAAAGGACTGAGTAGACCCACTTGACGCAGAATCAGCTTCACGAGTTGCTGGAACTGGAGCAGGCTCGCGCGATCGTCGCCGGCGCCGAGGAGCGCGGCTACGTCGAGCCCGCCGAGCTCGAGGCGTTCGCGCTCGAGCTCGAGCTGAACGAGGACGAGATCGACGAGCTGACCCGGGAGTTCGAGCGGATCGGCCTCGAGGTCGGGGAGCCCTCCGCGGAGGCGGAGACCGAGGCCGGCAAGGAGAAGGCGCCGGAGCCCGCAGCGGTCGCCGCGACGACGACCGGCGCGGGCGACAGCCTGCAGCTCTTCCTCGCCGACGTCGGCCGGCACAAGCTGCTCACCGCCGCGCAGGAGGTCCAGCTCGCGAAGCAGATCGAGCGCGGCGAGCCGACGGCGAAGCGGATGATGATCGAGTCGAACCTCCGGCTCGTCGTGTCCATCGCGAAGGGCTACCGTGGGCTCGGCGTCCCGTTCCTAGACCTGATCCAGGAGGGCACGCTCGGCCTGAATCGCGCGGTCGAGAAGTTCGACTGGCGGCGCGGGTACAAGTTCTCCACGTACGCCACCTGGTGGATCCGCCAGTCGGTGCAGCGCGCCGTCGCGAACCACGCGCGGACGATCCGCGTTCCGGTCCACGTCGTCGAGCGCCAGCAGAAGCTCTCGCGCGCCGCCCGCCGGCTCGAGGTCGAGCTCGGGCGTGAGGCGACGAAGGAGGAGCTCGCCGAAGCGACGGGCCTGCCGATGCAGCACGTCGACGAGGCGCTCGGCGCCGCCCAGGCGTCGGTCTCCCTGAACCAGACGGTTGGCGCGGACGACGAGGGCGAGCTGGGCGATCTCTTCGCCGACCGCGAGGCCGCCGATCCGTTCGACGAGGCCGAGGAGTCGCTGCGGCGCCAGGGCGTCCGCAAGGCGCTCGACGCGCTGCCCGAGCGCGAGCGGCGGATCCTCGAGCTGCGCTTCGGCTTCGACGGCGAACCGTGGACGCTCGAGGCGATCGGCCACGAGCTCGACCTGACCCGCGAGCGTGTCCGCCAGCTCGAGGGCCAGGCGCTGGCACGGCTCGGCGCGCTGCGCGATCTGATCTCGCTCGCCGCCTAACTCAGGGGAGCAGGCATCCGAATCCGAAGTGCGGCTCCGGCCGGCCTTCGTCGTTCGGGGCCGCAATAGCCACGTCCCGGGACCTCCCCCGGTCCAGGTCCCGGGACGGGTCCCTAGAAGAGCTGTGCCGAGGATTCGGACGCGGCGGCGGCGGGCCGGCCTCGTTCCTCGCGGACCCGTCCCGGGACCTTTCCCGGTCCAGGTCCCGGGACAGGTCCGTGGGTGTAACGACGGGCCTTGTCCGCTGCGGTCACGATCGCGTCCTTTCGGAGCGGCACCACGAACAGCTCGGGCGGCGGTCGGCGCAGGAACGGGCCGAGCAGGAACAGCTCGTCCAGGTCGCCGGCCTCGTCGTCCGCGACGGCTCGGCGCGCGGCGGCCAGGCCGGCCTCGACCTCGAGGTGCGCGCCCGGGCCGGATGGGAGGGTGCGGACCGCGGCGACCCGGCCGCCGGCGACGAAGAGGGCCCGCGCATAGCCCGGCTCCACAGCCGGAACGACGAGGCAGCGTTGGAGCACTCGCAGGCGCGCATGCCGGTCGAGCTCGCGACACACCCGCTCGAGCGCGTCGACGCGGTCGCGCAGCCGCGCCGCGTCTTCGTACCGGCGTGCGTCCGCGAGGCCCGCGAGCTTCCGCCTCAACCGCGGCAGCGCCGCGCTCGGCCGCTCGAGATCTCCCGCGACGAGCGCGCGCGCCGCGAGCTGCGCGCGCCGCCGCGACCGGATCGGGCCGAGCGGCGTGGCGGTCTGCGATGCCACCACCGCGTCGCCGCGCTTCTTCAGGTACACGTAGCGGTCAGGCCGTGCGATGCGGGCGTTCGCGGGCGGGCGCAGCTCCCGGATCAGCCGCAGCTCCTCCAGCGCGGCCTCGAGCTCGGAGCCGAGCACGCGCCACTCGATCCGCTCGCACGCACCGAGCGCAGCCTCGACGGCCGGCCGCTGCCGCTCCGAGCGGAAGTACGACCGGAGCCGGGCGCGCAGGTCGCGGGCGCGGCCGACGTAGAGCACCTGGTCGTTGCGGTCGCGGAACTCGTAGACGCCCGGGCGCGGCGGCGCGCCGAACGCCAGATGACGCTTGTCGTAGACGCGCCGCGTCCGTGTTGCCGCAAGCTCGACGACGTCGGCGACGGTCCGCGCGCCGCGCTCCTGCGCCAGCCCGAGCAGGGCGAGTAGGACTTCCGCGGTCGCCTGCGCGTCCGGAAGCGCGCGGTGGCACGGCCTGACTGCGGTGCCGAAGAAGTACGAGAGCTGCGCGAGTGATGCCCGCGGCACGCGCCCTGCGAGCAGCCGGCGTGCCAGCGAGACGGTGTCGATCACCGGCGCGGCGATGCGGCTTCCGGTCAGGCGCTCCGTCTCCCGGTCGAGGAAGGCGAGGTCGAAGCGCGCGTTGTGTGCGACGAGGACGGCATCGCCCGCGAACGCGAGGAACCTGCGCATCGCGAGGTCGACACGTGGCGCGCCCCGCAACCGTCGGTCGCTCAGCCCAGTGAGCGACGCCACGCCCGGTCCGAGCGGCATCCCCGGATCGACGAGCGTCTGAAACTCGGCTTCGAGCTCGAGTTGCCGCACGCGCACGGCGCCGATCTCGCAGATCTGCGACCGGCCGGGACGGAGGCCGGTCGTCTCGAGATCGACGACGACGTACGTCGCCGCCTCGACGAGCAAGTCGGATCCGACCGGCTCGGCGAGCGCGACCGAGTTGCCGCGCCAGCGTAGGCGCGAGTCGGTCTCGACGACCTCGGCGAGCAGCGTGCGCGCGAGCGCAACCGGTGCCGTGCGCAGCGCGAAGAGCCGCCGCGCGGCCTCGTCCGCGACCACCGGTCCACGCCGTTCCTCGACCAGCTCCACGAGCCGGTCGGCGGCGTCGAGTCGCAGCTGCATGGCTCAAATGCTAGGCGAACATACGTTCGTTCACAACAACTTCGCACCTGGACCGACGTCTTATACTCGCGCGTACCCGCAGGGATTGGGAAAGGAGCAGGGGTGAATCAGAAAGTGAAACTGCTGGCGCTCTTTGCAGCGCTCGCACTGACGCTCGTCGTCGTGAGCTCGAGCTCGGCCGCGCATCGCGGAGCGGGCGCTGCGAAGGCGACCGGCATGGTCTACGCCGGTTCATCGGATCCGACGTACCTCGATCCTGCCTTCGTCTCGGATGGCGAATCGTTCCGAGTGACGACGCAGATCTTCGAGGGGCTCGTCGCGCTGAAGCCCGGTACCACGAACGTGATTCCGGCGCTCGCGACGAGCTGGAAAAACAGCGGCGGTGGCAAGGTCTGGACCTTCGCGCTCCGCAAGGGCGTCAAGTTCCACGACGGCACGCCGTTCAACTCGGCGGCCGTCTGTTACAACTTCAACCGCTGGTTCAACTTCAGCGGCGCGCTGCAGGATCCTGGTGCGACGTTCTACTATCAGTCGATCTTCGGCGGCTACAAGCACAACGAGAGCTCCTCGCTCGCGGCGCCGCTCTACAAGAGCTGCAGGGCGAAGGGGGCCAACACGGCGATCATCACGCTGAACTCGCCGAACGGCCCGTTCCTGCCGTCGCTGGCGCTGCAGGCATTCGCGATGCAGAGCCCGACGGCGCTGAAGAAGTACGACGCCGATTCGGCGACGATCTCCAACGGCGCGTTTCGCCCGACCGGGTCGTACGCGTTCCAGCATCCGACCGGCACCGGCCCGTTCAAGTTCGCCGGCTGGACGATCAAGGAAAAGGTCGTCCTGCAGAGGAACGACCAGTACTGGGGCCCGAAGGCCAAGCTCGCCCAGGTGATCATCCGTCCGATCGCCGACAACTCCGCACGCGTCCAGGCGTTGCAGACCGGCGAGATCAACGCCATGGACCTCCTGCAGCCGCAGGACGTCCCCACCGTCCAGAACAACAGCAAGCTGAAGGTCGTGAACCGGCCGTCGTTCAACGTAGCCTACGTCGGCTTCAATCTCTCGAAGCCGCCGACGGACAACCTGCAGGTCCGCAAGGCGATCGCCTACGGCCTCGACCGCCAGTCGGTCGTGAACGCGTTCTATGCCGGTCGCGCGCAGCTCGCGATCGAGTTTCAGCCGCCTCAGCTCTTCGGGTGGACGCCGAAGGTGGAGCGGTACACCTACAACCCGGACAAGGCGAAGCAGATCCTCACGGCAGCGGGTTTCAAGCTGCCCGTGACGCTCGACTTCTGGTACCCGACGGGCGTCTCGCGGCCGTACATGCCGGATCCGCAGCGCAACTTCGAGGCGTTCTCGGCGAGCCTCGAGAAGTCGGGCTTCAACGTCGTGGCTCACAGTGCGCCGTGGCGGCCCGACTACGTGGCGAAGGTCAACTCGGGCGACGCCGGCAACCTGAACCTGATCGGCTGGTCTGGTGACTACGGCGACCCGGACAACTTCCTGGGCGTCTTCTTCAAGGGCGACAGCCCGCAGTTCGGGATGAACAACGCTCCGCTGACGGCGCTGCTGACCAAGGCCGTCCAGGAGCCGAACCTCAAGAAGCGCGTCGCGCTCTACCAGCAGGCGAACATCATGATCATGAAGGACATCCTTCCCGGTGTCCCGTACGCACATTCCGTCCCGGCACTCGCCATGCAGCGCAATGTGACGGGCTACGTCGCCAGCCCGATCGGCACCGACTGGTTCCGGCCGGTCTCGTTCGGCGGACAGTAGGCCATCGGTAGCAGACCGGCGGACGACGACACGCAATGCTTCGTTTCGTCGTCCGCCGGCTGTTGCTCCTCGTGCCGATCCTCCTCGGCGTCTCGATCCTCGTCTTTGCGTGGGTGCACGCGCTGCCGGGGAGTCCCGTGCAGTCGCTGCTGGGCGAGCGGGCGACCCCCGAGCTCGTCAAGCAGTACAACCAGAAGTACGGCCTGAACCGGTCGATCCCGGTCCAGTACTGGGCCTACGTCAAGACGACCGCATCCGGCGAGTTCGGTACGAGCATCGCGTCGCACCGGCAGGTCATGTCGGAGCTGCGCGAGCGATTCCCGGCGACGATCGAGCTCGCCGTCGCCGCGATGATCGTCGCCCTCGCGGTGGGAATCCCGCTGGGGGTGATCGCCGCGAAGCACTACGGCGGGCCGCTGGATCACGCAAGCCTCGTCGTCTCGCTGCTCGGAATCTCGACTCCGATCTTCTTCCTCGCGCTGGTCCTGAAGTACATCTTCGCCGTCAAGCTCGGCTGGCTGCCGAGCGTCGGCCGCATCGACGTCACGATCGTCACGAAACACCCGACGAACTTCTACGTCCTCGACGCCCTGATCCAGGGCCAGTGGTCCGTGCTGTGGGACGTGCTGCGGCACCTCGTCCTGCCTGCCCTCGCGCTGGGCTCTGTGCCGCTCGCCGTGATCGCGCGGATCACCCGCGCGGCAGTGGTCGATGTGCAGAACGAGGATTACGTGCGTACCGCGCGCGCGAAGGGCCTGGCGCCGCGGATCGTCGACCGGCGCCACATCCTGCGCAACGCGATGCTGCCGATCTCCACCGTGATCGGACTGCAGACCGGGCTGCTGCTCTCGGGCGCGATCCTCACCGAGACCGTCTTCGAGTATCCGGGGATGGGCTCGTGGCTGCGCGATGCGATCTTCAACCGCGACTACCCGGTGCTGCAGGGCGGGATTCTCTTCCTCGCGGTCGTCTTCGTCCTTGTCAACCTGATCGTGGACATCTCGTACGCGATCTTCAATCCGCGGATTCGGTACAGCTAGTGAGCGTCGCTGAGCTCGAAGCCACAGAGATCGCGTTCGAGGCCCCGAGCGGGCTCTGGCGCGACGCATGGCAGCGGCTGAAGCGCAACCCGGGCGCGATCGTCGGCTTCCTGTTCGTGCTCGTGTTCGTCGTGTGCGCGATCTTCGCACCGTGGCTCGCGCCGCACAAGCCGCTCGACCAGGACCTCTCGCTGCTCGGCAAGAATGGCATCCCGCCGGGGCCCTCGTCGGAGCACTGGTTCGGCGTCGACACACTCGGCCGCGACGAGTTCTCGCGCATCCTCTACGGCGCGCGGCTCTCGTTGCTCGTCGGCGTCGTCTCGGTCGCGGTCGGATTGTCCTTCGGGATCGTCCTCGGCGCGATCGCAGGGTTCTTTGCCGGCTGGATCGACACGACGGTGATGCGCGTGATGGACATCATGCTCGCCATCCCCGGCCTCTTGCTCGCGATCGGGATCGTCGCCGCGCTCGGCCCGGGCCTCTTCCACATCATGATCGCCGTCGGTCTCACGCAGATTCCGATCTTCGCGCGCCTGCTGCGCGGATCGGTGCTCGCGCAGAAGGAGAACGACTTCGTCCTCGCCGCGCGGTCGACCGGCGTGCCGCGGCGGAAGATCCTCGCCTCGCACATCCTCCCGAACTCGATCTCGCCGGTGATCGTCCAGGGCACGCTCGCGCTCGCCACGGCGATCATCGAGGTGGCCGGCCTCAGCTTCCTCGGCCTCGGCGACCAGAACCCGGCGCGGCCGGAGTGGGGCGCGATGCTGACGGAGACGAACCAGTACCTGCAGGCGGCGCCGTGGCTCGCGATCATCCCGGGCCTCGCGATCGTCGTCTCGGCGCTCGG
>VAWW01000086.1:0-28858 GCA_005884575.1 Actinomycetota bacterium
CCACCGGAGCGAACTCCAATCGGCCATGTCCTCCCACGAGGAGGCGATAGAGAGATGAGCCCAACTCACTGCGCCCGACCACAACGCCCACCCTGACTGGGCGATGCACAACCCAACTCATTTGACGCACGGCCCTTCTTCATAGAGAGGGGTTCGAGGCATGCCTCGCCGCTATTTGCTCGGCGCTCAAAAAGCGCCGATTTGCAGGGATTCTACTGTAAAAAGTAGCGGGGGCGGGATGTGGACACATTTCCCCGACCGCGTCACCTACCGCCTTACGGAGATTCGACGGCTGGAAACAAGATGAAACTGCGGTCCGTAACGACCCTGTGGGCCTGCGCCTATTCGCGCAAGAAGGTTCAACGTCAATCCCCTCCTTGCTAAGGAGGGCGTCGCCTTGCCAGCCGAATACCTCCGGCCGAAGCCAGCACGGCCTCTTCCCGTTGGGGTCGGAAGTGGGCGCCTTACCTCCTCCTTACCGCGCGCTTGGCGCCGCGCCGTCCGGTGGTCAGAAGACCGCACAGGGCGGTCTCAGCGAAAGGAGAGACCATGACCTTCACCACCATCAGCAGCGCGGCGCGCCGTTCGCTCCTCGGGGCCGTTGTCGCCCTCGCGCTCGCCGTAGCCTTCGTCGCATCCGCCTCGTCGGCAAAGGCCGCGACGGGCTCGCCGATCGGCAAGTTGGACAGCGCGGGCGGGACGATCGGGAACGGTGTCGTCTCGGGCTGGGCGGCCGATCCGGATGTACCTCTCTACTCGCCCATCGATGTCCGCCTGGCCGTGTACCGGTCCCAGACGGTATGCTTTTCAACCGGGCGCTGTAAAGTCGGCAGGGTCCTCGTCGCCTCGCTGACGCAGACCGCCTACGACTGGAACTCGGAAGCCATGTGGGCGCTTGGAGGGATTGCCGGCGCCCACGGTTTCAAGTTCTCGGTCGACTACGCGGCCGGAGACACAGCGTGCGTCACGGCGCTCAACGTCGGCCTAGGCAGCGACACGCCCCTGGGCTGCATTAGCCTGATTTGGATCGGCTGAGCGCCCGCAAAGGCCGTCGCCGCGCAGCGAGCAACGCCCTGGGGAAGGCCCGGATCCGGGCCTTCTCCGCGTGTACGGGTACCTCGCGAGCGACGTCGCGTCGTTCGTGGTTCGGCCACAAGCAGTGGCGCGCGCTCGACGACATCCACGACTCGCTCGAGCTGCAGTCGCGTGCGGCCGAGCCGCCCCTAGCAAGCGGAGCTCAATTGCTTAGAGCGCGCTCCGCGCCGAGGGCGTGGCGCGTCTGCGCCGCGTGCCACACGAGCGCCATCTCGTCGAAGCGACGTGCCGCCGCGTCGACCAGTGTGGCGTCGTGTCGGACGATCCCGAGGGCACGGAGCGCGAACGGCTCGAGGTAGGTACCGGGCCGTGCCAGGGGTGGGGCATCGCGTTCGACCATTTCCTCGCTCCCGAGGGCGGCAAGCGCATCGAGGCGTGCTGCGACAGGTGCGAACTTCCGGCTGCGGATCAGCGAGCTCTTCGGACGCTCGAGTTCCTCGAGCAGGCTCTCGACACGTCCGAGCTCGCCGCGGTGGAGGGCAAGCCAGATGAGAGATTCGGTTCGTCCGTAGTGATCGACGCCGCTCGCCTCGGAGTGTCGCTCGAGCCGTCGAGCCTCATCCTCGTCGCCGAGGTACGCATGTGCGAGAGCGCAAACGAGGAGCGCGAGCCGGTTGTGCAGGCACCTGGTGTTGTTGCTTGCCTCGGCATCCTCGGCGCGCGGCGTCAGCTCACGGATTCGCTCCCATGCACCTGCCAGCTGCTCGACCTCGAGCAGCACCGCCACGGCGTGCAGGCGGTGGTGGGGCGTCAATACCGACGCCACCTCGTCGTGGAGGCTCGCGATCCGGCGCGCGTCGTCGAAGCGTCCTTGGCCGAGGTAGGCCGGCACGGCCGCCCACAACGCGTCGGCGCGATGATCGGGATCGGGAATCCGAGAGATGACCTCCAGTCGTCGCTCTACGATCGGCCGTGCATCGTCGTACCGGCCGGCCGCGATGGCGACGTCCGCTCTGGCGAACAGCGCGAACGAGTAGAGCTCGGGCTCGTCGAGTGTTCGCGCGATGGCCTCGGCCTCGCGAGCGTCCGCGTCGGCTTCCGTCGGACGGCAGAGCGCGCGGGCGACGAGGGCTTGGCCACGCACGCGGGTTGCGGAGCGACTGAGGGCGAGGGCCCGGCTGCTCCAGTCCTCGATCAGCGCCCGGTCGGCTTCCTTCTGCCACCGGATCGCGCACTGGAACGCGGCTTCGCCCAAGAGCTCGGCGCGCTCGGCGTCGTCCGCAGATTGAGCGAGTGCCCGCTCGATCGCGTCGCGGAATCCGGTGTCGTCGTACGCGAGAGCGTGCGCGTGCGCGATCTCTTGCCATAAGCGGACAGCTTCCCGCGTGTCCGGCTCGAGCGCGACCGCCTTTCGCAAGAGATCGACCTGCTCCTCGACGGCATAGCGTGATCGTGCGAGGTCGGCCGCACGCCGCAGCCACAGCCCTGCCTTTGCGCGCACCGCCTCGAGCTCCTCTTCAAGATCCGGCCAGGCCAGATCCACGTCCTCGGGCCGAACGGCCTCGGCATAGTGGTGTGCGAGAAGCGGCGCGTACTCGTCACGGTTCTCGCCGGTGCGCTCGAGCCACTCGGCAAACGTTGCGTGAAGGCGTCCGCGGCGCGCCTTCGGCAGGCCCGCGTAGGCCACCTCGCGGGTCAGCGCGTGCTTGAACACGAACTCTCGTTCCCCCGCCAGCGTCGAGTGGGCGCGCGGGCGGATGAAGTCGCGGTCTTCGAGCGTCCGCCATTCGATGTCCGCAGTTCCAGTTAGCTCGGTTACTGGGCCCGCCCAGAAGACCCGCCCGACGACGGCCGCCGCTTGGAGCGCTGCCTTGGCGACCGGGTCGAGCAGGTCGATCCGGGCGGCGAGGACCGACTGCACCGAATCGGGAATCGCCAGGCCGGCGGAGGAGTCGAGCACGGCCCACGAGTCGGCCCGACGCTCCAGCAGGCCGCGGTCGATGAGCGTTGCGAGCAGCTCCTCGAGGTAAAACGGGTTCCCCTCGGCGCGCTCGAGCACGACTCGGCGAAGAGGTACCGGCAGCTGCGTGTCGAGCAGCTCCTCCAGCAGCTGCGTCCCGGCTTTCGTAGAGAGCGGCTCGATCCAGAGCTGCGTCGTATTTCGGCCACCGCGCCGTCGTCATCAGAAGCAGCGGCCCGGCGACCTCTCGCCGCGTTCGCTCGATCAGCTCGAGGAGCGGCTCTTCGGCCCAGTGGAGATCCTCGACCACGAGGATCACCGGCCGCTGCTCGGCGATCGACGCGAGGAGGTCGACCCATTCGCCGTGGAGGCGTTCCTGGACGGCCAGCGGATGGAGCCCAGCGGGTGGCTCTAGGCCAAGCGTCACCGCGAGGATCTCGCGCTCCCCGAGCTTGGCGCGAACCAGCTCCTCGGGCTCGTCGTCCGAGCTCCCGAGATGGCTCTTGAGGACTTCCGCGAGCGGCCAGTACGTGACGCCGCGACCGTAGGGGAGGCAGCGGCCGGCGTAGGAGATCGGCGCAGTCGGATCTCGTCCGACGAGCTCTACGACGGCGTCGATCAGGCGCGTCTTGCCGATGCCCGCCTCGCCCAGGATCGTCACGAGGTGGGGCTCACGGCCTTCCACCGCGCGTCGGTACGTCGTCTGTAGAAGCTCGAGCTCACGTTCGCGCCCGACGAACGCGCGGCGCAGACCTGCGACGCCGCGTGGACGCACGAGCGCGAGCGTGCGCACAAGCCTGCGGCAGCTGACGCCGGCGGCCTTGCCCTTCGCGGGCACTCTCGTCGATGCTTCGAATTCGAACGCCCCGGCTGCAACCGCCGCGGTGCGCTCGCCGACGAGAATCTCGCCGGGCTCTGCTGCTTGCTCGAGTCTCGCCGCAACGTTGACGGCGTCTCCGGTAACGAAGGAGCTACCTTCGCGTGGGCGCCCGACCACGACCTCACCGGTGTTCACGCCGATGCGGACAGCCTCAGACGTACCGAACAGCTCCGCGCAGCGGGCACGGACAGCGAGCGCGGCGTGAAGCGCGCGTTCCGCATGATCCTCCTGACCGGCCGGCGCACCGAAAGCGGCGAGCACTGCATCACCCACGAACTTCTCGAGCGTACCGCCGGCCGTCTCGATCGCCTCGGCGGCAGCGTCGTAATAGCGCTCGAGCAATGCGCGCGTCCGCTCCGGATCCTGCTCGCCCAGCTCCGTCGATCCGACGAGGTCGACGAAGAGCACCGTCGCCAGCTTCCGCTCGGGCACCGCCGGCGCCAACGTTGCCGGCGTCGGCTCGACCCCCCGCCGCGGAGGAGTCACCGCAGCGGCCGGGAGGTCGAGGTCCGGCTCGTGACGGAGGATCGACTGCTCGAGATCCAGCAGCACGCGGCTCGGCTCGAGACCGAGCTCGTCGACGAGCGCGCGCCGCGTCTCCTGGTAGACGGCGAGCGCATCGGCCTGCCGCCCCGCCCGGTAGAGCGCGAGCATGAGCGACGCGCGCAGTCGTTCGCGAAGCGGGTGCTCGCAAACGAGCGCCTCAAGCTCCCCGATCACGCCGGCTTGCCGACCAAGCGCGAGCTCGGCCTCGATTCGCTGCTCGAGCGCCTCGAGGTGCATTTCCTCGAGCCGGAGGATCTCACCTGCTGCGAAGCGTTCGGCGGCGAACTCGCCGAGCGGTCGGCCCCGCCAGAGCGCGAGCGCTTCGCGAAGTCGGCTCAGGGCATCCTCCGGCGGTAACCCCGTCGCCTCGCGGAGGAGGCTCTCGAACCGTTCGAGATCGAGCGCGCCTGGCCCGACGCGCAACGTGTAGCCGGGAGCGCGCGTCTCGATGGACTGCGTTCCGATCAGCTTCCGTAGCTCGGAGACGTGGACCTGAAGACCCTTCGCCGCGCTCGCCGGCGGACGGTCGCCCCAGAGGAGCTCGATCAATACCGGGGCCGGAAGGAGCTCGTTCGCGTGCAGGAGCAGGATCGACAACAGCGCACGTTGCCGGACGCCTGGAAGCGGCAGGACGCGGTCACCGTCGCGCAACTCGAGTGGGCCAAGGATCCGAAACTCCATCCGGCACCTCCGCGGTAACGGCTCGTCCACGCGGTGTGCGCGCCCGACCGCCTGCTTACCAGCAGCTTACCGCCGCCTTGGCGCCAGTCCGTCTAGCGGGCAAACGACCGCACAGGGCGATCGTTCGACAGAAGGAGTAGGAGATGACCCTTTCGACCAACACCCTCCGACGACTCGGCGCGAGTCTCACTCTCACGGCCGCGATTGCGGGCGTTGCAGCGCCGGCGACGCTGGCCAACCATCAGGACGTCGGCGTCAAGGAGGCACTGAAGGAGATCCGCGGCACCGCCGCGATGCCCGACGCAGTTGAGCGTTACGTCCGAAATCATCCGCAGTCGGCAACCAGCGTCGAGTGCGATGCGGTTTGTCGCTACCTCCACAACCACGTGCAAGGCGTGAGGCTAATCACCGACACGCTCGGCGGCAACGGCGGTGTGCCGTTGTCGGAGGGCGCGACGAGTCGCGGGTTCAGCTGGCCGGCCGCAGCCATAGGTGCAGCGACCGGTGCAGGTTCGCTCGTCGTTCTATTCGGCGGGACCCTGCTCGTGCTGCGCCGGCGAAGCAGCGTCGCCCTCTAGCCCTTCCGACCCGCTGCAGATGGGCCGCGACTCCTCCCGCGGCCCATCTGCATCAGCAGAGTTGCTTCTCAACTATTCAAGTGATAACTTGAATATGTGGCGAGCGGTGCAGCGAAGGTGGCGTTGTTCGATTCGCTCGCGTCGGTTGCGCAGGCGCTCGGGAGCGGCCGGCGGGCCGAGATCGTCGATCTGCTTGCGCAGGGGGAGCGGTCGGTCGAGGAGATCGCAACGGAGATCTCGCAGAGCGTCGCGAACACCTCTCAGCATCTGCGGCTGCTCGCGCGGAAGGGTCTGGTGCGCTCGCGCCGCGACGGCACTCGCGTTTTCTACGGGCTGGCCAGCGAGCGGGTCGGCGAGCTCTGGGCGGTCGTGCGCGACGTCGCGGTCCGGCACGTCGCCGAGGTGAGCGGCCTGGCCGACGCCTACCTGGGCGAGCGAGCTGGCGTCGAGCAGGTCTCCGCCGAGGAGCTCGAGGAGCGGCTCGCGCGCGGTGACGTCGTATTGCTCGACGTGCGGCCTGAACTCGAATACCGGGCCGGGCACATCGCCGGGGCTCGCTCTGCTCCGCTGCCGAGACTTGCGTCGGTCGCGTCGACGCTGCCACGGCGGCGCGAGATCGTCGCCTACTGCCGCGGCCCGTACTGCGTGTACGCCGACGACGCTGTCCGCCTGCTGCGCGACCAGGGTCTGAAGGCGCGCCGGTTGGATGTCGGTTTTCCGGAGTGGCGGCGCGCGGGCCGACCAGTCGAAGTCGAGGCAACGAGCTGAGAGGAGACCGGCATGCTTCTTCGTCCCTTCCTCAACGACGCAAGCTCGTGCGCGAGCTACCTGTTCGGCTGTGGCACGCAGGCGAAGCTGGCGGTCGTCGATCCGCACGCGGACCTCGTCGACGACTATCTTTTGGCAGCGGCCGCGCTCGGGTTCCCGATCGTCGCGGTGTTCGAGACGCACGTCCAGGCCGACCACCTCTCCGGCCTGCCCGCACTCGTCGAGCGCAGCGGCGCGACCGCCTACCTGCCTGCCGGCGCCGGCGTCGGGTTCGAGCATGTCCCGCTCGAAGACGGCGACATGATCGAGCTCGGCAACACCCTCGTGACCGCGATCGCAACGCCCGGCCACGCGCCGGCGCACCACGCCTATGCGGTCGCCGACCGGCGGCGCGGCACCGAGGAGCCGTGGCTCCTGTTCAGCGGCGATTCCTTGCTGATCGGCGATGTCGGCCGACCCGACCTGCACGTCGCCGGCGATTCCCACGGCCAGGCGCGGCTGCTGCACGCGAGTCTGCGCCGGCTGCTCGAGCTCCCTGACCACGTCGTCCTGTACCCGAGCCACTACGCCGGCTCGGTCTGTGGACGCGGCCTCTCCGGCAACCCGGTCTCCTCGATCGGCTTCGAGCGCGCCCACAACCCGCTGTTGGCGCTCGCTGATCCGGAGGCGTTCGCGGACGCGCTGGTCGCCGAGATGCCGCCGCGGCCGGCCGAGCAGGAACGGATCGTCGCCGCCAACCGCTCCGGCAAGGCGGGCGCCCCCGCATGAACGTGCCCCTGCGGCTCGGCTTACGCGCCAACGCCGCCCAATTCGGGCTGCTCGTCGCGCTGAACGCGCTCGTCGGCGGCATGGTCGGGCTGGAGCGCAGCGTGCTGCCGCTCGTCGGCAAGCGCGACTTCGGCCTGCACTCGACGGCAACAATTCTCGCCTTCGTCGTCGCCTTCGGCGGCGCGAAGGCGCTCACGAACCTCGCAGCGGGCGAGTTCGCCGAGCGGCTCGGCCGCAAGCGCCTGCTCGTGATCGGCTGGCTTGTCGCCCTGCCGGTGCCACTGCTGATCGGCCTCGCGCCGTCCTGGTGGTTCATCGTCGCCGCCAACCTGCTGCTCGGCGTCAACCAGGGGCTCGCCTGGTCGATGACGGTCGTGATGAAGATCGATCTCGCCGGGCCGAAGCGGCGCGGGCTCGCGCTCGGTCTGAACGAAGCGGCCGGCTACCTCGGCGTCGCCGCCTCTGCCTTCGTCAGCGGCGCGCTCGCCGCGAGCTACGCGCCGCGGACCGTCGTCTGGGTCGGCGCGGCGCTGATCGCCGCGATCGGCCTCCTGGTCAGCGCGCTTGCGGTGCGCGATACGGGTGCCCACGTCGCCCTCGAACAAGACTCGCATGGAAGCCGTACGCCCGCGCATCCAGGTCTTCGCGAAGCCTTCAGACAGGCGAGCGTGCGAGATCCGATCCTGCGCGCCTGTAGCCAGGCGGGACTGGTCAACAACCTCAACGACGCGCTCGCCTGGGGCCTCGCGCCTCTCTACCTCGCAGCGCACGGCGCCGGCGTCCGCCAGATCGCGATCGTGGCCGCCGCCTACCCGCTCGTCTGGGGTGCCGGCCAGCTTGCAACGGGCTGGCTCTCCGACTCCATCGGCCGCAAGCCGCTGATCGTCGCCGGCATGCTCGTGCAAGCGGCCGCGCTCGGCTTGCTCGTGGCCGGCGGCGGCAGCTTTGCTCCCTCGCTCGCGGCCGCGGTTCTGCTCGGGATCGGCACGGCGATGGTCTATCCGACCTTGATCGCGGCCGTCTCGGATGCCACCCAGCCACGCGACCGTGCGCGCGTGGTCGGCGTCTACCGCTTCTGGCGCGACTTCGGGTTCGTGCTCGGCGCGCTCGCGGCCGGTCTCGGCGCCGACGCCGTCGGCAGCGGACCGACGATCGCGGCGGTCGCGGTGCTCACCGGCGCCAGCGGCATCGCTGTCGCGGCCACGCGCTGGCGGCGGCAGACGATCGACGAGCGCCTCCGAAAGGTGCAGGCGAAGATCAGGCGGCTCGAACCGGAGCAGGCACTAGCGGCAGCCCGCAACGGCGCGTTGCTGATCGACCTGCGCTCCCAGGACGAGCGCGAGCGGACCGGTGTCATTCCGGGTTCGTTGCACATCCCGCGGTCGGTTCTGGAGTGGCGGCTCGACCCGGACTGCGCGCATCGCGACCCCGCTGTCTCTGACCTCGAGCGTGAGCTGATCCTCGTCTGCGCCGACGGATTCTCCTCCAGCCTTGCCGCCTTGTCGGTGCAGGAGCTCGGCTTCCGCCGCGTCGCCGATCTCTGCGGCGGCTTCACCGGCTGGAAGAGGGCAGGTCTTCCGGTCCGGGCGGCGACGGCATGAACGGGCGCCGTTCCCAGGACCGTCATCGGAGTCGTACGCTCTCTACGGAAGGAGGCGGCATGGCGGTCGAGGTTGGCGTTGACGTCGAGGTACTGAAGTGTGAGATCAGGAAGACGTACGCGGCCGTCTCGCAGGAGCCGGAGACCGACTTCATCTTCCCGACGGGGCGGGCGTGGGCCGAGGACCTGAACTACCCCGAAGAGCTCGCGCGTGTGCCCGACGCTGCGGTCGAGTCGTTCGCCGGCGTGGCGAACCCATGGGAGCACGGGCGGCTCTCGCCGGGCGAGTGCGTGCTCGACCTCGGCTGCGGCGCGGGGACCGACTCGCTCGTCGCCGCCGTGATGGTCGGCCCAGAGGGTCGCGTGACCGGGATCGACATGACCCCGGAGATGCTCGCGAAGGCGCGCGCCGCGGCTGAAGAGATGGGCGCGAGGAACGTCGAGTTCGTCGAGGGCGAAGCGGAGCGGCTGCCGTTCGCGGACGAGAGCTTCGACGTGGTCGTCTCGAACGGCGTCATCGACCTGATCCCGGACAAGGAGGCTGTCTTCGCCGAGCTCTCGCGCGTGCTGCGCCCCGGCGGACGGATGCAGATCGCCGATGTGACGATCCAGAACCCGGTCAGCGAGGAGGGTCGGCGCAACATCGATCTGTGGACCGGCTGAATTGCCGGCGCTCTGCTGGAGGCAGAGTACGCGAGGCTTCTGGAGCGGCATGGGTTCGAGCGGATCGAGGCCGGCGACCTCGTCGCTACCTACGCCCGCTCCAAGTTCGAGGACACCCGGCGCAAGGCGGCCAAGTTCGGCGCGCATGGCACAACGGTCAAGGCATATAAGGCCGAAAGGAGAACGTGATGAAAGCGATCGATTGCCCCTGTGGCCACCGGCTCGAAGGCGCCGACGACGAGGAACTCTTCCGGCTCGCCCGTGAGCACATCGAGCGCGACCACCCGGAGATGCAACGCACGGACGGGCAGTTGCGTGAGCGCGTCGCCGCCGACGCCTATGATCTCGAGCCGGCGCAATGAGCGACGGCGCCAAGGTGGTGATCAATCTCGCTACCGGCCTGGAGGACGCCGAGCGGGTGACCGTCGCCTTCCTCGTCGGCGGCGCCGCGCTCGAGCAGGGCAAGCAGGTGGCGATGTTCCTGACGAAGGAGGCGATCCGCTTAGCCCTGCCGGGCGGAGCGGAGGCAGTCGCCTGCGAGGGCTGTCCGCCGCTGGCGCGGCTGTTCCATCAGTACGCCGATGGAGGGGGCGAGCTGCTCGTCTGCCCGATCTGCTTCAAGGCGCGCAAGCTGGACGAGGCAAGTCTCGTGCCGAACGCGCGTCTGGCCGGGGCAACGCCACTCTGGGAGTGGATCGGCGACAGCGCAACCGTCTTCAGCTACTAGCACGCTGATGCTCGGCGTTCTCGACCCCGAAGGCGCCCACCTCGCGGCGCTGCGCCGCCTCGCGGACTTCTCCCGCGCGCGCGTGCTCGAGGTCGGCTGCGGCGACGGCCGACTCACGCTCGGGATCGCGGAGCAGGCGGAGAGCGTGTTCGCATTCGATCCCGATGAAGCGGCAGTCGTGCGCGCGCGCAAGGCTTTGCCGTCGCAACTTGCCGACCGCGTCACCTACGGTGTCGGCTCGGCGACGGAGGTCGAGATTCCGCGCTCGGCCTACGACATCGTCGTGTTCTCGTGGTCGCTCTGATGAGTAGAGCTGGAGGACGTCGTGCACGCCCTGCGCCGCTCTTACGAAGCACTCGTCCCGAACGGGACGATGCTCGACCTACAGGTCATCCGCCCCGACCCGCGGGTGGAGACAGTTGACGGTCGGTTGCTCTGTCAGGCGGACGGCACCGCGCTCTTCGAGTACGCAGACGCAGCTCGCGAGGCAGTCGACCTGTTCATCAGGGAGCGCCTGCTCGAGGAAGAAGCTGTCGACGACCACGACGTCGCCCAGCACTACTCGACCGGTGTGGAGCTCGTCGAGGACTGGGAGCCCAAGAAGCGGACGCTGCCGGTCGAGAGGCTTCCGTTCCTGCGATCGTTTCAGCGCGAGTGCGTCGTACGGGAGCGCTGCCGCTTGCGCCGGCTGCGACGTGAGTAACGGCCCTGCGCCGTTCGGTAGCCTGATTTGGATGAGCCATACCGCAACGTGTGAGATCGAGGGGCCGCACCTCGACCCTCACGACGATCAGCACGACGACGAGCCGCACGGACATTCGCATGGACTCGTAGATCGGTCGATCGTCCGCTCCCGAGACGGGATCAGGACCGTCGCGATCAGCTTTCTCGTCCTGACGGTCGCGGCGGTCGTCCAAACGGTGATCTTCGGCTGTCGGGAAGCGTCGCGCTCCTCGCAGATCTGATTCACAACTACGGCGACGGGCTCACCGCGGTGCCACTAAGTATGAGACGATCGCGCGGTCGCGAGCGCAGTGGGCGGGGCCGCACGGCCCCGCCCACTCGACGCTCTACGGACTGGCCGCTGCAATCGCACTCATGACTGTTCTGCGTTCACGGCGCTGCGGCCTGCTCAGGCGATGCCTGGGCACGGGTCGTAGGACGCAGGCATGGGGGTCAAGAGCGGATCCTCGGCCCGGATGAGAAATGACGTCGTCCAGACGACGTTACCCTTGCCGATCGCGCGGACAGTCTCGTAAGGGATCTCGATCCTCGTATCGCCCGCGTTCACGGTCACCGGCGTGCAGTTTCCTCTCTCGTAGATCTTGAGGGAACCCTCCTGCACTTGGATGACGGTGAGGCCCGCATGGGTGTGCCAACCGGAGTCGAAATCGAACGCGACCCTCTTGATGAACTGATAGTGAAGGGTGCCGCCGTCGGAGAACGTTGTTTGCGTCAACACTCCCGATAGCGCGACCGCGGAGACAATCCCCGCGACGATCGCGACCAGCACAAGCACCGGCACCATCTTCGAGCGCGGATGCATCACTTCTCCCTCCTGTCGTTGTTGCCGTGCGAAGCGTTACGGGCGCTCACAGCCGAGCATCCGTGGAGCTGCCGAACTCGTCCCTGCGGCAGCCAATCAGAACGCCGGCTGCGAGTGCAAGAGCGAGCCCGGAAGCCGCGCCCGCCCCGATCAGCGCGGCGGGCCAGTCGAAGCCGGAGCGCGGCTCTCGGACAACGACGACCGTGGTACGCGTCGCCTGGTGGGTGGGCGGCTCGGACGCCGCCGAAGCGCCGGGAACCAGCACAGCGGCGAAAGCCAGGCTCGCAAGCAACGACTTCATCGACGCCCACTCTCGGCGCCGACGGCAAAGCGAGGCCTACCGCCGGCTAAGGATCGGCAAAGCGCTGCCTCGGAGCCTCTGGTCAGCGGGCCAAGCACCTGTTAGTACCCGCTCATGGAGTTCCGCTTGCTCGGTCAGCTCGAGGTGCTCGACAATGGTCGGGGGATCGCAATCGACGCGCCGCGGCAGCGCGCCCCCCTGGCTCTGCTCCTTCTCCATCATGGAGAACCGGTTGCGCCCGAGCGGCTCGCGGACGAGTTGTGGGCGAGGAGGCGCCGGCTCGGGCCGTGAAGACGGTGCAGGTCTATGTCACTCAGCTCCGCAAGGCACTCGGCGTTGAGGCGATCGTTACGCAGCAGAGTTCGTCGGCGGCGTCGTCCTGATCATCCTGATGTCGGCGCTGCTGCGCCTGTTCATCTCACCACGACTCGAAGAGCAAGCCCGCGCACACGCCCAGCAAGCAGACACCGCGTAGGGTTCGCAAACTCGTCCGTGGCTCTCGGAGGCTGAAGGGTGTCAAAACCATGTTCACGCTCATGCCGCAGCTCTGTAGTACTCGTGCAGGAGGCCGCCGAGGCGGTCGCGGCGCTGAACAACGCCGTCGTCGCCTAGTGGGTTGAGCTTTGGCGGTTCGGGCGGTTGGAGCGCGAGTCCGCGGTGCGGGCGCTCTCGGTTGTAGTGCTGGACATAGATTCGTAGGACGGCTTCGAGGTGGCGGCGACCGACGATCAAGATCCAGTCGAGGCATTCCGTTCTGACGGTGCGGACGAACCGTTCCGCGTACGCGTTCGCCTGCGGCGCTCGCACCGGCGTGTGGATGACGTTGATTCCTTCGCTGCGGAACACCTCGTCGAAGGAGGCGGTGAACTTGCTGTCGCGATCGTGGATCAAGAAGCGCATCCGCTCCAACAGGCTCGTGAAGCTGAGGTTGCGCGCCTGCTGGACGACCCAGGCTCCTGTCGGCTTGGTTGTGCAACCTCCGAGATGGACGCGCCGGCTGCCGAGCTCGATGAAGAAGAGCACATACAGGCGACGCAGCGACATGGTCTCCACGGTGAAGAAATCGCAGGCAACCATGCTCACGGCCTGCTGGCGAAGGAATACATGCCAGCTCGCCGCTCCGCGCCGAGGCGCCGGCTCGAGCCCAGCGGAGGCAAGCACCCGCCTGATCGTGCTCGGTGAGAGGCGAAAGCCAAGCTTCAGCAGTTCACCGGCGATCCGCTGGTAACCCCAGCGCGGATTCTCGCGCGCCAGCCGCACCACCAACTCACGCAGGGGACGGGCTGTCGGCGGGCGGCCAGGCTTGCGCTGCGGATACGTCCACCTCCTGCGCACCAGCTCCCGATGCCAGCGCAGCAGCGTCGCCGGTGTCGCCACCAGCCCATGCCGGCGCCGATGCGGGAGCAGACGAGCAAGCGCAGCGACAAACGCACGATCCGCAGGTCGAAGCCTCGGACGCTGCTGCGAGCGAGCCAACACCGAGAGCTGGTGTCGCAGCAGCACCAGCTCCACGTCCTTGGCGAACTCGGCCCGACGGCCGCGGACGAGCAGCCGCAGAACTGCGGCGAAGGCAAGGTAGGCGAAGAAGAGGAGCATCAAGCGATCCTCCCAGGCCCGGCGACCTGGTTCGGGGTTGCTCCTCCCTTGCGCCGTTCAGAGGCTGCTGGTACTCGCGCGCGCGTGAAATCTCAAAAAAGGACGTAACCGTTCAGATCGAGCGGAGCCAAGTCCGTGACCGAACACTGAAGGCACGGCCACAGCGTCCCGCATCCAGCGCGACGGCATAAAGCCGCGAGCACCTCCGAATCCATGTCCGAAGTCGAAACGGAGTTTTGACACCCTTCACGACCTGGGCGTCCAAAGTACGTCCAAAGTATCGGACAAGATGAGACTGGTTTGGTGAGCGAAAGGCGCCTCAGAGTCGGACTCGTCCTCGAGCCGACAGGCATCGACAACCTGTATTGCCGCGGGGCCTACCTCGGGCTCGAGCGGGCCGTCCGAGAGTTGGGGATCAGCGAGCCACGATGCTCGGAACTCGCGGGCCCGTTCCTGCAGTTCCGCGAGCAGCGCACGAAGCTCATCGAGGTCGGGGCGGAGCTCGTTCACGTCGCGCAGGGCGGCCGCGATCTGAGCGAGCGAGCTGATCGGATCAGCGGCAAGCTCGGCTAGCATCTGCTCGCTGCGCGCGAGCTGGCCCGCCAGGATTAGCGCGCAGGCCTGGCCGTCCTCGGACAGCCTCCGCAAGTCTGCTTCGGTCGCTGGTTGCTGGTCGAGGACGGCCCGCAGCCGTGCCTTAAGAGCGGAGTCGAGCTTCTCGTCCATCCTCAACCCTCCTCGCAATCATCGCCGCCCGTATATGGCGTCGAAGCAGGATCTCGATTCTCTTCGCTAGTCAGGATGTGGTCGCCCACGACAGCGATTCTCGGGCCGCTCATGTTCGCACAGAGTTGGGCGTCTTTTTCGTTTCAGCGACAATTGCGCGGGGTGCGGGGTTTGTTCCTCTGCGCGTAGGGTTCGCAAACTCAGGCTGCCTTGTATTCGTGGATGAGTCCGCCGAGCAGGTCGTGGCGGTGTAGATGAATAGGTGCGACGGTCGCGATCGCCGCGGGCCGGTCGGGTGGGAGTAGCTGGAGCGCGCGATGTGGCCTGTGCTGGTTGTAGGGGCATGAAGATCGCTTCATGGAGCTGTTGCGTCCGGAGGCCGGTTTAGCGTCGCAGGTTGTTCCGGGACAGGGGCTTCAGGGAGAAACGAGGTTGGGCAGGCCGTCGCTGACACTTTGGGCTGCGAGCCCGTCGTTTGTAGTTGGCCGCCGCTGCGACTGCCCGGGTGTGCCGTGAGCACGGATCCGTAGTTGTCGTTTTGCCCTGAAGGGCGCCAATATTCGTGTCGCGCCGCTTCTGGGCGGGCGCTGGGAGGATGGCCGGCATGGTCTTCTCCTTCCTCTACCTCGCGTTCAGGGCCCTGCTTGGCGCACTTGTTCGGAGTCGCCGTGGTCTGGACTTGAAGGAGATCGAGTTGTTGGTGCTACGGCACGAGCTCGAGGTTCTACGCCGCCAAGTCGCGCGGCCGAAGCTTCGGGCCGCTGATCGGGCGCTGCTCGCAGCAGCAGCCTGCCACCTACCGCGCTCCTTCCGCGGCGCGCGCCTGGTCACTCCGCGGACGTTGCTGCGTTGGCATCGGGCACTTGTGCGCCAGGGGTGGCGGCAGCCGCCCAGCCGGCGCGGTCGGCCGTCCTTGTCAGCTGAGGTTCGGGCGCTGGTGCTGAAGCTGGCGCGTGAGAATCCGCGCTGGGGCCATCGGCGGATCAGCGGTGAGCTGGCCAAGCTCGGCCTCCGGGTATCGCCAACGAGCATCCGTAGGCTGCTCGCCCGCGCCGGACTCGAGCCGGCCCCGCGGCGTTCAGGTCCGGGCTGGCGCGAATTCCTGCGCGTCCAGGCAGCGAGCATCGTCGCGTGCGACTTCTTCACGGTCGAGAGTGTGTTCTTGCGCCGGTATTACGTGTTGTTCTTTATCGCGCACGCGAGCCGGCGCGTCTGGCTGGCCGGCTGCACGACTAACCCAACGAGCGCCTGGGTCACCCAGCAGGCGCGCAACCTCGGCCTCGACTTCGCCGACCAGGGCACGCGTTTCCTGATCCGTGACCGCGATAGCAAGTCCAGCGGCCTGTGCGGTCCCAAAATTCGGTGCACGCGCCGAAAAATCGACGATTTGCGGGCGGGACGCTAATTTTGGCACCCCACAGGCTCCGTGTTCATGGCCAACGCCGGCTCCCTCCTCCTGGCTCGAACCTGACCAACCTGCTCGTGCTCCCCAGCGACCCGCAACCCGTTACCGCCTTCGCGTTGCGCATGCTGCCAGCCTGGATCGTCGCCTGTGCGATCACCGGCGTCTTTCTCTCACTCGGCTTCCGCCTTCAAGACGGCCAACGCGGCGACGGCGACCTGCCGCCGCTCCGACTCGGATTCGGGGCCGCCGCAACGCTCGCCGCCGCGATCCTCGTGCTGACATTGCCGAACGCGGCGCTGCCCGTGCTCGCCGTCGGGCTCGCGGCGACCGCCCTTCGCCGGCTCCGGCCCGCACTCGATGCGCGTGCACTTGCGCTCCTGTTCACCCTCGCGGTCTCGCTCGGCGCGATCGCCCGCCTCTGGCACGGCCCAGCGCACCTGCTCGACTCGAGCGGAAGCTGGACCACGGCAGGGATCGGCGCCCTCGCATCAGTGCTCGTCAACAACCTGCCGGCGGCCGTGGTGCTCTCCGCCCAACCGGCCCCGCACCCCTACGCGCTTCTGCTCGGCCTCGATCTCGGCCCCAACCTCGCCATCACCGGCTCCCTCTCCGCCCTCCTCTGGCTCCAAGCCGCCCGCACCGTCGGCGCCCACGCCTCGATCACCACCTACACACGCCTCGGACTCGTCCTCGTACCCCTGACACTCGCAGCCACACTCGCGACCCTGCCCGCCGCGCCCGGACGAGCAGCTACAAACCGCTGGGAAGGGCTTCAGCGCAGCTCATGGACTTACGATGCATCCATGTCGAGCGAGCAGACATTCGCCGACGTGCTAGCCGCCAACGAGACGTACGAAAGGCCTCGCCGTCCTCACCTGCATCGACTCACGCATCGAGCCGCTCGCGATGCTCGGTCTGGAGCCCGGCGACGCGAAGATCCTGCGCAACGCGGGCGCCCGTGTCACCGACGACGTCCTGCGCACGCTCGTGCTCGCCTCGTACCTGCTCGGCGTCGACCGAGCCATGGTCATCGCGCACACGGACTGCCGAATGGCGGCCGGAAGCGAAGACGAGGTGCACGCGGCCGTAAGCGAAGCCGGAGGGCCAGACACGCGCAGCCTGGCGTTTCTTGTCACGAGCGATCAGAAGGCGACCGTCCGCGCCGACGTCCAGCGGATCCGGTCGTGGCCATACCTCACCCACCTCCACGTTGGCGGATTCCTATACGACACCGATACCGGCCGGCTCAGCCATCTCTGCTGAAGCACGCCACCGCTGCCGTCGACCAGGCCGCCGTGCCACGCGCACGGACGTCCCGTTGAGCGTCAGGAAGCCGGCTGCGTGCCGGGTGGACCGGTAAGCACCGTCGGGACATACTCGAGCAGCTGGAGCCGGCCGTCGAATGTTCGGTTGGCAACCAAGTCGAGCGCGGCGTCGGGGTAGCCATCGTAGATCCGGTCGCGGCCCGTGCTCCCGGTGATCACAGGGAAGACAACCACTCGGAAACGGTCGACCAGGCCCGCCTCGAGGAGCGACCTGCACAAGGCGAGGCTGCCGAGCGTGCGCGAAGAAGTCGGACCGCGCTTCCCTGGCCAAGCGGCGCAGATCTTAGGGCGAGGCGAACTCGTGGGGTTCGAAAACTCGGTCATGGGCGTCAGCGGTGGTCATGCGGCCGCTTTGTATTCGTTGACGAGGCCGCCGAGTAGTTCGTGTTTGTGGATTCGCCGTGCCGGGACGGGGACGGCCGCCGCTGGCTGTTGGTCGGGAGGTTGGAGCGCGAGCGAGCGGTGCGGTCTGTGTCGGTTGTAGTGGGCGGTGTAGAGGCGGAGCAAGTGCTCGAGGTGGCGGCGGTTGATGATCAGGATCCGGTCGAGGCACTCGCGGCGGAGGGTGCCGACCCAACGCTCGGCATAGGCGTTCGCGTTTGGGGCTCGGATCGGCGTGCGGATGATCTTCATGTCCTCGCTGCGGAAGAGTTGATCGAAGGAGCGACTGAATTTGCTGTCGCGGTCGTGGAGCAGGAACCGGAAGGACTGCTCCCGGTCGGCGAGGAGCATCAGCAGGTTTCGCGCCTGCTGTGCGACCCAGCGCCCATCCGGGTTGCTTGTGCTCGCGACGAACTCGATCCGACGACGCTCGAGCGAGACGAAGAACAGGACGTAGATGCGGGTCAGCCAGACCGTCTCGACCGTTAGGAAGTCGCAGGCGAGCATTGTCGCTGCCTGTTGGCGCAGGAACAGTCGCCAACTCAGCTCGTCTCGTTCGGGTGCCGGTGGCAGCCGATGGCGGATTAGGATCGCGCGGACGGAGCTCGCTGAGACGCTGAAACCGAGGCCGCGCAGCTCACCGACGATCCGTCGATAGCCCCAAGCTGTGTTCTCTCGCGCGAGACGGATGACGAGCGCCTCGACTTCGCGAGCCAAAGGTGGACGGCCGGGCCGGCGATGCGGGTATGTCCAGCGGCGCGCCACCAGCCGCTGGTGCCAGCGCAGCAGCGTTCGCGGACTGACGGAGAAGGCCGACCAGGCCGCGCGCGGCAGCGCCCGACTCAACGCCGCCAAGAACACCCGATCCGCCTCTTGGAGCTGCGGCCGCCGCGGCTGCCGGCGCAGGATCGAGAGCTCATGCCGCAAGACAAGGATCTCCAGCTCCTTCGACCTCGACGAACGGCAGCAGATGACGATCAGTTCGAACAGACGGCGAACGACCAAGTACGCAAGCGACCACAGCACGCGCGACCTCCAACAGACGGGAAGGCGACGCTACCCGGCCGCTACCTCTACGACCTCCCCGACCGGGTGACCGAGTTTTCGAACCCCACGCGTCGGGGCAGCCCAGCTGGTCAAGCCTGGGAGACTGCGGGGGCCGACGCGAGGGCCGGCTCCCGCAGTGCGATGCTCAGACGTGCACCGGCTCGGCCGGCGGCGCGTAATGCACGTTGGCGGCGACGTGCAACGCGTCGAGTGTCTCCGCCTGCGTCATCAGCGGCGTCGTTTCGAACTTGCGGAACGCACCGCTGGACGTGATGGCGATCGACAGGCCGGCGGCGGTCGTGTTGTCCGGCGCCTCGATCAGCGCGAAGCCGTCCGCCTCGCCGAACGCGTACCAGAGCCCGCGGAGCTTGCAGCCTGCCTCCTCCAGAATCCGGCCGACCATCTCTTCGCGGTTCTCCGGGCTCTTGACAAGCCCGGCCCACACCTCCGACTTGTAGCCGAAGGTCGACATGTAGAGCGGCATGAGCAACCTCCTTCCGAACTGCGGCCACGAAGGCTTCTTCGGCAGGGACGGTACTCTCGTCAGTCGGCCTTGTCCACGGTGCCGTGCGGGTGACGATGGGCGGTATTGGGCTCGAACCAGTGACCCCCAGCTTGTCGAGACGGCCTCGGCGCTTGCGCGCTATCGCAGCGGTTTCGTCGTTTCTGTCCTGTGCAACGTGTTCCGCCCTCGACGCGCACGGTGTGTTCGCGTTCGGTTGCGCTCTCTCGCGCAGGCTGGTGGTAGCACGTGGTAGCACGGTTCGCCCGAGCCTCGGTTCTAGGGCGAAGCCGTGAGCAGCCGCTGAGACGCTCGGGCACGGCGCTCTGCGCGGCGTCATCGTCGCTTCTCACGCGGGAGCATGCGCTCGTCGACCGCTTCGACGATGTCGTCGGCCTGCACGAAGTGAGCCCGCTCGAGTTCGGCGGGCGGCGTGATCGCGTCGCTTGCGCCGAGCACGACGATAGGCGCGTCGAGGTCGTCGAAGGCACGCCCCTGAATCCGCGCCGCAATATGGTGCAGGTCGCTGCCCTGCTCGACGGCATCCGACACGAGTAGGAGACGGTGCGTTTTGCGCACCGACCCGACGACGACGTCGTCATCGAACGGGACGAGCGAGCGCGCGTCGATGAGCTCGACGCTCAAGCCGAACTCGTCCTCGAGCCGGCGGGCGGCCTCGGCCGCGCGGTACAACGTCGCGCCGACCGTCAGGATCGTCAGGTCCGTTCCGGCTGACTTGATGTCCGGCTCGCCGATGGGTACCCGGTAGTACTCGACGGGAACACCCTCCGGCCGGAAGACCTCGACGGCGTCGTACAGTCCTTGACTCTCGAAGAAGATGACGGGGTCGGTGCCCGACAGCGCGGACGCCAGCAGGCCCTTCGCGTCATACGGCGTCGCTGGGTAGACGACCTTGAGCCCCGGGATATGCGCCGCAAGCGTTGTCCAATCCTGCGAGTGCTGAGCGCCATACCTGCTGCCGACCGAGACGCGGACGACGACGCGCATGCGCAGCAGCCCGCCGGACATCGCCTGCCATTTCGCGAGCTGGTTGAAGAGCTCGTCGCCGGCCCGGCCGATGAAGTCGGCATACATCAGCTCGATCAACGCGCGCCCTCCCTCGGCGGCGTAGCCGACGGCAGTGCCGACGATCGCGGCTTCCGAGATGGGTGCGTTGAACAGCCGGTGGTACGGGAGGAGCTCGGTCAGTCCGCGGTAGACGCCGAATGCGCCCTCCCAATCGCGGTTCTCCTCGCCGTAGGCGATCAGCGTCGGATCGTGTGCGAAGTGGTGAGCGATCGACTCGAAGAGCGCGTCGCGGATCGTGATCGCCCGCGACGAGGGAAGCCGTGCGCCGTCGGCGTCGACGCCGGAACGGCTCCGGCCCGCGAGCGTCTTCAGGCGGCTCGACTCGCCGAGAGGGATCGCGAGCTCGGCGGCAGTCGCCGGGTCCGGCTCCTCGACTTCGTTCGAGAACATCAGCGCCTCGAGCTCGTGGCCCCGGCGTGTGAGCGGAAGTCGCGGCGAGAGCTCGTGGTCGGTCGCGATGCGCGCGATCGCGCGCAGCAGCTCCCGTGCCGACGCCTGCAACACCTCGAGGTGTCCGCTCTCGACCACGCCTGTCGCGTCGAGGCGCGCCGCGAACTGCTCGACCGGATCGATCGTGCGCCACAGCTCGAGCTCCTCGCGCGTCCGGTACGAGCTGGCGTCGCTCGTCGAATGGCCCGATTGGCGGTAGCACTGGACGTCGAGGAGCACCGGCCCCTCGCCGTTCGCGAGCAGCGGCCGCTTGCGCCGGACGGCGTCCGCGACGGCGAGCGGATCGTTGCCGTCGACGATCTCGGCGTGGAGACCGGACTCGTCGAAACCGAACGCCATCCGGGCGAGCGCGTCGTAGCTCATCGTCTCGCCGTGCGTCTGCCCGCCCATGGCGTAGAAGTTGTTGAAGAAGAAGAAGAGCACGGGGAGCCCGCCGCGAAAGCGCTCCTCCCACAGGAGCCGGAGCTGCTGCATGCCGGCGAAGTTGATCGACTCCCAGACGACGCCGCAGCCGGTCGAGCCGTCGCCGATGTTCGCGACGGCGATTCCGCTGCGGTTGTCGAACAGTCGCTTGTACAGCGCAGCGCCGGTTGCGATCGGTGCCGACCCGCCGACGATCGCGTTGTTCGGGTAGATGCCGAACGGCGGGAAGAATGCATGCATGCTGCCGCCGAGCCCGAGGTTGAAGCCGGTACGGCGGCCGAAGATCTCCGCCAGCAGCCCGTAGAGGAGGAACTGGACGCCTCGTCCTCGCACGTCTGCCGCGTCGAGCGCATGGTCGAGGACGCCGAGCGGCTCGCCGCCGCGGAAGCGCTCCATCAATGTCGCGAGCGCCGATTCGTCGAGCCGCTCGATCGCCGCCAGCCCCTTCGCGATGATCTCGGCATGGCTGCGGTGGCTGCCGAAGATGTGGTCATCGACGGCGAGCGCCGCGGCCTGGCCGACCGCGGCCGCCTCCTGGCCGATCGAGAGGTGCGCCGGCCCGAGGTGCGTGTACTCGACGCCCTCGTACGCGCCCTGGCGCTTGAACTGGTCGAGCATGGCCTCGAACTCCCGCACGATCACCATGTCGCGGAGAATCCGGCGCAGGACGTCGTCGCCGAGCGACTCGCGCTCCGCCTCGAACGGTGTCGCGTAGGCGTGCACGAGCAGGCGGCCCGACTCGAGCGCCGCCGGGCGGCGGGTCAGCGCGGGATCGATGAGGAGGTTCTTCGGCACCGTTAGCGCGAGCCGGAACGGTAGCCGTTCACGGACGCGCGTCCCGCAGCTCGAACGCGAACGCGCGCGCCGGGTTCGCGACGAAGATCCGCCGGGCGAGTTCGGCGCCCAGCTCTCGCTCGAGTCGCGGTTTGAAGCGGACGAAGACGTAGTCGAGCCCGGGCCCGCCGCCGTAGGAGCGCATCATCGAGCGGCGACCCGTATCGCCCCCGACGAGGATCCGGTCGGCGTGGCCGCGCTCCGCGAGATCGTCGATCAGCTTCAGGATCGTGGAGTCGGGCCAGTACTTCGTGCGACCGGGTCCGTCCAGCTGGAGCCAGGCGCCCGCAGTGGCCGTATCCGCATGCTCGCCTGCGTCGGGATTCCGGTCGAGATGCGCGAGCACGACCGATTCCGGCGGCACGCCGAGGCTGCGGAGCCGCTCGACGATCCGGAGGCCCATCGTCCCCACCTCGGTGTGGACGCAGACCGGCGCGCCCGTCTGCTCGTGCGCGGCCGCTGCGGCGGCGAAGGCTCGCTGCTCGAAGGGCGTCAGGAGGTGGTAGCTCGCGCCGAGCTTGATCACCCCGCAGCGCGCGAGGTCCGCGACGAAGCGCTCCGCGAGCGCGTCGATGTCCGCGGTGCGGAACGCGCTGTCGTCCTCGTAGTGGGCGTCACGGTGCAGGCCCGTCGCAGCGACCACGTGCAGCCCCGTCGCCTCCGAGACCGCGACGAGCCCGTCGAGGTTCCGGCCGAGACCGAGCGGCGTCCACTCGACGAGCGCCGCCGCTCCCGCGGCGACGAGCGACCGCGCCTCCTCGGTCGCCGCGGCGACGTCGTCGAGCTCCTCCCCCGGCTGCAGCGGCGTCGCCAGGAAGAGGTGCTCGTGCGCATCGCAGGGGCCAAGCTCCCCGGGAGCGATGTCGCCCCGGACCGTGCGGACGATCCGCGTCAAGGCGCGACCGGCAGGTCCCTGCGTGGACGGGCGAACTCGGCGTCGGCCGCGAGCAGCTCGATCTCGGCGGCGGAGAGCGTCCGCTGGAAGACCTCCTCGATCGCGGCCGTCCACCCGAAGATGAAGTAGCGCCAGCCGTCCTCGACACGCAGCTGCCGGCTCGCCGCCTGCGCCTCGGCCTGGTGGAGGAAGTCGAGCGTGCCGCGGTAGTTGAGCTCCCACACGACCGCGCGCTCCGGAAAGCGCGCATCGTCGCTGATCGGCGATCCGGGACGGTCCTTGCCCATACCGGTTGCGTTGATGACCACCGAGCCCGGCGCGACGCCCTCGAGCAGCGCGTCGAGCTCGCCGGGACCCGCAGCGGCGTGACACTCGAGCGGCACGGACGACTCGAGCTTCCGGTGGAGCTCTCGCACCGCGTCGAGACGCGCCGGCGCGGCGTCTGCGAGCACGATCCGCCCCGGCAGGTCGCTCGCGTCGGCGCGCGTCATCAGGCAGAGCGCGATCGCGGTTCCGGCGCCGCCTGCGCCGATGCAGAGGACGTCGCCGCGCGTTCGCTCGAAGTAGCGCGGCCCGAGCAGGTCGTCGAGCGAGCGGCCGGCGCTGATCGGATCCTTCGCCCAGCCGAGCAGCCTCCCGTCCCGCTGCGCCAGGCACGACACCTCCGTCAGGAGCCGGGCGAAGTCGTCCAGCTCGGCGAAGAGATACCCGGCGGCCTCGTAGAGCGCGAGCTTGTGCGTCGTGACGAGCCCGCCGACGAAGGACGGGTCTGCAAGCAGCGTCGCCACCACGTTTCGGTACCCCTCCGGCGGAGCGCCGACCGGGATGTCGATGCCTTCGAGGACGACGTCCACGCCGAGGGCCAGGCGGTCGCGCCAGGCGGGGAAGATCGTCCGGATCGACGAGCCCGCGGTCTCGACGCCGACGAAGACGAAGCGTCTCACGCTCTCCCGACCGGATGGCGCGGCGGACTGCCGGAGAGCACCGCGAGGAGGTCGTCGATCGCCTGCCGTGCCATCGCCGCGACGTCTTCCTCGGTCTGTCCCCCGATGTGCGGTGTCACGATCACGTCGTCACGCCCGAGCAGCGGGTGGTCCGGGCGCGGTGGTCGTCCAGAGCGCGGAAGAGATCGGCCTCGACCACGGGCTCGCCGCGTGCCGTGTTGATCAGAGCGGCTCCGGCTTTCATCGCGTCGAGGAGCCGGCGATCGACGAGATCTCGCGTCTCAGCCGTCAGCGGCGCGTGCAGCGAGAGGACATCGGCCGCCGCGACGACGGCCTCGAGCGCCGCGAGCTCGGCGCCTGCGGCGCGCGCGTCGGCCTCGGCGACGAGCGGGTCGCTGGCGAGCACGCGGCAGCCGAGCGCGGCGGCCTTCGTCGCGACTCTGCGACCGACCGCGCCGAGCCCGATGCGCCCCAGCGTGCGACCCGCGAGCTCGAACCCCGGCGTGGCCCGCCAGTGCCCGGACCGCACGGCGTCGACGCGGGCAAGGATGGGGCGGGCGAGCGCGAAGAACAGGGCGATCGTGAGCTCGGCCACGGCGTTTGCGTTCACGCCCGGCGTGTTGGTGACCGCCACGCCGTACCGTGCCGCGGCCGCGAGATCCACGTTGTCGACACCGGCGCCGAAGCGGGCCACCACGCGGAGCTGCGGCGTGCGCGAGAAGACCGTGTCGTCGAAGCGATCGAGGCCGGCGAGGACCGCGTCGACCCCGCTCAGGGCGTCCGCAAGGTCGTCGGCGTCGAGCGGGCCGGGACGAAACCGCACCTCGGCCACGCTCGCCTCCAGCTGCGCGCACGTGGCCGGGTCGGCGGCGAGCGACCGCGGCGTCACCAGGACGACCGACCCGGACGGCGGACGGCCGGCACGATCAGCCAACCGCGCCTGTAGCCTCTCCGGACGCCTGAACCACCACCGGCCCCGAGCCCTCGCGGACGACGCGGCGGGGAAAGCCGGCCTTCTCGATCGTCCCGTAGTCGTGACCTGCATCGGCGGGGTAGACCCCGAGGAACGTGAACGGCTCGTCGCCGACGTTGAGCGTCCTGTGCGCCCAGTACGGCGGAACGTAGGCGAGCGTGCCTGGCCCCATCTCGAGCTCGGCTGCGCGGTCGTCGACGAACAGCAGGAGGTAGCCGCGGCCGGCGAGCCCGAGGTAGACCTCGCCGGTTTCGCGCTTCTCGTGGAAGTGCCCCTTCGTCATGAAGTACTCGTCGCCGACCAGGCCGGCGTGGATCACCGTCGTGCAGCAGACGAGCTGTCCGCTCTCGGTCGGCACGTCGTACTGGAGGACCTCGTAGACGACGGGGTCGCCGCCGGACGCGAGCTGCCGCTCCGCCTCGCCGTCGGCATACATGCCCCTCATGTCGGAGACCCGCCGAACGATGCTCGAGGTATGCGGTGCGAGGCGTCCGGTGGCGAGGTCGAGGGCGAGCGCGAAGGGCTCCATCGGGGTCGTGGTCGTTTCTGTCACGATCAGCTCGTTGTCTTGGAGGGTGTGACGTGGATCAGCTCGGACGCCCGCGTGACGTGCCTGCCGTCGGTGGCGGCGAGCACGACCTCGAATGCGGTTCGATCGCCTCGATGGTGAGCGACGAAGTACTCGATCGGCCGCATCCCGGCGGTGAAGCTGAGGCTCCGGAGAACGACGACGGGGTCGCCGGGACGGATCCCGAGGAACGGCGCCTCGCGCTCGTCGGCGACCGCGGCCTCGACCCGGCGCGTGCCGGCGATGATCGGCAGCTCGTAGTCCTGGCGGATGATCCGGTAGAGCGACTCGCCGCCGCCGAGGTCCCGGTCGACGAGACCCGGGAAGAGCTCGAGCGGGAGATAGTTGAAGACGAGCACCCACGGCTGGCCGTCGACGAGGCGCTGGCGCTCGAGCTCGACGATCGGCTCGCCCGGCTCCAGCTGGAGCTCCGCCGCAACCCACGCCGCCGCCGGCGCCTCCCGGAGCGTCAGCACCCTGCTCTCGAGCGTCTGCCCGCGCTGGGCGGCGTCGTCGGCCATGCCGGCGAGTCCGCTCAGCAGCCCCTGTGCCACCTTCGTCCTGGCGACGAACGTGCCCCTGCCGTGCTGCTTGTCGATCAACCCTTCGTAGCCGAGCTCGCTGAGCGCCTGGCGGATCACGGTCCGGCTGACGGCGTAGCGCTCGCACAGCTCGTGCTCGCCGGGAAGCTGCTGTCCCGGTCGCAGCGCGCCGGTCGCTATCTGCGAGGAGATGTCCTCCTTCACCTGGTGGTAGAGCGGCACCGGCGACGAGCGGTCGATGGGCACCGTCAAGTCGTTCGTGATCTGTCGGAGTCTTGACATCGCGAGTGCGCCCTACTTATAACAGCATCTTGTGATTACCTCCATACAAGTCGGCCGATGAGCAGGATTCTCCTCGAAGGCATCTCGAAGGTGTTCCCCGGCAGCGTGTACGCAGTGCGCGACATCGACCTGACGATCGACAGCGGCGAGTTCATGGTGCTCGTCGGCCCCTCCGGCTGCGGGAAGTCGACCCTGCTGCGGATGATCGCGGGTCTCGAGGAGGCGACCGACGGCGCGATCCGCATCGGCGACCGGAACGTCACCAAACTCGCGCCGCGCGAGCGCGACATCGCGATGGTCTTCCAGAACTACGCCCTCTACCCCCACACTACCGTCGAACGCAACCTCGGCTACGGCCTCAAGGTGCGCAAGATGGACAAGGAGGAGGCCAGACGCCGCGTCACGGAGGCTGCGCACTTGCTCGGCCTCGAGACGCTGCTCGAGCGCAAGCCCTCGGCGCTGTCGGGCGGACAGCGGCAGCGGGTGGCAATGGGACGCGCGATCGTCCGCGAACCGCAGGCGTTCCTGATGGACGAGCCGCTCTCCAATCTCGACGCGAAGCTGCGCGTGACGATGCGCGCCGAGCTCGCGAAGCTGCACGAGCGTCTCGGCGTCACGACCGTGTACGTCACCCATGACCAGGTGGAGGCGATGACGCTCGGCCAGCGCGTCGCCGTCATGCGCGACGGCGAACTGCAGCAGGTCGACACGCCGCAGAACCTCTACCACCACCCGGACAACCTGTTCGTCGCCGCATTCATCGGCTCGCCGTCGATGAACCTCGTCGAGGCGACGATCGAAGACGGACACGCGCTCTTCGCAGGCTTCCGCATCCCGCTCAGCCGGCCCGAGCAGTCGCCGAGCGGAACCGTCATCCTCGGCATTCGCCCGCAGGACTTCGAGGACGCCGCGTTCGCCGATCCGTCACTGCCGACGATCGACGTCGAGGTCGCGGTCGTCGAGGAGCTCGGCTCCGAGTCGCACGTGCTCTTCGCGATCGAGGCGGCCCCGGTCAACGTCGAGGCCGTCCGCGCCGCGAGCGAAGAGGCCGACGAGGCGCTCCTCGTCACCGACGAGCGGCACGCGCTCTTCACGGCTGTCGTCGCGGGCGAATCGCAGGCTCGCACCGGCGCGACGGCCAGACTCGCCGTGGACTCGAGACGCTTCCACTACTTCGACCCCGCCACCGGCGACCTCGTCGGCGGGGCGCGAGCCGACGCATCGGCGGCGGCCCGGTGATCGCGGAAAACATCGCGCTTCTCTCCGCCCGAAAGGAGGTCTGTTAGAACCACCGAGGACGTCGTCCGGGTTGCGGCTCCCGAGCGGCAAATGACCATGAACGGCGTGTCGTCAGAGTGGAAGGAGTTCAGGGACGATGAGCATGAAACGACATGAGTTCTTGGAGAGGATGGGCGCGCTCGGGGTGGGTGCCATGGCTTCCGGCTCCGGCCTCACGCTCCTCGATCCGGAGGCGGCCTTCGCGTCGAGGTCGCGTCCGCATGCGGGCCAGACGCTGACCGTCATCACGCAGAACGGTCCGCCGATCGCGAGCGCGGCCACGGCCGCGGCAGCACCGTTCGAGAAGCTGACCGGAGCGAAGGTGAAGGTGATCACCGCTCCCTTCTCGGCGCTCTACACGAAGACGCTGGCGGAGTTCGTCTCCGGCGGCGGCACCTACGACGTCATCCTCGGCCCCTCGAGCTGGCTGGGAGACTACTCCCCCTATGTCGTCGATCTGACGGACATGATCCACAAGGACAAGTCGCTGAAGTGGAACGACGTCATCTACCAGCGCAACGGCCAGTGGGCAGGACGCCAGATCGCGATCCCGGTCGATGGCGACAACCAGCTCATGTACTACCGGCGCGACATCCTCAGCGACAAGAGCCTGAGCGCCGCGTACAACCGGTTCTTCGGCGATGGCAAGCACGGCATCCACGGCGTAGCGGAGGCGTACCGGCACGGCGGCCAGGCCTTCTGGTACTACATGTCGAACTGCGTCGCGCATTGCACGGTGCCGGGCCAGAAGGGCGGCCTGTTCTTCGATCCGAAGGATCTCAATCCGCTGATCAACGACCCCGGTCACGTCGAAGGGCTGAAGAACTACGTTGAGGCGGTCAAGTACGGACCTCCCGGCATGATCAACTGGGACAGCAACGAGGTGCGCCAGCAGTTCAAGAACGGCGCCACGGTCCTGGGCATCGACTGGGACGACACGCCGATCATCGGCGAGCTCGAGAAGGGCACGAAGGTCAAGGGCGAGATCGGCACGGCACTGCTGCCCGGGACGAAGCGCGTCTGGAACTACAAGACCGGGAAGTGGCAGAACATGCCGACGCTCAACCGGCCTGCGTGGCTCGCCTTCGGCGGCTGGGCCGGGACGATCCCGAAGACGTCGCACAACGTCGAACTGGCGTACAAGTACCTGTCCTTCGTCGCGAGCCCCGCGTTCAGCCTGAAGATGGTGACGGGCGCCAACACGGGCATGAACCCGTACCGGTTCTCCCACTTCACGAACGTCAACGCGTGGAAGAAGGTCGGCTACCCGGAGCCGGATCTCAACCTGTACCTCGCGGCGATGAAGAAGAGCGACCTCGACCCGCATGCGGTGCAAGACCTGCGCATGCCCGGGGCCGCTTCCTTCCAGGACGCCGTCGAGGTCGGCGCCGGCAAGGCGGTCTCCGGGCAGAGCAGCCCGAAGGCTGCTCTCGACGGCATCGCCTCGGCGTGGAACCAGATCAACAGCCAGAAGGGCACCTCGAAGCAACTGACCGCCTACCGGGCGTCGCTCAACATCGGCGCGACCCGCTAGCGGAGCATGGA
>VAWW01000086.1:28931-29095 GCA_005884575.1 Actinomycetota bacterium
AGCGGCTGGCCGTTCGTGCTGCCCGCCGTCCTCCTGCTCCTCGCGCTGAACGTCTTCCCGCTCGTCTTCTCGGTGGTGATGAGCTTCAGCAACGTCAGCACCGACAACGGCCTCAAGCTGACGGCGACGACGCTCGCCAACTGGAGCCAGCTACTGCACTCGAG
>VAWW01000126.1 GCA_005884575.1 Actinomycetota bacterium
CGAGGTGCCGCAGCGGCGTCCCAAGCTCGAGCTCGTAGTTGCCGGGCCGCCGGACGTTGCCGGACAGCGAGAAAACCACCGTTCCGGGCGACGTCTCGGGCCCTATCGAGGCGTACCAGGCCCCGCCCTTCTCGATGATCGGCGGCACCGTAGCGATCGTCTGGACGTTGTTGATCAGCGTCGGCGAGCCGTAGAGGCCGCTCACCGCGGGGAACGGCGGGCGCGAGCGAGGCTGGCCGCGCTTCCCCTCGAGCGATTCCAGCAGCGCCGATTCCTCGCCGCAGATGTACGCGCCCGCGCCGCGGTGGAGCACGATCGTGACGCCGCCGAGCAGCTCCGCCTCACGGGCATCACTCAGCGCGGCGCGCATGACCTCGAACACGTCGAGGTACTCGCCGCGCAGGTAGATGAAGACGTTCTGCGACTCGATCCCGTGCGCGGTGACCAGGCAGCCCTCGATCAGCAGGTGCGGGTTGCGCAGCATGATCTCACGGTCCTTGAACGTGCCGGGCTCCGACTCGTCCGCGTTGACACAGAGGTAGGTCGGCTTGCCTGTTCCTTTCGCGAGGAAGCTCGCCTTGCGGCCCATCGGGAAGCCGGCGCCGCCGCGGCCCCGCAGGTTCGACGCGATCAGCTCGTCGATGATCGCCTGCGGTTTCATCCGGCGTGCCTTCCTCAACGCCTTGTAGCCACCGATCGCCTGGTACTCGGCCAGCTGCGTCAGGTCGCGCTCGTCCGCGTGCGCGAGCGTGATCTCGTCAGCCACTGCGCACCTCCTCGGCTAGCGCGGGAACGTCCTCGGGCCGGACCGGCTCGCGGTAGCGCCCGTCGACGACGACCACCGGCGCGCGGCCGCAGCCGCCTGCGCACTCGATCGTCCGCAGCGTGACCGTCCCGTCCTCGGACGTCTCACCCGGTCGCACGCCGAGCTCGCGCTCGAACGCGTCCACTACCTGCTGCGCACCGACGAGCGCGCACGAGAGGTTCGTGCAGACCTCGACGAGGTGCTTCCCGACGGGCTCGAGGTGGAGCATGTCGTAGAAGGACGCGACCGCCTCGACCTGCGCCGGTGCCAGCTCCAGCGCATCGGCGACCTCGCGCAACGCCTTTGGAGGCAACCAGCCGCCGTGCTCGTCGCAGGATCGCCGAGCGGCGGTCGGGATACTCGGCGGTGAGCTCTTCCACGTTCACCGGTCGACCTCCCCCATGACCGTGTCGAGCGAGCCCACGATCGCGATCAGGTCCGCGACCAGCGCGTCGGACATGCAGGTCGCCGTCGCCTCGAGCGCCACGAACGACGGCGCGCGAAACTTGACCCGCCAGGGCCGCGGCCCGCCGTCCGAGACGACGTAGCAGCCGAGCTCGCCGCGCGCCGACTCGACGGCCACGTAGACCTCACCCTCTGGCACGCGATAGCCCTCGGTGACGATCTTGAAGTGGTGGATCAGCGACTCCATCGAGGTGTGCAGCTCCTCGCGCGGCGGCAGCACGACCTTCCGGTCGTCAGCGATCCACGGCTCGCCGTCCATCCCCTCGAGCCGGTCGAGGCACTGGGCGATGATGCGGGTCGACTCCCGCATCTCGTCCATGTGCACCTTGTACCGGTCCCAGACGTCGCCGTTGAAGTAGACGGGCACGTCGAAGTCGACCTGGTCGTAGGCGAGGTACGGCTCGGCTCGCCGCAGGTCCCAGTCGACGCCGGACCCGCGCAGCACCGGCCCCGACTGGCCGAGGGCGAGCGCGTCGTCCGCCGACAGCAGCCCGATCCCCTTCGTCCGCTCGAGCCAGATCTCGTTCCGGTCGACCAGCGCCTCGTAGTCGTCGATCGCCTTCGGCATCCAGTCGACGAACTTGTGCGCTTCGGGGAAGAAGCCCCGCGGGATGTCCTCGGCGAGCCCGCCGGCCTGGAAGTAGCGCGTGTGCATGCGCGCCCCGCAGACCATCTCGGACAGATCGAGGATCGAGTCGCGCTCGCGGAAGCAGTACCAGAACATCGAGATCGCCCCGAGCTCGAGCGCGGCCGTCGCGAGCCAGACCAGGTGCGAGTGAATCCGGTTCAGCTCGGCGAGGCACATCCGCATCCAGGTCGCCTTCTGCGGTACCTCGAGCCCGAGCAACTTCTCGATCGCGAGCACGAAGACGAGCTCGTTGTTCTGGAAGGAGAGGTAGTCGATCCGCTCCGGGTACGTGATCGCCTTCCACCACGTCTTGGCCTCCATGTTCTTCTCGAAGCCGGTGTGCAGGTAGCCGATCACCGCGCGCAGACCGACGACGTCCTCGCCGTGGAGGTCGACGACCAGCCGTAGGACGCCGTGCGTGGACGGGTGGTTCGGGCCGAAGTTGACCTGCAGGAGGTCTTCCGAGCCGCGCAGCTCTTCGGGGACTCGCAGCAGGGTGGGGATCGGCGAGGGGATGCGCGTGCCCTCGTAGATCCGCGGTCTCTCGGGCGCGACCGTCATCACTCTTCTCCGGAGAACCGGACCGGCTCGCCGCCGATCGGGTAGTCCTTGCGCAGCGGGTGGCCCTCCCAGTCGTCCTCCATCAGGATCCGCTGGAGGTTCGGGTGGCCCTCGATCCGGATGCCCATTAGGTCCCACGCCTCGCGCTCGTGCCAGTCGGCGGTCGGCCAGATCTCCACGACGCTCGGTACTACCGGCTCATCATCGTCGAGCCAGGCCTGGACGCGGACGCGGTCACCGCCGGGAACCCGCAGCAGGTGGTAGTTCATCGCGAAGCGCTTGGGCTTCGGCTCGGGCAGTTTCGCCAGGCCCTGCGAGCCGGGCCGGTTGAGATCGCGGCCCGTCGCGTTGCCGATGTAGCCGGCGACCCCGAGCTCGCCCCAGCCGAGGTAGTCGGTGGCGGCGACGTCCGCGAGGAAATTGAAGCCCTCGGCGTCGCGCAGGTGCATGCAGGCTTCGACGAGCCGCGCCGGATCGACCACGAGCGTCGTCTCGCCG
>VAWW01000077.1 GCA_005884575.1 Actinomycetota bacterium
GGCCGACCCGACGGGGTAGTCGTTCGCCTCGAGGAACGAGCGCGTGATCAGGTTGCCGGCCATGTCGACGCGGCCGCCGCCGAGGATGAACGGGATCACGTACTCGCCCATCATCGGGATGAACACGAGCAGCACGCCTGCCAGCAACCCCGGCGCCGTCAGCCGCAGCGTGATCTCGCGGAATGTGTGCGTGCCGAATATCGGGTCTTGCCTGGAAGACAGGCGACGTGAGCAGCGGCCCGGGGCGCGCCTTCATCGCCCCGACCGGCTCGAACAGCCTCCAACCCCGTCGGAGGCCCAGCAACGAACGCGGGACTCCGAGTCTGAGTCGCCTGCCGACCTGCACGCGCAGGAGTTCATGGTGGTGATCAGCCAGCGTCACCGGGTGGAAAGCCGAGGAGGCGTGGAAAGGGGCTGGAAACCACCAGCTCTGGGCTGAAATTTCGATGCGGATCGACGGCGCTCGGCATACGGCAGATCGCTCCCTACGACCGCTGACCGACGCCGCCATGCTCGACCGCCGGTGCGCCCGGCCGGCGGTCACCTCTGGAAACGGGATGGAAACGACCGGGTGCAACCAGGCGAAAAACGTGGGTCTGCCGAACCTGCCGAAAACCGCATGATTTGGCCGATGGGCCGTTAGGTGAAACCGGATGAAACGGTGTGCGCACACCTATCACGCCGGAGGTCGCGGGTTCGAGTCCCGTCGCTCCAGCCTTTGACACCCGCGTCCGGGTCGGGGTGTCCAGTCTCTGCATCGTTCGGAACTAGCGGACGAACGGTTGCCGCCGCCGACCGCGACGACGCTGCCGTCGTCTTGCCGGACGCGGCTCCGCGAAACTCAGGCCTCACCTGGTGCGGGCGCGCGCGGGAGCCGGACGACGAATCGCGTTCCCTGGCCGGGGACGCTCTGCACCGTGACTGTTCCTTCCATCGCCTCGGTGAGCTCTTTGACGATTGCGAGGCCGAGGCCGGTTCCGACAGCTCGATTCGTGGCGTGGCGGTTGTAGAGGAAGAATCGCTCGAACGCGCGCGGCACGTCTCGGGGCGCGAGTCCGGGCCCCGTGTCTGTCACCGTCAGTCGGCTTGGTTCCGCCGCGACGGTGACCGCGCCGCCGGCGGGTGTTGAGCGGAGCGCGTTCTCGATCAGGTTCGAGAGCACCTGCGGTATCCGGTCCGGGTCGGCGATCGCGGGGGCGGGTGCGGGTGTTTCGGCGAGAAGCGAGACGCCGACTCTGCGGGCTTCTGCCTCGTGGCGGACGAGCGCCTCGTCGACGAGTTGCGCGAGATCGACCGGCTGGGGTGTGACGGCGAACGTGCGCTGGTTCAGCCGCGCCAGATCGAGGAGATCTCGCACCAGGCGTTCGAGCCGCTTTGCTTCGCCGACGACGATGCCCGCTGCTTTCGGCACCGTGATCACGCCGTCGAGGAGGGCCTCGCCGTGGCCGCGGATCAGGGCGAGCGGCGTCTTGAGCTCGTGACTGACCGAGAGCAAGAACGACCGTTCGGCGTCCCCGGCCTGGGCGAGATTCTCCGCCATCTGGTTGAACGCCTTCCCGAGCGAGGCCAGCTCGTCGGGGCCGTTGACCGGGAGCAGTCTCGGCTGCTCGCCGGCTGCGAGCGCCCGACTCGCGAGCGCGACGCGTCTGATCGGTCGGGCGACGGTGCCTGCGAGCAGGAAGGCGACGATCGCGGCGAGCGCCGCGCCGACTGTGGCCGCGATCGCGAAGGCGATCGTGAACGGGTGCCAGTCGGAGGCTTCGAGCTTCGCCGCGCGAAGCAGGACGATCGCGCGCTGCCCGTCCGGGCGGGCGGCGTAGAGGTAGCCGCGGCCGCCGACCTCGACCAACCCCTGGGCGGGACGGCCGGCCCGCAGGGCGGCGCTACCGGCCGGCGGGAGCAGGATCGCCGCCTGCGGGAGCGGGAGGATCGCGAGGCGCTCCTGCTGTGTCTCGAAGAAGACTCCCAGGCTGGTCGGCTGCTGCCCCGCCCGGAGAGCAGGCTGCTGTGTCGCGACAAGTGCGGCCTGCCGCGCGAGCGCTTTCAAGGCTTCGTGCTGGACCGAGCGGCGCACGAGAACGACGGCCAGGATCAACGTCACCCCGACGGAGGCGAGAACGGCGATCGCGATCGCCGCGAACTCGCGCGCCCGCAGCGACCTCAGCAAGGCGCACGGTGTGCGGGCGGCAGCTGGTTCATGGTTGCACCGCTTTGTAGCCGGCGCCGCGGATCGTCCGGATCAGGCCAGGCCGCCCCAGCTTGCGCCGCAACTGGGCGACGTGCACGTCCACCGTTCGCGTCCCGCCGCTGTAGTCGAATCCCCAGACCCGCTCGAGCAGGAGCTCGCGGGAGATGACGATGCCGCGGTTTTGGGTCAAGTAGGCGAGCAGATCGAACTCTTTCGGCCGCAGCTCAACCGGCTCGTCCGCGACAGTGACCTCGCGGGCCCCGCGTCGCAGCACGACGTCGCCAAGCACGAGCAGCTGCTCATCGACGTCGGGCTCGGCCCGGCGTAGAACAGCCTTCATCCTCGCGACGAGCTCCAGCGGCGAGAACGGTTTGCCGATGTAGTCATCAGCGCCGGCCGCAAGGCCCGCGAGACGGTCGGGCGGATCGTCACGGGCCGTCAGCATCACCACTGGCACCGAGGAGCGCGTCCGGATCTGGCGGCACACCTCGAGCCCGTCGATATCCGGCAAGGCAAGGTCGAGGACGACCAGCCGCACCGGCTCTCGCTCGAGCACCTGCAAGGCCTCGGCGCCCGAACCGACCGAGACGACGCCGTAGCCCTCTCGCTCGAGGTAGGCCGCAACAAGTGATGCGAGGTTCTCCTCGTCCTCGACCAGCAGGACGCTGCCGGCCATGCCGTGATCTTAGCTCGGTCGGAGGAAGCGCAGCTCGCGCACGGGCTTGCCGCCGTTCGCGTAATTGACGGGCGAGACGAGCGTGAAGCCGGGCTCGAGGTCGCGCAGCTTGGCCGGCTGCCCGCCGAGAAACACACGCGTCTTGGCGTTGGCGCGGATCGTGACCGTTGCTCCGCCGGCCGCCGTCACGACGACCGCGTCGGCCAAGACGGACTGCACAACCGCGACGCTCGCAGCCGCCTGTGGCGAGAGCGCCTGCAGCTCGTGCGTCGGCTTGTCGTCCTTCCACCTCGCGATCGCCACAAAACCGGGCTTGACGTGGCCGAGAAGCGCCGTCTTCCCATCGACGAGCACGCGCGTCTTCGCGCTGACCGGCACGCGCACGGTGCTCCCGTCGAGCTGCTTCAGCACGACCGCGCTGGCCGAAACCGCCTGGACGACACCCTGAGTGGTCTGCTCGCCGTGAGTGGGACCCGGCCGCTTCGTCGACGGAAGCTCCCCTTTCGCCGGCTTGCCGGGGGTGGCGGCGCCCGGACGGGCCGCCCCCGCGACCCCAGCCGCCCCGCCGGGCGGCGGAGCCGCAAGCGCCGCCGCCAGGGCGAGAGCGGCGACCATCGCGCAGCCGATCAGCCTCGATCCCTCGCTCATCTGCCGGCCAGCCTCACAGACGGCGATCACCGGAGCGTTCTCGGCGCGTAAACGCAACGTAAACGCCGGCACGCGCCGCAGCGCTCCCCGGCCACCGCGATTTTTACAACCCGAAAACAGTGCGAATACTGTCGCATCACCGCGGCCGGTCAGAACACAGGACACACGCCCGAAGGTGTGCGGGAACGAAACAAGGAGGCACCTGATGAAGAGTTTGTTCTTTCGGCGGGGTGGAGCGCGAAGGAGAGCGTGGCTCGCGGGCGCCGCAGTCCTCGCCCTCGCCGTCGCGGGTGTCGCGATCGCCGGCGGGCCGTCGACGACCAATCCGGTCTCGGCGACCTTCAACGCGACAACCGTCGTGAAAAAGAACGTCCAGACGTGCACCGGTGCGGACGGCACCTATGAGATCACCCACGCGACCTACGCCGGCACCTCGACGAGTGCCGATCCGAGTCTGAACGGGCCGATCCGCATCGACATCAAGAGCGTCTACAACACGACGAAGAACCTCGGCTGGCTCAACGCCAAGCTTCAATTCGACGGGACGACCCCGGGCGGCAAGGCACACGGCAACCTGAGCGCCGTCAACGCCGGCGGTCAGCTGCACGGATTCCTCAGCGGTCAAGAGACGGCCCCGGGGAAGCATCTGCTCGCGAACGTCTCGGCCCGCTTCGCCGGCGCGACCGGCTTCGGCTCGGGCCAGCTCGGCACGGGCACCGCGATCAACACGGCGGTCGTCTTCAGCGGCTCCTGCAAGGCGGCCGAGCCACAAAAGCCCGCGCACCCGACGAAGCCCAGCCACCCGAAGCCGCCCAAGCATCAGCACTAGGAGGACATCGTCACCAGCTAGATGACGTCCGAAAAGGCCCTCATCGCGGCGGCGGCGCTCTCGCCGCCGCCGCGACCAAGTCAGGCAAACACGTGGCCGGCGCGACTCTCTGGCGCCAAGACCGGCGAGGAATGTCCAACAACGAGCACGTGGCGAGTCGTCTCCCCGTGGCAGTCTGCACCGCGGCGTTGATGAGGACGTCGTTGCGGAATTGAGTTGATCCGGATCGACGATCGGATCCCTGGCCGGCGGGCCATCCAGTTCCGCTTTGACCGGAACAATGCTGTCGCTAAATGAGTCGATATCGTTGAGGCTGTCGACGATGGCATCGCGTGCGCGAACGAAGTTCAGGAGGAAGAACGCCGCCGCATCCGTCGCGACGAGCGTCAGCGCAGCTGCGGGCAGGATCCGCCGCGCACGCCGCACGTAGAAATCGACCAGCGAGACGGAGCCATGAGCGCGGGCCTCCCCGAGCAGCAGCCCAGTGATCAGGAAGCCGGAGAGCACGAAGAACACGTCGACGCCGACGAAGCCGCCGGCGACGAAGCGGACGCCCGCATGGGCGACAACGACGAGGAGGACCGCGACCGCGCGGAGGCCCTGGATGTCGGCGCGATGAGCCGCAGACGCCCTCGGGAGGTCCGCCTGCGAGACCGAGCCGCCGGCGCATTCCGAGCGCCGCGCCGGCGCCGTAGCCTTCCCCGCTCCCCTGTCCACGCCGACGACCGCGATAGCTGCGACGCCGGGTACCGGTGCTGTGCGCATGACTGCCTCCGCTTGGTGTCGGGGCAGTTATCGGTCCGAGCGCTCAAGTTCCGCTCAAGCGGGGGTCACGAGCCGCTGACGCGGATCAGCTGCAGGGCCACGAGCGAGCCGGCCGGCCGCACCAGTCGTAGACGAAGGTCATCGCACGGTCAGGACGACGTTGCCGACCTTCTGCTGCGTATCCACGTACCGGTGCGCCTCGATCGCCAACAAGATTCGCCTGCAAATCGCTTACGACCGAATTTACGAACCCTACGGGCTTCGTCGGCGGCTGGTCGAACGTCTACGGCCCGCACGGCTCACGCCGCTCGGCCGTTCTCGCCGTCATCTCGATCGCTCACGTCTTCCGCAGCTCCGCCGGCGCCGCCCACGCCTTCGCCGCGATCAAGAGCGTCCGCCGGACCGTCCCCGTCCACCTTGGCGACGAGGGCCTCCTGACGATGCACCGGCCGACGACCTTCGCCGGTTGCAAGGTCTCTCGGGTGATCATCGGCTGGAGGCGTCGGCACGTCATCAGCTTCGTCGAGGTCGACGGCTTCGCCACTTCCACGGTCGCGATGCGCGTCGCGCTGCGGACGTTCGTGCACAAGCAGGACGCGCGGGTCAAGCGTGCGACCGGCGAAAGCCGCCAACCGGCACCTCACCCCGCGCAGTTGCGCGGTACGGACTCGTGCGCGAGAATCAGCGCAGGATTCTCCGATGCCCGCTGTTGCGGCCCGGTGGACATCGAAGGTGCGACTGAAGGAGGCCGCCGGTGGAGTTCGTCGTCATCGATAACTGTCCCGTCCCGTCGCAATTGGCGAACGACATCCAGCGCATCAAGGCCCTCTCGGGCGCTCATCTGAACTCGTGCGACCGCTCACCGGAGGCGGAGCCGGTCCTGCGTAAGTGCGGCAAGCATTCGCAACGGGAGCTGTACGAGATGTTCCTCCACCACGTGCCGGATGCGAACCCCGCCAATCCGCCGGGTCGATCGACGCACGAGCGGCGGAACGACGGCGTCGCGTATCCCGGGCATCCGGGCGACGACCTCGAGTACTGGCAGGTCGGCATGGATTGGGACAACCCGCCCGCAGCCATCGCTGCTGCGCGAAAGCTCGGGTGGATCGCGACGGTCACCTACCGGAACAACGTCCACGAGGCACAGCACGTCAATTTCCGGAAGGAGCCGGACCCCGGCGTGCCGCACGCGCGGCCGGGGAGCGACGGGCCCGAGGTCCGTCAGATCACGCACATCCTCGCGACGATCCGGAGCCCGGTGGACGGGCGTCCGTACCTGCCGGAGGCGTTCCCCCACTACGGCCCGCACGTGATCGACGCCGTGAAGCGGTTCCAGGCCGAGCACCACCAGGACGTGGACGGGATCGTCGGGCCGCACACGGCGACGCAGCTCGCCGTCGCGCTGCGGCGGCACGAACAGCACCCGGCTGTCGCCTAATCGGACGCGGCGCCCGACCGACCGAGCGCGTAGGGTTCGCGAACTCAATCTCGCTGCAAATGTCGGGATTCGGACGGGCGACCGAATTTGCGCACCCACGGGTTCGGGCGGCCGGCGGCCTGCTCAGCTCGCCCTGCGGCTGGCCAGGCGTTCTTCGAAACGTTGGCGAAGCTGTTCGCCGGTCAGCCGGTGCCGGTCCCGTGGCCAGCGGCGTTCGAACCCGATGACGTGCACCTCCCCGTGGCGGGCGCCGTAACAGCGCGCGTAGCATTCCGCCTCGGCGAGCGGCCGCAATCTGCGAACGAGCGCGATCAAGACTGAAGCGGTCCCGGCGGAGCTGGGGCGACGTCGCGTTACGTGCTTGCTCGATTCCGGCCGCCTCGGCTCCCAGTGGGTCGCTCTTCCGCTCACCTCCCTTCCGGCCGTGCGACGGTTGGGCAGCAGGCAGCCAGGATGCGAACACCCGGCGGCCGAAGTCAACGTCGTTTCCTGCAAAGAGCGCAAAATACCGTCGCCTTTCCACAGCGTCCCACAGGGGCGCGCAGCCGTTGTTGAAGAAACTGTGGACGGCCATCTGGCCGCGCCGATGATCCTGCGCTGACCACGTAGGGTTCGCAAACTCAGGCGGCCTCGTCTTCGCGGATCAGTCCGCCGAGCAGATCGCGGCGGCGGAGGTCGGCAGGGGCTGTCAGCGGTGTCGGGCCGCGCCCGTTCGGTGGCAGCAGTTGCAGCGCGCGGTGTGGCCTGTGCTTGTGGTTGCCTACCGCCCGGAAGACCTCGTCGAAGGCGCGACCGAACTTGCTGCCGCGATCGTGGATGAGGAACCGGAACGGCTGCGCGTCCGCGAACTCGATGGCGAGGTTGCGCGCCTGTTGGGTGACCGAGCGTCCGCCCGGGTTGGAGCTGCAGGCGACGTACTCGATCCGTCGGGTCGCGAGCGAGATGAAAAAGAGGACTAGATCCGCTGCAGGAAGACGGTCTCGACGGTCAGGAGGTCGCAGGCGAGCGTGCTCGCCGCCTGCGCTCGCAAGAAGACTCGCCACGACGAAGACGTCCGCTGCGGCGCCGGCCGGAGACCAACCTCGCGCAGCAGCTTGCGCACCGACGTCGCCGAAACCGCGATCCCGACGCCCTTGAGTTCACCGACGATCCGCTTGTCGCCCCAGCCCGGGTTCTCGCTGGCGCGGCGAAGGATCAACTCGCGCAGCGAGCGCTCGAGCGGCGGCCGCCCAGGCAACCGGTGCGAATAGGTCCAGCGGCGGGCGATCAGCTGCCGGTGCCAGCGAAGCAGCGCACGATCCGCTCGTGTCAGCCTCGGCCTCGACCGCTGTCGGCGGAGGATCGCCAGCGCATGGCGCAGGACGAGGATCTCCAACTCCTTTCAGCCACGGCGCCGCCCCAGCAGCCACACCAGCGCGAACAGGTTCCGGACAACGAGATAACAAACGACCAGAGCAAGCTGCCCTCCCTCGACCACGGCAACAGAGCGCCGAACCTACCGAGCCAACGCTTAAGAGAACCGCGGACGAGTTTGCGAACCCTACGCGCCGATCAGAGAACGCCATCGAAGCACTATGGAGCGGGACGGCCACAGCTGTCGTCCGTGCCTCAACGGGGACCGTTTCGGGAAACTACGGACCCGTCTCGGCGGCTGGTTCCTCGTACGCCTCCACGACCCAGTACTCACGCGTGAATGTGATTCGGCCCTCGTCGACCTCGAAGAACGAGAGCGCGTAGTACGGGCCGACTGTGGGGTGAGGGACACGCACCTCCGACACTACGGTGCTCCCCTCCGCAACGATCCGGAGCACTTCGATCGACCAGCCTTCCGGATAACTGCGGTTGAAATCCACGAAATCCGCGCGGCCTCGGATCCGGACTAGGTCGTGCGGCCATTCGAGGACGAAGTCATCCGCGAGCAACTCCCCCACGCCGACCCAGTCCCGGGCCTGAATTCGGCTCCAGAGTTGGACGACAACTTCGCTCGGCTCCACGCCCCGATTATCCGTCGTCAGGGGACGGTAAGACTCGCGGGGTTGGTCTGTCTGGGATGGTTGCCAGCCTGGTTGTCGCCGTGCCGCGTGTGACTCGTCAGGTGACTGGCCGCTTGTTGCGTGCCTTGCGAATGATTTTTCTGCGTGTGTGCGGCTCCGCCGGTCTGGCGCCCGCTGCTGGCTTGATTTGGAGCATGTCCGGCTTCTCGGGGTGACTCGTTACCGTCCTGCTGCCGCGGTTTCCCTTGCATCAGACCGGCACCACCAGACCCTACGAGTGAGGTCGGAGAATCGAGTCGGATGCTTGCAGATGAGCTGGACCACGTGATTGGTATCGATACGCACCGTGACCAACACGTTTTGGCGGTGTTGACCGCGAGGCCCGCTGCTGCCAGCCCTCGTCGTCGCTCACGCTCTTGGCGTCGAGCAGGTCGGAGATCCCTCGCACGCGGAGCGCGTCGACGTTCTGGTTGGCGTGGAGCGCCGCGAGGAAGCCGCGACTCTCTATCTCGACGGCGACGGCCCGGTCGTCGTGGGCTCGGATGAACGCGTGCATCTCCGATCGCGTCGAGGCGACGAGCTGTTCGCCGGCGGCGATCGGTGCGACGATGACCTCGGGCTCGCCGTCACCGTTCAGCTTGCCGGCAAGCCAGTCGCCGGACTGGGCCTCGGCCTGCGCCGGCTGCACGAGCGCGTAGCTCGACTTGCCGACGTCGGCGCGCGGCGTGAACATGTCGCCGGCCTTGCCCGAGTGGTAGCCGTAGACGTCAGTCGCAGCGACGACGTCGCCGAGCCAGTGACCCCCAGCTTGTCGACTTGGTGCGACCGTTCGCGCCCGTTCGTTCGGGTGCGCTCAAGGAGCATGGTTGAGCGAAAGGTGACCTTCGACCGAACGGCTCAGCGAACGCGAACGAACGCTGAACCTTGCCATCCTTGCCACGCCCCGCTGACGTGTGCCCCATCTGCGACATGACGTAGGCCGGTGACGCGCCTGCCTCGTACAGCAGCGCGGCGAACGTCCGCCGCAGCGTGTGATTCGTCACCTCTCGGCGATCTGTGGCAATCCCTCCTTTTCCCGCGTCGCGTTTGCAGCCTCGACCGCCGGTTGCAGGTTCTTGTGAGCCGCTCGCCTCGGAAGCCGTCAACCATCTCGGCTCGGCGCTCTATTCGGGCCTCGTTCGTTCACGTGTAAGGGGCGGACCCGCCAGCTGCAGGTCCGCCCCCTGCTATCGCTGCCTCTACGGGCCTTGCAGGTACGGCACGAGAACGTCGCAGAAGAGGCTGGCGTCCAGGAGATCGGGATGTGGCCCATGTAGCCCAGAAGCCGTCTCGGAGATCTGGTCACCGATCGGATTGTTTGGATCCCCGGTGTACTCGTAGACATCGACCAAGGCGACAGGCCCAGCATCACGAGTCAACGTCGGACCACCGGTGATCGACAACTTCTCAAACAGACCCCCGGCGGTACTCATGATCGTGACCGTCCCCGCCTGCTCGTCGATCACGGGCGGCGACGTCGGCCTGACCGGCCCGGCGAAGGAGAGCGTGGCTGACTTTCCACTGTCGGCCGTGAAGACGCCGAACCAGGTGCCGCTCATGAAGAACGTGCCGTTGCCCGTGTCGCGCAAGACCGACGTGCCGTGAACGACGGCCGTTCCCAAGATGCCGCACTGGAGGTGGGGAGGGGTGGTGAACGAGAACTGCGTGACCACCGTCGATCCCGCCGCGAGACCCGTCCCCGCGATGACACACGCCAGCACCGACGCGATGGCTAGCAGTAGAAGCTTCCTGCGCATCAGCGGGACCAGAAGCACCCCAACCGGCAGACGTAGCGGTCGCATTCGATCTCCTTTCCGCACCGACGCGCTGACCAAGCGATCGCCGCCGGCCGCTCGTGGCTTGTCACAGAACATGTCGCGGGCAATACTCCGCGTGGGCGGCTAATAACCCGCTAGTCCAGCGCTAGCGCGCCGCTAGGAGGGTTGGGAGGAGTCGGGCTGAGCGTTCGAATCTCGTTGACGGAGCGTCTCGCTGTCGAGGCGAACGGCACGAAGCTGGACGAGCCGCGCTTCCCGGGCCGGCAAGGTCGGATCCTGTTCGCCTACCTGGCGGCCCAGCACGGGCGATCTGTCCCTCGCGACGAGCTGGCCGAGTTGTTATGGGGCGAAAACCTTCCGGCCACGTGGGAGAAGGCACTCCGGGTGCTGATGACGAAGCTGCGCGCCCTGCTCGAGGAGTGCGGCCTCGAGGGCTCGAGCGTGCTGACGAGCGCCTTCGGCTGCTACCAGCTCACGCTGCCCGCCGACGCCTGGATCGATGTCGACGCGGCGGCGAGCGCGGTCGAGCGGGGAGAGGCGGCACTCGCCGCGGAGGATCTCGACGAGGCTCGGGCGCAGGCCTCGACGGGAGCCGAGCTCGCTCGGCGGGTGTTTCTGCCCGGCGAGGACGGACGGTGGGTCGAGGATCAGCGGCGCGACCTCCGTGACGTCCTCGTGCGTGCACTCGAATGCCTACGCGATGCGGCGCTTGCTGAGGGGGAGCTCGGCAACGCAGTCCGATATGCGGCCGAGATCACCGAGCTCGAGCCTTTCCGCGAGACGAGCTCCCGCGCGCTGATGCAGGCGCATGTCGCCGCCGGCAACCCGGCCGAGGCACTCCGCGTGTACGAGCGGGGCCGGCGCTTCCTTGCCGACGAGCTCGGCGCCTACCCTTCGCCGGAGTCGGAGGCCGTCTATCTCGAGATCCTCCGCAGCTCGGCCGGTGGCTCCGACTCCGAGATCGAGCGCCTCGCAACTGACGGTCGCCGCCCTGAGTCGCCGCCGCAGAACGACGAGCCGCCCCGGAGAGGTCGCGGCAAGGTCGCGCCCGTCATCGCCGGCGCCTTGCTCGTCGGCGGCAAGTGCGACGACTGCGGAGCGACCCTGCCCCAGTACTCCAATTTCTGCCAGGAGTGCGGGCATGCCGTCGAGGCGACTCCGTCCCCGGCGACCTACACGCCTAGCCATCTGCGTGACCAGATTCTCGCCATCCGCAGCGCGATCGAGGGCGAACGGAAACAGGTGAGCGTCCTTTTCTGCGAGATCGTCCGCTCGCCCGAACTGGCGGCGCAGGCTGGCCCCGAGGAATATCACCGGGTCGTCGACCGCTTCTTCGCACTCGCCCTCGCCGAGGTCCACCGCTACGAGGGCACGGTCAACCAGTTCCTCGGCGACGGCTTCATGGCCCTCTTCGGCGCGCCGATCGCCCACGAGGACCACGCACGCCGCGCCGCGCTTGCCGCACTCGCCGTCAAGGAGCGATCCGAGATCGACGTCCGGATCGGGATCAACTCCGGTTCGGTCATCGTGGGCGCCATCGGCGACGACCTTCGGATGGATTACACCGCCTCCGGTGACACAACTGTGCTCGCAGCTCGTCTGCATGGGGCGGCTCGCCCCGGAGATGTGCTGGTGAGTACCGCGACCGCGGGCTACCTCCGTGGTTACTTCGAGCTCCAGGAGACAGCACCGGTGACGGTCAACGAGCGCGCCGTCCACGCATTGCGCGTCATCGGGCGCGGCTCGCGCACATCCCCGATCGACGAGGCACACCAGCAGCTCACTCCCTTCTCGGGACGACACGACGAGCTCGAGTCGCTGCGGCAAGCACTTCGCGCCGCGTCCCGGAGGCAAGGACAAGTCATCGGCATTTCCGGCGATCCCGGCCTCGGGAAGTCGCGCCTGGCCCACGAGCTGCGGCTCGTGGCCGAGGTGGACACCGTCGCGCTTCAAGCTCGTTGCTTGCCCTTCGGGACCGCAGTTCCTTACCTCCCGATCCTCGATCTGGTGAGGGAAGCGTGCGGGATCGCGCCGGAAGACAACCGTGAGGGCGTCGCCGCGAAGATCGGCACGACGCTCGAGGAGCTGGGCGTGGACCCTGATTTCTGTCGCTACGTTCATCACGCGCTCGACGTCACCTCCGGTGACGCTCAGCTGGTCGCGCTCGATCCGGCCACGATGAAGGGCCGAACGTTCGAGGCGCTGCGCAAGCTCTTGCTCGCGAAAGCCAGTCGATCGCTGCTGGTCGTCATCGAAGACGCGCAATGGATCGACCGCACGTCAGAGGAGTTCCTTACCGAACTCGTCGACGAACTGCCCTCCGTCCCGGTTCTCTTGCTCGCGACATACCGCCCTGGTTACAACCCCCCGTGGCTTGGCAAGTCGTTCGTAACCCAGATCGCCCTCCGGCCCCTCTCGAGGGAGGCCGGCGAACAGATCGTCACAGCGATCCTCGGCGACACGAACGACGCCACCGAGAAGATCGTCGGTCGGGGCGAGGGAAACCCCTTCTTCCTGGAGGAACTCGCTCGAGCCGCACGACAGGAGACCGACGGCCGCTCCGATGGGTCGGTGCCCACGACCGTGCAGGACGTCCTGGCCGCACGAATCGACAGGCTCGACGCCGGAGACAAGAGCGCCGTCCGCATCGCGTCCGTACTCGGACGCGAGTTCTCGCTCGAGCTCATCGAGAGCGTCTGGGACGGTGACGGAGCGCTGCTCCCGGCCCTGGACGAGCTCAAGCGGCGCGAGTTCTTGCACGAACGGCATGGAGGGATTGAGCGGACGTTCGTGTTCAAGCACGCGCTGACCCGCGACGTTGCCTACGACGGCCTACTGGAAGACCGGCGCCGGTCTCTCCACGCGCGCGCCGGCGCAGCGGTCGAGCGCTCCTATGCGGGCAGACTCCACGAAAAGTACGAGCTCCTCGCGTACCACTACTCGCGGAGCTCCGAGCGGGAACGGGCCGCAGACTACCTCGAGCTCGCCAATCGCAAGGCCTCAGCACAGCATGCGATGGAGGAGGCGCTCGGCTACTTCTACGAGGCGCTCGCGATTCTAGAAGAACTACCCGACTCCGAGGAAAACCGCAGGCGCAGGCTCACGCTCGTCCTCGACCAGACAGGTGGATTCCACTACCTCCATCGTCACGAGGAGTACTACGAGCTGCTTCTCCGCCACGAGCCGCTTGCGCTGGAGCAGAGCGATTCCGGCCTCCTCGGGGCGTTCTACGTTCGCTTGGCGCACCGTCAGATGGTCTTCGCCGAATACAAGCAGGGGAGAGAGACCGCGCGCCAGGCACTCGAGCTCTGCGAGCGGTCCGGCAACCACGAGAACGCGGCACTCGCATGCGACCATGTGCAATGGGCGCATATGTTTTTCGGCGAGTACCGGCGCGCCCACCGTTACGCGGAGCGGGCGCTCGAGCACCTCGCCGTCAGCTTCGACCCGATGGCGTACATGTACGCACAAGCCGGCGCCGCGCTCACCCACATGATGGCGGGGCGCTGGGAAGCCGCGCTGCACGAGGTCGACGAAGCCGTGGCGACAGGCACGGAGCGTTCCGACGCCGGCATGGTCTCGTTCTGCAACGCGATCGGCGCACTGGTCTGCGTCGAGAAACGGGACTGGGCCACCGCGATCGACTACGGCAACGCCGCGAAGGAGACCGCCCCGACCGTGTACTTCCGCGGTTTCGCCTTCGGCTTCACGGCGCCGGCGCTCTGTCATACGGGAGCCGTTGACGAAGGCCTGCCAATCCTCGAGCAAATCGTCCCGATGGCCAAGGCGGCGCGCCATGAGATGGCGTGGACCATCCTCGCGTCGCGGCTGGCCGACGCGTACGTGACCGCCGGCGACTACGCGCGGGCGCACCAGACGCTTCTGGAGATCCACGGCGCAGCCGCGAGGAGCGGGGCGAACTTCTTTCTCGGCGCCAGCGGACGGGGTCTGGGAGAGGTGGCCCTGGCTCAGGGCGAGGTCGAGGAGGCGGTCCGCCGACTCGAGGCAGCAATCGAGACGTTGCGGGCGAGCGGCTCCGAGAACGAACTCGGACTCGCGTTGGGAGCACTGGGCCGCGCCAAACGGCTCATGGGTAACGACATGGAGGCCGCGGCGAGCGCGGAGGAGGCGCTCGCCATACTCGATCGCCTTGGCACACTCGAGGAGCCGGATCGTTTGCGGAACGAGCTCGCGGCTGAACCGGTCTGACGACACGAAGGCCATTCGAGGCCCTGAGCGACGGACGCAGCTGCCTTGGAACAAGGTGGTGCGGGCTCAACACCGACTGATCTCCAAACAGACGGACTGGTGGTCAGTGCTTCGGAGCGAGCATCCGAGGCTGCCCAATCTCGGATCGTTCGCACCCGTTCGCTCCAGTTCGGTCAACGATACGGAGACGAAACGCTCGCTGCTCCCGACGCCGGGCAGATCCTTGCCACAAACCGGCCACCCGTTGACGGATTGAGCAACAAAAAAGCCCTTATGCAGGGCTTTTCTATGGGCGGTACTGGGCTCGAACCGGTGACCCCCAGCTTGTCGAACTGGTTCTCCGACCGCGACGACCTCCGCGTCTCCCCTATTTTCCCTGCACAGAGGGCCTTTCATTCAAGTTCGTTCAAGTACCATCTCGACGCGCCCGTGATCGTTTGTGCGTCTTTTGTGCGTCGGGGGTTCATAGCGCGGGCGGGATTTGAAC
>VAWW01000078.1 GCA_005884575.1 Actinomycetota bacterium
ATAGAGCGGGTGACGGTTGTACGTGACCTCGAGCTCGCCGTCCGTCCGCTTAGTCGTACCGAGCAGGGAAGCGCGCACGCCGGGACCGGCGATCGGTTTCCCAGCCGTGATGAGCGGCGGCCACAGAGAGGCGCACGCGTCGTAGCACGTGCTCCTGGTGCCTTTGTCCTCGACGAAGTCGTAGAGCGTTATCCCCTTGCTGTCGACGAGGATGCGGCCCAGGGACGACTTCGCAACGGCGACCCTGGCTCCGCCGGTCTTCGCACCGCCGGCTGTCGCGGTCGACGCGATCACCGCGAATGCTGCGAATGCGGTGAGCAGCTTGATCCAGTTCAAACGGTTCGAGGCCATGGCCCCTGCCTTTCCGGTCGAAGTACTCGGAAGAGGCGAGCCTTGGCCTCGCGCAGCGTCGTCTTGAACGCTGCATTGCGAAGCTAGCAGGACCGCTCGGGTCTATGCGTTCAGCGGTTGCGCTTCGGCTCGAGCAGGCTTTGCTGCTCGACGATGCGGGCAGCGACGTCGGCGAGCCGCAGGTTTCGCTCGCGCGCCGTCAGCTGGAGCCGGCGGAATGCGTCCTGCTCGGAGAGGTCGAGGGCGGACATCAACAGCCCTTTTGCGCGCTCGACGAGCTTCCGGTCCTCGAGCGCCTGCTGCGCCCGATCGACTTCGGCCTCGAGCTCGCGATACTCGGCATGCCGTGCGGCGGCGAGCCGAATCGCAGCATCGAGCTCGCGGGAGTCGATCGGTTTCATCAGGTAGGCGCTGACACCGCTCGCGATCGAGCGCTCGATCAAGCCGGGGTCTTCGACGCCCGTGACGACGACGACGGGCCGGCGTAGGCCGTCTCCTGCGAGTCGGGTCGCAGCTTCCAGACCGTCCACCTCGGGCATCTCGATGTCGAAGAGGTACAGGTCGGGCAGGCTCGCTCTCGCCATCTCGATCGCCTGCGCTCCATCGCCGGCCGGCCCGATCGGCTCGTGCCCGAGCGAGCGGAGGCGCTCGGCGAGTCCGAGCGCGACCACCGGATCGTCCTCGGCGACTAGAACTCTCATTTCGGCACCGCCGGGAAGACGACCTCGGCGCGCGTGCCGCCGCCGGGCAGCGCGCGGAGCTCGAAGCTGCCGCCGAGACCCTGCTCGACCACTCGCCGGACGAGCTCCAGACCGAAACCCGTCGCACCGTCGAGGTCGGATCCTCTGTCGTCGACGCGCAGCCGTGTACGCGAACCCGTGCTGAGCTGCACGAGGACCGGCGGCGTGCCGTGTTGGGCCGCGTTCGTGACCAGCTCGTTGGCGACGATGCCGAGCTTCTGCGCAGTAGCGGCGTCGAGTGCGGCCGGCTCCGCATCGACCGCGACCGGCACGGGCGCGCTCTCCGCGATGCTGCGCAGGAGCGCACCGGCTTCGATCTGGTCGGCCTCCGTCAGCAACCGGTGGACCGTCGCGATCGAGCGGATGCGCGCTGCCGTCCCGTCGAACGCGGCGCCGTCGCCACCCTCGGGGCGACCGAGCAGAAGCAGATCGGCGACCGTCTGCAGATCGTTCTTGATCCGGTGATTCCCCTCCTTCGCCAGCGTCCGCTCGAGCTCCGCGCGCGCAGCGGCGCGCGTGTGCGCCGACGTCTCGCGGCGGATCGCCCGAGCCAGAACCAGCGCCACGCCGACCGCGACCGCCACGAGCGCAAGGCGCATCGCCGTCGCGCCGGCCGAGAGCGGCACCAGCGCCGCAGCGACCGTACACGTCCCCGCGCTCGCGGCGAGCCACACGACCCGGCGCCGGCCGTTCTGCACGACCGCGATGAACGGCACCGAGAGGAAGAGGAGCAGCGCGAAGTTCGAGCCCCCGTCGACGACGAGCAGCGCGACGAACGCGATCAGTCCTCCGCACCAGATGTCGAGCAGAAGCGAACCGCGGCGACTCGCGAGCCACTCGCGCCAGGGAATCCCCATCGCGACGGTGTTGGCAGCAGCTGCAGCGAGCGTCAAGCCGACCAACAGCCAGCGGTGTCTTGCTCCCCCATCGAAGCCGAGACCGGCGAGCACGACGGCGATCGAAGCCCAGCCGAGCCAGTAGCCGGCCCGCACGGCGGCGAAGCGGAAGCCGAGCTCGACGATCGCATCACTCGCAGCGCTTCTCGCTCCCACGAGCCGTCCAACGACGGCGGCGGCTTCCGTAGTCCCGACGGCGCTCGTCGGCGCAGCCCGCAGCGGTCCTGGTAGCGTCGTTCGTACGGCGTTCTCGACGACGCCGTTCGAGGCCAAGGTCGCCTCTCCCCGCGAAGCCCACGGGCTCGCGCGACTCGAGAGGGAGGGAAGACGACCTGGCACTCGACGATCTCTCCGGGCCGCAAGGCGGGTGTCCGACCTGCGGGAGCGGCCGTCGCTCTCGTACCCCAAGCGAGAAGGAGGCACGGAGATGTCGGTAGTCGAGAACGCAAGAGAGCAGCTGCTGTCGAACGGGACATGGTCAGTCGATCCCGGACGCTCGGCGGTCGAGTTTCGCGTCAAGCACATGCTGATCCAGACCGTCAAGGGACGCTTCCGCGACTTCGACGGCGCGATCGTCGCCGGCCCGCGGCCCACCGTCTCAGGCTCGATCCGCGTCGCCAGTCTGGAGACGCCCGACGAAGAGCTCGATGCACATCTCCGCTCGCCGGTCTTCTTCGACGTCGAGCGCCACCCCGAGATCAGCTTCGAGGCGCGCGGCATGCGGTTCAATGGCGACGAAACGAGCTTCGCGCTTCCGGGCGAGCTGACGATCAAGGGCGTCACGCGCCCGATCACGCTGGCCGGCACCGTTCTCGCCCCCGGCGACGAGACGATCGCGCTCGCTCTGCGCGGACAGCTCGACCGCTCGGACTACGGTCTCGTCTGGAACCGCATGCTCGAGACGGGTGGCGTCCTCGTCGGCGACACGGTCGATCTCGCCCTCGACGTCGCGGCCGTTCGCGTCGACTGATGGACGCGCTCGCGCCCCTCAGCTTCGCGATCGGCATCGTCGTCCTGCTCGTCGGGCTGATCGTGAATCCACTGGTGATCGCGCCGCTCGGCGGCGCGATCACCCTCGTGGCCGCGGCCGCCTGGGCGCGCGGCAGCGGGCGAGCGCCGTCCGCGGAGCCCGTGCAGCCGGACGCGACGGGCGAAGAGCGCTTCACGCGCAGCCGCCTGCTCGAGCGGGCGACGCTCGGGCTCGGCGGGCTCGTGGCTCTCGGCGTTGCCGTTCCGGTAGCCGGCTTCGCCGTCCTGCCGTCGTTCCTCGGGCAGCGGAGGCGGCCGGTCGACCTCGGCCCGATCGCTGCGTTCCCCGAGGGCGAGTACGTCGTCGCCACTTTCCGCGCCGATCCACAGGCCGGCGAGATCTCCCAGCGTTCGGCCTACGTGCGCAACAACGGCCTCGTCGGAGACCTGCCGAGCTTCACGATCATGTCGAGCCGCTGCACGCACGTCGGCTGCCCGACCCAGCCGAACGGGCCCCTCTTCCCGCACCAGCGGAGGGCCGAGCGGACGAGCGGCGGCGAGGTCGCTCTGGTTCCGGCTCAACCCGCCGGTTTCGGCTGCCCCTGCCACGGCAGCCAGTTCGACAACGAGGGCAACCGCACCGCCGGACCCGCGCCGCGCGCACTCGACCGCTACGAGTTCTCGATCCGCAACGGACATCTCTCGCTCGGGCGCCTCTACAGCGTCAGCACCGTCGATGGCACCGGCGCGCAGGCGGAGATTCGCAGCTTCGCGCTCAAGGGCGACGGCGAGCCGGCGACCGGCCCCGAGTCGTGGCTCTACCCGATCGACCCGCCGTCATGACACCACGACAAAAAGGAGCACTCTGATGAAACGGTTCTCTCCACGCCTCTTCGCCCTCGGCGTCGCCCTCGGCGCCATCGGTGCCGCCGCAGTACTCGCCGCGAACGTCTACGCCGGAGCGGCAACTCGACGCATCGACTCGACAGCGGCGGCCACGACCCAGGCACCTGACCAGGTCATCCAGTGGAACCGGATCCTGCTCGGCGTCCTGCGAACGCCCGGCGCACAACCGGCGACCGTGCACCCCACCCGAAGCATGGCGATCCTGCACGCCGCGGTCTACGACGCCGTCAACGCGATCGTCAAGACGCACAGCGACTACCTCGTCCACCTGAAGGCGCCACGCCACGCTTCGGTCGCAGCAGCGGCCGCGCAGGCCGCCCACGACGTGCTCGTCCAGCTCTATCCGAGCCAGACCTCCACGCTCGACGCGGATCTCGCCGCGTCCCTTACCTCCGTGCCCGCCGGTCAGGCGAAGGCGCAAGGCGCCGGCGTCGGGGCGACCGCCGCGAAGCAGATCCTCTCGCTGCGAAGCGACGACGGCTCGGGTGCGTCTCCGATCCCGTTCACACCGCGAACGAATCCGGGCGACTACCAGTTGACCCCGCCCGCGTTCGCGCAGCCGGTCTTCACCCACTGGCCCTTCGTGAAGCCGTTTGCGCTCCGGCGCGCCGACCAGTTCAGGCCGGGACCGCCCCCGGCCCTCACGAGCCCCGCGTACACCGCGGCCTTCAACGAAGTCAGGAGCGTCGGCGAGGCTGCCAGCACGACGCGCACGCCCGATCAGACGCAGATCGGAAAGTTCTGGGGCGCGCCGATTCAGAACTACTGGAACGAGATCGCCCAGACGGCCGCGCTGCAGCACGGCAACACGCTGCCGCAGAACGCACGGCTGTTCGCACTGCTCGACCTCACCCTCGCCGACTCGGTGATCGCCTTCTACGACGCCAAGTACACGTACCACTTCTGGCGACCGATCACCGCGATCCGCGCAGGTGGCGACGCCGGTTGGACGCCGCTCGCCACGACTGCCCTCGACCCCTCCTACCCCGGCGCACATGCCGTGGTCAGCGCCGCCGCGTCACGTCGGAGGTGCTCCCGGGAGTCGAGCGTTCGTTCACGAGCTTCTCCGCCGCCGCCGAGGAGGCCAGCGTCAGCCGCATCTACGCCGGCCAGCACTTCCGCACCGACCAGGTCGCCGGCGAGCGGCTCGGGCGCCGGATCGCCGACTACGTCCTCCAGAACCTCCTCACCGCACGCGGGTCCGGCTACCGGTGAGCCGTTCAGGCCCTAGAGCTCCGGCGGGAGACGAGCCTCGCGGAGATCGACGCGGTCGCCGCGCATCGGCACACCTTCGGGGATCGCGCGGACCCGTTCGACGATGCGCAACCGCCGCGACTCATCCATCGCTGAGAGACGTACGGTGTGGCGGTGGATCTGGGGACGATCGGTGTCTGGACGACGTATTCCAGAATCGGCGAGGAGAACGCCGGCGAAGCTGCGAGGCTCGTGGAGGAGCTTGGCTACGGAGTGTTCTGGCTGGGCGGTTCGCCGCGGCTTCCGAGCGTGCGCCCGCTGCTGGAGGCGACCGAGAACCTCGTCGTCGCGACCGGCATCGTCAATGTTTGGACCTACGAGCCGGCGCAGCTCGCCGACGAGTACGCGACGCTCGCACACGAGTTTCCAGAGCGGCTGCTGGTCGGGATCGGGATCGGGCATCCGGAGGCGGCGAGCGACTACTCCAGGCCGCTGTCGGCGATGCGCGCGTTCCTCGACGGCCTCGATCGCGCCGAGACGCCCTTGCCCCACGACCGCCGCTGCCTGGCGGCGCTGGCGCCGAAGATGCTGGCCCTCAGCGCCGAGCGCTCGCTCGGCGCGATTCCGTACTTCGTCCCCGTAGACCACACGAGATTCGCCCGCGCACAGGTCGGCGCCGATCCACTCCTCGCCCCGGAGGTGGCGTTCGTTCTGGACGATGACCCCGGCCGCGCCCGGGACAAAGCCCGCGAGTACGCGCGGCTCTATCTCGGCCTGAGCAACTACACGAACAATCTGCTCAGACACGGCTTCACCGAGGAGGACATGGCCGAGGGCGGGTCCGACCGCCTGATCGACGCCGTGATCCCGCACGGGAGCGCCGACGAGATCGCCACGGCTGTCCGTGCGCACCTGGACGCCGGCGCGAACCATGTGGTGCTGCAGGCCGTCGGCGAGTCGGGAATCCCGCGCACGGGATGGACCGCGCTTGCCGCAGCCGTGGGTGCCTGAGGCCCCTAGACTGCACAGCCTCATGAACGTCGTCGTTTCCAATCTCAAAGGGGGCGTCGGGAAGACGACGACAGCTGTGTACCTGGCCGCGGCTGCCGCCGCGAGAGGATACGACCCGGTCGTGCTCGTCGACGCCGACCGTCAGGCGTCTCTGGCCGAGTGGATGGAGGAGCGGCCCGTCGAGGGCGTGACGGTCGTCGAGGCACCGTCGGAACGGACATTGAGCCGTGCGATGCACGAGGACGAAGGCATAGCGATCGTCGACACACCGCCCGGCGACGAGCGGCTCGTGCAGGCCGCGATCAGCTCGGCCGACACCGTCGTGATCCCGACCCGAGCCGGCGGAGTCGAGTTCTCACGGGTGCAGGTGACGCGCGAGATGGTCCCTGCCCGCACGCCCCACGGGGTCGTCATCTGCGCTGCACGGTTCGGCACGAACGATCTCGACGAGACGATCGCCTGGTGGAAGGGAGAAGGAGTTCCGATCTGGGGCGTGGTCCCGGAACGCGTCGCCATCGCGGCCGGGCCCGAAGCCCGCCTCTATCGGGAGGGTCTCGAGGAGTACGACGCCGTCCTGCGGCGTGCGCTGCGAAGACGCTGAGGCTCGGTTCGAGCGGTCAGGTCGCCGGCGGCACGGATTGCGGTGCGACGCGGTCGGGCCGGGCAAGCAGGATCGCGCCGAAGGTGACGGCTGCGAAGGCGACGACGCGGAGGCCGCCGTACGCGCCTGAGGGCACGGGCTCGCCGAGCACGACCGTGCCGGCGGCAATCGGCAGCGCATTCGTCAGCAGCGTCGCCAGGCCGGCGACCGTGAGCGCGCCGCCTTTCTGGTAGCCGAGCTGGAGGAATGCGGTGCCGAGCGAGTAGCCGGCGATCACGCCGATCGCGAACGCCGCCCGCCCGCCTCCCTGGGTGGCGACCTTGACCGAGATGTCACCGATCGAGAAGAACAGTCCTCCGGCAACGCCTTCGGCGACCGCGATCGCGCCGAACCTCCGCCCGAGCGCGAGCACGACGACTGCCGCTGCGGCCGATGCTGCGAGCCAGAGAAGGATCTCGAAGGTCGAGCCGCCGCTGCCCTCGCCGCTTCCGCCCGCCAGTGATACCGCCAGCGCCAGCAGCCCGAGCATCGACAGGAGCACGCCGGCAAGCTCGTGGCGACCGAGGCGCCGACGGCTCATCCGAGCCGAGACGAAGGCGAGGATGCCGATCCCGCCCGCGGAGATGCTCTGGACGAGCGTCAGCGGCGCGAGCGCGAGCGCGGCGACATAAAGCGCGAAGCCGCCGCTCTCGAGCGCGAAGCCGGCGAGCCAGCTGCGATCCGTCAGCAGCGCCTGCACCGAGTGCAGCGGCCGCCGAAGCGAGAGAGCGGGCAGAGCGGCGGCGGCATCGTGCTCGCGCAGGTACGCGACGTTCGTCAGCGTGGTCGACGCGAGCGCCAACAAGAGCGCAACGGCGGTTTGAGCACTCAAGCTCGCCGACCATAGCTCCCGCGCGTGCGGGTATCGGCTTCAGGCCCGGACGCCGACTGCGGTGTGCACCGAGCGAACTGCGCTTGCGCCCGAGATCATGTTCCCCCGAGCTCGTCGCTCGTCAGCTGGACATCTGCGCGGACGAAGCCGGTGCTCGTCGAGGGCGACACGAGTGAGCCAGCCGGTGGCCGGCTCGGCGCCGATGAAGCAGAAGAGGCCGCGGCATCCTGCTCGTGCAGCTCGCCGGCCGGCCCGACGAGTGAGATCGACTCGAGCCGTAGAGAACGTAACCGGCCTCGACCGTCTGCGGCGTTCCATACGACCGCAAGCTTCAGCTTGCGTACTTCGGTGGGCACGGCGAACCCGGTGGCGCTTTCGAACGTAATAGGAACGTGAGGGCTTTCGTCATCGCGCTCTGCGCCGCTGCGATCGCCGTCCCGGCGGCTTCCGCGAAGGGGCGGCTCGCGGTCAGGGTCGCGGACCGAACACCTGCGGTCGGCCAGTCATTCGTGGTCGACGTCGACACTGGTTGGGTCGTCCCCGGAAACGACTGGCTGCGGCTGATCGCGGTCGCGCCCGGCAGGGACTGGCACGACGTCGTCGGCACGGTGACCGGCGACCTCTCGCGCGCGCACGCGACGATCCCGCGCGACGGCTTCGAGATCGCGCTCGAGCGCGTCGCGCCGAGGCGCTGGCACGCGGCCGTGCGGCTCCCGCGCTCCGGCCGCTGGCGGCTCGTCGTTCCGAACGGGACGCACGCGGGGGTCATGCTTCCTCCGCCCGCGGCGTGGATGCCATGGGTCGAGGTCCATCGCTAGGACTTCGGTGACGTGAGGTCGTAGACGGTCACGCCTCCGACGGTGCGCGCCGTGAAGTGCGCTGCGACCCACGTCGCAATCGACCCCGATTCGCGCGCTCCGCCGCCCGGCCCCTGGCCGCCGGCGAGGAAGTAGTGGATCTTGCCGGCGGCGACGTCCTGCTCGAACTGGGCCAGCGTCGGAGTGGGATCGGTGCCGTTGAAGCCGCCGATCGCCATCACGGGCTCGCCCGCCGCGATTTGGACTCCGGCCGCGCTGTTCGCTCCGACCGCCGCCGCGACCCACGTGTACCGATTTGCATCCTGTCTGAGCAGCGCGACGAGCGCGGCGCTCGGCGTCGAGGAGTCGAGGAGCCCGCCGAGCGCTCCGCCGCGGCCGGGGCCACCGGCCCCGCCGAAGCGGCCGGTCGGCGGAGCGAAGCCGCCGGCAGGCGGGGCGAAGCCGCCCCGGAAGCCGGGCCTTCCGCCGAAACCGGGGCCGCCGTTTCTGCCGCCGAAGCCGCCACGACCTCCCAGCGTCGACGATCCGGACGGTCCGGCGGTCGGCAGCGCGCCGGTGTGCGGCGTCGACGCGGTCTGCACCGCGTAGGCGGCGGGCGCGGCGAGCAGCGCGACGACGGCGAGCATCGCCGTGAGCGGTGCGACCTGCTGGAGCATCGGCAGCGCGGCGAGGATCGCGGCGGCGCCGAGTCCGGCGATCAGGACGAGGTAACGCAGCCAGGGCAGCCAGTCGGCCGTCTGCCCGAGCAGGTGATACGCCCAAAGCGACGACACGGCGGTCGCCGAAGCGAGCGCGAGACGCGACACCGGCAGGTCGCGCCGCTTCCACGCCCAGGTCGCGCCGATTCCGACCAGTGCGCCGATCGCGGGCGCGAGCACGACCGTGTAGTAGGGATGGATGATCCCCTGCGCGTAGCTGAAGACGAGGCCCGTGACGACGAGCCACGACCCCCAAACGAGCACTGCAGCTCGTCGGATATCGGTACGCGGCGCCCGCCGGCCGAGCCAGAGCGCAGCGATGAGGAAGAGCAGGGCGGCGGGGAGGAGCCAGGAGATCTGCGTCCCCATCTCCGAGCCGAACAGCCGGCCGATGCCGGTCGGCCCCCAGCGGCTCGCCTGTCCCGCGACACCGCCGTCGACGACGCTGCCGGCCTCGTTGCCGGTGAGACGGCCGAGGCCGTTGTAGCCGAAGATCAGCTCGAGGATGCTGTTGTTCTGCGAGCCGCCGATGTACGGCCTGCTCGAGGCGGGCCAGAGGGCCACGATCGCAACCCACCATCCGGCCGAGACGACGAGCGCGACGCCTGCGCCGAGCAGCTGAACCACGCGCCGCCGCAGCGGGGTGGGCGCGGCGAGCAGATAGACGAGCGCAAACCCGGGGACGACGATCAGCGCCTGCAGCATCTTCGTCAGGAAGCCGAGCCCGATCAGCGAGGCCGCCAGGAGGAGCCAGGACGTCCGTGCGCGTTCGACCGAGCGCGTCAATGCGTACCCGGCCCCGATCAGCACGAGTGTGAGCAGCGCGTCCGGATTGTTGAATCGGAAGATCAGCACGGCGACCGGCGTCAGCGCGAGGATGCCGCCGGCGAGCAAGCCTGCAGCGGGGCCGAACCAGCGCTTGACCGCCGCGTACAGCAACGCGACCGAGGCCACGCCTTCGAGCGCCTGCGGCACGAGGATGCTCCAGGAGTTGACCCCGAACAGCCGCGCCGAGATGTCCATCACCCACAGTGACGCCGGCGGCTTGTCGACCGTGATGAAGTTCGACGCGTCGAACGATCCGAAGAAGAACGCCTTCCAGCTCTTCGTCGACGCCTGGACCGCGGCGGTGTAGAACGCGTTCGCCCAGCCGCTGGCCGCGAGGTCGACGAGGTACAGCAGACCGGTCGCGACGAGCAGTGCGATCAGCGCAGGCCGCGCCCACGCAGGGTCGTCGACGCGGCCGCGAACAAGCGCCCTCGCCCGGGAAGCGACGTCGACACGAAACGGCGTGGTCGGCCTCGTGCCGAGCGACTCGCCGGCGGTCGTCATCGCGGCGCACTCCGCCGAGCGCGAAAGACCCAGCCGCGAAGCAGGACGAAGCGCAGCACGGTTGCGACGAGGTTCGCCGACGTGAGCACCGCGAGCTCGAGCGCGCGAGACGGGTGAGGCGAGAGCGCGTGGAGGGTTGCAAGCGCACCCGTCGTGAGGACAAGGGCGAGTCCGAACACGATCAGTCCCTGCATCTGGTGGCGGACGACACCCGACGACCCGCGAATGGCGAACGTGAGCCTGCGGTTGGCGGCCGTGTTGCCGATTGCGGTCGCGAGCAGCGCGAGGGCGTTCGCCACCTGTGCCGGCATCGCGAAGCGCAACAGCACGAACAGCGCGGCGTACGCGAGCGTCGAGGCAACGCCGATCGCGGCGAAGCGGGCCACCTGCCGCCCGAAGCTCGGCGGGCTCCCGACGACCGAGAGACGCTGCAGCGGAATCCGTCCCGTCCGGAGGTCGCGCGTCAGGCGGGCGACGCCGCGCAGGTCTGCGAGCGCGGTGGCGACGATGTCGACCCGCGAATCCGGATCGTCGGTCCAGTCCACCGGAACCTCGTGGATGCGAAGACCGCAACGCTCGGCGAGCACGAGCAGCTCGGTGTCGAAGAACCAGCCGCGATCCTGGACGAGCGGCAGAAGCTCGTGCGCGCGATCGGCCCGGATGGCCTTGAAGCCGCACTGGGCATCCGAGAAGCGCGCGCCGAGCGTCGCGTGCAGGAGCGCGTTGTAGCTACGCGAGATGAGCTCGCGCTTCGGCCCGCGAACCACCCGCGCACCGCGGGTCAGGCGGCTGCCTATCGCGAGGTCGCTGTGGCCGGAGAGGAGAGGCGCGACGAGAGGGAGGAGTGCCGACAGATCGGTCGAGAGGTCGACATCCATGTAGACCAGCACGGACGCGTCGCTCTCGGACCACACCGTGTGGAGCGCTCTACCCCGACCCTTCTCGTCGAGCCGGAGCGCCCGCACGTGGGCGAGCTCGCGCTCGAGCTCCCGCGCGAGCTCCCACGTCCCGTCGGTGCTGCCGTTGTCGGCGATCGTGACGCGGAAGCTGAAGGGGAAGCGCTCGAGCAGGTAGTGGTGGAGGTACGCGATGCTCGAGGTGAGCGACCCGACCTCGTTGTAGACCGGTACGACCACGTCGATCGACGGGGCGGCGGCCGAAGCGTCGAGCGTCCGCGCGAAGGTAGGGAGTTGCTGCTGGGCCACAGGCCAATTGTCGGCCCGGTTCCTAACAGCGACATGAACGCGTCATGTGAGAACGCTGTGAATCGGCGCGCCCGCGATCGTCTGCGCGAAGCTCGTATCGTTGGGCTGCATGTTGTCCGCACGCGATCGGTGGCGTCCCCGACGCCGCCTCCTCCGCTACAGGCGAGGCTCGACGGATAACCGCAGTGGGAGACAACGCTCGGACGACGACACCAGGAGGAGACCTCGATGGACGCAGCCGAACGCCTCAGCCGGATCCCCGGCGGCGACGGAGCGAAGCCGAAGGAGCGGGTGGTGAACGGAAACATCTCGCTCGGCCGCATAGGCGGCGTCGAGGTTCGGGTCAACTGGAGCTGGCTCGTGATCTTCGCCCTGATCGTCTGGTCGCTGACGGACGGAGTCTTCCCGTCGCAGAACCCCGGGCTCTCCGACGGCACCTATCTCGCGATGGCGGTCGTCGCGGCCGTGCTGTTCTTCGCGTCGCTGCTCCTGCACGAGCTCGGGCATGCCTGGCAGGCACGGCGGGAGGGCATGGAGATCGACGGAATCACGCTCTGGCTATTCGGGGGCGTGTCGCAGTTCAAGACGCGATTCCCGAGCGCCGGCGCCGAGCTCCGGATCGCCCTCGCTGGACCGCTCGTGTCGCTCTTGCTCGGCGTCGTCTTCGTGTTGATTGCGCTCGCCGGCCTGCCGAGCGCCGTCGACGGCGTCGCCGCCTGGCTCGGTTACATCAACCTGGCTCTGCTCGTCTTCAACCTGATCCCGGCCTTGCCGCTGGACGGCGGCCGCGTGCTGCGGGCAGCTCTCTGGCGGATCAGAGGCGATCTCGCGTGGGCAACGCGCGTCGCCACCGACATCGGACGCGGCTTCGGTTACCTGTTCATCGGGCTCGGAATCGCGATGTTCATCTTCCAGGGATCGTTCAGCGGAGCGTGGCTCGCGTTCATCGGCTGGTTTCTGCTTCAGGCTGCGACGGCCGAGGCGCGGTACATCGCCACGGCGGCAGCGCTCGACGGGCTGCGCGTGCGCGACCTGATGGTGCGCGACCCGGTGACGGTCGACGGCGATCTCACCGTCGGGCAGTTCATGGACGACGTGGCCCGCTCGCGTCGCTTCACGACCTATCCCGTCCTCGACAGGGGGCGGCCGATCGGACTCCTCGCCTTCAGCTCCGTCGCTGCCCTTCCGCGCTCGGAGTGGGACTCGCGACGGGTGCGAGACGCCATGATCCCGCTCGACCGAGTGCCGCAGCTCACCGAAGAC
>VAWW01000079.1 GCA_005884575.1 Actinomycetota bacterium
ATGCGCGGCGGCTGCTCCTGCTCGGTGAGCGTCATGATCAGGTTGCCGGCTTGCTGCGCAACCCGGGCGCCATCCGGGTTAGCGGTCACCCCGAGCAGATGGAGGCGGCGACGTTTGAGCTCGATGAAGAAGCGCACGTGCAGGCGTCGCAGCCAGAGCGTCTCGACCGTGAAGAGGTCACATTCGAGGATCGCGGCCGCCTGCTGGCGCAGCAACTCCCGCCAGCTCAGGCTCGCGCGGCTCGGTGCGGGCTCGATGCCGTGGCGGTTCCAGACGCTGCTCGCCGCCAGCGGGATCCCGAGCCCGATCAGCTCGCCGTGGAGCCGCTTGTCTCCCCAGCTCGGGTTCTCCGCCGCCAGCCGCAGGATCAGCTGTCGTGTCTGTGCGAGCAGCGGCGGTCGGCCCGGCCGCCGGCGCTCGTAGCTCCAGCGGCGGCGGACGAGCTCGCGATGCCAGCGCAGACGCCTGCGGCAACAGCTGGCTGAGCGCCGCCAGCAGGGCACGATCGGCAGACCGCAGGCGCGGCCGGCCGACCTGGCGCCCCAACACCTGCAGCTCATGCCGCAGCACGAGGATCTCGACCTCCTGCGCCCGCTCCGAGCGACCAAAGAGAACGAGAAGCTCGAACAGACGGCGGACCACCCACTAGGCGAAGGACAGCCCCCAAGCAGTAGACGCCGAGTACACATCTCTCGACCCTAACCCGCTCAAAACACGCCGACTGCTCCTCCGCCTCCACCAGCCGGTCGGCCCGCTGAAACCGGCGCGCGAGTTTCTGGGACCCACACGCTCGCGGTGCGTCAGACGGTCGCCGAACTCAGTGCGAGGTGCGCGGAGCTTCCGGCGTCGCTGCGGGATCCGTTCGTCGCGCCGGAGGAGGTCGCCGATGCGGTCGTCGAGTTTGTCCGCGACGAGCGTCTGGCGGGCCGCGTGATGGTCTGTCGGGACGGCGAGCCGCGTCGACTGCTGCCGACCGAGGCGGGATAGCTCAGCAGTCGATCAGCGACCCCGCCACCGGTGCCATGCGATGAAGCTGGTGCGCTTCAGTGAGAGTCAGCGCAGAGGGCGAGGCCGAAGTTGGAGCGCACGCCTGCCCGTGCGCCAAACTCTTGCTCACGATCGGGGGCGAGTGCGTCGTGCGCGAGCGCTGCCGCTTGCGCCGGCTGCGACGTGGGTAACGTCGCTGACGCCTTCGGTACGCTGATTTGGATGAGTCACCCCGCAACATGCGAGGCTGAGGGGCCGCACCTCGACCCTCACGAGCGTCAGCACGAAAGAGAGCCGCACGGGCATTCGCATGGACTCGTAGATCGGTCGATCGTCCGCTCCCGAGACGGCGTCAGGACCGTCGCGATCAGCTTTCTCGTCCTGACTGTTGCGGCGGTCGTCCAGACTGCGATCTTCGTGCTGTCGGGAAGTGTCGCGCTCCTCGCAGATCTGATCCACAACTACGGCGACGGGCTTACCGCGGTGCCGCTGGGTATTGCTTTCTTTCTTCGTTCGGCGCGCGGTGAGCGGTGGGCCGGGCTCGGTGTGGTGCTCGCGATCTTCGTCAGCGCGATGGTCGCGCTGTACGAGACAACCACCCGGCTGATCCATCCGCAGCACCTGACAAACCTATGGGCGCTCGCGGGGGCAGGCGTCATCGGGTTCATCGGCAACGAAATCGCCGCGCAAATTCGGCTTCGCGGCGGCAAGCGGCTGGAAAGCCCCGCGCTGATCGTTGACGGCAACCATGCACGCATCGACGGTTTCGTCTCGCTCGGCGTGATCGCGAGCGCAGTCGCGGTCGGCCTCGGCGCCCCGATCGCCGATCCGATCATCGGTCTCGTAATCACAGCGGTGATACTCAGGATCACCTGGGACTCATGGCAGACGATCTATGGCGGCCATGCGCATTGAGCGCACGGGCGGTCAGTGCATCATGAGGTGGCGCGTCGCTTGCACAGCGGACAGCCGCTTCCGCGCACGCGGCTGAGGACGATGGCTTGCCACTCATGGTTGCGATCGCGCTTGCAACGCCACCAGACCTTGACCCTGCTTCCGACGGTCAGCTCGCTCGGGTCTCGCTCGTTGCGCTCGAAGTTCCACTCTTCGAGCAGTTCGGGGTAGAACTCATCAAGGGGCGCACGCGGCGGATGAAGGCGAGCGCGGCAGTACGGACAGCCCGTGCGGCGAAGCGTTCGGTTGGCGATGGTTGCCTGCCACGCGTGCGACTCAACGTGTCGGCAGCTCCACCACACTTTGCGGCCGCTTGCCAGAGTCACGTCCTCAGGGGTCAATGACCCGTTCCGCGTGGGATGCCACTCGGCTGCGATCGCCGGGGCGCGGGTACGGAGCGACGTCTCCTCGGCCACGCGCTTTCCCGCGCAGAACGGGCAGCCGGTTCCGCGGACGCGGCCGCTTACCGCGGCCTGCCATTCGTGGTTACGGTTGCGGCGGCAGCGCCACCAGACCTTGATGCTGGATCCGTGCGTGACGTCGGTGGGGGCCGCGCCTTCATTCCTATCGGGGTGCCAGTCGGCGGCGAGATCGGGGTGGGTTGCGCTGAGTGAGATTTCCGGCATCACGGCCCGACCCGCGCAGTAAGGGCACCGCGATCCACGGGTCCGATTGCCGACAATCGCGAGCCACTCGTGGCGCGGATCGCGGCTGCACCGCCACCAGACCTTGCGGCCGCTCCGCGGCGTCACGTCGCTCGGAGTAAGGGGGTAGTTCCTCGTGACGTTCCACTCTGCGGCCGTGGCTGGATACGCGTCCGCCAGCGTCGTCGCTGCCGGCCATTCACGCGCTGTCGATTCAGTGCGCTCGATGAACGACGACATGACTGATCGTGCGGCAGCCGCAACAGGAGGTGACGAAGCCGTCACCCGCGAGCAGGTCCCGCACACGCGGTGGCAGCTGCGGCAGGTCGACTCCTTCGGCACGCGCCTTCTCCGCGAGCACCTCGTAGCGCGGTGTGTGACGGTGATGCTCGTAGTCGACCGGCGTGCCGCACCAGGGGCAGAACTGCGGGCGGTCGTCGGGCGCACTCATCGGCGGATTTGTGCGATAGGGCCCTTCTCGCGCTCGTCGAGGATCACTCGATCGTGCTCGTCTTCAGCTCTTCGAGCTCTTGTTGGTACGGCTCGCCGAGTCCCTCAAGGAACTCGCGGGTCGCCCGCGCCTCGTCCTCGTCGATCTTCGACATGGCGAACCCGACGTGGATCAGGACCCAGTCGCCGACATCGACGGTATCGTCGCCACCGACGATCAGCCCGATGTTGACGTTCCGCCGCACGCCTGAAACGTCCACTTTGGCCAAGTGACGCTCGGAGTCGACAAGCTCGACGATCTGTCCGGGGACGCCTAGGCACATGGGTTAGGAGCCCGGCCCGCTGATCTGGTGGGAGGCAGGCCCATGCTCGACCGCCTCGACCGTGCGCTCCGCAACACGCTCGCGCGCCGGCGGGATGCCGAGCATCTCCGCGACTTGTTCGAGTGATTCGTTCACGTCGGTGAGTACTGGACCAAGCGGCTCGGTTTGTTTCTCGATTGCGCGGACACCGAAGGTCACAAGTCCGAGCGTTCGCGCGATGTTGCGGAGCGTCGCTGCGATCCTGAGGAGGTAGACGGCGAGCACGAGAACGAGCACGACGACCTCGGCAAGGGTCAGCAGGATCAGAACTGTCTTCATTCATCGCTCCTCTCTGCGCGCGCATGACGGCGCAGCTCCTCCTTCAATTCGTGCGCGTGCAGGTTGGTCGTCCGAAACAGCTGAATCGTCCACGTGTTCTGTGCGAGTCGGCCCCCGACCGTCAGCAGATCGGACACGCCGCGGTCGATCTGGTGCACGGTCCGGCGCAGCAGCTCGAGCAGGCCTGCGACGACGAGAGCGACGACGAGGCCGATGCCGAGCGCGATCCACCAGGCGAGCGTGACGCCGCTGCTGAGCCCGACGATCATCCGATCGCCTTCCTTAGCGCGCCCGGAAGTGCTGCCGCGAGCTCCCGCGTACGCGCGGCCTCATCGACGGCGTCGAGGTTCCGGGCGATGCCCAGGCCCGCGGCCAGCACGTCGTCGGCGTACCGCTCAATCTCACGCAAGGGGCGGTGCACCCGTTCGAGAAGTGCCAGGACGGTCAAGAGCACGATCGCGCCGAGCGCGAGGCCGACCAGTCCGAGGACGAAGAGCCACATGCTCATCGACGGCCGAGGACGCTTACCAGTCTTTGGAGCACTCGGCGCTCGTCTTCGTCGCCCTCTTCACCGCTCGAGTTCTTCAAGCCGCGGGTGATGCTCTCGAACCCGTGATTGACCATGCCAATATCGAAGAGAGGATTGGTGTTGCGCATCGCGCCGTCCAAGGCGAGCGTGATCTCGGCGGTCTGCGTGACGATCCGGCGTGCGAGGAGATTGATCACGATCAGCAACGTGGCGGCGATAAGCACGACGGCGCCGCCGATCACGTAGCCGACGATCCACCAAGCGGTCGTGCTCATTCGTCTCTCACGAGGCTGACGGCGTATCGCGCCAGGGTTCTCGCCTGAAGGAGGTCGACGCCGTGCTTTTCCTTGGCATGGGCGGCCGCCTTCTGGACTACCTCGTCCTCGCTCTCACCGCGGATCTTCGCGCGGCAGACAATGCCTCCGTGTCGGCACTCGAACGTCTTCGCCATCGGGTTTGACTCTGCCCGGTTTCAGGCAGCACTATGCACCAGACACCTAGTCGGCGCCAGCCCAGATTCTTTTGGCCACCACTGTCAGCGAGAAGACCCCCGCCGAGCGCCTGCTCGAGGTGCTCGGGCCGGTGACGCGATTCCACGAGGACGTCCAGGCGGTCGGTGACTTCGGCATGCCGGCGCGCGTCTTCATGGAGGATTATCTCGAGCCCTACGCGAAGGCCGGGCCGCAAAGCCGGCTCGGGCCGCTCGAGAAGGTGCATGCCTTCTGGTTTGCGGGGATGAGTTGCGACGGCTGCACGGTCTCGGTTACCGGAGCGCAGGCGCCGAGCGTGGAGAGCCTGCTGCTAGGAGCGCACCCCGGCGTTCCGCGTGTGGTTCTGCACCATCCTGTGGTCAATCTGGAGTCGGGCCCGAATTACCTGCGAGCTCACGAGGACGCGGTCCGCGGTCTGCTCGGGGCGCCTTACGTGGTCATCCTCGAAGGTTCGATCAGCGACGAGACGAAGGCGCTCGAGACAGGCGGGTACTGGGCCGGGCAGGGGGAGGAGCCGTGGGGTCCCGGCGGTGCGATGCGTACGGTGTCGACGGATGAATGGGTCGCTCGCCTCGCCCCGGGAGCGGCGGCGGCGATCGCGATCGGCACCTGTGCCACCTGGGGCGGCGTTCCCGCGGCTCACGGGAACCCGACCGGCGCGATGAGCCTAATGGATTTTCTCGGCAAGGACTACCGGAGCGCGTTCGGCGTCCCGGTCGTGAATGTTCCGGGATGCGCGCCGGTCGGTGACAACTTCACCGAGACCGTGGCCGCGATCCTCTACTTCTTGCAGGGATTCGGGCCGTTGCCGGAGTTCGACGAGCTCGGTCGGCCCGCCTGGCTCTTCGGCGAGACGGTTCACCGCCACTGCGTGCGCGGCGCGTACTACGAGGAGGGGACGTACGCGAAAGAGTACGGCGATCCGGAGTGTCTCGTCGAGGTCGGGTGCTGGGGGCCGGTGGTCAATTGCAACATCACCTCTCGCGGCGCGATCAACCACGTCGGCGGCTGTATGAACGCCGGCGGGCCGTGCATCGGATGCACGATGCCCGGCTTTCCGGACAAGTTCACTCCGTTCTACAAGAAGGCCCCTGGTTCGTTGGTCTCGACGACGATGTCGCGAGCGGTCGGGACGATCATCAAGCCGCTGCGCATGTACACGAACGAGCATCTCAACCGAGAGGTGCGGTGGGATCTCCACAAGGAAACGCCGACGGGCTGGGCGCGACAGAAACCCGAACCGGGGCCGATCCGCGAGACCGGCCACAAGGTGTACGACCTGATGCGGCGCCGCGGCGACCGGGGCAAGAAGGACACGCCCGAGTGGGGCAAGCACGAGCCCGAATGGACCGAGCGCGAGAAGCCGAGCGACGAGCGCAGGCTCCCTGGGGGCGAGCAGTCGTCGATTCCGCCGGGCGAGGGCTCGATGCCCGCGCCTCCCCCCGAGCACGACGAGGGCCCCTGATGTGCTTCAAGAATCTCCCGGTCGAATTCGACGCCGCAGGGCGCGCGCACCTCCGCGGCGGCATTCCCGACCCCTATTCCGTGACGGTGACGCGTCCCGATGTGGCGATGACCGATGAGGAGCGGGAGGAGCAGATCAAGCGGCTGATGGCTCGTAACGGCCATATCCGCGAGCTGAACATGGATCCTGTGACGCGCGTCGCCGGTGCGCTCGCGGTGAATGTGACGGCGGATCTCGAAGGCGGCCGGTACCTCGACGCTCGGTCGCAGGCGACGCTCTTCCGCGGCTACGAAGTGATCGCCATGGGCCGCGACCCACGCGACGCCGTCTTCATCACGTCGCGTGCCTGCGGCGTTTGCGGTGGCGTGCATTCCCACGCTTCGGTGTACGCGATCGAGATGGCGATGGGTCTCGCGCCCCCACCGATGGGAACCGTGATCCGCAACATGGGTGAGGCGGCGGAGATGGGCTACGACAACCCGCTCCATCTCTATCTGCTCGCCGGCCCGGACTACTCCGAGGCGGTCGTGAAGGCGGTGAATCCCGAGCTCTGGCCGAAGGCGGAGCGGTGGAAGTGTCCGAACCAGGAGCATCACGGTTTCGCGACGATGGCCGAGATCATGACCGAACTGAATCCCCTGACCGGTCGGCTCTACCAGGAGGGTCTGGAGTTCACGCGCCTCTCGCGTGAGAAGTTTGTGCTTCTCCACGGGAAATACCCGCATCCGCAGACGATCGTTCCGGGCGGCGTCGCGACGACGGTGACGATGGAGACGCTGAACGAGTACCACGCGAAGATTGGTCGGATTTTCGACTACGCGCAGCGCATGGTCGGTGTCTGGGATGACATCACCGAGTTCTTCTACGAGGCGGACGACCGGTACAAGCTGGTCGGTTCGCGTCCGATGAACTTCATCGACAACGGGTACTGGGACGATCCGTACGCGTACGACGCGACCTACGAGAACTGCAACGAATGGGGAGAGAAGCGCTGGTCGACGCCGGGTGTGATCATCGACGGCGAGCTCGTGACCACTCGCCTGACTGACACGAACATCGGCATGGAGGAGTTTGTCGAGCACTCCTATTACGAGAAATGGTCCGGCGACCGCTATGAGACGGACCCTGGCGGCCAGCCCTTGAGCCCGTTCCATCCGTGGAACAAGCGGACGCTTCCAAAGCCGTCGGAGAAGAGCTGGAAGGAGCGTTACACGTGGGCCACGTCGCCGCGGTGGGACCGCAAGGTGATGGAGGCCGGCGCGTATGCCCGCCTCTTTCTGACGGCCAAGGCGCAGATGCATCCGAACAGTGACTTCATCGAGGCGACCGGTAACAGCATCCGCATGAAGATCCCTCACGGCTTCCGCCCGGAGAACGAGGTCGAGTGGAAGGTCCCGGAGTACTGGAACGCCTTCGAGCGAAACCGCGGCCGCGCGTACCACTATCTGTTCTCGCAGCTCGTCGGGCTCGAGAGTCTGCTCGAGGCGTATCGGCTGATGAAGAAGGGCGACACGAAGGTGGCGGCCGTCGATCACCGCGGGCTCGAGAAGGCGATCCCGAAGGACGAGCGGCGCGGCGTCGGCTTCTGGGGCGCGGGCCGCGGGTACCTCACGCATTGGTTGACCCTCGACGAGGGGAAGATCGTCAACTACCAGATCGTCACCCCGTCGACGATTAACGCCGCGCCGCGCGATCCGTGGGATCAGCCGGGCGCATACGAGGAAGCAGTGATGAACACGCCGATCATCGAGAAGTTCAGCGATCCGAAGGAATTCACCTCGGTCGACATGCTTCGCGCGATCCGCAGCTTCGATCCATGCATGCCGTGCACGACGCACGTCCACACCGGCTCGGGGACCGTGGTGCGCGAGGTGAATACGTGCGCGTGTGGCGCTGATTAGACGACGGGTCGTGATCGGCGGCGTCGGTCACCTTTATCAGGGCGACCTCGATCTCGGCCGTGTGGCGGTCGAGCGGCTTGGCCGCGAGGACCTGGGAGGCGACGTGGTTGTGGAGGAGTTCTCCTATGGAGCGGTTGCGGTCGCTCAGCGGCTCCAGGAGCTGCAGCCCGAGCTTCTGATTCTCGTCGGCGCGAAGGAGCGCGGCCGTGCGCCGGGAACGGTCGAACGTCGCGACGTGCACGCGCTGACGGACGAACCGGCCGCGATCCAGGGCGCGATTGCAGACGCAATCACCGGGTACATCGACCTCGACCTCGTGCTCGACGTCGCACACGGCCTTGGCGGGCTCCCGGCGCGTGTCGTCACCGTCGAGGTGGAGCCGGCATCCGTGGCGCCGTCCGAGCAGCTGACGGCGATCGGCGAAGTCGCGTTGGCACGCGCGATCGCACTCGTGCGCGTCGAGCTCTAGCCTGGTCTGTCTCCGAGTTCTCGCGACACTTGGGAGGACGTCGATAGGTCCTTGACGCGACCCGAGCGGGATCGTTCGCGCCTGGACCCGCTTTCCGATCGTCTCGCACCGTCGCAGGTAGTCGGCGAGCACAGGAGCCGTTGGGCTCTTGATCGCCCGCTCGAGCGCATCGAGCGCGCTTGCCAGGATCTGAGCGCGAGGAGGCTGCGCCGTCTCCAGCAGCACGGTCACGACCGCCCAGGCGAGAGATGGTCCTTCGAGTTGTGTGAAGACGCCGACGGCGGCGGCCCGTTGCGCCCCTCGGTGCACTTCGTCCGGCCACTTCGCGACCGCGCCCTCACCGACCACGTCGCTCAGCGCGCAGCTTGCGGCCACGTAGAGCCATCCCTCCCGCGCCGCCGGCAGAGCCGGTCGCGCGACGAGCGAGAAAACGAGGCTCGCGTTCAGTTCGGGGAACCATTCAAGGCCCGCTCGTCCGCGCGGGGACGCTTGGTATTCCGAAACGACGACCGCCCCGTCGGGTGCGCCGGCGCGAGCCCATGCGAGGCCTTCCGCCTCGGTCGATAGCAGGGCCGGATACGCCCGCACCGGCCGGCCCGGCAGTGCTGCCGCGACCGATTGCTGCGTCAGGTCGCCGGCGAGTTGCGTCGCTCCTCCAGGCGGGCGAGCGTGTCGCGCAGGCGCATCTCCTGGGGAGCATGGAAGAGCGCCGCTGCGCGTTCGAGTTCGAGCCGCGTATGTTCGCTCCCGACGGCGAGAATGGCCGCCAACACTCGTTCCATCGCCTCGGGTGGAAGCTCGAACAGAACATTCAGCAGCGCCTCCGCGCGGGCGAGGTCCTGCGCGCGCGTCCACGCGCCCGCTTCGGCGCGGAGCGTGGCGTCCTCCGCGTCGGCCCAGCGCGCGATCTCCTCGCGGACGAGGTGCGGCCACTCGTCTGTCGGCTCCTCGGCGAGCGCCGCGGCGAGGTCGCCGGTACCGGGGCCGCCGAGGCGGCCGAGCGTGGCCAGAGCCTGCGCCTCCACCGTCGTGGGCGCTGCCGGCACGCCGAGCGCCTGCTTTGCGGCGAGCCGCGCGCGCCGGACCTCGCCCGCGTGCTCGTAGGCGAGCGCGAGATTTCCCTTCACCATCGCGTGCTCCTGGGGGCGGATGCTACGCGGATGCGCGCCGGCTGCTCGCCGCAGGGCGTCCACCGCGTCGGCTGTGCGGCCTGTGGCGAGATACGCGAGGCCGAGAGCGTTCGCGGTTGCGCCGACGGCTGCGTTGTCGCCGATCACGTCCGCAAGCGCGAGAGCGCGCTCGAGCGTGACGACCGCTGTCTGCATGTCGCCCTGCTCGAGCTCCAGCGCCCCCAGTTCGCGCGTCGCCCATGCCTCTTCGCGCCGAGCGCCGCGCGCCGAGAAGATCTGCCGTGCCTGCTCGAGCGTCGAGCGGTCGCGAGTTACGAGCGCCAGGTTGAAAAGGGCCGCGGCGCCCTCGATTCCGTCGTCCCCGAGGGCGTCGGCGGCTCGGCGGAACTGAGTGGCGGCAGCCACAAGGTCTCCGTTCTCGCGGAGCGCCGCTCCGAGCGCGTTCCGGGCCTTCCCTTCCTCGACCGTGAGTGCGGCCTGCTGGAACAGAGTCGCACACTCGGCGAGCAGGTCGCTGGCCCGAGCCGGTTTTTCTCCGGTGAGGAGGACGCCGAGGTGGAAGAGAGCGGTCGCGCGCTGGACGGGGTAGCGATCCGCGGGGTACCGCTGTAGCCGCTCCTCCAGCTCTGCGACGACGTTCATCGCCATATCCTGCTCGACGTGCGCGTGCTCGTGGCCGGTGTCGGCAATCTTCTGCGCGGCGACGACGGTTTCGGAGTCGCCGTGGCCGTCCGCTTGCTGCGCGAAGGGGTGCCCGCAGACGTCCGTGTTCTCGACATCGGAATCGGAGGCATCCAGCTCGTTCAGGAGCTGCACGACGGCTACGACATGCTGATCGTGGTCGACGCGCTCGATCTCGGGAAACCGCCGGGGACCCTCGTCACGATGCGGCCCGAGGTCGCTGAACCCACGGGTCCCGACGACCTCGCCGACGTGCACTATGCGAATCCCGCGCGTGCGCTCATGCTTGCAAAGGCTCTCGGCGTCCTCCCGGAGACGGTGTGGCTGGTCGGATCGCAGCCCGAGGACGCAGGACGACTCGGCGACAGCCTGTCCGAGGCGGTCGAGCGGTCCGTCGGACCAGCGGTCGCCGAGGTGCGACGCCTCATCGAAAGCCTCGAGCCCTAGCTCCCGCCCACCGCGGCTGGAGCTGTCGCGAGCTCCGCCGACCGGATAGCCTTCATCCCGTGAAGCTTGCCATCGCCGGCAAGGGCGGATCTGGAAAGACCTCGATCTCCGGAACGATGGCGCGCGTGCTCGCCCGGCAGGGCCGGTCCGTGCTCGCAATCGACGGCGACTCGAACCCGAACCTCGCGCTGACGCTCGGCCTGCCGCCAGAAGCCACGGCCGGAATGGCGACGCTGACGCGTGGCCTGATCCGGCGCGGACTGAGCGGCGACGAGCTCGTGTGCTCGCTCCAGGAAATCTGCGACACCCACTCGGTCGCTGCTCCCGATGGCGTCACGCTCCTCGTGATGGCGAACCCGCAACACGCCGGGACAGGGTGACTGTGCTCACTTCACGCTACCGTGCGTAGCGTCATCGAAGCCGCCGGCGACCGTGACGAGGATGTATGCATCCTCGACACCGAGGCGTCGCCAGAACATCTTTCGCGCGGCACGGCTCGTTATGCAGACGCGATGTATGCCGTGGTCGAGCCCTACTACAAGTCGCTCGAAACGGGAAGACGGATGTCGGTGCTGGCGAAGGACCTCGGGCTTGAACGTGTTGGTCTGATCGCGAACAAGATCCGCGACGCGCACGAGCGCGCCGCCGTCGAGGAGTTCGCGCAACTGCACGGTCTGGAGATCGTCGGTGTCATCCCGTTCGACGAGCGGCTGCCGGACGCAGAGCGCGCACAACAGGCTCCGCTCGATTTCGCGCCGAATTCGCCGGCGGTGCGAGCAATCACACAACTTGCGCAGGAGGTCGCATCCGATGGGCGAGCTTGACGCCTTGCGGGTGCGTGAGGACGTGCTCCAGGCGATGTACTGGATACGTTCCGAGGGGCTCGGCGAGGCGCCACAGCGTGAGGAGCTCGCGCGTTTCCTCGCCGTGCCGAAGGAGACGCTGACGCCTTACCTCGATCGCTTCGTTGACGAGGGGTACCTCGAGCGCGTCGGCGACGGCTTCGCGCTGACCGACTTCGGGACCCAACTCGGGAAGCGCTCGTTCGCCGAGGAATTCGCGGGCCTCACCGGTCAGGCGCACGGCGAGTGCGACGAGGACTGCTGGTGCCACGAGTCGCCCGACGAAGCGGCGCGCTGCCTGGAGGAACGGAAACAGCATGTCCACTGAGCCGGCGCTGCCGAGGAACTTTCTCCGGCCGTGCCTGCTCCTGCTGCTTCGCGAGCAGCCTGCGCACGGATACGACCTGTTGGAACGGCTTCGCTCGCTGGGCTTCGACCGGGACGACCCTGGGGGCCTCTACCGATCGCTGAGATCACTCGAGCGCGACGGTCTCGTGTGCTCGGCGTGGGAGCGCTCCACCTCGGGCCCCGATCGGCGTACCTACAAGTTGACGCGCGCCGGGATGGAGGAGCTTCACGCAAGGACGAAGGCGCTTGCCGAGGCACGCGAGACGCTCGACATCTTTCTGAGCCGGTACGCCGAGTTCGTAACGCTCCGCGGCGCGGAAACCAGGGTGGAGGCGCGGCGCTAGCTCTCGCACGCCCGCATCGAGGTCCCGAATCGCCAGCGTATGAAGATCGCTCTGCGATCTCAGCTGCGTTCGTGCGAAGGAGGGGTCATGGCCGCAAGCCGTCGTTTCCGACCTGTGGTGCTCATTCTGCTCGCCGCCACCGTCGCCGTGGCACCATCAGCAAGCGGAGCCCGCGCCGCCGCCGGCGCGCAAACACTCGTCGTTGCCTCAACCGCGGACGGCTACTACGAGAATCCGAAGCTGCCGAGCATCGGCAAGTACCCGACGAACGCGAACATCTTCGAGACGCTCGTGCGGATGACCCCGAATTACGCCGTCGTTCCCGACCTGGCCACACGGTGGCAGTTCATCCCACCGAACACCTGGCGCTTCCACCTCCGCCGGGGTGTGCGCTTCCAGAACGGGGCCCGCTTCGACGCGAACGCGGTCAAGTACACGATGGGTCGACTCGCGGCGAGTGGATCAGGCGCCTACATCGGGATCGACAAGAAGGCTGCGATCAGGAGCGTCGACCCGTACACGGTCGACATCACGCCGTCGTTTCCGAACCGTCGCTTGCTCGAGCAGCTCGTCCATCCGGAAAACAGCATCGTCGCTCCCGGCAGTACACCGAACCACCCGGTCGGCACCGGCCCATTCAAATTCGTCTCATACCGGCGCAACCGCGAAATCGTCGTCCAACGGTGGGACGGTTACTGGGGCCCGAAGCCGCGGCTGCAGCGGATCACGTTCAAGTTCGTCCCCGACGCGAACGCGCGTGCACTCGCGCTCGAGTCGGGGGCGGTCGAAGCGGCCTTCGACATCCCACGCGAATCGGCGGCCACGGTCGCCTCGCATCGCGGGCTCCGCATCGCGCGGTCGCCTGTCGGTGCGTACGAAGCGCTCTACTTTGACATCCGTGGCGCGAGCGGATTCGACCTCGGCCAGGACGCAGCAATCCGGCAGGCCGTCGAGCTGGGGATCGACCGCTCGGTGATCGTCAAGGACGTCTGGCGCGGCAATGCTTCGGTGATCCAGACGATGATTCCGCCCTCGATCCTCGGCCCCTACGCGGGCCTTGTCCAGGGCTTCGCCTACAACCCCGGGCAAGCCGGTCGGATTCTGGACGATGACGGCTGGAAGCTGGGAGGGGACGGGATCCGTGTGAAGAACGGGCGGCGCCTGAGCCTGACACTAGTCGTCGGCTTCCCGAATGCCGACATCCACGGCGCGATGCCCGAGGCGGTGCAGGCGATGCTCCGCCAGGTCGGCATCGACCTCAAGGTCGTGAAGGCTCCCGACGAGAACACGTACTCGAGCACGCTCTCGGCAGGTCAGGGCGATCTCTTCGCAGAAGTCGGGAATCAGAACGACGCGAACCCGTGCTTCTTGCCGGATTTGCTGTTCTACTTCAAAGGCACCAGTCACGGTGATTATGGCTACCGCTTCGGCCCCGGCGGCGCGTTCGATCAGGTGATCGAGTCGAAGTGCCGAACCGGCGTCTCCGAGGCCGCAGCGAAGCAGGGTGCCGCGCAGGCGATGAGGATCCTGGTGGACGAGCAGAGAATTGTCGTTCCGGTCGCCGGTGTCTTCCGCATCTATGGACTTTCGACGAAGGTCAAGGGATTCCAGCCCAATCCGTCGCAGACGAACCAAAGCTGGTTGACGGTCTGGCTGGCGAAGTGAGCATCTGAGGTAGAGAGCCGCCGATCGTGAAGGGGTACCTTCTCCGGCGGCTCGCCTACCTCGTGCCGGTCCTGGTCGGAATCTCGCTACTGGCATTTGGACTGGGCCGGCTTGCGCCGGGCGACCCCGCGCGGGACGTGATCGCACGCACGACGGGCCACCAACCGACGCATCGCGAGGTGCTTGCCGAGCGGCATCGACTCGGTCTCGACCGCGGGCCCGCCGTCCAGTACCTCAGCTGGGTCGGTCATGCCGTGCGCGGCGACCTTGGCATCTCGTACACCAGCGGCGAGCCGGTCGCCAGAGCGATCGGGGACACCTTGCCGCTGACACTCGAGCTGGCCGCGGCCGCCTTCCTCCTCTCGCTCCTGCTCGGCGTTCCGCTCGGCCTCCTTGCAGCGGCGCGGAGCTGGAGCTGGGTCGACCACGCCGTCCGCACCGTTGCCTTAGTCGGCGCGTCCGTACCAGGATTCTGGGTGGCCTATCTGCTCATCCTCGCCTTTTCCGTTCACCTGCACGTGTTCCCGCCGTTTGGCACCGGTGGCCTCTCGCATCTCGTCTTGCCGGCAGTGACGCTCGCGTTGTTCGACATCGCGCTCCTGGCTCGGCTGACCCGGGCCGCGGTTCTCGAGACGCTCGGCGAGGACCACGTTCGCACCGCGCGCGCCAAGGGCCTCGCCGAGCGGCGGGTGCTGGTCATGCACGCGCTTCGCCCGGCCCTCATTCCGCTCGTCACCTGGAGCGGCATGAGCTTCGGCTACTTGCTCGGATATTCGGTCGTCGTCGAGACGGTCTTCGCGTGGCCCGGCCTCGGCTACACAGCGGTTCTGGCGATACAGGCTCGGGACTACCCCTTCATCCAGGCATTTGCCCTCGTGATGGCCGTCGTCTTCGTCGGACTCAACCTCGCCGTTGATCTCCTGTACCCGCACATCGACCCGCGCACGAGCTTCTCCTCCGCGCAGTCGTCAGCGGACGAGGGCTGAGCATGAGGGAGCGGGCACCTTCGCTTCAGCCGCCCGCCGTCGCCGAGTACGCGGCTGCGGCCCTCGCCGAGGGCCTGCCGTTCGCCGGCCCGCGCCGCCGCGCGCTACACCGACTCGTGCGCGATCGTGGAGTCGTCGTCGGCGCGCTCGTGCTCGTCGGGGTCGGAGTCGCTGCGGCAGCAGCACCTTTCTTGGCCCCGTACGCTCCCAACGAGCCGCACTTCACCGCGACGCTTCGCGGGCCGGGGTCGACGTATCTTCTCGGCGCCGACAACCTCGGCCGCGACGAACTCTCTCGCCTGCTCGTCGGCGCCCGGCTCTCGCTCGGGAGCGTGGCCGTCGCCACGCTCGCGATCATGTTCTTCGGCGTCGGCTTCGGGCTCGTCTCCGGGTACTACGGCGGAATCGTCGACAGTGCGATCCAGCGCGTCGTCGACGTGCTGATGGCGTTCCCGTCCCTCGTTCTCGCGCTCGCGATCGCCGGGGTTCTCGGCCCGAGCCTCCGCAGCGTCGTGATCAGCGTCGTAGCAGTCCAGTGGGTCTCTTACACCCGGCTCGTACGCGGCATGGTGCTCGCCGTCCGAAGACAGCCGTACGTCGACGCGGCACGTAGCTCCGGCGCCTCCGACGGCTGGATCATCCTTCGATCGATCCTGCCCAACGTCCTGCCGCCGGTGGTCGTTCTCGCCACGCTCGAACTCGGCGGTGTCTTGCTGACGATCTCCTCGCTCTCCTTCCTCGGGCTAGGCGCCCAACCGCCGACCGCAGAGTGGGGCACGATGCTGAACGAGGCTCGCCCCTACTTCGAGTCGAACCCGCATCTCATGATTGCGCCTGGACTCGCGATCGTCGTCACCGTCCTAGCGTTCAACCTTGTCGGCGACGGGCTTCGCGACGCGCTCGACCCGCGCACGAGCCACGCGGTCGCAGGCGCCCGATCCCGACGGTGGGACAGGCTCCGCCGCTAGAGAAAAGACGCGTCGAAGACGGATGCCGCCGCGAGCCGCGGCCCGCCATGGGCTGCCGCCTGATGCTCGAGCGTCCGCTCCCAGGTCTCGACGTCCATCTGTCCGAGTTCGTCAGGCGCGCCGTTCTCGCCGAAGATCAGCGGCTCTCCCGCGTGCCAGCCCGCGAGTGCCCGTCGCGCGTCGACCGCCGGAAAGCGTTGCTCGAGTAGTGGGAGCCCGATCGCCGGTTTGCGGCGCGTAGCGGTCAGCGCCGCCCGGACCGCACGTACCAACGCGCCGACGGCGCGAGGACGATTCGCGATCGCGTCTGTGCCCACGACCAGGCCGCTGCCGTACACGTCGATGCCCGAGTTGTAGAAGGGAAACGCCTCGATGCGAACGCCGTAGGGCTCGGCCGCTGTCTCGAACGCCGGTAGGAGCTCGAGATAATCGGCGGCGACATCGCCGTTGCCTACGGCAAGCGCGTCCATCACGTCGCCGTACGGAAGATCGATCGTCGGTCCGGGCTCGACGCCGATTTCTCGCAGCGTCGCGACGTAGTCGCGGACGAACGGCGAGTCGGACGATCCGAGGAGCGTCGCCCCTGCCAGATCCTCGAGCGTGCGCGGCAGCCATCCGGTGGCCGTTTGCCGCCCTTTGACGCAGAACGCGGCCATGTGCGTTCGCCGCGCGACCATGAATACGAACCTTGCGGCCAGCTCGCGGTCGCTGCTCTTCGCTTGAACAAAATACGCAACGCTCGTCAGGCAGGCGTCATACGCACCACGCGCGACCGCCTGCACGTTCTCGATACCAGGCTCCGGCTCGACGATTTCGACATCGAGTCCCTCTTTCTCGTATAGACCGATGGCGGCCGCCGTGAAATACGGCAGGTGATAACCGGGCATTCACCCCGGGCAGTAGAGCGCGAGCCGCACCCGCTCGCGCTCGGTGATCCGCAATGCACCAGCTGTCACTGGCCGCCCGTCCATCTGGCGCAACACCTTAGCGAGCGCACGACGTGAGCGAGCCTCGCGAACCGGCCCCTCGGAGGATAGGGCCGACGGAACTTCGTGATGGCGGATTATCCGAGCCCGAGCGCGCGCGGCGGATCGGTCTGAACGAGACGATCTTCCGCGCGGTCGACGATCGGGTCGGGCCGATCGCGGAGACACTGAAGGTCGCGCCCGAGCAGCTGCAGTTGGTCTGCGAGTGCGATGACATCGGTTGTGCCGAGCGCATCGAGATGTCACGGTCGACTATGAGGCGAATCCACTCGTGACCTGTCGCTCTTCGGGGTGTCCCCGGCCACGCGAGTGAGAGCCGTCGACAGACGCCGGCCTTCGAGGTCGTGCGCAAGAAGCCCCGCGCGCCGGCAGCCATGGCGGCCCAAACTGATCCCTGCTCCGACTGATGACGCGGCAGAGTTGGGCGCGGCGTCGACTTGCGACAGATCCGAGCCGGTCGCGTGCGGCGACGCGTACCAACCGCGCGCGCGATCGCCGGCGGCGTTGAAGGTTCGCCGTCGGCCGAGCCGCTCAGGGTCGAGCGACGGCACAGTCGCCTCGAGATTGCGCCCACGGCTCGGCGAAGACGCCTGAGCGGAGCGACGACAGCGTCGGCTGCTCGGCCGCGGCTGCTGCCGCCCTCGCCTCTGATCAAGGACGCGCAGGACGCGAACGTCAAAGTTCCCTAAAACGGAGTGTGATACGGCCGCCGCGCGGGCATACTGGTCGTCGCCCCGCCCGGACGCCCGCGGGTCTTTCCTGTCTTCGAGGAGGGATCGGTGGCTGTTGAAGACCCTTCGCAGGCGGTGCTCGGAACCTCGCCGCTGAATCAGTTTCGTTGCGCTGGCTGCGGCTACGGCGCGAGCAGGACGAGCGCGCCGGAACGCTGTCCGATGTGCTCAGGCTCGGTCTGGGATTTCGCTCCTTGGCGGCCCCTCGGGATCGGCAGCTCCGAGCTGGACGCGCAGGCGCCGCTCAGCCGTGAGGCCGAACGATGACGGCCGGTGTGCGTAGCACCGCCGATGAGGTCTGGACTTGCGATTGCGGCCAGTCCTACCGCGTAACCGGCGTCAACGGCCGCGTTCGGCTCTGGCCACGGGACGGAAACGCCTCGTACAGCCCGCAAGGGATCACACCCCGCTGCCGCTGCATCCGCTGCGGCCAACCAATCCCAGCTGAAGCAAGCGCGGCCAGTGCCGACGTCGACCAGCCACCTCACCGTCGTGAGGCCTGAGTGGGAGCTGCGGCCGCGTTGGTTCTGGCGCCTTGTCTGGCACCTCCGGCGCGCTCGGCGGTAATTCCGAGCGTCTGAGCAAAGCAGGCCTGCTCGCAGTTGTTGGAAAGCATCGGCGTGCCCGAGTCCCGCCCTCGCGGGTCGGACGGGAATCGCCCCGCTTCTCCTCGTGCAGCGGTGTAGGGACCACTGGCGCGGCCGCGAGCGCGTGGGGTACACGAATGCGATCCAGCTGCAAATCCGGCGATTCGAGGAGGCGGCCGAGTTTGTGCACCGGGCGGACTACGACGGCTCCGAGAAGTGGGAAGAGCGAGCAGACCGGATCGAGCAACTCTTACGGTCAGGCCGTTGGGATT
>VAWW01000030.1:0-3272 GCA_005884575.1 Actinomycetota bacterium
TGAGGCGCAAGCCTCAGAGGAGGTTCTATGGCGACCGGTGAGATTTGGTCATTCGCAATCGCCGCTCCGACCGTCGATTTGACCGGCTTCAAGGTGGAGGCTCGCGACGGGAGCATCGGCAAGGTGGATGAAGCGACCATGGAGACTGGCAGCAGCTACATCGTCGTCGACACAGGCCCGTGGATCTTTGGAAAGAAGGTAATGCTGCCTGCCGGTGTGATCCGCGACATAGATCTCGACACAGAGACGGTCTTCGTCGACCTGACGAAGGACGAGATCAAAGATGCACCCGAGTTCGACGACGAGACCCATCGCGACCAGACGTACAGGAACGAGCTCGGCGACTACTACGGTCGGCGCGCGCCCTAAAGGACGAACTCGCTTAAGCCACCTGCGAAACCCGCCCGAAGGCGGGTTTCGCGTTCATTGAAAGCCGGCCGCTGTCAGTGAGTCTGAACGCCCAACAGATTCGTGACCGCCCGCCTTCGTTCCTATCCGCCTTCGTACCCCAACCTATGCTCGTCGATGGACTGCGACCTCGAACATCTCGACGTTTTTGTCCTGGTCACAGTTAATTCACCCCACGCGCTCAGCATCTGGTACCGCAGGTACCGGTTCTGCCTGCAAATCGGTGCGATCAGCGACTAACGGAAGCAAGAATTCATGGGGCGCGACTTTCGCGTTCGTCGGCTGCTTGCTGGCGGCACCGAAGCTCCGCAATGCCCCCATTTGGCGGCTGCCGAAGCGAGTTCACCTGCGCGCGCTGTGCGATATGGTCCGACGCGCTAGCAGGGTGACAACCGACTGAGGCCGATACGGCCTTCGGAGGAGGGATTCCACATGCGAATCCAGCCGACTCGTTCGGACCTGCGTCGGACAAGGCGGGCGTGGCTGATACGCCATGTCAGGACGCCGGTTGCTCTCGTCGTCGCCGGCGTCCTCGGTCTCGCCGGCGGGCTGCAGGCTGCCGCTCCATCGAGCAGCAAATGCCCGCCGAGGAACCCGCACTGCCGGACGACGACATCCACGACAGCGACGAGCACGACGACTCCGACGACTCCGACAACAGGCTCGTGGCCCGCGCAGTGGCGGTTCGCGTATTCGAACCGGCCGGACGAGGCCGTGATGCCGACGTACGGCTACAACCTGATCGACGTCACCTCGAAGGACGAGGCCGACGCTGTGGCTCCGGGAACACAGGCGCAGGTGTGGCTGTTCGACTACGACAACAGAACCTGCACCTGGGAGAAGAACGACACCTACATCAGGGACGTCGTCTCCTCGATGGCGAACGACCCACACGTGGCAGGCTTCTACTTCTCGAACGAGCCCGACCCGTTCGCGTGCCCGACCGCGCCGCAGCAGCACAAGGACCGTAACGCCCTGATCCACTCGCTGGCGCCGACCAAGTACACGCTGATCGGGATCGACGCCAACTGGCGCGACCACTTCGACCGGTACGGGTCGATGTGGGTCGGCACCGCCGACTACGTCAACTACAACCCCTACATCTGTTACGAGTGGAATACTTCGACCTGCGACTTCGCCTGGCTCGACCACGTGCTCCAGACCGCTCAGTCGCTGCCGCAGCCGTACTTCATCGCCCTGCAGGCGTTCCGGGAGAAGGGCGAGTGGCGTTGGCCGACCGCCGCCGAGGAAGCGCAAATGCTGAACCGGCTCAAGGACCCGACCCTGACCGGCCTACGGGGCTACCTCACGTTCTCCTGGAACTGGCAGAACGATCCCCTGCTCAACCACCCGGCCGTCCTCGCCGAGATCCAGGCGTACAACCTCCGGCTCCCGTCACCGTGTTGCGGCGGCGGGCCGTGACCAGCGCCACGCCTGCGCGAGGTGCAACGCTCCCTTTACGCTCACGGCCGGATAGAGCACAATTCGCGTGGGGGCGCGAACCTCCGCGGTTCGTCAGCCTGCTAGCGCGGCACGTCCTGCGGCGTCTGCGCCCCCAACCCACTGCGCCGTCCCGCCGACCATAGCCGCCGCCGCAGCGGACGCGCGCGCCAGGTCGTCGGCGCGCGCGACGATTCGTCCGGGTCGGAGGCGACCGAGGTCGGCCACAACCGCCGTCGGGATCCCGTATTACGGCTCTAGCAGACGCCACGATTCCAGCCGCGTGGAAGCCGATTCAGAGGTGGAAGGCAGAGCGCATACTGGCGGCCGCCGACGCGTTGCCGACGAGGCCCGCGCCGAGGAGTTCCTCCGTCGTCCGCAGCAGTGAATAGTGATTGTAGGCCGTTGAGCTACGTGCGCCGGCCGGCGTGTAGGCGCTGAGTACGAGCGTCGCGACGTGGTTTCCGGACGAGCCGTCGTCTTCGTCCCATGTGATGAAGACGACCGTGCGGCCGGCCTGGTAATCGCTTGTCGACGTGAGCTTCGGGATGAAGTTCTGGAGCCAGCTGTCGCCCGCCGAGACCGAGCAATCGTGCATGTCGTTGCACAGGTTCGGTGTAACGAAGCTGAACGCCGGCAGGTTGCTCGGGTTCAGCGAGCTGAGCGGGACGTCGTTCGTCTGGCAGGCGGTGCGCACCGGCGTGTAATACGCCTCCGGGTTGTGCTTGACGGCATAGGGATACGCGTCTGCCAGGTCGCAGGTTGACGGCATCGACTCCTCGTATGACGCCGACGCCACTTGCCCGAAGATGCTGGCGACGGCAAGTGGATGGCTCGACGGAGGGTTGTCGTCGGTGATTCCCTGTGTCGAGCCTGACGTCGCCGCGATGTAGTTCGGCAATGATGGATGCGTGATCGCGCTGTAGTTCGTAGCCAGCCCGCATTGCGCCGCAAGCGTGTTGATGTAGGGGGCTGAGGTCGAGCCGACGATCTCCGAGTACGAGTGGTTCTCCATCCAGACCCAGACGACGTGAGTCACGGTTGACGGCGCTGTCTGCGTCGCGAGACTGCCACAGAGCCCCGGAGGCGTGGTCGTCGTAGTTCCGGTCGTTCCCGTAGTTGCCGTCGTGCTCGTCGTCGTGGTGCTCGTCGTCTGACATTGCGGTGAACGGGAGTGCTTGCAGTTCGGGTTGGCTCCCGCGGGTGGGATCGCGCTCGCGGCGGCGAAGCCGAGGGCTGCGAGGATCGAAGCGGCCACGATCATCTTCATCGGGACAACCTCCCTTGCATCGGTGGAACGCCGTTCGTCCGGCTGCGCCCGCTGGCGGCCCGGCGACAGCCCGAACCGGAGGCGACGACTTCCACGACGAATACCGGGTCACGCGGATGTGCCCCACGTCATCGACATCAAAACGGCAACGGAC
>VAWW01000030.1:3336-16351 GCA_005884575.1 Actinomycetota bacterium
TGTGTAAACGAGACACGGAAGCGGTAGAGGATCGGGTACGCGATGAGGAGGCTGCGGCTCCAGTTTGCTCTTCTTGCGGCGCTCGTCGGTTTGCTGTTGGTTGCCGGCGCGTTCGCGGCCTTCGATTCGGCAGGGAGCGCGGGCACGGCCAGTGCGACCATTACCGTGACGCTGAGTCCGGTCGCGGACGCCTATACCGAGCAGGGCGCGCCGGGCAGGAATTATGGTGCTGCGACGAGGCTGTGGTCGGACGGGAGCCCGCTCTCGAACGCTTACCTGCGCTTCGACGCCAGCAGCGTGGGCACGATCACAAGCGCGAAGCTGCGTTTCTATGTGGGCGACGGGACGAGCGACGGCCCGCTCGTCTACGAGACCGACAGCGCTTGGAGCGAGGCGACGCTGGACTGGGCCACGAATCCGGCGACGCGCGGCGCTGCGCTCGCCAACCTCGGCTCGGTCGCTGCCGGCGGTTACGTCGAGGTCGACGTTTCCAGCGTGCTCACGAGTGGCCGCCAGGTCAGCTTCGGCCTGCTCCCGGAGAGTAGCGACGGGCTCGGCCTCGACTCGCGCGAGGCGGCCTTCCCGCCCCAGCTCGTGCTGAGCGCAGCGAGCAGCGGCGGCAGCGTCGCCGCGCCCGTGAACACGGCCGCGCCCACGATCAGCGGCAGCCCGGTGGTCGGGCAGACGCTGACGGCTTCGAGCGGCAGCTGGTCGGGATCGCTGACGAGCTACGCCTACCAGTGGCAGCGCTGCGACTCGAGCGGCGCCGCCTGCGCGGCGATCGCCGGCGCCAACGCCTCCGGCTACCTGGTCGCCTCCGCCGACGCCGGCTCGACGCTGCGGGTCGCGGTCACCGCCTCCAACCCGGGCGGCTCGACGACCGCCACCAGCGCCCCGACGGCCTCGGTGACGAGCGGCTCCAGCGCCGACCCGGTCGCCGTTGCGGCCGGCGACATCTGCGACTCCGGCGGCGGCTGTAAGCAGACCGCCGCGCTGATCGGCCAGATCAATCCGACGCGCGTGCTGACGCTCGGAGATAACGCCTACCCCGACGGCACGCTCAGCAACTACACGACCTACTTCGACACGTATTGGGGCCAGTACAAGTCGATCACGAGCCCGGCGCCGGGAAACCACGACTACCATGTCGCGGGCGGGGCCGACTACTTCACCTACTTCAACCACCCGCCGCAGTACTACTCGTTCGACCTCGGCGGCTGGCACATCGTCTCGCTCAATGGCGAGATCGGGATCACGTCCGGCTCGACGCAAGAGACCTGGTTCCGAAACGACCTGGCCGCGCACACGAACAAGTGCACGCTCGTCTACTGGCACGAGCCGCGCTTCTCGTCGGGCTCGGTGCACGGCAACAACTCGAGCTTCCAGGCGCTCTGGCAGGACGCATACAACGGCGGCGTCGAGATCGTGCTGAGCGGCCATGACCACCAGTACGAGCGCTTCGCGCCGATGAACGCGAGCGGCGCGCTCGACACGGCCGAGGGCGTGCGGGAGTTCGTGGTCGGCACCGGCGGCGCCCCGCTCTACAGCTTCGGCACGATTCAGCCGAACAGCGAGGTGCGCAACTCCTTGACCTGGGGCGTGCTCAAGCTGACCCTGCACTCCGCCAGCTTCGATTGGCAGTTTGTGCCCGTCTCCGGCATGAGCTTCACCGACTCCGGCAGCCAGGCTTGCCATTAGACATGACCGGGGCTCCGAACGTCGGGATCCACCTCGACACGTATCACATGAACATCGAAGAGAAGAGCTGGGCCGAGCCGATCGCGCTCGCCGGGAAGCGGCTCTGCCACTTCCACCTGTGCGAGAACGATCGCGGCATTCCGGGCAGCGGACTCGTCGACTGGGAGGAGCTGTTCGGGGCGCTCGGCAAACTCCACTACGACGGGTACGCCGGGCTGGAGAGCTTCGTCGACGTCTCCGACGACATGGTCGCCGGCACGTGCGTCTGGCGCGACCTGGCGCCGAGCGGCGACGTGCTGGTAGCCGAGGGAACCGCGTTCCTACGACGCCTGGCGTGCGAAAACGGCCTGTGATGTGCACCGCCCCGACGTTGTCGCGCGAGACAAAGGGAGGCTCTGTTACCAGGGCCTCCCTGGTATGGGCGGTACTGGGCTCGAACCAGTGACCCCAGCTTGTCGAGACGGCCCCGGGAGTTGCGCCCTTTTACGGCCGCTTCCTTGTTTTCCGCGCTGTGCGGGAGTTTTACGCTCCACCCGGCGGCCCGCGTTTGCGCCGCTTTGCACCCTTTCCTCCAGGCTGCTGGTAGCACGTGGTAGCACCGTCCGCGTCTCTCCGATACCAAACACGAACAACGTTGCGATCTGAGCGCCCGTGACGCGAGGATCCGGACGATCAACCTGTCCGGACAGCTACGAGCCGGCCGGCCCCAACTTAGCCGTAAGCGGGCCGAGAGGGCCCGGCCCGCTTACGCATTCGCGGCGTGTCGTCGCCGCTACAGATGGGCGAGTCCCCGCCGCCGGTGCAGCCCGAGCACTCCCGCAGCGCCGAGCAGGAACAGCCCGGCCGTGACCGCCGCGCCGATCATCGCGTCGGCCCAGTCGAAGCCGCTGACCGTGGTCGGGACGACGACCGGCGATGCGGGAGTGAGCCGGTTCTCGATCGGCGAGTTCTCGCTGACGGGCGCGGCCGCCGGCTTCTGAGCCGCCCTGGACAGCTGGCTTGGCACGCCAGGAAGTCCGACGTTACAGGGACACTCAGAGGAGGGCGCCGTCTGGACCGACGCTTCGACCAAAGCTCCGCTTTCGAGTGCGCCGGGAAGGCCGCTGTTGCAGGGGCAGCGTGAGGACATGCTCGAGCGGCCGCCGTGTTGGAGATAGCTGCCGGCATTGGTTCCGGCCTGCACTGCGCCGGCGAGCATGCCTGCGACGACGAACACCAGCGCCGACGCGAAAGCCAATGCGCGAATCTTCTGAGTGGACGTGTTCATGTTTCCTCCCAATCGATTCTGCGGCTGTACGGGACGTGCAGCCACAGGCTCGATCGAAGCACCGTTCGCGCTTGCGCACTTCGGGGATCCCCCTGAGATGCTTGGAGTCCAGGGAGAACCCTGAGCTCGGTCGCGCGCACTGCGTCAGCGGGAGACGGTGCCCTTCATCACGAAGGTCGCGGGAGTGTCCGCATAGTTGTCGACCACCTCTGTGCCCCTGCCGCGTAGTCCTTTGTAGGCCTTCGTGCCAGAGACGACCGTCCAGGGTTCCGACCCCGACTTCAGGTTGATGACGATCAAGAAGACGATCGTCCCCTTCTTGCCGACCGTCACGCGACGGACTTTGGCCGTGGTACGGGCCTTGTCCACCGTACGGTAATCGATGTACCCACCCATGTCGGTGATCGCGCCGGTGGCCGTGAAATGACCCGTGCCTGCAACGCTGCCGTCGGTGACGTCCGCTGCCGATCCCGTGTAGTTCAGCGTCACCTTGCCGGCCGCGGCCGCCGGCGACGATGCGGCGGACGAGCCGATGCGCGTAACCGTGCTCGACGCGAAGCTGCTCACCCAGACGGACTCTCCGTCTGAGGCCACCGCGGGGGCAACTCCGACCTTGGCCGGTGAAGCGATTCGAATGGGCGGCCCGACCGTCCGCCCGGAGTGCACATCGATCCGCGCGATCGTCCCGGCGTCCTGGTCGGGGACAAAGAGAGAGTCGCCCGCGACCGCCAGCCAGCTCGGCTTCGCACCGACGTCGATGGGACTGCCGACCGGCCGCAGCGCTCTCGGGTCGAGACGGACGACGGTACCGCCCGCGCGGTCGGCAAACCAGACGTTGCCGCCAGCCACGACGATCCCGACAGGGAACCCGCCGACGGGGACGCGCCTGATCGCGCCGGTCGCGGGATCGATCCGCAGGACTTCACCCGCGTCGGCCGCCGTGACCCAGAGGTACCCGGCGCCAAACGCGAGCCCCAGCGTCCGGCCGTTCGAGAGACGAATCGGAGCGCCGGCCGGCGCGAGCGTGCCGGGGTCGAGCCGCAACAGTCTGCCGGGCCGAACTTCGAGCGCCCACAGGGTTTTGCCGGCTTGCACGACGTGATCGAACGGACCGTCGAACTCGCGAGGGGCGAGCTTGATGCCACTGCGCCAGTCGATTGCGACCAGCCGGCGAGGCCCGAATTCGCTTTCACCCACGGGCTCGACCGAGGCGATGAGCGTTTCCCCGACGCGCGTCAGAAAGACGGCCTCGCCGTTCACGTCCACGGTCTGCGACACGGCCCCCGTGACGAGATCGAGGCGGACGAGCGGCCGGTCGCCGACTGGACTTCGAGCGTCGCCCTTCAGCGCAACCCAAACCGCGTCCGGGCCGACGGCCACCCAGCCGGGGTGCCCCGGCACAGGCAGCGTGGCTGTGATGCCGCGCGTCGTGACCTTCTCGCCGTTGTCGCGCGTCGCGAGCAGGACCGATCCGGCGACCGCAGCTATGACGGTGACCACAACGACGGCGATCCGCGAGGCAGCGTTCATGCGGATCATCATCCCACCGAAACTCGGGGATTCCCTCGAGATTGCGCGATTTCAGGGAAAACCCTGAGGTGCCGCCGCAACGGTGTGCGACGATTGCGACATGGCAAAGCGCGTACTGATCGTCGACGACCACGAGCCGTTCCGGACGATGGCGCGGAGCCTCCTGGAGGGTGCCGGGTACGTGATTTCAGGCGAGGCGGCGGACGCCGCGGAAGCCCTCGCCGCGGTCGTCGCCGACGCGCCGGACGCCGTGCTTCTCGACGTACAGCTCCCGGACCGCGACGGGTTCTCGGTTGCGACCGCGCTGATGGCCATGGGCGGGCCCGCAGTAGTGCTGATTTCCTCGCGCGAGGCGGAGGACTACGGCCGGCGGATCGGGGCCTGCGGGGCGCGCGGCTTCATCCCGAAGTCGAGGCTCTCGGCGGCGGCGTTCGCCGCGCTCGTCGAATGACGTCCTCAACCGTCGTCGCGTCTTCGCACACCCGGACCGCGCTCCGGGACCCCGTACTGGTCCTGCCGTTTGTCGTTGCCGCGGGGCTCGGCATCGGCTGGCTTGGTTCCGACGCGAAAGTCTCGGGGACAAGAGTGGCCGTCGACTTGGCGCTCGCGTGGGCGCTCGTGGGCGCCTCGCTCCTCGCACTCGGGCGAGCACGCTGGCGGCGATCGAGGGTCCTGCTCATCGCCTCCGCGTTCGCGCTCTTGGCCGCCGACCTTCGGTGGGCGCGCGCGGACAGCCTGTGGACGCTCGGCTTTCTGCTCGAGCTTCTCTGGTTAGCACTCCTCGTCCACTTCGTGCTGACCTTTCCCGACGGGCGGGCGCGGTCGAACCCCGCCCGGGTCGTGATCGCGGGTACGTATGCAGCGGCGCTCGGCGGTCTGGTGGTCGGTGCGCTTGTCGACCCTCGGCCCCGGGACGTGCTCGGCGTGGCGGCGAGTGAGCGCCTGACCGGCGCCGTCGACCGTACGGAGGGGATCCTGGGTATTGCGATCGCCGTGGCAGTCGTGTTGCTCGTCGCGCGACGTCTGCCGCTTCTACAGGGAGCGGCACGACGCGCACAGGCGCCGCTCCTCGCTGCCGCGGCGCTCACGGTTCCCACGACGCTGCTCTGGCTGGTCTCGGTGACCGTGACCGGCGAGGGGTCACCAACGCTCGAGACGATCGCTCGCGGCGTCGGGCTGCTCGTTCCGCTCGGGCTCGTAGCCGGAGTCACATGGTCCCGAATGGGTCGATCGGAGGCGTCGGACCTCGTCGTCGAGTTGCAGACGGAGGGGGCGGCCAGCCTGGGCGAGCGCCTCGCCCGAGCGCTCGGCGATCCGACCCTCGAGCTTGCATATCGGCTCGACGACGGCCGCTACGTCGACGCTACCGGTCAGCCGGTCGAGCTCCCGCAGCACCCGAATCGAGCCGTCACGCCTCTGACCGCGCGAGGCGAAGAGGTCGCGGCGCTTGTTCACGATCCGGCGTTGCTCGACGAGCCGGCGGTTGTGGAGTCCGTTCGCGCGACAGTCGGCCTCGTACTCGAGAACGAGCGTCTGGCGGCCGAGGTGCGCTCCCAGCTCGCGGAGGTGCGGGCATCGCGGGCCCGGATCGTGGCGGCAACCGACGCCGAGCGGCGGCGGATCGAGCGCAATCTCCACGACGGGGCTCAGCAGCGGCTCGTCACACTTTCCATCGCGCTCGGGCTCGAGGCTTCCCGTGCTCACGGGGCCAAGCCGGACGTGCTCTCGCGCGCACAGGACGAGGTCGAGGAGGCGATCGCCGAGCTGCGAGAGCTAGCCCGCGGGATTCACCCGACGCTTCTCCGTGAGGAGGGGCTCGAGGCGGCCGTCGAGGCGCTCGCGCGGAGGACGCCGCTGCCCGTCATTGTTGAGGGATCGATTGGAGATCGGCTGCCCGACGCGGTCGAGCTCGCCGCCTACTTTCTCGTCTCGGAAGCCCTGACGAACGTCGTCAAGCATGCATCGGCCTCGGAGGCCACCGTTCGCCTCGCGCGAGAAGCGGGCACGCTTCGCGTAGTCGTGACGGACGACGGGGTCGGCGGAGCGCACCTCGCCGCCGATTCGGGTCTGGCGGGACTCCGTGACCGGTTGGAGGCACTGGACGCGCAGCTGCTGGTCGAGAGCAAGCCGCGCCACGGCACGAGCATCAACGCCGAGATCCCATGCGGGTCGTAATCGCCGACGACGCGGTACTCATCCGCGAGGGCGTCGCTCATCTGCTCACCGAGAACGGCGTCGAGGTCGTCGACCAGGTCGGCGACGCCGATGCGCTCCTCACCAGCGTTCGCGACCTGAACCCCGACGTGGCTCTCATCGACATCCGCATGCCGCCGAGCCACACGGACGAAGGGCTCCGCGCAGCACGCGAAATTCGTTCCCGCTACCCGGAGACGGCCGTCCTCGTGCTTTCGCAGCACCTCGAACCCGCCTATGCGCTGCGGCTCGTCGCAGAGAGGCCCGAGGGGGTCGGCTACCTGATGAAGGAACACGTGGGCCGTGTGCAACAACTCCTCGACGCCGTGCAGCGAGTCGCAGCCGGTGAATGCGTCGTCGACCGAGCACTTGTCGATGAGCTGCTCGCCCGACGCCGCCGGGTCGATCCCATCTCCGAGCTCACGCCGCGTGAGCGGGAAATCCTTGCCCTGATGGCCGAGGGCCGCTCAAACCAGGGCATCTGTCGGACGCTCTGGCTCAGCCCGAAGACCGTCGAGACTCACATCCGGGGCGCGTTCGCGAAGCTCGGAATCAAGGAAGCCTCTGAGGACAACCGCCGCGTGCTCGCCGTACTCACCTACCTGCGGCGCTGAGACGAGGATCCCGCGCGCAGCCCGGCAAAACGCCGGGAAACGGCGCCGGAGGACATGTCGCGCAGGCCTTGTGCGCGCTAGTTGCGCGCGCTTTGTATGGGCGGTACTGGGCTCGAACCAGTGACCCCCAGCTTGTCGAGCTGGTGCTCTCCCAACTGAGCTAACCGCCCTTGCGGGGGCACATGTTAGCGGGGGAGCAGTGGCGTCGGGTCGATCGCCACTCCGTCCTGCCTCAGCTCGAAATGCAGATGGGTGCCGGTGCAGATTCCTGTGCAGCCGGCGATTCCGAGCAGCTCGCCCGTCCACACGCGGTCGCCGACCTCGACCCGCGGCTGCGACAGGTGCGCATACAACGTCGTCAGGCCCGCGCCGACATCGACCTGGACGATCTCCCCGTAGCCGAGGAAGCCGGCCGGCTCCCCGACCGCAACGACGATGCCGGGCGCGGCGGCGACGACGTCCAGCGACTCCAGGATTCCGATGTCGACGCCCGGATGCCAGCGTCCGGCGTCGTTGCCGTACGGCGATGTGACCGTTCCTTGCGCCGGCCACTGGAACGCGAGTCCCGGGCCCCCGTCCGTCATCGCCTGGGCCGCGGACGCGCAGACGAGCGCGCAGAGCGCGCAGAGGACGAGGCGGCGCACCGGCGGGAGGCTACTTCAGAAGACCTCCGGACACCAGGGGTGCACCGGCGCCTGGAAGAGGACGTCCGCGTGGGCGAGCCCGTCCGGCAACACCTCCTCGACCCTATGCGCGTCGGCGAGCTCGCGGAACGTGATGCCGCCGAGGTACGCCGAGGCGAGGGCGTCCGCCTCGAGCCGCAGATGCGGCGGCTCGTTGGTCCGGGAGGCGACGCCGGCCTCGAGCTTCCAGCGGCCGTCGTTCCACCGGCAGAAAGCGTCCGCGACTTCGAAGACGATCGGCCCGCCGCCGTTGTAGCTGCGCAAGGAGAGCGCGGCCTCGACATCGACGAGCCGCAGCCAGAGCCCGTCGAGCATCCGAAACCGCGCCCGGCGCGGCGAAGCGAGCAGCAGGAAGAGCGGATGGTCGGGCGGAAGCGACCCCGCCTCGACCGTCGCCGCCGCGTCGATGTCGAGCAGGAAGCGCCAGAGCTCGCGGGTCGCGTCCGGATCGACGGCGAGCGCCTCGACGACGGCCGTCTTCGCGGTCGAGACGCCCTCGCCCCAGGAAGGCTTGTGCCGGTAGATCGCGTAACCGCGCACGTCGGCGTCGAGCTCGTACAGCACGAAGCGCTTCGGCCCGTCCCCGGGCTCGCGTCGCTGCTCCGGATCGGCGACGACACGATCCGTCCACCACGGCTCCGGCCGCTGGAACATTCCGGGCCGCTCGTCCATGAGGCGCTCCCAGATGCGCGGCATGTGCTCCACGGCCTCCTCGCCCTCGACGAGCCGGACGCGGCCGCGGCGCTCGAACGGCCGCGCGAACTGGTTGTACTCGCGCGGCAGCTCGATGTCGCCGCACCATGACGCGATGCCGTAGCCGTAGCGGCCGTAGATCGTCTCCTCGACCGTCCACAACGCCGCGAGCGGCTCGCCGCGCGCGTGGACGTCGTCGAGCTGGGCGCGCATCATCGAGCGCAGGACCCCACGCCGCCGGTGGGTCGGGTAGACGCCGACGGCGCTGACGCCTGCGCACGGGACACGCGCCCCGCCCGGCACGGAGAGCACGAAGGCGAACGAGCCCGCGCCGCCGACGACGCCTCCGTCTTCCCACGCGGCAAACATCCGGTCATGCGGCAGCACACGCATGTAGCGCTCGTAGCGCTCGTCGGTGAGCGGAGGCATGCCGAAGTACTGGGCGATGCCGAAGACCGCGTCCGTGAACTCCTCTCGCGACGCGGTCGGACGGACCTCGACGGTCATTCCCCGCAGCCTAGTGGGGCGGCGGAAGAGCCGCGGGAACGGCTCCTCCGCCGCAGGCGCTCAGCCGAGCCAGCGGCCGCGCCCGGTGCACAGGTCGAAGTCGACCAGGCACGGCGCGCCGTTGTTGCCGACGGTGATGTCGCGGTACGCGATCGAGCCGCCGTAGACCTACGACGCGTCCACGACCGCGGCCGCGTCGGCCGAACGACCCGCCACATCGGGGACGACGCGCTTGTCCCCCCGACCGTGAACCACCCGCTCTGACCTTGGTAGCGGACGCTGTCGTAGACCGAGACGCCCGATGCCGGGTCGGCGTCGAGCGAGACGTCCGGAGTGCCCCGCTTCCCGCCGCAGCCGACGTGCGCGTAGCCGCGACCGACGCCTGCGTCGCATTCGCGGTCTCGTACGAGGAGCAGCAGCCGCCGCCGCTCGACGACACGTACTGCGCGCGCGTCTTGGCGTAGTCCTCGGCCGCGAGGAGATTCGCGAAGCTGTTCGACGCGGCCTCGACGAGCAGGATCTTCGCGCCGGGCGCGATCGCGTGCGCCCACTGGACGTCGAGCGAGATCTCGAGCGCCCACCCGGCATCTTTCCGCGGATAGCTCGTGCCGCCGCGCTTGACGTGGGGAACGAGTACACCGACTTGATCGTCGACGGATCGAGTCCCGTCGGCGCCGACGTCGCCACGGGTTGCCGACCCCGTCCGTCGCGACCAGCGCATGACAGTGCGCGGCCGTCCGGCCCGGCCTGCGACGCGGGACAGACAGCGCGGGCGTTCGCGTGGACATTCGCGGCGAGCCCGGCCGAGCCGAGCGCGAGCACGACGACAGGCATCGCCGCCAGCGGCCGGCGGCGTTCGTCAATACGCCCTGGGGGAGCCGGGCTAGAGCTTCTCGAGCGGCGCGTAGTCGAGCATCAGCTTCCGCTCGGAGCCGTCGTCCGCGAAGCGGACGGTGATGACGCCGCCGGGTTCGATCCGTGTCACGACGCCCTCGCCGAGCGTGCCGTGGCGGACCGAGTCGCCGGTCTGCAGCTGCGGGATGTCCTCGCGCGGCGCGACCTCGCTCTGCGGCGGTGCGCCGTAGCCCGACCAGCTCGCGGGGCGTAGGCGCTCGCGCTCGACGTTCTGCTCGGGGAGCTCATCGAGGAAGCGCGACGGCATGTTGTAGTTGCGGCCGCCGTAGAGTGAGCGCGACGACGCGTGCAGTAGCGTGAGCCGCTCCATCGCCCGCGTCATGCCGACGTACGCGAGACGCCGCTCCTCCTCGATGCCCTGCTCCTCGATCGAGCGGCTGTGCGGGAAGATCCCCTCCTCCATGCCGATCAGGTAGACGGCGCGGAACTCGAGGCCCTTCGCGTTGTGGAGCGTCATCAGCGTCACGAGCGAGCCTTCGCCGCGCATGGCGTCCTGGTCGGAGTAGAGCGAGATCTCCTGCAGGAAGCCGGAGAGGCTCGGCTCGGCCGCCGTCTCCTGCCACTCGCGCGCGACGCCGACGAGCTCCTGGAGGTTTTCCTGGCGACCCTGCGCCTCGATCGTCCGCTCGGCCTCGAGCGCCTCCATGGTGCCGCTGCGCTCGAGGACGCGCTCGACGAGGTCGGGGACGTCGAGCTCGAGCGCGCCGGCCATCAGCGACTCCATCAGCGTCCGGAACGAACGGACAGCCTTCAACGGCTGGGCCCCCACGCCCGCGGCCTCCGGGTCAGCCATCGCCTCCCAGAGCGAGGTGTCCATCGCGTCCGCGTGCGCCTGCAGGCGCGCGAGCGAGGAGTCGCCGATGCCGCGCCGCGGCCGATTCGCGATCCGCTGCAGCGAGACGGCGTCGTACGGATTGTCGATCACCTGGAGGTACGCGATCAGGTCCTTGATCTCCGCGCGCTCGTAGAAGCGCGGGCCGCCGATCACCTGGTACGCGACGCCCTGGCGGACGAGGACGTCCTCGAGCACGCGGCTCTGCGCGTTCGTCCGGTAGAAGACGGCGATCTCGTTGCCGTTGTAGCCCTGCTCGACGAGCGCGGCGATCTCGGCGGCGACGAACCGCGCCTCGGCGTGCTCGTCCTCGACCTCGACGACGTGTACGGGATCGCCCTCGCCGAGCTCCGACCAGAGGTTCTTCTCCTTGCGCTCGCGGTTGTGGCGGATGACGCCGTTTGCGGCCTCGAGAATGTTGTTCGTGGAGCGGTAGTTCTGCTCGAGCGCGACGCTGCGCGACTCGGGAAAGTCGCGTTCGAACTCGAGGATGTTGCGGATGTCGGCCCCGCGGAACGAATAGATCGCCTGATCTGGATCTCCCACGGCGAACACGTTGTGGTGTTGTGCCGCGAGCTGTTTCAGGAAGACGTACTGCGCGTGGTTCGTATCCTGGTACTCGTCGACGAGGATGTAGCGGAACGCTTTCTGCCACTTCTCGAGCGCCTCGGGAAAGCGCTGCAGGACATCGACGGTGAGGAAGAGCATGTCGTCGAAGTCGACGGCGTTCGATGCGAACAACCGCTTCTGGTAAAGCGCGTAGACGTCCGCGACGGTCTGGTCGTAGAACGACGACACGCGCGACGCGTACTCCTCCGGCGAGATCAGCTGGTTCTTCGCGTTCGAGATCTGTCCGTGGATGCCGCGCGGCGTGAAGCGCTTCGGGTCGCGGTCGAGCTCTTCGATCACCTGCTTCGTCAGGCGGAGCTGATCGGCGGAGTCGTAGATGGTGAAGTTCGAGCGGTAGCCGAGCCGCTGCGCCTCGCGCCGAAGGATCCGGCCGCAGGCGGCGTGGAAGGTCATGATCCAGGCCGCGCGGGCGGCCGGGCCGACCAGGTTCTCGGCGCGCTCCCGCATCTCACCCGCGGCCTTGTTCGTGAAGGTGATCGCGAGGATCTCGTTCGGCTTCACGCCGACCGCCGCGAGGAGATGGGCGATTCGGTGCGTGAGGACCCGGGTCTTGCCCGAGCCGGCGCCGGCGGTGACGAGGAGAGGCCCCTCGGTGGTCACGACGGCCTCCCGCTGAGCTGGGTTCAGATCGGCGAGATAGGTCTCGGGCGCGGTCGCGGACACTCCATTCGATGGTAACGGTGGCGGAACTGGGCGTCGCAGCACTCGCCGTGGGCGGCACGCTCGCCGCGGCGCCGGCCGGCGGGGCTCAGCCAGCGCCGGCGCGGCCGTAGCAATCAGCTCGAACGAGCCGTGTCCGGTGCCAGGAACCGGGCACGGCTCAACGCGCGAGCCGGCCGAGCAGACCCTCGGGCGCGACGTCGACGCGGCCGTCGATCGTCATCGGGTCGACGCTCCACTCGGCGGCGACATCGAGCACGGCCTCCTCGTCAGGGACGGTCTCCTCGTCCCACTCGCGTTCGGCCGCGGCCCGGATGCCCTCGTCGAACCGGACATCGCCGCTTTCGCCGACATAGCAGTAGCGGCGAACAGCCTCGCCGTCGACCCAGCGCTGCCACTCGTACCAGTCGACGACGCGGTGCGATCCGAACTTCTGCGCCTCGCCGAAGCGCGCGCTCAGCCCCGCGAGGTCGAGGTCCGCGTCGGCCGCTCCGTCCCCGAGCACGACGAGCGTCCAGCCGTCGACCGCCGGCGTGATGAAGACGGCCGGGCCGGTGAGCGCGTTGAGACCGCGTTTCCACGTCTCGCGCCGAACTGCGGTCGCGGAGAGTGCGTCGGCGACCTCGGCCGGCGGCGCGTCGCGGATCGCGAGCCACGCCGTCTTGCGGCCGAAGCCGACGGCCGCCGACGGCGTGTCGGCGCCGTGCGCAGGCGCCGGTGCCTCGCCATACGGGACGGCGTCGCCGAGTGCGCGGCGCACAGCCGCGCCGAGCTCTTCGCCGCCGACGTCGGC
>VAWW01000030.1:16544-51945 GCA_005884575.1 Actinomycetota bacterium
AGCGCGGCGGCGACTGCCGCGCCGAGCTCCGCGTCGGACACGCCGCCGTCGAGAACCTCGAACCAGCCGTTGTACTGCCAGAGCCCGATCGCCGTCCGGGACGACGACGTCAGAATCAGCCGTCCCGCACGCTCCTCGACGTCTGCCAGCCGCTCTGCCACCGGCAGAGCAGGATACGCTCCGCTCCGGTGCGGCTCGCGCTGATGATCGAGGGGCAGGAGGACGTCACCTGGGAGCAGTGGCTCGCCCTCGCGCGCGCGTGTGAAGAGAACAGGATCGACACGCTCTTCCGCTCCGACCACTACATGTCGTTCGCGCACCCGGCCGAGAAGGGGGCGATGGACGCCTGGACGACGCTCGCCGGGCTCGCGGCTGCAACGACGACGCTCCGGCTCGGGACGCTCGTCTCCCCCGTCACCTTCCGCCACCCGTCGCTGCTCGGGAAGGCCGTCGCGACTGCCGACCACATCTCGGGCGGCCGCGTCGAGCTCGGAATGGGCGCCGGCTGGAACGTGCCCGAGCACCGCGCGTACGGCTTCCCGTTCCCCCCGCTGCGCGAGCGCACGGAGCTGCTCGCCGAGCAGCTCGAGATCGTCCACCGCCAGTGGAAGGACGATCGCTTCGACTTCCACGGGCGCCACTACGAGCTCGAGAACTGCACCGCGCTGCCGAAGCCGGTGCAGAAGCCGCATCCGCCGCTGCTCGTCGGCGGCAAGGGGATGCCCGGCACCGCGCGACCAGCCGCGCGCTGGGCCGACGAGTACAACACGTTCATGATGCCGCCGGACGAGTTCGCGGAGGTCGTGCGCCGCGTTCGCGAGGCGTGCGAGCAGGAGGGCCGCGATCCCGGCACGATGCGCTTCTCGCTGATGACCGGGTGCGTGATCGGCGACGAGCGGAAGCGCCGCCTCTACGGCGACGAGACGCCGCCCGACACGGCCCTGGTCGGCTCCGTGGAGGAAGTTGCAACGCGGATCCGCGAGTACGGCGACCGCGGCTGCGAGCGCGTGATGCTCCAGCACCTGCTGCATGACGACGTCGACGCGGTCGCGGAGTTCGGGCGCGATCTCGCGCCGCTCGTCGCCTGATGGACGGCGTCGGCACGACGCGGCTCGAGACGTTCAGCGACGGCGTCTTCGCGATCGCCGCGACGCTGCTCGTCCTCGAGATCACGATCCCGAACCCGTTGCACGGCTCACTCGGATCGGAGCTCCACCATCTCTGGCCGTCGTACCTCGCGTACGCGACGAGCTTCATCACGATCGGGATCATCTGGGTAAACCATCACTCGATCTTCGAGCTCGTCGAGCGCGTCGACCGGCGGCTGCTGTTCATCAACACCTTCTTCCTGCTCGACATCGCCTTCATCCCGTTCCCGACGAAGCTCGTGGCCGAGTTCCTGCGGAGCGCGGACGAGCGCGACGCGGTGCTCGCCTACGACTGCACGCTCGTGCTGATGGCGATCCTCTTCCAGGTGCTCTGGTTCTATCCGGCGCGCGGCCGGCGTCTGATCGCCGCCGACGCGCCGCAGGGGCGCGTCGACGCGATCACCAGGGCATTCCGGCCCGGCGTGCCGCTCTACGCCGGCATCACGGCGATCGCCTTCGTCAGCGCGACGGCCAGCGTCGTGTTGACGCTGGCCGCCGCGATCTTCTACGTTCCGTCCGAGTGGCTCACGCGCCGGCGGTGACCAGCGGCTCGCCGTCGACCTGAGCCGGCGGCTCGGAGCCGCCCGCGTCGAGCCGGAACGGCGGGTACTCGTCACGCATCAGCAGGACGTACGCGCCGACGCGGAGGTTCCACCGGTTCATGCCCATCACGAAGTCGTACACCGACCGCGGGTACCTGCCGGTGAAGAGCAGGACTGCGCCCGCGACGATGACGAGGATCCCGATCAGGCCGCCGCCCGTCATCCGACCCCAGTCCTCGTGCCACGCAGTCCAGCCGAACCAGGCGCCGCCGGAGAAGATGCCCACGACGATCAGGTGCGGGATCGCGAGGATCCACTTGACGAGCGCGAGCCCGCGCGAGAGCCGCTCCGGGTACTCGACCGAGAGCGTCGCCGGATAGTCCGGCACCTCGGCGAGCGTGAACGGCGGATAGCGGTCGGTGCCGATCGCGTTCGTCGCGTAGTAGTTGACGCGCCACGTCCAGCGCAGCACTCCGACGTTGAAGTCGAAGATGCCGCGCGGATACCGGCCCGTCGCGAGGATCGCAAACCACGCCACCACCGTTGCCACCGCTGCCGCCACCCAGAGGACGGCGAGCACGATGAAGTGCGGGATGACGAGGATCCACTTGACGAGCCAGAGCCACCGGCTGAGCGGCTCCTCCAGCCGACCCTCGAGCCGGGCGGGATATACGGACGCCTCGAGCGGTGCCGTGCCACCCCCGGCCGCGGCCGGCCCGTCGACGACCGGCTGCGGGCTGGTCCCGCCGCCGACGCCGCGCGAGCCGCCGAGGATCAGCAGCGCCGCGAGGCCGAGCAGGATCGCGCCGCCGCCGAAGAGGCCGCCGGTGATCAGGCCGAGGTGCTTCACGTTGGCGCCGAGGTCGATGTCGGCCGCGACATCGCGGGAGCCGTCGGCGTTCATGACCACGACGGACCAGCTGCCCTTCTGGATCGGCCACGCGACAGAGACCTTGTCGGTGCCGACCGCGGAAGCGGCCCAGATGTGCTGCGCGCCGGGACGGCCGGGAGCCTGCGTGCCGGCGACGTTCCGGTAGTCGACGCTGAACGCGTCGTATTCGAGGTTCTCGGTCTCCGTGTGCGGGACGTTCGCGAGATAGCGCTGCACGTCGTCCGTGCGGGCGATCCCGACGAAGACGGGCTTGGCCGGGTCTGCGGCCGTCGCGCGTACCCGGATCTTCGTGTCGCCGATCCACGGCACCTTCCCGATCTTCACGCCCTGGTGGGTCAGCGCGTAGGTCGGAGCCTCGAACCGGTGGTCGTTCGTCGTGAAGTAGCCGGCCGAGTCCTTCTTCGCGTGATCGGCCCAGATCACTCCGCCGCCCCCCGCGAGCAGGGCGAGCGCGATCAGCCCGATCAGGCTGCCGAGCACGATCATCACGACCGAGCCGGCCGAACTTCTGTTTTCGCTCATTTCAGTCCTCCGTTGGTTTCGTGAAGCCAGGGTCTCACCGAACGGAGGGCGCGGCAGCCGAGCGGGTACGACTTCGAGTGGGCGGTTAACCCACCCTTGCGAGAGCCTGCTCCAGCCAGGAGGAGGCGGCCGCCAGCTCTGCCGCGTCGCTCGACTTGACGACGATCTCGACCTCGGGGCCGCCGGGGTGGAAGCTCGGGTACGAGCCGATCAGCACCTCCGGATGGCGCTCGCCCGCCTCAGCGAGGATCGCCGCGATCCGGCTCTCGCCCGTGCGGTAGGTCCGGCGCCACGTGCCGATCGGATTGCCGCGCCGCAGCTCGTCCTCGAGCTCGCCGAACATCGCCTCCATCTCCCTGGGCAGGCCGGGCAGGACGTAGACGTTCTCGATCGCGAAGCCGGGCGCGCCGCCGAGCGGATTGCGCAGCGGGCGGGCGCCGGCCGGGAGCTGGGCCCAGCGCGCGGCGTACTCGGGGTCGCGCGCGAAGCGCGAGCGGAGGTCGGCGGCGAGCTCCGCGACCTCCTCCTGCCCCACGCCGAACGCGGCGGCGAGCGCCTCACGCGTCACGTCGTCGTGCGTGCCGCCGAGGCCGCCGGTGACGAGCAGGAAGTCGGCGCGCGGCGCCTCGTCGCGCACGAACTCCGCGATCCGGTCGATCTCGTCCGGCACGGCCGCGATCAGCCGCACCGAGACGCCGAGGGGCGCGAGCCGCTGCGCGAGCCACGACCCGTTCGTGTTCGCGACGTCGCCGGAGACGAGCTCGTTGCCGATCGTGAGGATCGTGGCAGAGGCCATCGGCGGCCGAGTATAAGAAGGCGTGGAGTCACTGCAGGAGCTGGAGGAGCGGCGGGCCTACGAGTGCCGGCTCATGCCGGGCCGTGCGCTCGAATCGGTCGACGACGCGGAGGAGTTCCTCCGTGACCGGGGCCTGCTGACGCGGACGCCCGACTCCGCGCTCCCGAGCTTCTACGAGGCCTGTCACGAGGAGCCGTACAAGCCCGGGGCGCGCGGCTTCGGCTCGTGGCCGGCGACGAAGTGGCCATGGTTCGAGGCGCTGGCGCGGCGGCCGGGCGTCTTCCCGCTGAAGATCCACCGGGGCAAGCACATCCTTTTGTCGGAGGAGACGGCTGCGCTCGTCGACCCGATCCTGCGCGCCGAGCTCGCGCGGATGGAGCAGGAGGGCGAGGACTGGCGGCTGGTGCTCGAGCACCTCGCCGTCGCGGGCCCGTCGACCGCAGAGGATCTGCGCGTCGAGCTGGGCCTCAAGCCGAAGGAGCTCAAGCTGATCCGCTACCCGCTCGAGCTCTGCGGCGCAGTCGTCTCGCGCATCATCGTCGTCGAGCTCGCCGGCGGCGGGCACGACCACATGAGCGAGCTGACGCGCTGGGATCAGGCCTACCCGGAGCCGTCGGGGCGCGGCGGGCTCGACGACCTGATCGTCGCCGCCGTGCGGGCGGCGGTCGTCGCGCCGGAGCGCGAGGTGCCGCGCTGGTTCAGCTGGACGTGGTGGACGCGCGACGATCCGGTGGTCGAGCGGCTGGTCGCGGAAGGCCGTCTGGTGCGGCCGGAACCGGGGTGGGTGGCAGCTCCAGCGTCCGCGTAGGCGCGACGGTCTCGAGGAACCGGCGGTCGTGCGTGACGAGCACGACCGTGCCGTCGTAGCCGGCGAGCGCGGTCTCGAGCTCCTCGATCGCCTCGAGATCGAGGTGGTTCGTCGGCTCGTCGAGCACGAGGCAGTTGACCTGCCGTGCCGAGAGCAGCGCGAGCGCGGCACGCGTCCGCTCGCCGGGTGACAGCGAGCCGGCCGCGCGCAGGACGTGGTCGGCCCCGAGGTCGAACTTCGCGAGCAGCGTGCGTGCGGGCTCGGCGGGGAATTCGGAGGCGCGCACGAACGCGTCGACGAGCGGCTCGTCCCCGGCGAAGGCGTCGCGGCGCTGCTCGAGCTCGCCGAAGACGACGCCCGTGCCGACGACGCGGCGTCCCGCGGCTAGCGGCAGCCGCCCGACGAGCGCGTCGAGCAGCGTCGTCTTGCCGCTGCCGTTCGGTCCGAGCAGCGCGAGCCGTTCCCCGCGCGCGAGCTCGAGGTCGAGCGGCCCGAGCCGGAACGTGTCGCGCTCGACGACGGCTCCCTCGAGCCGCAGCATGAGGTCGCCCGGCCGGCCGGCGGCGGCGAGGTCGAGCCGCAGCTCCCACGGCTCGTACGGCTTCGCGATGCGCTCGACCCGGTCGAGCTTCTTCGCGTACGCCTTCTTCACGTCCTTCGACTTCTTCTTCTTCCGGCCCTGCCCGTAGCCGCGCTCCTCCCACTGCCGCATCCGGCGCGCCTGCTCCTCGAGGCGGCGGCGCTCCTCGACCGACGACTCCCAGCGCTCGTAGTGCCTCGCGCGCGCGCGGTCTCGCTCGGCGGCGTACTTGCTCCAGCCGCCCGCGAACTCGCGCGCGCCGCGGCTGCCCTCGTCCAGCTCGACGATCCTCGTCACGGTCCGGTCGAGGAACGCACGGTCGTGCGAGACGACGACGATGCCGCCGTCGAAGCGGTGGACGAAGCGTTCGAGCCACTCGAGCCCGGGCAGGTCGAGGTCGTTCGTCGGCTCGTCGAGCAGCAGCGTGTCGAAGTCGGGCCGCAGCACCTCCGCGAGCGCCGCCCGGGCAACCTCTCCGCCGGATCGCTTGTGGCTCTGAGCCACTTGCGGCAGATACGCGACGGCTCCGCTCTTGCGAACCGTGCCCGCGTCCGACGCGTCGACGCCCGCGAGGATGCGGAGCAGCGTCGACTTGCCGACGCCGTTCGGGCCGACGAGGCCGATCCGCGCGCGCGGCGGCACGACGAGCGTGACGTCCGAGAGGACGCGCTGCGGACCGTGGTACTTGACGATGTTCGAAGCAGCGAGCATGCGCCTCCTGACGAGGAGAGAGCGGACGGGGTATCGACTCGTCAGTCGCGCATAGAGAGCGCCGGAGCGCCGTCGCCCACTCTAGCGTTCACGGGCCCCACCAGCGGGACGTCCTCGATCCATTCGAGGACGCTGACGGCGCAGTAGTCCTGCCGGAGCCGGAAGATCGCCTCGTCGGGCATCCCCAGGCAGTCGGCGAGGATCGCGCGCACGACGCCGCCGTGCGTCACGATCGCGGCCGTGCCCGCCGGCGCCGCCTCCCGGATCGACGCGACTGCCTCCAGGGCGCGGCGGCGGAGAGTGGCGTAGCTCTCGCCGTTCGGGAACTCCACTTCCGTCGGAGTTTCCATCCACGCGTGGTACAGATCGGGCTGTGTCGCGGCGATCTCGTCGTAGGTGCGTCCCTCGAGGTCGCCGAAGTCGAGCTCGGCCAGCCGTTCGTCGGGGATCGGCTCGAGACCGTGGAGCGCGGCGAGCGGCCCGGCCGTCTGCAGCGCACGGCGTCGCGGGCTCGAGTGAACGGCGGCGAGCTCGATCTGTTCGAGACTCTGGGCGAGCTCCTGCGCGGCGCGCCGCCCGTCGGCGCCGAGGTCGAGGTCGAGCCGGCCGTAGCAGCGGCCGCGTGCGGCCTCGTCCTGCGGGCGCGCATGGCGGATCAGGAGCAGCCGCGTCACGCCAGGATCGCGAGCGCGGTGACGAGGCCTGCCGTCTCCGTCAGCTCGACGACGGCGCCGAGCGTGTCGCCTGTGACTCCGCCGAGCCAGGCGCGGAACGCGAACGCCGCAACGACGGCGACGGCCAGAGCGACTCCGGCCATCGCAGCGCCTGTCGTTCCCGCAGCCGCGAGCGCGATTCCCACGGCGAGTGTGGCGCCGACGAACGCGCGGATGCGACCGCCGGTCGTCAGCGACACGCCCGTACCGCCCTCGGCGCGTGCATACGGCAGCGCCGCCGCGAGCGCGACGGAGCCGGCGCGCGAGAGCGCGCCCGCCGCAGCGACGACGCCGATCGTCCGCGTGCGCAGGTCGAGCGCAGCGAGCACGCCGGCCTTGAGCAGCAGGTCGAGCCCGAGCCCGGTCGCGCCGTACGCACCGATCGCGTGATCGCGCATGATCTCGAGCGCGCGCTCGCGGGTGCGGGCGCCGAGAGCGTCTGCGGTGTCGGCGAGCGCGTCGAGGTGGAGGCCGCCGGTGAGGAGCGCGCCGAACGCGAGCGCGATCGCCGCGGCGACGAGCGGCGACAGGTGCGGCGCCAGCGCGACCGCGACGCCGCCGACCGCGGCGCCGACACCGGCTCCCACGAGCGGGAACGCGACACCCGAGCGCGCGACGTCGTCCCCGCCGACGGCGATCCGACGGCCGAGCGGCAGCCGCGTCTGGAAGGTGATCGCGGCGGCGACCGCGCGCAGCTCCTCAACGGCCCGCATCGCTCACCCCTGCCGACTCGAACGTGGCCATCTCGCCGAGGACGGCCAGGCTCGCGGCCACGATCGGCAACGCGAGCGCCGCGCCGCTCCCTTCCCCGAGGCGGAGGCCGAGGTCGAGCAGCGGGTCGAGTCCCAGCTCCGCGAGGATCGGCGCATGGCCCGGCTCCGGCGACCGGTGCGCCGCGATCAGCGAGCCCGCCGCGGCGGGTGCGAGCCGGACGGCGACGAGCGCCGCCGCGCCCGTGATGAAGCCGTCGAGCAGGACGGGAAGGCGATTCGCGGCGGCGCCCAGCACGAGGCCGGCAAGCACCGCGATCTCGAACCCGCCGACCGCGGCGAGGACGCCGAGCGGGTCGGCGGTATCCGGCGCCTGCAGCGCGAGCGCACGCCGGATCGTCTCGACCTTGCGCGCGAGTCCGTCGTCGTCGAGTCCCGTTCCCCGTCCGCAGACGGAGGCTGCGTCGACGCCGAGGAGGACGGCGGCCAGCGCGCTCGCCGACGTCGTGTTGCCGATGCCCATCTCGCCGATCCCGAGCAGGTCGACGCCGTCGGCGGCCAGCTCGTCGGCGAGCTCGATGCCTGCGACGATTCCCGCGACCGCCTGGTCGCGCGACATGGCCGGCCCGGAGGCGAAGCTCACGGTGCCCGCGCCGAGCCGCAGTGCCCGCACCGGTCCCTCCGCAATCGGAGTCGCGACACCCGCGTCGACGACGACGAGCCGCGCGCCGGCGCGACGCGCGAGGACGTTGATCGCGGCGCCGCCGGCGACGAAGTTGGCGACCATCTGCGCGGTCACCTCCTGCGGATACGCCGAGACGCCCTCGGCCGCGATGCCGTGATCCGCCGCGACGACGACGATCGCCGGCTCGAAGTCCGGGCGCGCGTGCCCGCGGATCGCCGCGATCCGGCACGCGAGCTCCTCGAGGCGACCCAGACTGCGGCGCGGCTTCGTCTTCGCGTCGAGCAGGTCCTGCGCCTCCCGGCCGGCGTCGTCGTCCGGTGCGCCGATCCGCGCGATCGTCTCCGCGAGCCGGTCAGACATCGAGCTGCTCCAGGCGAAGCGCGCGCCCCGCGACGACGAAGTACGCCTCGCTCGCGGCGGCCGTCCACGTCGCGTTGACGCGACCGAGGACGTCGCGATACTCGCGGCCGAGCGGTGTCGAGGGAACGATGCCGAGGCCGACCTCGTTGGTGACCGCGATCGTGAGACCCGCCCTGCGCGCCGCCGCCGCGGCCACCGCCTCTGCTTGCTCCTCCACGGCGTCGGCACCGTGCCGCTCGAGCACGTTCGCCGTCCAGAGCGAGAGGCAGTCGACGAGGACGCACGCGTCGTCCTCCACCTCGGCGAGCGCGCGGCCGAGGTCGAGCGGCTCCTCCACCGTCCGCCAGCCGGCCGGCCGCTCGGCGCGGTGGCGCGCAATCCGCGCCGCCATCTCGTCGTCCCCGGCCTCCCCCGTCGCGACGAAGACGACCGGTGCGCGTTCGCGCTCTGCGAGCCGCAGCGCGAGCGCGGACTTGCCGCTGCGCGCGCCGCCGACGAGCAGGACGAGTGTCACGCCGTCAGCTCGCGCAGGGCCGCAACCAACCATGCGTTCTCGTCCCGCCCGCGCACGGTGACGGGCAGAAGGCGGTCGTCCGGCCCGCGCGTGACGCGAAGGAGCAGGAAGCGGCTCGCGGGCAGGCCCGCGAGCGCAGCGGCGACGCGCCCGAAGCCGGCCACGGGATGGAACCGCGCCGGATCTCCGGCCCACCGGTCGACGAGCCACGCCGCCACGACCGCGGCCGCCTCGCTCAGAAGTCGATCCCCCGCCGCGCACGGACGCCGCGGTCGTATACGTGCTTGACCTTGACCATCTCGGTCACCGTGTCGGCGACGTCGATGAGCTCGGGCGGTGCGTCGCGCCCCGTCGCGACGACGTACACGTGCGCCGGCCGGTCCCGGATCGCGCCGACAACCGCGCCGCCGTCGATCCAGCCGTAGTTGATCGGATAGGTCACCTCGTCGAGGACGACGAGCTCGTACTCGCCGCCGGCGATCGCAGCGGCGGCGAGCTGCCACGCCGCCGCCGCACGCCCCGCGCTCTCGTCGAGGTCCGGCGACTCCCACGTGAACCCGTCGCCGCCCTTCAGCCACTCGACGCCGAGCTGCCGCGCCACCTGCTCCTCGCCGACCCTCCATTTGTCCGACTTGATGAACTGGATCACGCACACGCGCCAGCCGCGCGCGACCGCACGCATCACGACGCCGAATGCCGCTGTCGACTTGCCCTTGCCGTGGCCGGTGTTGACGAGGACGAGCGAGCGCGGACGACCCTCGCTCACGCCGCGACCGCCGCGAGCTCGAGCAGGCGCGCGAGGTCGAGGTGCTCCTCGACGGCGTCGGCGAGCGCGTCGAACACGTCGTCGAGCGAGCGCGTCGGCCGAACGCCGAGCAGTGCTGCGACGAGATCCGCGTCCTCGAAGAGCCCGTGCACCGAAAGGCCGAGGACGTTCCCGGCGACGAAGCCGAGCCGGCCGCCGAGCGCCTCGCGTGCGCCCGGCTCGGGCGACGTCTCGCCGTGCCGGATCTCGTACCCGCGCAGCTCGCGGCCGCCGAGCGTCGCCCACGGCTCCGGCAGCTCGACGAAGCGCGCCGTCGCCGGCCGAATGGTTTTGCCTGCAACGAAAATGGTTGCAACTGCAAGCAATCCGAGACCGTCCGCGCTTCCGTCGACGCCCGCTGCATCCTCGACTCGCCGGCCGAGCATCTGCAAGCCGCCGCAGATCCCGAGCACCCGCCCTCGATAGGCGGAGACGGCCGCGTCGAGGCTGGTGCGTCGCAACCACGCGAGGTCGGCGGCGACGTGCTTCGATCCCGGCAGGACGACGAGATCGGCGCCGTCGAGATCGGCCGGGTGCGCGGCCCAGCGCACGTCCGCGACCTGCTCGAGCAGCTTGAACTCGTCGAGGTTCGACGCGAACGGGTAGCGGACGACGGCGACGACCGGCCGCGCACCGGAGCGCGACGGCGCCGCGGCGCCGTCCTCGTCGGGAAGCCCGTGCTCGAGCCACGGCAGCACGCCGAGCGTCGGCACGCCCGTCAGGCCCTCGAGCATCGCCGGCGCCGGCGGGAGCAGCGACGCGTCGCCGCGGAACTTGTTCAGCACGAATCCGCAGACGAGCTCGCGTTCGTCCTCCGGCAACAGCGCCCACGTTCCGTACAGGTGCGCGAACGCGCCGCCTCGGTCGATGTCCGCGACGAGCACGACCGGGGCGCCGGCTGCCTTCGCACTGCGCATGTTCGCGAGGTCGGTGTCGCGCAGGTTGATCTCCGCCGGACTTCCCGCGCCCTCGAGAAGCACGAACTCGTGCTCCGCGAGCAGGTCGGCGAGCGCCGATTCGATCACCGGCCAGAGCGCGGCGTGGCGGGCGCGCCACGGCCGGCGACTCAGCTCGAGGTCGGCGCGGCCGAGCACGACGACCTGGCTGCGGTCGTCGCCTTCCGGCTTCACGAGCACCGGGTTCATCCGCACGTCGGGCTCGACGCGCGCGGCGAGCGCCTGCAGGTACTGCGCGACCCCGATCTCGCCGCCGGCGACGACGCGCGCGTTGTTCGACATGTTCTGCGCCTTGAACGGGACGACGTCGATCCCGCGTCGCACGAACGCACGTGCGAGCGCCGTCGTCAGCAGGCTCTTCCCCGCCGAGCTCGACGCGCCCTGCACCATCAGCGCGCTCACGCAAGCTCCCGGCGGCGAGGCAATACGAAGACGTGGCCGTTCTCGCGGACGATCCGGACCGACGCGCCGTAGTACGCGGCCAGCGTCGCCTCGGAGAGCACCTCCACCGGCGAACCCGCCGCCTCGATGCGCCCGGCGTCGAGCAGGAGGAGCCGGTCCGCATACTGCCCGGCGAGGCTGAGGTCGTGCATCGTCGACAGCACCGTCAGCCCGCCGTTGCGGCGAAGCTCGTCGACGAGCTCGAGCACCTGCTGCTGGCGGCCCAGGTCGAGCGCGCTCGTCGGCTCGTCGAGGAGCAGCAGCGGCGCCTCCTGCGCGAGCGCGCGCGCGAGCACGACGCGCTGGAGCTCGCCCCCGCTGAGCGAACCGAGCCGCCGCTCGGCGAAAGGGCGCAGACCGAGCCGCTCGAGCGCCTCGGCAGCAGCCCGCCGGTCCGAGCCTCCCTCCATCGCGAGATACGGGATGTACGGCGTGCGCCCGAGCAGGACGTACTCGGCGACCGTCAACTCCTCGGGGATGTGCGGGATCTGCGGCACGAGCGCGATCCGGCGGGCGAGCTCGCGCCGCGTCGCCGCCGACACCGGCATCCCGTCGACCGCGATCGCGCCGTCGAACGGGACGAGCCCGGCGACCGCTCTCAGCATCGTCGTCTTTCCCGCGCCGTTCGGCCCGATCAGCGCGACCCACTCGCCGTGCTCCACCGACGCGCTCACTCCGCGGACGATCTCGGCGCGGCCGAGCTGCACCTCTACGTGATGCAACTCGAGCGCACTCACAGTCCCGCTCCGCGCGTGGTCCGCAGCACGGCGGCGAAGAACGGCGCCCCGAAGAACGCAGTGACGACGCCGATCGGGATCTCCGACGGCGAGAGCACCGTCCGGGCGAGCACGTCGGTACAGACTAGGAAGCCGGCGCCGACGACGAGCGAGAGCGGCACGACGGCGCGGTAGCTCGGCGATACGAGCAGGCGGATCGTGTGCGGGACGATGATCCCGACGAAGCCGATCAGACCGCTGACCGCGACGGCGGCTGCCGTTCCCGCCGTCGCGGCGACGACGACGATCAGCCGCACGCGCCGCACCTCGAGCCCCAGGCTCGCAGCCTCGTCGTCGCCGAGGCTGAGCACGTCCAGCACACGCCGGTGGAGCAGCAGCAGCGTCGCGCTGACGACGATGTACGGCGCGGAGATCGCGACGTCGTGCCACGTCGCCGTCGCGAAGCCGCCCAGGAGCCACGCGAACACGTCGCGCAACGACTGCGAGCGCTGCTGCTGCACGAACGTCTGCACCGCGGTCATGAACGCCGCGACGGTGACGCCGGCGAGGATCAAGGCGCCGCTCATCCGTGCGCCGCCGACCGACCGGCCGAGACCGTACGCGAGCGAGACGCCGAGCGCCGCGCCCGCGAACGCGGCGACCGGAAGCAGGCTGCCCGAGCCGCCCGCGCGGCCGTATGCGATCGCGATGGTCGCGCCGAGTCCGGCGCCCGCAGCGACACCGAGCAGGTATGGGTCGGCGAGCGGATTGCGGAACACGCCCTGATACGCGGAGCCCGCGATCGCGAGCATTCCACCGACGAGCGCACCGAGCACGACGCGCGGCGCCCGCAGCTGCCACAGGACTGCGTCGTCGGCACCGCTGAGCGGCGAATGGACGTGCACGAACGGCAGATGCGACAGCGTCGACTCCACGATCGGCCCCGCGCCGAGATTCACGGGCCCGATGCCGAGCCCGAGGACGAGCGACGCGAGCAGGAAGAGCAGCGCGGCGGCACCCCAGCGGACAGGGATGCCGCGCGCGCGAATCGCCGCCGGGGGCGCGGCGCTCACGACTCCGATCGCCGCGCAGCAGCGGCCACGATCCGGACGAAGTCGACGATCCGCGGTCCCCACCGCGACGCGATGTCGTCGCTGACGCCGATCACCCCGTGTCCGCGGACGGCCGCGACGTTGCTCCATCCCGGCCGCGCGGCCACGGTCTTCGCGGTCTGCGCGCAGCATTTCGTGTCGGAGAGGACGACGAGGTCCGGGTTCGCCGCGAGCACGTACTCATTCGAGAGCTGCGGATACCCGTTGCCGCTCTTGTCCGCGGCGTCCGCGATGTTCTGGAAGCCGAAGGTCCTGTAGACCTGCCCGATGAACGTCTTGGATGTCGCGGAGTAGAGATCCGGACCGAGCTCGTGGAACACCTTCAGGTGCCGTGACCGCTTCGGCACCGACCGGATCAGCTTCGTCATCGTCACCTGCATCGAGGAGACGACGGCCTTCGCGCGCGCGGCGTGGCCCGTCGCGGCGCCGAGCTGGCGCATCTCGTCGTAGGCTTGGGCGAGATTGTCTGCGGCGGGCTCGAACAGCACCGTGATCCCGACTTTCCGCAGGGAGGCGACGAGGCCGCCGTCGTCGGAGACGACGACGAGGTCGGGGCGGTAGGAGACGATCGCCTCCACGTTCGGGTGGTAGCCAGAGAGGTTCGTCCGCGGAGCGCGCGGCGGATAGTTCGACTGGTCGTCCACGGCGATGACCTGGGAGCCGGCGTCGATGGCGAAGAGCGTCTCGGTGTGCGTCGGGGAGAGCGAGACGATCCGCGTCGGGCGCGTCGTGATCTGGACGTCGCCGTTTGCGGCGTGGATCGTGACGGGGAACGCCGGGGCGGCGGCGGCGCCGGCGGGCACGGCGAGGACGAGCAGGGCGGCGGTTAGCGCCGCGAGCAGAACGACGGGACGACGAAGCACGAATCCTCCTTCCGCGAGGGGTTCGGATCTGCGGCGAGAGGTAGGTCTTCTGACTCGGGGCGCCCTCCCCCACCGCCTTCCCGGCTCGCGCCAGTGGCGTGTGGCGGGGGAGCTTCTCCCCTCACAGCGGCGGGACCGTCCCGGACTCGCACCGGGTTCCCTTTCCGCTCGCCGGTTTGTGCGGCGAGCCTACCATGCCCCGATGCCGCGTTCGCTCTCGCTCTGGCTGCCCGTGGTCGTGTGGGCGGCGCTGATCTTCGGGCTGTCGTCGATCCCGAGCTTGAACAGCGGACTCGGCACCTGGGACACCGTCCTGCGCAAGTTCGCGCACGCCGCGGAGTACGGGGTGCTCGCGGCGCTGCTCTGGCGCGCGCTCCGGAACGAGCTCGCGGCGCTCGTCGTGGCGGTCGCGTACGCGGCCGGCGACGAGTTTCACCAGAGCTTCGTGCGCGGCCGACACGGCTCGCCCGTCGATGTCGCGATTGACGGGATCGGCGCCGCGATCGGCCTCGTGCTCGTGTTGCGCTTCCGCGGGACGCGGGTCGCGCGGTGAGGGCGGCAGCACTCGACCTCGACGCGGTGCTGGGCGACACGCGGCTGCTCTGGGCCGACTGGCTCGAGGATGCTGCGCGGCGGATGCGCGTGGAGCTCGGCGACGTCCCCGACGACCGGACAGCGGCGGCGGCGCTGCTCGACGAGCGGCTCGGCAACTGGCGCGTGCTGCTGGAGCGGTTCGCGGAGGACCGCGCACCGCTCTACTTACGGCCGAATCCGGAGGCGAATGCGTTGCTCCGGCAGCTCCAGGCGGCGGGCACCCGGCTGGGCGTGTTCACGGACGCCCCCATCGAGCTCGCGCGCGTCGCGCTCGGCCAGCTCGGCGCGGCGCGCCGGGTCGAGACCGTGGGGACGCTGGACGAGGTTCGGCGCGAGCTCGGGCCCGAGGCAGTGGTCGTGCGGAGCCGCAAGGATCTGTTTGAGCTCGGATCGCGGCCCTCCCGCGCGTAATCGTCACAAAGTCGGCACGGTTTCGTGCGCCACCTGTGCGTTTTTTCGCGTTAGGCTCGTAGCCAGGTGGGGGGAGAGGTCGGGACCCGGTCTACTCGCGCGTACTATTAAGGGCATGGATGCCGAACTCTCCGACCGTCGATTCGAGGCCGTGCTCGAGCGGCTCGACCGGATCGCCGCCGAGCTCGGCCGGCTGAACACGCGCCTCGACCACGACGAGGGCTTTCTCCGGATCCAGCGCGAGCTCGCGACGCTGAACGAGTCGCTCCAGGCCCTCGCCTACGCGGCCATCGGCCAGCAGGGGCCGCAGGTTCGGCGGCGCCGCGCCGGGTAGCGAGCGGTCAGCGGCGCCAGATGTCGAGCACGCCGCTCGTCGCGTGCTGGTTCGCGTCGCCCTCGGGCAGCGCGATCCGGCCGTCCGCGACGGTCGGGCTGTTCCAGTGCCCGGCCCCGCACGGCAGCGTCGCGACGAGCTTCCCGGTCGACGCGCGATACACACGTAGGCCGCCGTCCGGGTCGTACGCGTAGAGCAGGCCGCCGGCGACGACCGGACTCGTGGACGCCGCACCCGCGGTCCACGCAGGATGGAGACGGCGCGCTCGAACCGTCCATGCGGCGATGCCTGAGGCGTTGCCAACGAAGACTCGTGTCTTTCCGGCGGCATGCCACACCGCGGGCGCGGTGAAGACTCCGCCCCCACCCGGTGTGCCGACCGTCTGCAGCTCACCGCCCTTGCGGCCGGCCGGCGACAGCGATCCGAGGTCGAGGACCCGCAGCCGTCCGTCCTTCCCGCTCTGGACGGCGAGCCCGCCCCCGAGCAGCGCGGGCGACGTCGAGCCGAGGTCGGTGTCGCCCTTGTTCAGCTCCGCCTCGTTCGTCGGCGTCCAGCTCCCGACGAGCCGCGACGCGTCCGGCGCGAGCCGAAGCGTGGAGTCGCCCCAATACGTCTTTCCGTCGAAGAAGCCGTTGCCGGTGGCGACGAGCAGGTCGCCGGTGGCCGGCTCGACGACCGCGCCCGCACGGCCCCAGATCGCCGAGTCGCTCTCGGGGCAGGTGCTCGGCACGAGCAGTCCCGCTCGATCGGAGCAGAGCGAGTTCCAGACGTGCAGCAGCTTGCCGCTCGCCGCGTCGATCACGGCGACGTGACCCTGGTACGGTGGCGCGTCGCCGATGTAGCCGCCCGTCGTCGCGATCACGTGCCCGTCGGCGAAGTTGAGCGCCGCGGCGATCTTCTCGCGTGCCGGCAGGCGCGTGATCTCGACGCTCCAGGCCGGATGGCCGTCGGAGACGGACAGTCTCCAGATTTGCCCGTCCGGTGAGCTCGCGTAGATCCACGCACGTCCCGGGTCGGCGACCGGCGTCGCCGTCGTGAACTGGTACGTGCCGGCGAGCTTCGCGGTCGCCGGCGGCGTGAAGCGCCAGAGGACGCGGCCGTTCGTCGCGTCGATCGCCTCCGTGCGTCCGTACGTCGTCGTGACGAAGAAGACGTCGTGCTTCGAGCCGCGCACGCGGACGCCGCCGAGGTAGATCGGCGACGCGTCGACCGTGCCGTCGAGCCGGACGAGCTGCCGGTGCAGCTTGCCGACGTTCGCGGCGGTGATCCCGGTCGACGCGGGGCCGGCATTCGAGCGCGCGGCGTCGTAGCCGAAGCGCGTCCAGTCCGATCCCGCCGCCGGGCCCGCGGCAGCGCACGCGGCCGCGGCGACGATCAGCGCGATCCGCCTCACGCGGTCAGCTTGTAGAGCGTCCCCGCCTCGAGGGAGACCGCGTACAGGTCGCCGTTGCCGTCCTCGCCGAACGACGAGAGGCTCGGCACCCTGAACGGCTCCTGCCGTTGCGCGGAGGCGCGACCGCCGCTCGCGTTGAAGCTCCAGATCCTCCCGTTGCAGTAGTCGCCGTAGAAGTACCGCCCGACGGCGCCGGGGACGGCCGACCCGCGATAGACGTAGCCGCCCGTGACCGAGCACGCGCCGGCGTCGTGGCCGTAGACCGTGATGGGGAACACGAGGTTGCCGAGCTTGCGCAGCGGCTTCGCGGAGTCGTAGACGGCCTTGCCCTCGTACCGGCTCCAGCCGTAGTTCGCGAGCGCCCCGATCTTGGCCTTCGCGCGGAAGTCGATCTCCTCCCACGCGCCCTGACCGACATCGGCGATCCAGAGATCGCCGGTCGCACGGTCGAACGAGAATCGCCACGGGTTGCGAAGCCCGTAGCCGACGATCTGCCACGACGAGCCGCGCAGCGGGTTCGTCCGCAGCAGCTTGCCGAGCCGCGTCGAGAGGTTCTGCGCGCGGTTGCCCGGATCGCCGGCGGAGCCGCCGTCGCCCATGCCGACGTAGAGGAAGCCGCGTGCGTCGAACTCGAGTTGGCCGCCGTTGTGGTTCGCGTAGGGCTGCTTCACGAACAGCAGCAGGCGTTCGCTCGACGGCAGGCCTCTCGTCCCGTCGGACTTGAACTCGCTGACCCGCGTGTCGCCGTTCCGGTCGGTGTAGTCGACGTAGAAGCGGTGGTTCTGTATGTACCCGGGCGAGAACGCCACCGAGAGGAGACCCTGCTCGCCGCCGCTTCGCACGCGGCCCGAGATGTCGAGGAAGGTGCCGGTGATCTTCCCGCCCTCGACCGTTCGGATCTGGCCGTCCTGCTCCACGACGTAGAGCTTGTCGGGCTCGCCGGGCGCGGCGGTCACGTACGTCGGCTGCGCGAGGCCGGTGACGACCGGCTTGAACGAGTAGTCGGCGCGCGTCGCACTTGCGGGCGAAACGGCAAGCGCCGTGGCGGCGATGAGCTGGGCAATCATGGCAGTTGAGACGTCCGGCGGCCGGAAAAGCTTGCGCGCGTCGTTATGCCTTGAGCAGCACGCGCTTCAATTCGTCTTCCTTGCCCGGCTCGAGGATCGCCAGCACCTGGTCGCCGGGCTGGAGCTCGGTCGACCCGACCGCGATCTCCGCTCGCCCGTTCCGCATCACGGAGATCAGCCGCGCCCCCTCGGGCATCGTCAGGCTCTCGACGCGCTTGCCCGCCGACGGCGAGTTCTTGTCGATCTGTACCTCGACGATCTCGAGGTTCTCCTTGCGCAGCTCGAGCAGGTGGATCAGTTCGTGCTCGGGCACCTCGTGCTCGACGAGCGCCATCACGCTCGAGACCGCGCAGATCGTCGGCGAGATGCCCATCAGATCGAAGTGAGCTTGGTTGCGTGGATCGTTGACGCGCGCGATCACCTTCGGGACGCCATAGCGTTCCTGTGCGATCTGCGAGATCACGACGTTGTCCTCGTCGTCGCCCGTCAGCGCGAGGACGATGTCGGGAGGCCGCGCGATGCCGGCGCGCTCGAGGATGTGCAGCTCGGTCGCGTCGCCGTGCTGCACCTGGTGCTCGAACTCCTCCTCGAGCCGCGCGAAGCGCGCCGCGTTCTGCTCGATCAGCGTCACCTCGTGGCCGGCGCGGATCAGCGTTCGTGCGACGTTCGCCCCGACCTTGCCGCCGCCTGCGATCAGGACGTACATCAGGCTTCCACTCTGGGCATGCCCGGGATCTCGCAGGCGCGGACGGCATCCGTAAGGACGTTGATGGCCGTCTTCGTCGGGCACACGGTGCGCAGGCCGCGCTCGGCGTAGAAGTCCGCGCGAGCCGGGTCGAGCACCCGGACGACGACGCAGCTGATGTCGAACCGCTTCTGCGCGACCTGGCCGATGACGATGTTCGTGTTGTCGCCGTCGGTCGCGACGACGACGGCCTCGGCCTCCTCGATCCCGGCCTCGCGGAGCACCTCGACGTCCATCCCGTGCCCGACGACGAACCGGCCCGGCCAGCGATCGCCCAGCCGCGCCAGCGACTCCTCGTTCTCGTCGACGACGGAGACGTCCCAACCTTCCTCGGCCAACTGCCGCGCGATCGAGGAGCCGACGCGGCCACAGCCGATAACCAATGCATTCATAGCGCCAGCGTAGCTCCGTACCTAGACTTCAGCGAGGTCTTCCTCCAGCACGCCTTGGGGGAAGGCGACGATCAACACCTCGCAGGGTGCCTTCTTCAGGACGTACTCGACCGTCGGCGAGAAGAAGCGGGACTGGCGGCGCCAGCGGGGGCTCGAGCCCATCACGATCAGATCGGAGCCGCGAAGCTCGGCCTCGCGGACGATCGCGTCGCCGAGCGCCCGGGCGCGGACGGTCTCGACCGTCACGTCGACGCCGTGGTCGGCGCCGAGCAGCCGCGCCTCGGCGAGCGAGGCCGCTGCCCGCTCCTCCGCGTCCGGCAAGTCCGCGTCGAGCGGCAGGTCGAGCGGAACGCTCCTGCGCGAGCTTGACCGCGGTCGCGACCATCTCCTCGCCGATCGGCCCGAGCTTCATCGGCACGAGGATGCTCGAGAACTGCGCCGCCTCCGGCAGCTCCTGCTCGTCGGACGCGACGACGTGCTCGAACATCCCGGTGCCGCGCTCGCGGCGCACGAGGACGTAGATGACGAGCCCGATCAGCAGCCAGACCGGGCCGCCGTAGCGTGCGCCGGCGTGCGTGACCATCGCGACCACGAAGATCGCGGCGGTTGCGACGGCGCCGATCGCCGACGGGATCGGAACGCCGCGCCACTCGAAGGGCACGCGGAACGGGCGGCGCAGGTCGGGCTTCGTCCGGCGGAGCCGGATCACGGCGAGCTGGGCGGCGGTGAATGCGAGCAGCACGCCGAAGCTGAAGAGCGACGCGAGGAACGCGACCTGGTCGTGGCGGCCCGCGGTGCCGGCGACGAGCGCGATCGCGATTCCCGCCGCGAAGAGGATCGACTGCGGCGAGACGAGCGTGCGGCGATTCAGACGGCCGAACGACGGCGGCAGCTGGCCGTGCTCCCCGAGCGAATAAGCAAGGCGGCTGAAGCCGGAGATCGATGTCGTCGCAGCGGCGAACAGGACGAGCGCGCCGGTCAGCCCGACGTAGAACTTCAGCCCCGACTGGAACCAGTCGGGCACGTGACCCTTGAACGCGGCTGCGATCCCGACGAGCGGCGCATGCTCCCAGCTCGTCCCGAGCGCGGTCGTGCCGCCGTGCGCCGGGAAGGCCGACAGACCGACGCAGGCGATCAACACGTAGAGGACGACGACGAGCCCGATCGCACTGAAGAGGCTGCGCGGCAGGTCGCGGCCCGGGCGCCGCACCTCTTCCGCGAAGTTCGCAACGGTCTCGAGCCCGGTGTAGGCGAGCATCGCGAGCGGCAACGCGAACGCGATCGCGTGCCAGCTCGGTTCGTGACCGAGGGAGACGCCGAGCGTCAGCGCGTGCGGAGAGAAGATGACGGCGAAGCCGACGATCACCAGCAGCAGCTGTGTCACGAGGTCGAGTACGGGGACCGCGAACCCGAACGTGTAGAGCGCGGGCCGGCGGACGAGGCGCGTCGCGGCGATCGCGGCGATCATGCCGACGGCGACGACGACGTCCCAGGGCTTCTTGTTGAGCGCGTCGACCTCGAGCGAGCTGCCGAGGTAGTGGGGCAGGAAGAGCGCCGAGAGGGAGATCACGATCAGGTAGTCGAGGAAGAGGACCCATCCGGTCATGAACCCGGCGACGTCGTTGAACGCAATGCGGACGAAGGTCGCCGCGCCGCCGGTTTCGCGGATCGCCGCGGTGCCCTCGGCGTACGAGAGCGCGACGATCATGAAGAGGAGCCCGACGAGGCCGAGCACCGCCGGCGTGAGGCCGAGTGCATGTGCCGCGATGATCCCGAGCGCGAAGTAGATCGACGACGCGATCTCGCCGTAGGCGACGGAGGCGAGCGCGGGCGCATCGAGGACGCGCTGGAGCTGGGGCAGCTTCCGGGCCATACGGTCCGGATTATCGCCGCCGCTGGAGGTAGATACGCCCGGTGCCGAGGGCGATGAAGAGCGCGCCGAAGAGGTAGCCCAACGACCCGCCGCCGCCCAGCGCGGTCCTGATCAGGATCGCCCAGCCGAGGACGACGAAGATGCCGCCGAAGATGTAGACGGCGTAGCGGTAGTGCTTCACGTCGCCTGGGCACCCGCGGCGACCATGACCCGGGTCGGCGCGTGCTTGAGGACGAAGTCCACGGTCTCGCCGAAGATCGCGCGGCGGGTACCGCGGTGCCGCCGCGGCGCCCCCATAACGACGATCTCGCTTCCGCGGCGCTCGGCCTCGTCGACGATCGCGCGGCCGGCGCTGCGCGCACGGATGAGGCGGCCGACGACGCCGAGCCCGTAGGACGCACCGATCGCGCGCGCCTCGTCGAGCTGGCGGTTCGCCTCCTCCACCTGTTCCGGCAGATAGGCGTCGAGCGGCAGGTCGAGCGGCACCTCGACGACGGTGACCGCGATGACGCGGGCGCCGCGCTCCGCGGCGAGGCGGCACGCGATGTCGGTCGCCTCGTCGGAGGGGTACCCCGGCGCGATCGGGACGAGGATGTTGCGGTACTCGAGCGCGGCCCCGGGTCCGATCACGACCGGCGCGCGGAGCGTCTCGCTCAGCGGCGCGCGAACCCAGCGCCGCCGGTAGAGCCAGTAGAACGCGAACCCGGAGACGAGCCAGCCGAGACCGGCGTAGCGCGTCGGCGCGTCCTGGATCACGACGACGAGCCACGCGATCCCCGTTCCGAGGCCGCCGAGGATTGCGAACAGGGGCCACGAGACGCCGCCGATCGTGACGTTCGGCTTCGCGCGGAACACGAGCTCGTCGTCGCGCTTCCGGTAGCGCAGCGCCGTCACCGCGACGTGCGCGATTGTGAACGAGAGCATCGCGCCGAAGGCGTACATCCGGCCGAGGAAGTCGACCTGGCCGGAGAGGAGGAAGGCCGTCGGCGCCGCGCCGGCGAAGACGACGAGCGACAGCCACGGCGTGCGCAACCTCGGATGCAGGCGGCGGAAGTTCTCCGGCAGCTGGCGGTACGACGCCATGGAGTACGTGATCCGCGACGCCCCGATCACGCCTGCGTTCGTCGCGATGAACAGGATCGTCGCGGCGAGAATGCCGACGTACACCTTCGCAGCGGAGAGAACGTGGCCGTGCAGGCCGAGGTTCTCGACGAGGCCGAGGACGGGATCGTTCTTGAAGCCCTTCGGCGGGTCTTCCCCGAGCTGCGTGATGTACTTGCCGCCCTGCTTCGTCACCGGCATTGCCGAAAGGGCGATGAACGGCAGCGTGAAGTAGATCGCGAAGACGGCGACCGCGACCCAGGAGATCGCGCGCGGAATCGACCGCACCGGGTCGCGCGCCTCTTCGGCCAGGTTCGAGACGGTCTCGATACCTGTGTACGCGATCATCGCCACCGGAACCGCGAGCGCGAAGCTCGACCAGCTCGGCGCGACCCCGAGATGGATGTTGCTCGTCAGCGTGTGCGGGCTGAAGATGAGCGTGAACCCGATTGCGACGAGCAGCAGCTGCGTCGCGAAGTCGAGCACGGCGAGGAAGATGTTGAGGCTCGCGGCCTCCCTGATCCCGACGATGTTCAGCGTCACGAGCAGCCACGTGCAGATGATCCCGACGATGATGTCCCAGGGGTTCGTCCGCAGCGGCTCCCAGAAGATCGAGAGGTAGTGCGGGACGAAGATCACCGAGATGGCGACGGTGATCACGTAGTTGAGCATCTGCGCCCACGCGGCCCCGAAGGAGACGAGCTCGTTGAAGGCATGCCGCGCAAAGGACGAGGAGCCCCCGGCCTCGGGGTAGCGGACCGTCCCTTCGGCGTAGGTGGCGGCGGTCGCGGCGAAGATCAGGCCGCTGATGATGAAGACGACGGGCGTGAGCCCGAGCGCGATGCTGGCCGTGAGGCCGAGGGCGTAGTAGATCGAAGAGCCGACGTTGCCGTAGGCGGTCGCGAAGAGGGCGTTCGCCCCGAGGACGCGCTCGAGCTGCTGCCGCCGTCGGCGAGCCATAGCGTCGAGCGGCGGCTACGCCGCCGCTCGCGGCCGGCTTGGTCGTGTGCGCTGGACCGGTGTTCTAGCCGTGGATGGAGATGATGAGGGGAATTATCAGGATTGCGACGATATTGGCGATCTTGATCATCGGGTTGATCGCCGGCCCCGCGGTGTCCTTGTACGGGTCGCCGACGGTGTCGCCGGTGACCGCGGCTGCGTGGGCCTCCGAGCCCTTGCCGCCGTAGGCGCCGTCCTCGATCAGCTTCTTGGCGTTGTCCCACGCGCCGCCGCCGGACGTCATCGCGATCGCGAGGAAGAGCCCGGTGACGATCGTCCCGATCAGCAGGCCGCCGAGCATCTTCGCGCTGATCGCGCCGACGATGATCGGGAACGCGATCGGCACGATCGCCGGCAGGATCATCGACTTGATCGCCGAGCCGGTGACGATGTCGATCGCGCGGCCGTACTCGGGCCGCTGCGTGCCTTCCATGATTCCGGGGTTCTCGCGGAACTGCCGGCGCACCTCCTCGACGACCTCCCCGCCGACGCGGCCGACCGCCTGCATCGCGAGCGACGCGAACAGGAACGGCATCAGGCCGCCGATGAAGAGGCCGGCGATCACCCACGCGTCCGAGAGGTCGAACGTGATCCCGGCGAGATGCGTCCCCGTGCCCTGCTCGCGGAGCCCGTCCGCATAGGAGCCGAAGAGGACGAGCGCGGCGAGCGCAGCCGAGCCGATCGCGTAGCCCTTCGTGACCGCCTTCGTCGTGTTGCCGACGGCGTCGAGCGGATCGGTGATCGCACGCACCTCCGGCGGCAGGTCGGCCATCTCGGCGATGCCGCCCGCGTTGTCGGTGACGGGACCGTACGCGTCGAGCGCGACGATCAAGCCCGTCATCGAGAGCTGCGCCATCACGGCGACGCCGATGCCGAACAGGCCCGCGAAGTGGTTCGCGAGCAGGATGCCAATCGCGATCACGATCACCGGCAGCGCCGTCGCCTGCATGCCGACGGCGAGTCCCTCGATGATGTTCGTCGCGTGCCCGGTCTGCGACGCACGCGAGATCGACTTCACAGGCCCCCAGCGCGTACCGGTATAGAACTCGGTGATCCCGACGAGCAGCGCCGTGATCCCGAGGCCGACGAGCGCCGAGCCGTAGAGGTTGTCGAAGCCGAACCTACCGCTCGAGTCGAACGCCGTCGTGATCGGCCAGAAGGCGAGCGCCGAGATCGCGGTCGCGACGAGCACCGCACGATAGAGCGCGTTCATCACGTTGCCGCCCTCGCGCACGCGCGCGAACTGGACGCCGATGATCGACGAGATGATCGAGACGCCGCCGATCGCGAGCGGAAAGAGCCAGATGTGCGTGCCCGTCGTCGCCGCACCGCCCGTGATGCCGAGCAGCATCACGGCGACCGCCGTCACCGCATAGGTCTCGAAGAGATCGGCCGCCATGCCGGCGCAGTCGCCGACGTTGTCGCCGACGTTGTCCGCGATCACGGCCGGATTGCGCGGGTCGTCCTCCGGAATTCCCGCCTCGATCTTGCCGACGAGGTCCGCGCCGACGTCGGCGGCCTTCGTGTAGATGCCGCCGCCGAGACGCGCGAACACCGAGATGAGCGAGCCGCCGAACGCGAGCCCGACGAGGTCGTCGATCGCGGAGCGCGGCGTGTGGTTGAACCAGTCGGTGAGCACCCAGTAGTAGCCGGCGACGCCGAACAGCCCGAGCCCGACGACGAGCAGCCCCGTCACCGAGCCGGCGCGGAACGCAACGTTGAGTGCCGGTGAAAGGCCGCTACGCGCGGCTTCGGCGGTACGGACGTTCGAGCGCACGGCGACGTTCATTCCGATGAAACCGGCGGCTGCGGAGAGCGTGGCGCCGATCAGGAAGCCGATCGCCGTTCCCCAGCCGAGCTTGTGGTAGAAGCCGAGCAGCAGGAACGGGACGATCGAGACGACCGCGATCGTCATGTACTGGCGCCGGAGATACGCCGCCGCGCCCTCCTGGACGGCGCGCGCGATCTCCTGCATGCGCTCGTTGCCCGCAGGGCGGCCGAGCAGCCACGTCGTCAGCCAGATGCCGTAGGCGACAGCCGCTCCCGCGCACAGGAGCGCAAAGAGCACTGCGTGATGCCTGAACCAATCCATTGACCGGGGCTCTCCTTCGTCACAAAGTCAAACGCGCCGAGTGCTGCCGGCGCGGCCAGTTTTCGTCCGAGATTCGGACGCGGCAGCGCGTCAGCTGCCGGTAGCCGGACGGCGTCCGGACGATCAGCTCGCGGGCGTAGAAGACGAGATATGCACGCCTGTCGCGGCGGATCCGGGCGGCGAAGCGGAGGATGGCGTCGACGTAGGCCCGGGACGGGTTGTAGCGGTAGAGGGCACCGCGGACGTCCCCGGGCGCGCCGGCGGCGCGCAGGAAGCGCGCGGCGCCGAGAATCGCGGCATGAGGGTCGTGGACGTCGCCGCGGCCGTACGTGCGCCACGTCGGTGGGATGAACTGCATCGGGCCCTGTGCGCCGGATGCGCTCTCGTTGCGCACGCGGCCGAAATCGGACTCGACGTAGTTGACGGCGGCGAGGAGCTGCCACGCGACTCCCGAGCGCCGCTCGGCCTCGCGGTAGAAGCGGAGCAGAGTCGCGGCCGCCGCGGCGCGTCCGACGCGGAACGCCGAGGCTGGACGCGGCGGCGTCAGCGCCGCGAGCTCCCGGTGGGCGGTCACGTCGTCGGCGACGTCGGCGGCCACTCCGGGCGGAAGCGCACGCAGCGCCGCGCGGAAGCGTGCCGGGTCGCCGGCGAGCCGGAGCTCCAGGCGCTGCTCGGCCAGTGCCGCGACGGCGAGCGCGCGGGGGACGGCGCCGGCGCCGTTCCACCGCGCGGCGGCGGCGAGCTCGGCGCCGTGCGCGTCCGCGAGCGTGACCGGAATCACTTCGCGGCGTCGGCGAACGCGAGCTGCAGGCTCGCGACGACGCCCTGGAGCTCACGTCCGGCCGCCTCCGGCACGAGCGGCTGGAGCGCCTTCAGCGCGTCGATCGCGAGCCGCGCCTGGTCGAGTTCCTTCGCCTCGAGCTTGCCGTACGCGAGCGACGCGAGCAACGAGCAGGTGTGGACGAGGAACTCGTCGACCTTCGCCTTGCGGAACTCCTCGACGAGCTCTTCTGCGCTGGGAGTTTCAGCCTCGGACACGTTCGCCCGCGCGGACCTGCTCGACGAAGATCTCCTCCAGCGAGGCGCCCTCCTCGTGGCGCGCGATCTGCCGCTCGGCGCCGTTCCGGTCCGGCACCGCGAGCCACTGCGCAGCGCCGAGCTCCTCGGCGACGGGCTGCACCCATTCGACGAGTTGCTCCAGTCGCGCCCGCGCCGGCACCGGCACGCCGCGCTCGAGGTCGAGCAGCTCACCGGAGAGTCCGTACCGCGTCGCGCGCCAGAAGTTCTCCTCGAGCAGCCGCCGCGGCCACGAGGGGAGCGGCTCTCCCTCGTCGACCGCGCGCGCAACCCGCGCCGCGAGCGAGTACGCGAGTGCGGCGAGCGAACGCGACTCGCCGAGCTCGGGCTGCGCGTCCATGATCCGGATCTCGACCGTCGGGAACGCGAGATGCGGCCGCACGCTCCACCAGAGCTGCGTGTGCTCGTCGATCGATTTCGTGTCGTAGAGGAACCGCACGTAGTCCTCGAACGTCTGCCAGTCGCCGTACGGGTCCGGGATCCCGCAGCGCGGGAACATCCGCGTGAAGATCTCCGTCCGCGCAGAGTGGAGACGCGTGTTGACGCCCTCGACGAACGGCGAGCTCGCCGAGAGCGCGAGCAGCTCAGGCAGGAAGTTGCGCAGCGCGTCGTTGACGGCGATCGCGCGATCGGGCCCGTTGATACCGATGTGCACGTGCAGGCCGAACGTGTTGTTGCGCCAGACGACGTAGCCGAGGATCTCGTCGTTGCGGTGGTAGTGCGGCGTGTCGATGATCCGCTGGTCCTGCCAGCGGCTCCACGGATGTGTGCCGCAGGACGAGAGCCCGACGTCGACCTGCGCGGCGATCGCCCGCAGCTGCGCACGGCGCTCGCCCATCAGCGCGTACGCCTCCGCGAACGTCTCGCAGCGACCCGTCCTCACCTCGACCTCCGAAGCGATCAGCTCGCCGACGAGGTGCTCTTCGACCTCGGTGCCGAGCGCGGCCGCCTGCATGTCCTCGAACCGGTTCGAGAGCTCGAGTGTCTCGGGGTCGAGGATCGCGAACTCCTCCTCGACCGCGACGGAAAGGTCGGAGCCGGTCTCGAACTGCTCACGCGCGTAGCGGAGCTGCTCTTCCGGGCTCAGTCGCTGCGCGTCTCCCATCGGGGCTCAAGCGTACTCGTACTTCGTCTGCGGAAGCTCCTCGTTGAGCTTCGGCACCTGCGGCAGAAAGATCGCCGCGATCAGGATCGGCAGCCAGAGCGTGTAGAAGCGGTAGACGAGCGTTGCGAGCAGCGCGGGCGCGAGCGGGACGCCGACCGCGGTCAGCGTGAACGCGAGGCCGGCCTCGACGCCGCCGGAGCCCCCGGCCGGCAGCGGCAGCGACGTGACGACGTATGCAGTGGTGTACGCGAGGACGAGCGGCGCCAGCGCGACGTGAATGTGGAACGCCATCAGCGCCGTCCACATGGTGAAGATGTCGCCCGCCCAGAAGATCAGGAAGCCGCTCACCGCGGCCCCGTGCTCATGCGGGTGGGTGACGAGCCTGCGGACGAGCACGACTCCGCCGATCGCGTCGGCGAACGCCGCGCGGAAGACGCGCCAGAACCAGCCGGGCCAGGTTCGGGGGTCGCGCCTCAGCACGCCGCGCTCGCGCGGCAGCGCGACAAGCCGCTCGGCACGGTCCGGCTGGCTGACCCAGACCGCCGCGACGATGCAGAGCGGCACCGTGGCGAGCCAGCCGATCTCCATTCCGTCCGGCGCGCCTTCGCCCCAGCCGGCGAGCGTCAGTGCGCCGGCGAGCATCGCGAGGACGGCCAGGATCCCCCACTCCAGCGTGTTCAGCGCGAGCACCCGGCGGACGGCCTGGTGCGGCTTCTCGCCGGCGCGCGACAGCGCCCAGTAGTCGACTCCGAGCGTGCCGAACGACGAGCCGGCGATGAACGCGCCGAAACCCATGATCACGACGCGCGTCGACGTCCAGTAGTCGAAGCGGGGGCCGCCGAACGCGCGCGCGACGTCGCGGTAGGCGACGACGTAGCCCACGTACGCGGCGATCTCGCCGGCGAGGCCGAGCGCGAACCAGCCCTTGTGCGCATTCTCGAGCGCGCGGAGCATCTTGTGGTAGTCCGCTAGCTGGCCGATGCCCGCCACCGCGCCGACGATGAGAATCATCCCTACGATGCCCCAGAGCACGGCCTTCTTCGGGCTGATCCTGAAGACGGGCTCGCGCTCGGCCATCCGTTACCTCGTAAACGGCTCGAGGAGGCGCTCGCCGATCGCCGCCCAGCTCCAGTTGCGCTGCACCGCGCGCCGGGCGGCGAGACCGAGCTCGCGCCGCGTCTCCGGCGACAGCGCGAGCAGTTCCTTCAACTTCGCCGCCAGCTCCGGCGCGTTTCCGGCCTCGAAGCCGACGAGGTGACGCAACTCCGGCGGGTACTCTGTTTCGATCCCGGCGGCGACCTCGGCGAGGCCGGAATGGCGCGAGACGAGCGGCGGGGTCCCGGCGGCGGCGGCCTCCGCGGCGACCATGCCGAAGGCCTCGGGGAAGATCGACGGGACGACGGCGACGTCGGCGAGCGGCAGCAGGTGGACGAGGTGCCGGTGCTCGAGCGGCCCGGTGAAGAGCGCCCCCGGCGGTGCGGCGGCCTCGAGCTCGGCGCGGTAGTCGCCGAAGCCGACGACGACTGCGCGTGCGCCGACCTCGCGCAGCGCCTCGAGCAGGACGTGCACGCCCTTGTTGAAGATCAGCTTCCCGAAGTAGACGACCGTCGGCGCATCCTCGGCGAAGAACGCGGCGAGCCGGTCGGCATTCCCCTCGTCCGGCAGCCGCTCGTTCGCCGAGCCCGGGTTCGGATGATCGGCGCGCGCCTCGTCCAGCAAGTCCGCCAGCGCCTCGTCGCGGGACTGCGGCACGAACTCCTCGACGTCGACGCCCGGCGGCACCTCGTGGACGCGGTCGACGTGCCCGACGACGTCCTCCAGGACGGCCCTGATGTGCGCGGAGCCGACGAACACGGACTCCGCGCGTGCGAGCGACTCGGCTCCCCAGCACTCGAGCTCCGGCCGGCCGCGCATCGAGTACTCGAGCTCGGAGCCGTGTGCTTTGACGGCGAATGGCACGCCGACCGCCGCGCCCACCGGCCCGCCGAGCAGCACGTGATTGGTGAACACCGCATCCGCGGGCAACCGCTCGCGCAGCGCGCGCGCGTTCAGCTCCACGTACCGCTGTCGCTCCGCCGGGGTCAGGTCTTGCAACAGCGCAGCCTCGACGCCCTCGTAGCGGTCGAGGACGAAGACAGGCAGCTTGCCGCCGATCTCCGGGCGCACGACTTCAGCCGAGCCGACGTCGTGGCGTTCCGGGTGCGGCTCCTGGCAGAGGACGGTGACGTCGTGCCCCGCTCTGGACCACACGCGCGCGAGCGCGCGTGTGTAGACGTTGGACCCCGTCCCGCCGAGCAGGTAGCCGTGCCAGAGGAGGATCCGCACGAGCGGGACGCTACTCCCCGATCCACGGCTCGGGCGCCGGTGTCTCGTTCGGCCACGACCCGGGACCTCCCCCGGTCCAGGTCCCGGGTCGTGGCTAGGTTGGCCATGTCGGGTGCGCGGGTACCGCGGATCACTCCGCGACGCCGCGCCAACGTCCACGGCCGATCGTGTCCCGACGGCCCCTGACCCGGGACCCACCCCGGTCCAGGTCCCGGGTCGTGGCCGCGCCGGACGGGGGCGGCCGCCGGCGGCACGACCTGTTAGGTCAGGTGGAAGTACAGGGCGTGCAGCAGCTCGACGGCCGGATTCGACGTGTGCACCTGGACGTCGGAGGGGACGTCGAGCAGCGCCTCGGAGTAGTTGAAGATGATCTTCAGGCCCGCGTCGACCAGGTCGTCGGCTGCCTGCTGCGCGTTGTCTGCCGGGACGGCGAGCACGCCGACGATGATGTTCTTCTCGCGCACCGTCTCCTTCAGCCGCGAGTACTCGGTGACCGGCACGTTGCCGACGGTCCGTCCCACCTTGTCCGGATCCGTGTCGAAGACGGCGGCGATGTTGATCCCGTGCTCCGCGAAGATCGGCGAGCTCGCGATCGCCTGGCCGAGCCGGCCCGCGCCGACGAGCGCGATGTTGTGCTGCCCCTGCGTCCGCAGGATCTTCCGGATCTCGCCGAGCAGCGAGTCGATGTTGTAGCCGACTCCGCGCTTGCCGAATTTCCCGAACGCCGACAGATCGCGCCGGATCTGGGTCGCGTTGATGTTGGTGTAGTCCGAGATCTCCTGAGACGAGATCCTGTCCTTCCCCATCTTCTTCGCCTGCGTCAGCACCTGGAGGTACCGGGACAGGCGGGCCGCAACCCCTACCGTCAAGCGATCCGGCACACGGACTCCTTCGTCGTTTGTGACAGCGCGGGCAGTTGTAGCAGGCCGCCTCAGTCCGGTGCTTGTGCAACCGCCGCGCGGAAGGCGTCGGGCTGGACGAAGTACGTGAAACGCCGCCTCCCGTCGATCTCGACCACCGGGATCGATTCACGATACGCCGCCTCGAGCGCCTCGTCACCAGCGATGTCGACTTCACGCAGGTCGAAGTCCAACTCCTGTCGCAATCCTGCGAGGACGTGGCGTGCGCGGTCGCACAGATGGCAACCCTGGGCCGTGTACAGGACGACCTCGGCGCGGTCTACGGGTAGATCCCGCGTGTGGTCGTCGCCTCCGCGACCCGCCGGACGGCGAGGCCGTAGGCCGCGTGCCGCATCGAGAGGCTGCGCGACTGCGCGCACTCCCATGTCTCCTCGAAGGCGCGCGTGACGATGTCGTTCAGCTTGGCGTTCACCTCGGCCTCCTTCCAGAAGTACTCCTGGAGACCCTGCACCCACTCGAAGTACGACACGACGACGCCGCCCGCGTTCGCGAGCACGTCCGGCAGCACGAGGACGCCGTTCGCGTCGAGGATCTCGTCCGCGGTGGGCGTCGTCGGGGCATTCGAGCCCTCGAGGATGATGCGCGCCTTGATCTTGTCGGCGTTCTCGGCAGTGATCACCTGCTCGAGCGCGCACGGAGCGAGAACGTCGCAGTCGAGCAGGAGCAGGTCCTCGTGCGGGATCCGATCGGCCTCCTTCAGCCCTGCGAGCGAGCCCGTCTCGCGCTTGTGCGCGAACGCCGCGGGCACGTCGATCCCGTTCGGGTTGTAGAGCGCCGTGGTCGAATCGGAGATCGCGGTGACGCGGGCGCCATCCTCGGCGAGGAAGCGTGCGAGGAAGCTGCCGACCTTGCCGAAGCCCTGAACGGCGACGCGCAGCCCGTCGAGCGAGCGGCTCTCGTACATCAGCGCGTCGCGCAGGACGTACAGCGCGCTCCGCGCGGTCGCCTCCTCGCGCCCGAGTGAACCGCCGATCTCGAGCGGCTTGCCGGTGACGACGCCGAGCACCGAGTGGCCCTTGTTCATCGAATAAGTGTCGAAGATCCAGGCCATGACGCTCGAGTCGGTGCCGACGTCGGGGGCAGGGATGTCCTTCTCCGGGCCGATCTCGTTGATGATCTCCGTCGTGTAGCGGCGCGTCATCCGCTCGAGCTCGCGGCGCGAGAGCTCCTTCGGGTTGACGATCACGCCGCCCTTCGCGCCGCCGAACGGGATCCCCATCAGCGCGCACTTCCACGTCATCCACATCGCGAGCGCCTTGACCTCGTCGGCGGTGACGTCGGGGTGGTAGCGGATGCCGCCCTTCGACGGGCCGCGCGCGACGTTATGCGTGACGCGGTAGCCGGTGAAGACGCGCGTCGAGCCGTCGTCCATGTTCACGGGCACCGAGACCTCGATCGACTTCTTGCACTCCGAGAGGACCTGGACGAGGTTGTCGTCGATGTCGAACGGGCCCGCGATGCGCCGCAGCTGCTCGCGGGCGATCTCAAGCGGGTTCTCGCGCAGATGGGTCGGTGTCTCGATCGTCGTCAACGTCGAACCCGAGGGAGGACTCTAGCTAGCGACCGAGGACCGCGAACGGCACCTGGCGACGCGTCGCGGGCCCGCCGTCCGTCGGCCAGGCGCGGACGCGCAGCCGGTACTTCCCGGGCGGGAGCGTCGCACCGCCGGGGTCGCGGCCGGTCAATCCGAGGGCGACGCGGCCGGGCAGCACGTCGCGCAGACGCGCCAGGAGACCGAGGTTGTCGTTGGCCGCGTTGAAGAGCTCGACGTCGAGGCGAGCGACGGGGCGGATCTCCGAGCGCCCGTCGACCTGGAGCAGCCCGCCCGCCTCGAACAGGAGCAGGGCCGGCGGAGTGTCGGACGGCTTGAACGCGCGCGATGAGAGGTGCACTCCGCCGAGCAGGTCGACCGCCGGCGGGCCGAACGCGATCGTCCAGGGAACGCGAATGCTGCCGCCGCCCGCGACGCGGACGGCGACGGCGCCTTCCGCGGGGGTCGAGCCGGTCGGGTTCGAGCCGGTCACGGCGCGGACGACGACCGTCGCCGTGTGGCCGCGCGGGAGCAGCAGCCTCGCCGGCCGAAGGAGGAAGTCGACGGCCGCCGCGCCCTCGCGGGTCTGGTCGACCGCGAGGCGGACGTCGATCGTCCGCGTCGAGAGGTTCTGGATCGTGAACGTGCGGCGCGTCCTCCAGCCGGCGCCCGTGGAGCGGCCGAGCGCGAGCGTCGCGGGGGTGGCGGCGGCCTCCCCAGCTGCCGCGGCACCGACATCGATCGTGCCGGCGCCCTGAGAGGTGACGCTGCCCTCGTCCAGCGGGGCGGCCGTTCCGACGAGGAGGCCCTTGAGCGAGGGCGCGTCGAGCCCGGGCCGCGCCTGGGCCAGCAACGCCGCTGCGCCCGCCGCGACCGCAGCGGCGGCGCTCGAGCCGTTGACGGTGGCGTAGCGCGGCGAGCCGTCGGCGTTCGTGCCGGGATCGGCGGTCGCAAGCCCGACGCCCGGCGCGACGACGTCCGGCTTCACGCGGCCGTCGAAGGCGAGGCCGGCGGAGGAGAAGGCGGCGACGCGGCCGCGGTCGCCGTTCGGCTCGACGCGCATCCCGCCGATCGAGATCGTCGCGGCGGCGCCGCTGCGCATGCGCGCGACGAGCTCCTGGGCGGTTCCGGCTGGGAGCGGCACGACCGGCACCGGCACGAGCTCGTCGAGCCCGAGGCCGCCGGAGGGCATCCGGCTTCCGTACAGGAGGACTGCGGAGGCGCCGGCCTGGGCGGCGTGCTCGGCCGCAGGTACCGGCGACGCGCCGCCGGCGACGAGCGCGGCGCGGCCGGCGACCCGGCTCGTCCCGTTGCGGGCGAAGAAGTCGAGCAGGCGGGGGCTGCCGGCGCTCGGGCCGAGGCCGCCGCGCGCCGTCGAGATCTCCAGGTCGAGGCGGTCGCGCGGGCGAACGACCCCGGCGAGCGGCAGCGTCCGGTCGAGCATGACGCGTAGGCCGCTGCGGACGACGGCGTGGACCGTCTCCGTGCTGCTGCGCGTGTCCGCGGCGCCGACGGTGAGCGCGGCAGGCGAGCCGCCCGGCCCGGAGATGCTGCCGTAGCCCGGGCCCGTCGCGCCGTCGTTCCCGGCCGCGGCCACGACGAGCGTGTCGAGCGCCATCGCGCCGGCGGCGGCGCGCGCCTCGGGCCCGTCGGTGAAGGCGGCGTACGGCTCCGCGAGCGCGACGAGCGCGACGCGCGCGGCATCGTGGGCGTCGCCGTCGTCGTTCGGGTCGACCGCGCGCTCGAGACCGGCGAGGATCTGGTCGCTGCGGGAGTACAGCGCCCAGCGTCCGGTCGCGTCGAGCTGCCAGCCGGCGACGCGGATCGGCAGGATCGCCGCGCCCGTCGCGACGCCGGACAGTCCCGACGGTCCGCCGGCGCCGACGAGCAGGCCGGCCATCTGCGTCCCGTGGCGCTCGCGCTGCGCGGGCTCGTCCGGCTTGCGGGCGGCGAGGGCGCCGGGATCGCCGCCGACGATGTCGATCCCGGGGCTGATTCGTCCGCGCAGGTATGGCGTCGCCTTGTCCACTCCGGTGTCGAGCAGCGCGATCGTCACGCCGCGGCCGTCGACTCCGGAGAGGCCGATGTCGGCGCGGTGGCCCTGGTCGGGCGCGAAGTCCGGCCGCGCGAGCACTTCGCTCGAGATCGAGGCTGGGTAGGCCGGCCGCACCGGGAAGACGCCGGCGACGTCCGAGTCGCGCTCGAGCAGCGGGATCGCCGCCGGGTCGACGGCCGCGGAGAAGCCGTTCAGCGTTCGCGTGTAGCTGTATTCCGGCTTGATCGCGACACCCTGCACCGCGAGGCGGGCGATCAGGAGCCGCTGCGACGCGACGACCGCGGTCGACCAGGACCGCTCGTGCCGGTCGGTCGCCCGGCCGCCGGCGGCGGCGACGCGCTGGGCGAGCGACGGCGTCTTCAGGACGACGATCACCCGCTGTCCGACGGTGACGCGCGGGCGCGAGCCGACGAGACCGCGCCAGCTCGACGCGCTCGTGGCTGCGGAGGTCGGCGTCGCCTGTCCGGCGGTCTGGCTTCCTGCCGCCACGAGTGCGAGCGTGGCGGCGATCGCGAGGAGGGTGAGCGGCCCGGTGTGTCCGTCAGACCTCAGCCGAGGCGTACGCATCCAGGGCAAGGTAACGAGGATACGGGACGGCCTCGACGTAGCGGCCGGCGGACGCGATCATCGCCGCGTTGTCGGTGCAGTACTCGAGGGCGGCGGCCTTCGCCTCCGGGAGGGCCGCCCGGAGGGCCGAGTTCGCGGCGACGCCGCCGACGATCGCGATCCGCTTCGCGCCCGTCTGGGCGGCCGCCTCGCTGACGCGCTCGACGAGGGCGCGGACGATCGCGCGCTGGTAGCTCGCCGCGAGGTCGGCGCGGCGGGCGGCGAGCTCGTCCTCGGAGAGCTCCTTCGTCGCGTACAGGAGCGCGGTCTTGACCCCGGAGAAGGAGAAGTCGAGGCCGGGGACGCGGGCGACCGGGAATTCGTACGCCGTCGGGTCGCCGTGGGCGGCGAGCCGGTCGAGCTCGGCGCCCCCCGGGTAGCCGAGGCCGAGCAGGCGGGCGCCCTTGTCGAAGGCCTCGCCGGCGGCGTCGTCGATCGTCGTGCCGAGGATGGCGTGGCTCGCGTGGTCGCGGATGTCGAGCAGCAGTGTGTGCCCGCCGCTCGCGAGCAGGCAGAGGAACGGCGGCTCGAGCGGATCGGGTTGGAGGTAGAGCGAGGCAACGTGGCCGCGCAGATGATCGACCGGCACGAGCGGAAGCCTGCGGGCCCAGGCCATCCCCTTCGCCGCCGCGAGCCCGACGAGCAGCGCGCCGACGAGCCCCGGTCCTTGCGTAACCGCGATCCTGTCGACGTCGGCGAGCGTCGCGCCGGCCTCTGCCAGCGCCTCGCGGACGACGGGCGTGACGAGCTCGAGGTGCCGCCGCGACGCGATCTCCGGCACGACGCCGCCGAAGCGCGCGTGCAGGTCCGCCTGCGAAGAGACGACACTCGCGAGCACCTCTCCGTCCGCGGAAACCAGGGCCGAAGCAGTCTCGTCGCAAGAGGTCTCGATCCCGAGAATCACGT
>VAWW01000030.1:51968-99637 GCA_005884575.1 Actinomycetota bacterium
TGCGCCGACCGGCACCAGGGCCGACGGCCGGTGGCTGTGTGGCCGGGTCGGCCGCATCTGGCATGTCCGGCCCGGACCACGCTCTCCCAGCGGCGTCCCTCTCGCGCCCGTCCGGGGACCTGGACCGGGGCAGGTCCCGGGTCATGGCTCCTGCGGCCATGCCACGTGCCTGGCACCGGGCTTGGACTGCTTGGACATTGGCTCGCTCGGACGTGGCCGGGGGTTTGTCAAGTCGCGGTTTGGGACCCGTTCGAACGGACGGGGTCCTTCCACATGATCAGGGCGTCCTCGCGGTTGTCGGTGTAGTAGCCGCGGCGAATCCCCCGCGACTTGAAGCCGAGGCGCTCGTAGAGGCGGATCGCGGTCGCGTTCGACACCCGCACCTCGAGGGTGTAGCCGCGGCGGGCGTCGTCGGCCGTCAGCTCGAACAGCCGCTCGATCATCATCGCCGCGATGCCGCGGCTGCGGTGCTCCGGGTCGACCGCGACGTTCATCACGTGCCACGCGTCGACGTAGCGCGAGACGACCAGGTAGCCGACGAGCACGCCCTCCTCGCCGTCGGCGTCGAACGCGCCGAGGCAGATCGACGACGGCTTCGCGAGCTCGCCGGCGAACATCGATCGCGACCACGGCGTCGGATACGACCGCCGCTCGATCACCTCGATCGCGGCCAGATCCGCGAGGACGAGCTCTCGGAGCTGGACGGTCGTCACCGCGCGACGTTCCTCTCCGCGTCCGGGGAGCGCAAGTAGAGCGGCTGGAGCGCCTCCACCGGACCGAGCTCGGCGGCCAGCGCGGCGTGGAACCGCGCGCGCGGGAGATGGCGCTCGTCGCGGTCGGGCGGAACCTCGGCTCCCTTCGCCTCGAGCACCGCGCGATACCGGACCGCGCCGTCGCCGACGCACACGTCGCCGGGCCCAACCTCGAGCTCGGCCGGCGCGAGCACCACCGGCTCGCCGGCGGCGAGCGTGAAGATCTCCCGCCGCTTCGCGTCGATCACCGGGACGGCGCCGGGGGCGCCGGCCGCCAGCGCGTCGAGCGTCGAGACGCCGGCGGCGCGCAGATCCAGAGCGAGCCCGAGCCCGCGCGCGGTCGCGAGCCCGATCCGGACGCCGGTGAAGCTGCCGGGCCCGATCCCGACCGCGAGCGCGTCGAGGTCGCCCGCGGACGCGCCGCCCTGCCGCAGCAGCGCGTCGACGTCCTCGAGCAGCATCACCGCACGGGACGCGCGCTCGCCCAGCACCTCGCCGTCGTCCACGAGCGCGCTCGTGGCGACGTCCGTCGCTGTGTCAAAGGCGAGTGTCAGCACCGTGGATCGAGATCAGCCTGCGCCCCTCGTCAGCATGCCGCAAGCGGACGACCGCCCGCGGAGCCGGAAGCACCCCCTCGCCCGCCTCCGGCCACTCGACGAACGCGATCGTCTCGTCGAAGTACGGCTCGAGGTCGCCCCACTCCGCCGCCGAGACGCCCTGGAAGCGGTACAGGTCCAGATGGGCGACGTCCACGCCGTCGCCGTGGTAGCGGTGGCCGATCGTGTACGTGGGGCTCGTGACCGCGCCGGAGACGCCGAGCGCGCGGCATGCGCCCCGGACGAACGTCGTCTTGCCCGAGCCGAGCTCGCCGGAGACCGTGACGACGTCTCCGGCGCGCAGCGTGGCCGCCAGCCGCCCGGCCAGTGCCTCAGTCTCCTCCGGCGAGGACGTCTCGCTCTCCACCGGCGAAGCGTAGAGTCCGCGCGAACGAAGATGCTCGCGGTCGAAGGAGTCTAGAACAGGCCGAGCTGCACGGCCGGCTGCGCCGGCGCGAACTCGGCGAAGCTCGGCGCGGGCGGCGACGGCGGAACGAGCTCGCGGCCGAGCAGCTCGGGGAGACGGGCGAAGTCCGATTCGAGCACCTTCAGCATCGCCGGCGTGTACAGCGCGGCCGCCGGATGGTAGAGCGGGTAGAGCAGCACCTTGCGGCCGCCGAGGACGGCCTCCTGCTCCTGCCCGTGGACGCGCGTGATCCCGGTCGGGCGCCCGGAGAGGAGCTTCGTCGCGAAGTTGCCGAGCGTCGCGATCACGATCGGCTCGATCAGCTCGATCTGCCGGAAGAGGTACGGCTCGCAGGCCTCGACCTCGTCCGGCTGCGGGTCGCGGTTGCCGGGAGGTCGGCATTTCAACGTGTTCGCGATGTACACGTCCTGCCGGGCCAGGCCGATGCCGGCCAGGAGCGTCTCGAGCAGCTTGCCTGCCTGGCCGACGAACGGGATGCCCTGCTTGTCCTCGTGGAAGCCGGGCGCCTCGCCGACGAACATCAGGTCGGCCGACGGGCTCCCCGCACCGAACACGACCTGGGTTCGACCCTGCGCGAGCCGGCAGCGGGTGCACCCGGAGACCTCGTCGGCGTACGCGAGCAGCGCGGCGGACATGCGCCGCAGACTCTACGACCTCAGGCGGACGTCAGTGGCCGCAGCCGCAGGAGCCGCCGCAGCAGCCTCCGCCGCCGCCGAAGCTCGGCTGCGTCGAGGCCCCGTGCGTGGCGAAGACGCTGAACTGCTTCCGCACGTTCGCGGCGCTGCAGTCCGGGCAGGCGACCTGCTGCTCGTCGTTCCGGACGAGCTCCTCGAAGTGCGACTCGCACTCCATGCAGACGTATTCGTAGATCGGCATCGTCGCCGCAGAGGCTATCACCCGGGCGTTTGAATCGCGCCCCGACCAGAGAACTACGCGCCATGGGTCTCAGCGCCGAACGTGTCGCGAAGAACGACCTGGCCTTCAAGGACGCCAACGACAGGATCAGGGGAGCGGCGGCCGGCCACGGCATCGCCGAGCGGGTACCGTTCATCTGCGAGTGCGCCGACTCCGGCTGCACACAGATCCTGCAACTCTCGCTCGCGGAGTACGAGATGATCCGTACGCACGCCCGCCGGTTCCTGCACGCGGTAGGCCACTACACGGGAGAACATGAGATGGTCGTCGAGGAAAAGCCCGGCTACACGGTCGTGGAGAAGGTGGGTCGGGCCGGGGAGATCGTCGAGGAGATCGACTCCGATGCCCGACGATCGTGACGCCCACCGCACGAAGCAGATCGGCCTGAACGAGGCCGTCTTCCGGGAGGTCAACGAGCGCGTCGAGACGATCGCGCAATCGTTGAGCAGCAAGCCAGACAGCATCCTCCTCGTCTGCGAATGCGGCCGGATCGACTGCACCGAGCGCTTCGAGATGTCGGTGAGCGACTACGAGGCGCTGCGGTCCGACCCCACGCTCTTCGCCGTCGCGCCAGGCCACGCCATACCCGAGCTCGAGACCGTCGTGGCCGCAGACGGCCCGTACGAGGTCGTCCGCAAGGAAGTGGGCAAGGCGACGGACATCGCCGTCGAGACCGACCCGCGGTCGCAGTAGAGGCTCTACTCGCCCCGCCGGGCGCTCGCCTCGATCGTGATCCCGCCGCGCGCCTTCTGGATCACCGTGACGTCGACAGGACAGGCGAGGACATCGCTCAACCCGTCGGCGATCCTGACCGCGAACGCCTCGCAGAAGATGCCCTCGTTCCGGAACGACTGCAGGTAGAGCTTCAGCGACTTCGACTCGACGCAACGCTCGCGGGGAACGTAGGCGATCTGCACGCGGTACCAGTCGGGCTGCGAGGTGACCGGGCAGAGCGCGCTCACCTCGTCGCTCTCGAGGCGGACGAGCCCGAGGCCCTCGGGCGCCGGGAAGGTCTCGAGCGCCTGGAACGTCGCCAGCGGGTCGCCCAGCGCCTCGAACTCGGGAATCCCTATGACCCCTTCCCGGACGGCATCTTGACCGTCACCTTAACCGAGCAGCTCGGCGAGCTCGTCAGGCCTGCGTGCGGGATCTCGTGCACGGTCTGTGTCGCCGACAGCGTGTGCGTCCCGACGGCGAGCGAGACGGTCAGCGACCAGGTGCCGTCCGCCCGCACGGTCGCCGTCCCGATCGCCGTCGAGCCGTCGTACAGCGTGACGAAGTCGCCGGCGTCGCCGGTGCCGCTGACCGTCACGGGCGTCGTCGTGCTGGTCGCGGCGGGCGGCGAGACGGACGTTATCCGCGGCGGATCGGCGTAGCCCGTCGCGAGCAGCAGTGCGTCGGTGACGGCGACGGCGCCGTTGCTGCGCGCGACGAGCCCGAAGGCGATCAGGCGCCCGAGCGCCGAGCGGCCCAAGAGGTCGAGGGTGCTCTCCTCGGCCGCGGTCAGCCGGCCGCGGATCGCAATCCGGTGCAGCAGCGCCTCCGATGTCGAGTCGAGCCGCAGCTCGTCGAGCTCCTCCATCCGGATCGACGGCGACTGCACGACCCTGTAGCCGAGGCTGTTCCGGTCGGAGTGGCGGACGACGTCGATCTCCTCGTCGCGCTCCCGACCGGACTGGGCCGCCCACGCCGGATCGGACGGGCCGACGAGGCCGAGCTCGCCGTTCGGCTCGCCCCCGCGGAGGACGTTGCCGCGCGTCGGATCCGCGCCGGCGCTCAGTCCGAGGTCGACGAGGAACTCCGCGAGCTCGTCGTCGTAGCGGTCGACGAGCGGCCGCTTGTTGCCGTTGTCGCCCTGGCCCTCGTTCGTGTTCCACGGGACGGCGTACGTGTTGAACTCGTCGCTCCAATCGATCAGCCGGTCGGAGGACGTGTTGCCGATCAGCACGTCGCGGCCCGCGCCGCCGAAGGCGAGATCCGCGTACGGGACGCCGCTGCCCTTCGGGTCGGGCGTGTCGTTGGCGAGCGGGTCGGGCGAGAGCAGCCAGCGCGCCAGCCGCTGGAGGACGGCGGCCTGGTCGGCGGTGAGGCCTGAGCCGACCTGTCCGAGCGCCTCGTCCATGAATGCAGTCAGCTCGCGCGTGCGGCCGCGCACGTCGCCGCGGGCCTCGGCGCGCTGGGCCTCGAGAAGCTCGTTCGTCAAGGCGCGCGCCGACTGGATGCTCGCCGCGTATGCGTTCGTCAGCGCCGTCAGGCTCGCGTACGTGACGATGCCGGTCACCTTCGTCGAGTCGAGGTTGTCGTCGGCCTGGAGCAGGTCGTCGCCTGTGCCGCCGAAGAGGAAGTCCTGGTTCGTGCCGCCGACGAGCCAGTCGTTGCCGCCGTCGCCGAAGAGGACGTCCTTGCCGTCGTCGATCGTCGTCGTCGGCCCCGTGTCGAAGCTGCTCTGCGACTCGAAGTTCAGCAGGAAGTCGACGCCGCCCCCGAGCACGATCTTCCGCAGCGGATCGGCCGCGTTGTACCAGCGGAACATCGTCGTCGCCGGGTCGTAGCCGAGCACGTTGCCGGCGCTGTAGTACGCCGCGACGATCGCCAGCGGATTGCGCCCGTCGCCGTAGTAGAACGGCAGCGCCTCGGCTCCGGACATCGCGTCGTCGCCCGCGCCGCCGTGCATCGAGTCGTTCCCGAGCCCGCCGTACAGGATGTCGTTGCCGCCGGCGGCGAACGGCGTGAGGATCGCGGTGTAGTGGAGCTCGCCGGTGATGTTGACCGTCAGCTCGACCTCGTCGGCCTGCTCCAGCGTGACCGGCGTCATCGCAGCGATCCCGCTCAGCGGCTCGGGGACGCCGTTGCGGCTCGCGAGCAGCAGGCCGTCGTCGCCGAGGATGCCGTCGTCGCCGGTGCCGCCGGAGATCCAGTCGCCCCCGGCCTCGCCGTAGAGCTGGTCGTCCTGCGGGCCGCCGAAGATCGTGTCCGCGCCGGTCTGGCCGTGGATGACGTCGTCGCCGCCCTCGCCGTAGAGGAAGTCGCCGGCGCCGACGCTCGCCGGGTCGGTCGCGCCGTAGTCGAGCAGCACGACCGCGCGCGGGACGATCCGCAGGCCTCCGTACGTGTCGTAGGGGTACGAGAGATACCGGCCGTCGGTGCCGACGAGGCGGAAGATGTTGGCGTCGTCGCCGGCGATCACGTCCGCGTCGCGCCCGTGCGCGTCGACCGAGGAGTCGCCGGGCTCGTTGCGGCCGAGCAGCGTGCCCGCGCCGCCGAAGATCACGTCGTTGCCGTCGGTGCGCGTGCCGGCCGCGTCGATGTAGAGCGACGAGCTGCCGCCGATCAGATCGTCCTGGCCGAGGTCGCCGTAGATGACGTCGTTGCCGCCGCCGCCCTCGGCGTAGTCGTTGCCGTCGCTCGCGGCCGCGGCCGAGGTGCCGGCCGGGACGTCGATCGACGCGTCGCCGTGGATCGTGTCGTTGCCCATCTGGCCGAAGAGCAGGTCGTGACCGGCGCCGCCTGCGAGCGCGTCGTTCCCGTACGTCGTCGCGTCGGTCGTGCCGGCGTCGTAGAGGACGATCGTGCGGCCGGCGATGCCGTCCGGATCGGCGAGCGCCGTCGAGCCGATGTTGGCGACGATGTGTCCGGCCGCATCGACGCTGTAGATCGTGGCTTCCGTGAGCGAGCGGATCCGGAGGCTGATCGCGTCGCCGCGGCGCAGGATCAGCGCGTTGTCGCCGGCGATCACGTCGTTGCCGGCCCCGCCGTCGATCCGGTCGCCGCCGTCGGCCGCGCCCGCGACGTTCGAGCCGCCGATCAGGTCGTCGTCGCCGGAGCCCGCGCGGATCGTGTCACCGCCCTGGCCGCCGATCACGACGTTGCGGCCGTCGCCGACCGAGATCGTGTCGTCGTCGCCGGAGGCCGCGCGGGTGAAGGTCGACTCGTAGACGTACGGTGCCGGGCCGGACGGCAGCGCGAACGCAAGCGGGATCGTCCCGGTGAGCCGGCCGAAGTCGCCGAAGACGAGGTCGTCGCTCGGGCCGGTCGTGATCACGTCGCCGCCGGCGCCGCCGATGACGACGTTCGCGCCCGCGCCGGTGATCGTGATCACGTCGCCGTCGCCGGAGGCCGGATCCGTCGCCGCGATCTCCGTGAACGCCGCGGGCGACGCCGCCACGAAGCCGAAGTCGCCGAAGACGATGTTGTGCCCGCCCGTGTCGACGATCGTGTCGACGCTCGCGCCTCCGAAGACGATGTCGTCGCCGCTGCCGGCCGAGATCGCATCCGCGGCGCCCGCGTACGGCTCGGTCGTCTCGGCTCGGACGAGCAGGCCCCGGTCGAGGACGATCCGGCCGCAGTCGCCGAAGACGACGTTGTTCCCCCTGCCGCCGTCGACCGTGTCCGCGCCGCCGCCGCCGAGGAGGTAGTCGTCGCCCGCGTTGCCGGCCAGCACGTCGTGCGCACCGGCCGTGCCGAACGTGAAGAGCGCGTCGGGAACGGTGAAGAAGGCGTCGGCGGAGACAGGTGCGGCGAGCGGGGTCGCGACGGGTCCGCCGCCAGACCACACGTCGTACCCGCCCGCCGCAGGCGGCCGCAGATAGACCACGCGGCCGAAGTCGCCGAAGAGGTAGTCGCTGCCGCTCCCGCCGAGGAGCTCATCAGAGCCGCCCTCGCCGAAGGCGGTGAGCGGCAGCGCCGCCGCAGAAGCGTCGATCGTGTCGTCGCCGCCTTGCCCGTCCACGACGAGCAGCCGGCCGGGGCCGGCGGCGGCAGAGATGGTGACCTGGTCCCCGCCCTCGCCGGCGAAGAGCGTCGTCGACGTCGTGGCGAAGGGCGCCGGGGTCAGGTCACTCGCGAAGACACTCACGATCGAGAACGTGCTGCCGCCGGTGCCGCCGTAGATCGCGATCCCGTGGCCGAACAGACCGGAGTCGGCGGCCTGGGCCCAGTAGCCCTGCCCGCCGAGGTCGCCGCCCGTTGCGGCGTAGGTAATCGCGGCCGGTGCTAGGCCGATGATCACACCGGCCGCGAGGGTGACGGCGGTGTCGCCGTTCGGGTCGAGTCGGTCGCTGACACCGAGCGTGTTGCTGCCGGTGGCGGTGTCGATCGCAAGCGCGCCGAGAATCAGGTCGAGCGATCCGTCGAGAATCGCGGCGTTGAGGACGGCGAGGTCGCCGCCCGAAGCCGCCGCGGCTCCGGCCAGCGCGCCGAGGTCGGCGCGGTCGGAGACGTAGACGACGTCGTCGCCGCCGCCCGTGTCGATCGTCGTCGCCGGCAGCGTCCCGCGGACGTTGAAGCGGTCGTTTCCGGAGCCGAGCGAGATCGCGAGCGTCTCGAAGTCGTAGTAGTTGAGGCCCTCGAGCCGCAGCGGCGCGCCCGTGACGGCCGGCGCAGCAAGTCCGCCGAGCTCGCCCTGGAAGCCGATCAGGTAGTCGCCGCCGAAGGCCCAGACGAAGACGCTCTGCGCGCAGCGGCTTGTGCCGAGCGTCCCGCACGTCGCGCCGGGGAAGAGCAGCTGCTGGAGACCTGCCTGGACGTCCGCCGCCGACGTGCCGGCGCCGAAGTTCGCTGACAGCGCGCCGATCGCGATCGTGATGCCGCCCGCGCCGGGCGTGACGGTGTAGACGCGGTCGACGCCCGCGCGCGCGACCATGTCGAGGCCCGTCAGCGTCGTCTGCGTCAGCGTGCCGAGGTTGTCGTTCGTGTCCGCGCTGTCGTCGACGACGAGCGCGTCGGTCCCGGCGCCGCCCTCGAGCGCGAGCAGCGCGTCCAGCTCGTCGACGGTGCCGTCGTGGCCGACCCTGACGGTGTCGTCGCCTGCGCCCGCGTCGATCGCCGTCGGGCCGGAGATCGTCTCTACCTGGAACGAGTCGTTGCCGGCGCCGCCGGTGACGAGCGTCGTGCCGCCGTGCGTGCTCGCGATCCGGAACGCGTCGGCACCGGAGCCGAGGTGGAGGGCGACAGCCTCGAGGTTCGAGTACGTGATCCCGACCGCCATCCCGAGGCCGGTCAGCGTCGTCGAGTCGAGTAGGCCGGCCAGCGGCGAGGTGACCGCGCCCGCGTTCGCGTTCAGCGTGTCGACCTGGTTCGGCTCGATCACATTCAGCGACGGGTTCGCCGGGATCGGCAGCGCCGAGGAGCTCTCGCCCGGCAGCAGCACAGGCGGCGGGATCGCAGGCGTCGCCGGACCGACGCGGCCGTCGACGATCAGCGGGCCGGCGACGTTGCTCAGCCCGTTCGCACCGTCGCCGACGTCGATCGTGTCGCCGCCGAGGCCGCCGTAGATCGTCGTCACGACGCCCGCGCCCGTGCCGAGGACGATGAAGTGGTCGTCGCCTGCGGTGCCGTCGAGCGTCAGCGACTCGACGTTGACGTACGAGACGTCGATGCCGGTGCCGCTGATCGAGGTCGCGGTGATGACGAACGTGTCGTCGCCCTCGGTGCCGATCACGAGCAGGGTGTCGAAGCCGTCGCCGCCGTCGATCGACACCGGCGCGTTCTGGACGTACCTGACGGTGTCGATGCCTTCGCCCGCGTCGACCGAGGTGTGCTCGTCCACGCCGAGGAACGTCCGGATGACGAAGCTGTCGTCGCCGGCGCCGCCGTTCGCGGAGAGCGGCGCGCGGTTGTGGAAGATCGAGAACGTGTCGCCGTCGGCGCCGCCGTTCAGGGCCGTCGCGAAGCTGACGCCGTTCGAGAGATCGCCGCGTGTCGTCGTCGTGAAGTCGACCGGCCACACGAGGAGAACCGGCTGCCCGTAGAGCTGTCCGACCTGGAAGAGGTCGTTGCCGTCGCCGCCGTTGACCGTCGTCGCCGAGCTGTTGTCGTCGAAGGCGAACCGGTCGTCGCCCGTGAGCCCGTCGACGGTCAGCGACTCGACCGCGCCGTTGTAGACGATCCGCTCCGCGTGCGTGTACGCGCTCCCGTCGAAGCCGGTCAGCGACGCGACGAGATCGTGGCGGAAGAGGAACTGGTCGGCGGCCGCGGTGCCCTCGATCGTCAGCGTGTCGACGCCGCCGCCGGAATCGAGCACGCGGATCTCCGAGTCGCCGTTCCCGAACGTATTGATCCGGTACGCGTCGTCGTTCGCACCGCCGTCGAGGGTCAGCAGCGCGCCGATCCCGTTGGCCGCGCTCGGCGACACCGTGTCGGGGTTGACCGCAATCGCGTCGTTCCCGCCCTGGCCGTTGACGAAGGTCGGGCCGGCGATCGTCTCGACGACGAGCGCGTCGTCGCCGGGGCCGCCGTTCACGATCGTCGTCCCCGCATGCGTCGAGAGGATGCTGAAGGCGTCGCCGCCCGAGCCGAGCTGGACGGTGAGGAACTTGAGGCCTGCGTACGTGATTCCGGCGGTGCCGAGGCCGATCAGGTCCGTCGAGGTCAGCGTGCCCGCGTTGCCGGCCGGATTGCCCGCGTCGCTGAGGTTCATCGTGTCGCTGCCGCCCTGGCCGTCCACGATCAGGTGGCCGGCGATGCCCGCGACCGTCGCGGCATCCGAGGAGACGTTCACGGTGTCGTCACCCGAGCCGGTCAAGAGCGTCGTCAGCGCGCCGCCGAAGGTGCTCTGGACGGAGAAGACGTCGCTGCCCGAGCCGAGCTGGAGGTTGAGGGTCTCGAGGCCCGCGTACGTGATCCCCGCGGTGCCGAGTCCGGTCAGGTCGGTCGACGTGAGCGTCCCGACGCTTGGGCCCGTGTTCCCCGCGTCGCTCACGTTCAGCGTGTTGCTCCCGCCCTCGCCGTCCACGATCAGGTGACCTGCGATCCCGGCGACCGTGCCGAGGTTCGCCGGCGCGTCGGAGGACACGTTCACGGTGTCGTGCCCTGGTCCGGCGCGCGTCGTCGTGACGGTTGAGGCGTTCGTCGAGAGGACGTCGAAGCGGTCGTCGCCGGCGCCGAGCTGGATGTTCAGGAGCTCGATGCCCGCGTAGGTGATGCCGGCGGTGCCCAGGCCGGTGAGGAGCGACGAGGTGAGGCGGCCGCTGTTGGCGAGCGCGTCGCCGAGGTCGCTGACGAAGAGTGTGTCGCTGCCGCCCTGGCCGTCGACGGTCAGCGGCCCGGCGACGGTGTTGACGGTGCCGAGGTTGAGCGGCGCGTCGGAGGACGCGTTGACGGTGTCGTCGCCGTCGCCCGTCTGCAGCATCGTCTGCGACGAGGTGCCGTGGATGTCGAAGTGGGTGCTCCCGGCCCCGAGCCGGATCGTCAGGTTCGCGATGCCCGCGTAGGTGATCCCGGCGCCGAGCCCGAGGCCGGTCAGGGTCGTCGCCGTGAGCATGCCGTCGTTGCCGGCGCTGCTCGCGTCGCCGGTCTCGTCGACGTAGAGGCTGTCGCTCGCGGACGGTGCGCCGCCGTCGATCGTCACGGCGCCGGCGATACCGTTGACGATGCCGCCGCTGTCGACGGCGCGCGAGAAGAAGGCCGCGTTGCTGCCGAGCTCGAACACGTCGTCTCCGTCGTTGCCGTTCAGGATCACGGTCCCGGCGGCCGCGACGAGCTTGAACCAGTCGGCGCCCGTGCCGCCTGTGACCGTGAGCGTGCTGACCGGAGCGGTCGAGCGGATCGTCACTGTGTCGTTGCCCGGGCCGAGGTCGATCATAGTCGCGACGCCGCCCGCCGTCGAGTCGACATTCATCGTGTCGCTGCCCGAGCCGAGCGCGATGTTCAGGGTCTCGAGGCCGGAGTAGGTGACGCCGCCCGGGGCGAGGCCGAGACCCGTCAGGGCCGTCGACGTGAGCCTGCCGAAGTGGCCGAGCGGGTCGCCGGAGCCGTCGACCGTGAGGAGGTCGATGCCGGCGCCGCCGGCGACGACGAGCGCCGCGTCGATCGCGTTGAGGTTCCCGCCCGTGTTTGTCCGCCCGAGCTCGTCCGCGTTCGACCCGACCGCGAGCCAGTCGTTGCTGGAGCCACCGTCGAGCGTGAACGGCAGGTTGTTGCTGCGGACCGCGAAGCGGTCGGTGCCGCCGCGGAGGTAGACGCTCACGAGCTCGATCGGCTGAGCGACCGTGACCGTGGCGGAGCTCGTCCCGCCGGCGAGCGTGAAGAGCGTCGTCGTCGCGTCGCTCGTCTCCGCGCGGCCGGTGTCGTTCCCGTCGGTGCCCTTGAGCACGAGCGTGTCGCTGCCGGCGCCGCCGCCGTCCTCGAGCACCGTCGTCGAGCCGCCAGCGTTCCCGTTCAGCTCGACGATGTAGAGGTCGTCGCCGCCGTAGCCGTTGAGCGTCGCGCCGCCCGTCCACGGCAGCAGGCCGGTGTGCAGCAGGCCGTTGACGAGGATCGACGTCGTCGGACCGCCCACGGTGAAGACGTTGCGCTCGGTGCCCGTCGGGTCACCGCCGAGGATCGCGTGCTCGAAGACCGTCGGATCCTCGAAGGTTGCGGTGCCGAAGCTGCCGACGGCGAGCGTCTCGCCCGCGCCCGTCAGCGTCGCGGTGCCCATCACGAACGCGTTGTGCCAGAGCCCGAAGTCGGTGGAGTCGAACTCGAGGACCGTGTCGTCGCCGCTCGAGTCGACGTATGTGTCGGTGCCCTCGCCGCCGGAGACGGTGTCGTTGCCTGGGCCGGAGTCGATCACGTCGTTGTCCGGCGTGCCGGCGATCGAGTCGTTGCCGGCGCCGCCGTTCAGGTTCGTGTGCGCGAAGTGCGGACCGGTCACCGAGGCGCCGTTCAGGAAGTCGTTTCCGTCCAGCGCGTTGATCGTCAGAACGTCTCCGTCGCCTACGACCGAGTTGATCGTCGTGAGCACGTAATGGCCGGCCCAGTTGACGGTCGTGTTCGAGCCGGCCGAGGTGCCGAGCTGCGCGACGTCGTCGCCGTTGCTCAGGTTGAGCGTCACGGTGTCGGCGCCCGCGTGCGCGATGAGATCGACCGTGCCGTCGCCGTTCGTGTCGAGGGACCCCGAGGACAGGTCGGCGGTGACGCGCTTGATCCCGGCCAGGTCGAGCGCGCCGGTGAAGGAGTACGAGTCGCCGCCGCCGACGCCCCGGAGGACGAGGCCCTCGGTCGTCGTGATCGTCAGCGAGCCGAGCAGCGTCGCGCCGCTGTAGCGGCCGACGATCACCGAGGAGCCGGAGACCGTGACGCGGAAGTCGTCGGAGCCCGTCGTGCCGGTCAGCTGGGCGACGTCGCCGACCGTGGACGTGACGTTCGTACCGCCTGCGAACGTCTCGCCCGCGACGAGGTTGACGACGTCCTCGCGGTAGAGGTCGTCGCCGCCGTCGCCGTTGACCGTGTCGGCGCCGCCGCGACCCTGGAGCGTGTCGTTGCCGTTGCCGCCCGAGATCACGTCGCCGCCCGCGCCGCCCAGGATGTTGTCGTTTCCGTCGCCCCCGGTGAGCGTCGCGCCGCTCGGCGAGTCGTTCGACAGCGTGTCGTTGCCCGCGCCGCCGTCGAGGAGGAGCGTCGCGGTGTTCCCCGCGGCGGCCGCGCCGACTGCGAGCACGTCGTCGTCGCCGTCGCCGTAGAGCTTGGCGCTGCTCGAGCCGAGGTACGAGAGCGTGTCGTTGCCGCTGCCGCCGTGCGCCTCGAGCGGCACCGCGACGCCCGGCATGACGTGGAGCGAGTCGGTGCCGTCGCCGAAGTCGGCGAAGATCGACCTGACGCCGTCGAAGTCCTCGGTCTTGCCGAAGGCGATCACGCGCAGCTTCGAGCGTCCGGAGATCGAGCTCGGGCCGAGTGAGGAGATCTGGTAGTCCTCGTCCGCGATCGGCGTCCCGCCGACCTTGCCGACGTTGCGGTTGCCGCCGAGCGCGCCGACGTTGAGCGTCAGCACCCCGCTCCCGACGTTGAGGCCCGCGAGCTGTGGCGCCGGCGGAGGCGTCGTCACGTTGGTGAGACGCGCCGGCAACGTGAACGTCGCGACGGTGATGTCGAAGCTCTTCAGCTCCTCGATCCAGTCGTTCTCCGGCTTCTGGACGTCGACCCATTCGTCGCAGTGGCCGCCGAAGAAGCTCCAGATCTTGCAGCCGAGGGTCCCGAGGAAGTTGACGACCGCGAGGCCGGCGTCCTCGGCGGCGTCGAGCGTCATCCGGACGACCTTGAGCACCGTCTCGAGGAACCAGCCGCTGCCCTCGACGTGCACCTTGAACGTGACGGTCTGGCCGAGCGTGCCGGTGACGCTGCCACTCGCGCTGATCCCGAACAGGTTGATGCCCGCGAACTTGGCGCTGAACGAGCCGCCGATGCTGAACGCGAAGTTCGTCCCGTCGAACGAGGCGTGGATCGTGCCGCTGCCGCTGATGCCCGTGCTGTCCCAACCGAGCACGATGCTGCCCGTGAACGTCAGGTCGAAGTGCCCGTTCGACTGGATGTTCCCGTAGGCGCTGAGGCTCAGCGGCCCGAACGTCGCCGTCAGCGCTCCCGACTGCGGCACCGTGATCGACCATGCGCTGTGGTCGACGACGATCGTCATCGTGCCGCTGACCTTGATGATGCTGAGGATGTTCACGTCGCCGTGGACCGCGAGCCGGAAGTAGCTGTTCGAGCCCGTCGTGTTGATGTTCAGCTGCCCCGACAGGTTCACGTCGAACAGCGAGAGCAGGTTGAGGCTGAACGCGACGTCCAGGTTGACGATCACGCCGTCGTCGTAGATGCCGAGGTTGCCCTTGACGCTGAACGACAGCGGTCCGATCGTGAAGGCGAGCTGCGCGATCAGCTCGAAGGCGCCGCTGCGTATCGAGATCGCGGCGAGCCCGGTCGCGCTCGCGAAGTTCAGGAAGTTGAACGAGCCCGAGAGGATCGCGACGATGTAGCTGCCGTTCGCCTCGTAGTTGACGGTGCCCGTCTGCTGGCCGAGCAAGATCGCGACGGCCGTCAGGTCCGGGTTGCCAGGCGACGAGAAGATCTTCGGCGCGCCGCCGTGGACGACGTACGTGTTCTTGGTGCACCCGGGCTGTGTCGGGTCCGTACACACGAGCCGAGTCTTCAGCGTCGTTGCGAGCGTGCTCAGCGTGCCCGTGTAGTTGAAGAGGATGTTCAGCAGCCGATCGGGCACGACGACAGACTGATCGACGCCCGTCGTGTTCACGATCACGCGTGCAGTGACCGTCAGCCCGAGATCCGGGATCCCGAGCGACAGGTTGACGTCGAGGTCGGCGGCGACTCCCTGGCCGTTGATGATCAGGACGCCGAGCGCGGTGATGCTGACCAGGCTGTTGCCGGAGCGGCCCATGTCCGGCCCGAGCTGCAGCTCGCCGGCGGCGAACAGCTTCAGCCCGGTCGGGTCGACCTGCAGCGAGAAGGCGCCGTCGATCAGGAAGAAGTTCGCGACATTCAGGACCGCGGTCGCCTGGATCGTCACGTTGAATGTCCGGAACTTGAGGTTGATCGGGTGCGTCGGGTCGCCCGTCTCGACCGCGAAGCCGTCCGTCCCGAAGCTCGCGACGAAGTCGATCGCCGAGCCGCCGCTCATCAGGCCGGCGCCGAGGTTCAGCTGCACGAGCAACGTGCCCGTCAGCGTGACGCCCGGGATGTGGACGAGGCCGAACGACTTGATGTCGAGATCCATCGCGACGAAGACCGACGGGTTCGACGACAGCACCTCCGTGCCAACGAACAGGCCGAGGTTGAGGTCGGTGATCTGGATCCCGATCGCGGTCGTGCTGAGGTTCGTGCCGGTCTTGTCGAGGACATACGGGCCGTTGATCCCGATGAAGGCGCTCACGTGCGACGCGCCGATCGTCATCGTCGTCAGGTGCGCGGTACTGCCGTCGCTGAGCGTGACGTCCTTCTGCGGCCCAAGGTTGAACGCGATGCTCCCTTGCAGCGTGATCACGCCGAAGACGTCGAGCTGGATCCACGTCGCCTTCGCGCGGACGAGCGCCGTCGCCATGTCGAGGTCGACGGTGGTCGTCGGGCTCGACTTGACGCCGAAGTGGCCGCCCGGCATCGACGAGAAGTCGATCACCGGCAACAGCGGCAGCCCGCCGATCGTCGGGCTCGAGATGTTCAGCGCGACCTCGAGGCCGTCGACCTGCGCAACGAGCCCGTTGATCCCGACGAGCCGGATCGTCGCCGCGCTCGCCTTCAGCGCCACGTAGCTGCGCGGGTCGAGGTTGTTCGTCGGCTTGCCGATCAGGATGCCGAACGTCAGGTCGTCGATCACGAGCCCGATGGCGTGGTGGTTGACCTCGGAGTCGACGAGCTGGCCGTCGGTGCCGCGGTTCGGGATCCCGTCACCGTTCGTGTCGACCCAGTACGGCCCGTGGATGCCGACGAACGCCATCACGTTGCGAGCGCCGATCGTCAGCGTCAAGATCTCCGTGCTGTGCAGGCCGAGGACGTCGCCGGGGATCGTGATCCCCAGCTGGTCGAGCACGTCCGCCGGGTTCCCGAGGAGCCCGCCGACGAGCGGCACGGTCATGACCGGGCCCTTCTCGAAGTAGATGCTGCCCGTGATGTAGACGAACTGCGAGAGCTGGATCGTCACCTTCTCGGCGCCGCCCGCGATCAGCGGCGTCGTGAAGCCGAGCGCGCGGAAGTCGCCTGCGGTGTTGATCGCGACGTGGTAGCCGTCGCCGCCGAAGCTCTGGATGAAGTCGATCACCGGGGGCGAGCCGCCCGGGATCGCCGGCCAGCCGGGTGCGTACGAGCCCTGGTTCAGCTTCACCTCGACGCCGGCGGCCTCGAGGATGATCTCCGGGATCCCCGCGAGGCCGAGGTTGTCGGCGCTCGCGTCGAGCGCGAAGAAGCGGAGCTTCGCAGCGTTGAGGATCGCGTCGGTGCCGGTGAGCGGCTCCGCGTTCATCAACACCATGCCGAGCGTCACGTTCGTCAGGAAGAGGCCGATCGCGTGCGCGTCGGTGAGCTCCTGGCGCGTGATGTGCCCGTCGGCGGCGGCCGCGTCGAGCGAGTCGGTATAGCCGACGAAGACGTCGACGTGGCCGAGGCCGATCTCGATCGTCTCGACGGGGAGGTTCCAGATCATCGACCCGTCGTCCTTGATCCCGAGCTGCCCATCGTCCGTGTTCGAGTGGTGCAGCGCGGCGATGTAGGGCGCGGCCTGGATCGCCGAGAGGCCGGTCTTCACGTCGACCTGCCTGACCGGACCCTTGTTGAAGCTGAAGGAGCCGGTCACATACACGAAGTCGCTGATCCGCAGCAGGATGTTGTCCGCGGATGCGCCGATCAGCGGGGTGTCCCACTTGATCGCGACGAAGCTGCCGCTCGTGTCGGTCGGGACGTGGTAGCCGCCGGTGCCGAAGCTGAGGACGAAGTCGACGACGGGGGGCGCGCTGATGCCCGGCACGGCCGGCCACGGGCCGGTGAAGCTGCCGCGGTTGACGCGCACCTGCACGTTCGTCCCGCTGAGCCAGATCTCCGGGACCCCCTCGAGCACGACGGCCGACGCAGTGACGTCGAGCGCGAAGAACTTCAGGAACGAGGCGTTCAGCCCGAGCGGCTGGATCGCCAGCACGCCGGTCAGCCGCACCGGCAGCGCCCGCATCATCACCATGCCGAGGCTGACGTTGCCGAGGAAGAGGCCGATCGCGTGCGCGGCCACGAGCTCGTCGTGCGTCAGGCCGTGTCGAGCCCGTCGGAGTAGCCGACGAAGACGTCGACGCCGTTGAGGCCGAGGCGGACCGTCTCGACGCGCAGGTTCCAGATGATCGAGCCGTCGTCGTTCCGCGCGATCGAGCCGTCGGTCGGCGCGGTGTCGCTCACGGGCATCGAGCCGAAGACCGGCTCCGCGGTCAGCGGCGTGACCGTGATCCCGGTCCGCACCGCGACGAGCTCGACCGGACCCTTGTCGAAGCTGAAGCCGCCGACGACGAAGACGAAGTCGCTGACGCGGAAGAGGACGCGGTCCGCGGAGGCGCCGATCGTCGGCTGCGTGTACTTCAGCTGCAGCGCGTCGCCGGCCGTGTTCGTCCTGACGCCGTAGCCGTCGGCGCCGAAGCTCGCGACGAAATCGATCACCGGCTGGATCCCGCCTGCGGCGACCGACGCCGCCGTCCACGGCCCGACGAACGAGCCCTGGTTGACCCGCACCTCGAGGTTGTTCGCCGAGAGCGTCAGCTCGGGCACGCCGAGCAGCTCGACGTTCGCCGCGGTCACGCGGAGCGAGAAGAACTTCAGGAAGGACGCGTTGAGCCCCGTCGGCTGCAGCAGGACGCCGGGGATCGAGACCTGCTGCGCCCGCATCAGCACCATGCCGAGGCTGACGTTGTCGAGGAAGAGCCCGATCGCGTGCGCGGCGACGAGCTCGTCGTGCGTCAGGTCGCCGTCGGCGGCCGCGAGGTCGAGCGAGTCGGTGTAGCCGAGGAAGACGTCGACGTCGTGGAGGCCGAGCTCGATCGTCGAGACCGGCAGGTTCCAGATCATCGAGCCGTCGGCGGTGCGTGCGACCGAGCCGTCAGCCGGAGCGTCCGCCGAGATCGGCATGTCGCCGAAGAGCGTCCGCGCGGTCAGTGCGTCGAGGCCGCTGAAGCCCGTCCGCACCGCAACCGGCTTGACCGGACCCTTGTCGAAGCTGAAGCCGCCGGAGACGTAGACGAAGTCCGAGACCCGGAACAGCACCTTGTCGGCGGAGGCGCCGATCGTCGGCTGCGTGTACTTCAGCGCGACCGTGTGCCCGGCGGTGTCGGTGCGTACCTGGTACCCGTCCGCACCGAAGGTTGCCGTGAAGTCGACGACCGGCGGCGCGCGGCCGCGAGCGAGCCCGGCCCAGACGCCCGGCGCGTAGGAACCCTGGTTCACGCGCACCTCGACGTTGTTCGCCGAGAGCCACAGCTCGGGCACGCCGACGAGCGCGACGGCGCCGGCGTTGAGCTTGAGCGTGAAGAACTTGAGCAGCGCCGCGTTGAGGCCGCCCGGCGGCAACGGTGTCGCGGTGACCGGCTTCGTGCGCATCAGCACCATGCCGAGGTCGACGTTGCCGACGAAGAGGCCGATCGCGTGCTGCGCCTCGAGCGAGGCCTGCGTCATCCCGCCGGCGGTGGCGGCGGTCAGCGAGTCCGTATAGCCGACGAAGACGTCGACGCCGTGCATGCCGAACTGGATCGTCGCGACCGGGAAGTTGAAGATCTTCGAGCCGTCGGCGTTGCGCGCGAGCGAGCCGTCCACCGGCGCCGAGTCGGCGACGGCGATCGAGCCGAACAGCGACGTCAGCTCGGCGCTGCTCAAGCCGGAAAGGCCCGTGTTGACGGTGACGAGCTCCTCCTTGCCCTTGTCGAAGCTGAAGCCGCCGCTGATCCACACGAAGTCGGAGACGCGGAAGAGGACGTTGTTCGCGGACGCGCCGACGACGGCCGCGATGAAGTCGAGCACGACCGGGTCGCCGCCGGTCGCGATGGAGAAGCCGCCGCTGCCGAAGCTGGCGACGAAGTCCACGAACGGCATCGAGCCGGCGAGCCCGAGCGGCGGCCACAGGCCGGGCGTGAAGGAGCCCTGGTTGACGCGCACTTCGAGGTCGGTCGCCTGGATCCAGAGCTCTGGGACGCCGACGAACGCGACCGACGCCGCGTCGAGCTTCATCGCGAAGAAGCGGAGGCGCGCAGCGTTGAGGCCGACGGCCGCGGGGATCACCGGCTGCGCGCTCATCAGCAGCATGCCGAGGTCCGCGCCGCCGATGAAGAGGCCGACCGCGTGCGCTGCCTCGAGCTCTGCGAGGGTCAGGTGCCCGTCGGCGGCGGCTGCGTCGAGGCTGTCCGTGTAGCCGAGGAAGACGTCGACGCCGCCGAGCCCGATCGCGATCGTCGAGACCGGTAGGTTCCAGATCGTCGAGCCGTCGTTCGCGCGTGCGAGGGCGGTGCCGCCCGGGTCGGAGTCGCTCTTCGTGATCGTCCCGAAGATCCCGTCGAGCTGCGCCGAGCTCAGGCTCGACGGAAGTCCGGTGCGCACGTCGACGTACTGCGTCGGGCCCTTCTCGAAGCTGAAGCTGCCGCTGACGTAGACGAAGCTCGCGATCTTGAACAGGACGCGCTGTGCCGACGCGCCGATCAGCTTGCCGGCGAAGTCGACGACGATCGGATCGCCGCCGGTGACGATCGAGTACCCCGACGGGAAGCTCGTCGTGAAGTTCACCGTCGACCGCGACGCGGCGGGATCGAGCGCCCAGGCCTTGCCGCCGTTGACCTTGACGGTGATGTTGTCCGCGAGCAGCGTCAGCGACGGAACGCCGAGCAGCTCGATGTTCCCGGCGGTCGCCTTCAGCGCGTAGAAGCGGAGCTTCAACGCGTCGAGCGTCGCGACTCCGGTGCTCTTCGCGGTGAAGAGCACGAGGCCGACGTTCACGTTCGTCGCGTGCAGGCCGACCGCGTCGGCCGACGGCGTGCCGTCGTCGGCGAGGTTCGGGTCGTAGCCGACGAAGACGTTGATCCCGGAGGCGGCGATCGTCAGGGCCGAGGCGCTGAGGTTGCAGATCTTCGTCGAGTCGGCCGTCCGCGCGAGCGTCGTCCCGGAGCAGTCGGCGCTGACCGGGAGGCTCGAGATCGCGGACGCCGCTGGGCTCGCGCTCGTGATGCCGGTGTCGACGTCCACCGGCGTCGCGGCCCCGATCCCGAAGGTGAAGGCGCCACTCAGGTGGACGAACTGCGAGATGTGGAGCGAGAACGTCGTCGTCGCGGCGACGATGGGTGCCGTGTAGCTGAGCATCACGCCGCCGGCGTCGATCGGGTTCGCGCCGAGGTTCAGGTAGCTGTCGTCGTTCGCCTGCTCGTTGATCGTGACCGTGAGGTTCGAGAGCCCGGTCGTGAACTCGACGAAGATCACGAAGTGCGGGTTCTGGATCGTTCCGCTGAAGACGTGCCACGCGCGCGTGCCGCTCGTGACGATCGCGAGCCCGAAGCTCGACAGGCCGCCCTCGATGCCGATCGGATGGTCGAGCGGCTCGACGCCGATGAAGCCGGTGCCGCTCGTCCCCGAGAGCGTCAGCACCGACGCGACGACGCTGCCGCCGTCGCCGAGGTCGACGCTGCGGGTCGTGTGCACGAAGTCGTAGTCGCCGGTGACCTTCACGAAGCCGGCGGCGGCGACGCTGAGCTGGCCCGCACCATCGTCGACCGTTCCGGTCATCCCCGCGCCGCTCTTGAAGTCGAACGCGTCGTCCTGCGTCGGCGCGCCGACGAGGTTCTCGACGCCGTGGAACTCGACCTTCGGCCCGCCGGCGGTCGCCTGCCAGTCGCCCTCGTCGACTGCCGTGACGTGGAACGCACCGTCGACGTCGGGCACCGAGAACGTGTCGCTGCCGCCTTCGCCGTTGATCGTGATCGTCTTGCTGTAGACGGCGCTGATGTCGTCGACGTTGAAGCGGTCGTTCCCGTTGCCGGCGTTGACCGTGATCGAGCCGGTCGGGACAGCGAAGTCGGTCACCTCGAAGGTGCCGCTCGACTGGAGGCGGAGTCCCGTCGGGCTGGTCGTCAGCGTCGCGACGTCAGCGAGGTTGCTGAGGTCGAAGACGACGTCCGTGAGCGAGCCGGTGTTCGTGATCGGCTCGAGGCCCGCATACGTGATGCGCTGTCCGTCGAGCAACAGCGTCCCGGAGTGGCCGTCGATCGGCGCCGAGCCCATCGTGTGCCAGGAGCCGTCGAGGACGAGCGAGTCGAAGCCGCCCGCGCCGCCGTCGAACGTGCCGGCGAGCGAGCCGCTGTGCTCGAGGACGAACGTGTCCTCGTTCTCGGGCGCGCCGCCCAGGTTCTCGAAGTTCTTGAAGTGGATGCCGTCGACGACGCCCGTTCCCGGACCGTCAACCGTCCACGTCGTGTCGTCACTCGGGCCGAACAGCGTGTCGTCGCCGGCGCCGCCGTCGAACGTGACCGGGATGCCGACGGGGCGGTCGAACGAGAACGCGTCGGCGCCGTCGCCGCCAGTGACGGTGAGGCTGGTGATCGTCGCGAGCAGACGCGTCGTCGTCGCGCCGTTCAGGGTCACCGCGAGACCGTCGCCGACGACCGCGATTCCGATCGTGTTGCTGCTCGAGTTCGGTCCGATGATCCACGCCGCCGGCGGGGACGGACCGCTGCCGGGTACGGCTGCCGCGCCGGGCCGCGGCAGGTCCGCGGATGTCGGCGCCGGCGGGGCCGGCGTGCAGGGCGCCGCGCTCTCGCCTCCGGCTGCGGTCGGACGGGATGAGCTAGCGCCGCCGCCCGCGGCGGCGCCGGAGACCGCGCCGGGCGCGACCGCGGGGCACCAGGGCTCGACCGCGGGCGCGTCGCCGCTCGGCGTATGCGTGCCCAGCGGGACGCTGCCGATCGCCGGAGGCTCGAGCGAGCCGAGCGGCACCGTGGTCGAGACCGTTGCATCCGCGGCCCGCGCGATCGGCGGCCCCGCGGCCTGGACGGCCGGGACGTTCAGATCGGGGATCGGCTGCGGCACCACCGTCGGCGCCGGAGCCGGAACGGTCACCGGACTTTGTGGCTCTGAGCCACTAGCGCCGAGGAGCGGAGCTTGTGGCTCTGAGCCACTAGCAGCGAGCTGCGGGCCCGGGGGCGGCGTAACCGGAGCGGGTGCGGGAGGCGCCACGACCGCGGGCGGCGCAGCCGCCGGCGGCGGCCCGCTCACGGGCGCGGGGTCGACGACGGGCTCCGACTGCAGGGCGTAGAGCTTCGGCTGAGCGTCCTCCGCCGGCGCGGCGTCGGCAGGCGGACTTTGTGGCTCTGAGCCACTAGCCTCAATGGCCGGCGCGGGAGTCGGGTCGCTCGCCGCGGCCATGTCCGGCGCGGGAGTCGGGTCGCTCGCCGCGGGCATGTCTGGCGCGGGCGCGCCGACGACGTCGACGTCGACGGGCACGTCTGTCGCCGCCGGCTTCGGCTTCTTCGGCAGCACGACGGCGTAGCGGTTGTGCTGCACCGGCACGCGCGTCGCCGCGCCGCGCGTCATCGCGCCACGCGTCGCGTATGCCGGCGGGAGGCCTTGCACGGGCGAGAGCGCACCGCGTCCGGGCGCAACGCTTCCACGCCCGGGCACGATCTTCAGATGCGTGGCGGCCGGAGCGGCGGGCCCGCGATGCGCGACCGACGGGATGCGCAGCGCGGGAAACGCAAACGTCGGCACGCGCAGGTTCGAAAGCGTCGCGCGCGTGCCAGGAGTGCGCAGCGCGACCGCGATTGGGACGGCGTACGCCGACGCGAAGCTGCCGACGGCGACGCCGCCGATGACGATCGCGACCCAACGTCTGCGCAGCGCGAGCAGGCTGACGGCATGCGGCGCTACGCCATCGATTGCGTACGACGAGATCCCGATCTCCTCTCCCTCGGGCCGCGACCACGGCCCCTCTCTCCCACCAGTACGGTCGCATGTGAGCAACGGCTAATGCAATGGGCCGTTCGGCCTATTGACACGTCCCGCCGTTGTGAGTCGGACGCAAAGTGGTGTCGGACTGGAGATCTACCCGAGCTTCTGCTCGAGACGCGCGCGCTCGCGGTCGATCTGGCGGCTCAGCTTCGCGATCTCGAACGCGCGCCGGTTGAACTCGATCGCGGCAGTGCGCTGCGCGCGCGTCGTCGTCGGTGGACGCGAGAGCTGCAGCTGCAACCGCCGCGAGAGCGTCTTCGCCGCGACGAGGTCGCGTACGCGCAGCGCGTCCGCGAGCTGCGTCGCCGTCGGACCGACCGCGTGCAGCCACGCGACCTGCTCCGCCTGCCAGGCGCGCAGCACCCGCGGCGGGTCGAGCGCCGACAATCTCCGTGCGACGCCCTCGACGCGGACGCCGTACGCGTGCAGCGCAGCAGTGCGGGCGAGCACGTCGCGACCGCCCGACGCCACCCGCGCACGGAGCGTCCTGCTCGACCGCCGCAAAGCGATCAGCTCGCGCCGGGCCGGCCGCAGGAACGCGTCGAGCACACGCAGCTCGCGTGCGAACGCCGCCTCGAGCCGGTAGAGCTGCACGAGCTCCCGGTGGATCCGCGCAGCCGCCGGCGGCGGCTCGATCGCAGCGACCTCGTCGCCCGCAGCCGCGATCGCTCGCGCCGCAGCCGCCAGACGAGCCGCCTCGCGCGGCGGCCGCTGCTGCGCCGAGAAGCCCTGATCCGCGATGTTCGCCGACTTGAACGCGGCGGCGTGGCGGTCGCGCACGGCGTTCACCTTTGCGAAGTACGCGTCGATCGTGTGCCGCTCCTGTGCCCTCGCTCCCCCGCCGCACCCTGCGAGCGCGAGCGCGAGCACGAGGACGATCGCTGCGAAACGCCGCACGTCCTTACTTGGTGCGCACGACCGTCGAGACGCTGCCGTCGCCGTGGCGGAAGACGAGTTTCACGAGCCCGACGCCCGGCGCGAACCAGCACGTCCGCGTCCCGCTGCCGAATGGGAAGCCCGCCTGCTCGAGCGACGAGGTGACGACGAGCGCAGTGAACGTTCCGGCGGGCGTCACGACGCGCTGCGGCGCGAGCACGCGCGACGTGCCCGTGACGCCGAAGTTCGAGAAGTCGCGGCTCGGATTCTTCGCCGACCACGTCGCGCCCGCGGCGGCGTACGCCGGCAGCACCGGGTTCCAGCCGAAGTCCATCAGGTCGAACGGCGTGAAGAAGTGACGCCGCCTGTCTGCCGGCAGGGACTTCGGCCCGAGCTGAGGAAAGCGCACGCGCGTCGCGGCGCTCGTGTTGCCCCACACGTTCGTGAGCCCGTCGAGCCGCATCGAGAACCCGTAGTTGCCCGCGACGCGAATCGGCCCGGAGAGGTGCTTGACCGTGAAGCGCGACGTTCCGTTCAGCACGGCGTCGACCGTGAACTGCGCGACCGACGGCGTCTTCAGGTACTTCGAGTTCGTCCAGCGGAAGCGCTGGACGTCGCCCTTGCGGGTCGGGAACCAGTTCACGTCCGCCGGCGGCGGCTTCGGCTGCAGGCTCGTGCTCTGCAGCTCCGAGGTCGTCACCGGCGCGTTCGCTCCGCCCGCGTGCTCGAAGACGACCTTCACCGGCCCGACGCCGTAGACCCACCATGTCATGCGCACGCCGCTGCCGTACGGATCGCCTTTGGCTCCCGCCTGCACGACGTCCGTTCGAATCTTCGCCGCGACGACGCCGCTCGGGAACGCGGGCACCTTCACGAGTTCGCGGCCCTGGTACACGGAGCTCCCGGAGACGTCGCCCTGCGCACCTCCGGTCGACGTCCAGCTCAGTCCTGCCACGACAGGCTGTGCGAGGACGGGGTCGCGGCTGCCCCAGATCACGTAGTAGAGCGTGTCGGTCAAGGCGTTCGGGCAGCCGGCGGCCTGCGCGCAGAGGACCGGGAAGTTCGCGGGCGGGGCGTTGCTCGACCAGCTCGTGTTGACGACGCCGAAGTTGGTCTCGTTGAACGGCATCGTCCCCGCGCTCGGAATCGCCTCGGGAGGATTGTCGAGGCCCTCCGTCGTCCATTGCAGCTCGAACGACGATCCCTTGTCGCTCTTGACGGTGACCCTCTCCTTCGTCGGCGTCGGCGCGTAGACGCTGTCCGACCACGCGTACACCCAGGACGCGTCGGACGGATGCGGCCACCAGTCGTCGGCCGCAGCCGGCGACGCGCAGGCCAGAGCGATCGCCGCGGACGCGAACAGGACCCTCAGCACGAGGGCCGAGGGTACCGGCTCGCGGACGGCGGCAAGCGAGCTTGACATATTCCTATATGGATATATATTTCTCCCGGATGGCGCGAGCAGCGACAACGGCAGACGCGTTCAACGCGGTCGCGGAGCCCCGGCGGCGGCAGATCCTGGACGTCCTTGCCGGCGGCGAGCGCCCGGTGAACGACCTGGTGCGCGTGCTCGGCCTGGCCCAGCCGCAGGTGTCCAAGCACCTCCGGGTGTTGCGAGAGGTCGGGGCAGTCGACGTGCGCGGCGATGGCCGGCAGCGGCTGTACCGGCTGAACGGCCATGCGCTCAAGCCGATTCACGACTGGGTGAAGAACTACGAGCGCTCGTGGTCGGATCGGTTCGACCAACTTGACGTCGTGCTCGAAGAGCTCAAACAGAAGGAGGAAGGAGATGACAGTGACGCGTAGCGGGTCCGCGACGGTGACGCTCCCGACGGACGAGCAGATCCTCATCACGCGGGAGTTCGACGCGCCAAGGGAGCTCGTCTACGAGGCGTTCACCACGCCTGACCTCGTCAAGCGCTGGTGGCACGCAAATCGCGGCGAGATGACGATCGCCGAGATCGACCTGCGCGTCGGCGGCAAGTGGCGGTACGTGATGGTCACCGACGACGGATTCGAGGTCGGCTTCCACGGCGAGTATCGCGAGATCGTCCCGAACGAGCGGATCGTCTCGACGGAGGTGTACGAGGGCCTGCCCGAAGGGGTATCCCAGGAGGACGGGGCAACGGTGAACACCGCGACGTTCACCGAGGCGGACGGGCGCACGACGCTCACGATCCTCGTGCAGACCACGAGCAAGGCGTCCCGCGACGCGATCATCGACTCCGGGATGGAGACCGGCCTCCAGGACGCGCTGGACCTCCTGGAGCAGGCCGCCCTCTCGCTCCGCTGAGAGGAAACCGGGGGAACCTAGGTTCCCCGCGTCATCTCGCGCGCGCCGTCCGCGGCGTGCGCGAGCCACGCGGTCGCGCTCCCGCCGTAACGCCCGACGACGTCGTCCACGAACGCCGCGGAACGGTCCGTCTCCACGAGCGCGACGATCGAGCCGCCGAACCCGCCGCCGGTCATCCGCGCGGCGGCGGCGCCGGCCGCGTACGCGAGGTCGACGAGCTCGTCGAGCTCCGGGACGGAGACCTCGAAGTCGTCGCGCAGGCTCTCGTGCCCGGCGCGGAAGAGCTCGCCCAGGCGCGCCCTGTCGACCGGCTCAGTGCGCAAGATCGCAGCGACCTCGCGGACGCGCTCGTTCTCCGTTTCGACGTGGCGCAGCCGCCGCAAGGAGACGGGATCGTCCGCGCCGGCGAGCGCGCGCTCGAGCTCCGCCCTCCGGGTCGCGTAGCCCGAGTGCTCGAGCCGGCGACGCACGCCCGAGTCGACGACGACGAGCGCGAGCTCCTCCGGCAGGGGAACCGCCTCGTACATCAGCGTGCCGGTGTCGAGCAGGATCGCGTGTCCGGCGCGGCCGAGCACGGACGCGGCCTGGTCCATGATCCCGCACGGCATCCCCGTCGCCCGGTGCTCGGCACGCTGCGCCGCCTCGGCGAGCTGGAGCGGCTCCAGTGGCCAGTCGGCGACTGCGCAGAGGGCCGTCGCGACCGCGACCTCCAGCGCGGCCGACGAGGAGAGCCCCGCGCCGATCGGGAGGGTCGACTCGATCCGCCCCTCGAAGCCGACCGGCGGCCGGCCGAGCGCATCGAGCTCGGCGGCGACCGCATCCGCGTAGCGCTGCGGATCCCCGTCAGGCGACTCGAGCCGGCTCGGCCCGTCCGTCGCGTCGCCGCGGATCGTGATCCCGAGGTCGAGCGCCACGGGCAGGGCGAGGCCGCCGGTGTAGTCGGTGTGCTCCCCGATCAGGTTGACGCGCCCCGGCGCCCAGAACGTCCGACTCATAGACGCCGCAGAACGTACGCGAACTCGTAGACCGGTTCGACGAGCCGGTACTGCTTGCCCGTGTCGGGTCCGCAACTGGCGGTGCCGAGCCCGCGCTGCGCCTGGTCGAGGCTGAGGACGACCTCGGCGCGCGGCTCGAGCTCGTTCGTGTGCAGGGCGCGGTAGAGGTCGCCGGCGGCGAAGTGGCTCGCGGTGAAGCCGATCGTCGGGCGGCCCTCGACCACGAGGCCGGCGCCGTCGGCGTCCGTCAGCACGAGCCGGCGCGCGTCCGCGTGGTGCCCGTGCTCCTGTGGGAGGATGTACGGGACGTACTGCTCCGCCACGGTGCTCTTCCAGCGGCCGACGACCGCCGAGGCGAGCCGGTCGGAGTAGCTCTCCCACGGGCCGCGGCCGATCCACTCGAGTTGCTCGACGCCGGGCACGAGCGTCAGGACGACGCCGACGCGCGGCAGGTCGCGCAGCTCGGGGCCGACGCGCACCTCGTTCTCGACGAGGATCCCGCCGTCGGCGAGCGCGCTGATCGTCTGCCGGTGCAGCGCGTCGCTCCACTCGCCGCGTCCGGACACGCGGTGGACGACCTCGACGCTGCGGCCGCGTGGCCGCGCCGACTCGAGCCGGTGCTCGAGCCGGTCGAGACCAAGCTCGAGCCAGCGCGGCAGGACACCGGTCTGCCGCTGCGGCATGAGGCGCAAGCCGTCGTTGTCCGTCGGCGCACGCCAGAGCTGGAGCCGCGGCCCCTCGAGGACGAGGTCGCCGAGCCCGACGAGCTCTCCCGTCGCCGGGTCGACCTCGGGCGGGTGGACGCTTCGGCGCGCGGCGCGCCGCTTGCGCGACGAAAGGGGAAACTGCTGCCACGCGACTTCGTGTCCAGCCGGCGCCCACGCCGTCTCCTTGCGCAGGAAGAACCGGAACGTGACGAAGCGCTCACCGCCGCCGGGCGCGTCGATCTCGACCTCGAGGCCGTCGCGGAGCGCGGGCAGCCGGCCGCGACGGATGACCTCGCCGTCGCCGCTCACCTCCCACTCGCCGCGGTACGCGCGGAGGTCGGCGAAGAGGTGTCGATTCCGGATCCGGAACCTCGACCCGCGCACCTTCACGACGCGCACCGGCTGCGCGAGGAACTTCAGCTCGTGCAGCGCCGGATGCGGCGTGCGGTCCGGCCAGACAATCCCGTCCGCGCAGAAGTTTGCGTCGTTCGGCTCGTCGCCGAAGTCGCCGCCGTACGCCCAGTACGTCCGCCCGCGCTCGTCCGTCTGCCGGATCCCGTGGTCGATCCATTCCCAGACGAAGCCGCCCTGCAGCGCGGTGTGGCGGTCGAACGCGGCGTAGTAGTCCGACAGGCCGCCGTTCGAGTTGCCCATCGCGTGCGAGTACTCGCAGAGGATCAGCGGCCGCGAGTCCTTCGTCCGCTCCGCCCACGCCTCGATCTCCTCGACGGACGCGTACATCGGACAGACGACGTCCGTCGCGGCGTGGCCGCCCGACCAGTCAAACTTGATCGCCCCCTCGTAGTGGAGCGGGCGCGACCGGTCGGCGCTGCGCACCCAGCCGGCGGCGGCGTCGTGGTTCGGGCCGTAGCCGCTCTCGTTCCCGAGCGACCAGAGGATCACCGACGGGTGGTTCTTGTCGCGCTCGACCATGTTGCGCACGCGCTCGAGGAACGCGGCGGCGTAGCGCGGATCGCGGCAGATCTCGTCGTAGTACGCGTGCGACTCGACGTTCGCCTCGTCGACGACGTAGAGCCCGTAGCGATCGCAGAGGTCGAGCCAGTACGGGTCGTTCGGATAGTGCGACGTCCGCACGGCGTTGACGTTGAACCGCTTCATCAGCAGCGCATCCGCCTCCATCGTCTCGCGCGGCACCGCGCGGCCGAGGACGTCGTGGTCGTCGTGGCGGTTGACGCCGTGGATCTGCACCGCGCTGCCGTTGACGAGCAGACGGCCGTCGCGCACCTCGACGGTGCGGAAGCCGACGCGAACCTCGACACGCTCCCCGCCCTCGGGCGTGACGACGAGCCGATAGAGCGCGGGCTCCTCCGCCGACCAGAGCCGCGGGGCGCGCACCTGCTCCTCGAGCTTGCCCGCGCGCAGCGTGCCCGTCAGCACCTTCCTGTCCCGTTCGTCGAAGAGCTCGGCCGCGCCGTCGCAGGTCGCGCGGACGTGGAGGATGCCGTCGGCGTCGCCGCGCGCGAAGAGGTCCGCGACGTACGGCTCGGCCGTCGCGTAGAGGAAGACGCGGCGCGGCAGCCCCGCGTGCCACCACTGGTCCTGGTCCTCGACGAAGCTCGCGTCCGACCACTGGACGACGACGGCGACGAGCTCGTTCTCGCCGGGCTGCACGAGGTCGGTGACGTCGAACTCGGCCGGCGTCCGCGCGTCCTTCGCGATCCCGACGGGCCGGCCGTTCAGCACCACATGCAACGCGCCTTCAGCGCCGCCGAAGTGGAGCACGACGCGCCGGCTTCGCCACCCGCGCGGGAGCGTGAACCGCTGCCGGTAGATCCCCGTCGGGTTCTCGTCCGGCACGGTCGGCGGCGGCTGCGGGAACGGCATCTGGACATTCGTGTACTGCGGCCGTCCGAAGCCCTGCATCGTCCAGAGCCCCGGCACCGCCACCGTCGTCCAGCCCCGGGCGAGGCCTGCCGCGTGCGGCGCCTCCTCCGGCCGGCTCACGATCCGGAACTCCCACTCGCCGTCGAGCGCGAGCGTCCGCGGCCGCGCGAGCGTCGCGTGCGGCGGCAGCCGGTTGAGGCTCGTCAGCTCCGGGTTCTCCCAGCTCCTCCGCCCGCCGGGAAAGAGGAGCGACTCGACGGCCGACTTCACCGGGTTTCGCGCAGCGACTGGGCGGCGATCTCCGGCGGAACCGGGTTGAAGAAGACACCGGAGCCGAGCTCCCCGGCGGCGACGTAGCGCGTCACCCCGGCCGCGCGCCACGGTGAGACGATCTCGACGTGCAGCCGGGCATTCGGCCAGTCGCCGCCGTCGAACGGCCGCTGGTGGATCCAGAGCATGTACGGCGTCTGCGCATCGAACAGCCGGTCGAGCCGCTCGAGCACGTCGACCAGCAGCTGCGCGAGTCCGTCGCGCCAGGCCGGCTCGAGGGACGGCAGGTCCGGCACCTGCGCGTCGGGTGCGAGCACCAGCGCGTACGGGAACGTCGGTGCCTCCGGGACCCACGCCCGCCAGCCCGGAGCCGTGGCGACGAGGCGCTCGCCCGGCTCGCCGAGCACGTCGCCGCGCTCGAGCTCGGCCAGCGGGCGCGCGGGGACGAAGTCGAAGGCGTAGATCTGGCCGTGCGGATGCTCGATCGTCGCGCCGACCTCGGCGCCACGGTTCTCGAAGACGAGCACGTAGTCGATGTCGGGCCGGGCGCCGAGCTCCGCGGTCCGGTCCGCCCACAGGTCGACGATCTTTCGCGCGCCCGCGACGCCGAGCGACCAGAACGTCGCGCCGTGCGTCGGGGTGTAGAGGATCATCTCGCAGCGGCCGTCGGGCATCGACGGCCACCGGTTCGGGAACCAGCGAACCTCGTACGGCTCGGGCGCCTCGAGCCCGCCCGGGCAGAATGGACACCCGGCGTCGGGCAGGTTCGGCCGCACCTGGCGCGAGCCGACGACGTACGTCCGCGCGCCGGTGTGCACGTCGGCCCGAAGATCCGGACGGCCGTCGACCGACGTCGTCATCGCGCGCCGTTTCGCACCGGCGCGACGATCAGCTCGGCGACGTGCTCCGAGATCACGGCACGGGCCTCCGCCGGAAGGCGGCTGTCGGTGACGAGCGTGTCCACCTCGTCCAGACGTGCGATCCTGCTCAACCCCCGGACGCCCCACTTCGTGTGGTCGGCGACGACGACGACGCGGTCGGCGGCGCTGATCAGCGCCTGGTTCGCCTCCGCCTCGAGCAGGTTCGGCGTCGTCAGGCCCGCGTCGTCGGCGAGCCCGTGCACGCCGATGAAGAGGAGGTCGACGTGCAGCGAGCGGAGCGTCGTCACGGCGACCGGTCCGACGAGCGCATCGGACGGCGTCCGCACGCCTCCCGTGAGGACGACGGTCAGGTCGGGACGCTGCTCGCGGTGGAGCACGTTCGCCACCTGGATCGAGTTCGTCACGACGGTCAGGTCGGGGATCGAGTGCAGGTGGTGGGCGAGCCGCCACGTCGTCGTGCCGGCGGTGAGGGCGACGGCCTGCCGCGGCTTCACGAGCTTCGCGGCCGCGCGCGCGATCGCCTCCTTCTCCTCGAGCTGTCGGTGCGACTTCGCCTCGAAGCCCGGCTCGTCGGTGCTCGGCCGGCCCCGCGCGGTCGCGCCGCCGTGCACCTTGTCGACGAGCCCGGACGAGGCGAGCAGGTCGAGGTCGCGCCGGATCGTCATGTCCGAGACCGCGAGCAGCTCGGTCAGCTCGCTGACCCGGACGGCGCCGCGCCGCCGGATCTCCTCGACGATCAGCTGTTGGCGTTGTCCGGCCAGCATCGCCGACGCACAATACTGAACACGAACGAACAATCCTAGGGCCCGGATCGCAACGCTCCCGTCACCGGGTCTTGACATTTGCCGAGCAATCGTGCCAGGGTAGGCCGGGTTTCCCCTGGGCGATCGGGTTCGTTTCTGTCGGATTTCGGTCGTTCTCCCGACCAGAGGAGGGTTCAATGTCGGATCCCACGCCTCGCTCCCACGCCTCCGTGCTGTCCCGCCGCACGCTCCTCGTGTCGGGCGCCGCCGGAGCGGCGGGGCTTTACGGCCTCCGGGCGAGCGGCGCCAGCGGGGCCGTGCCGACCTCGCTCGTGGCCGAGGCTGCAGGCACGGTTACCTTCGGCTCGAACGCGTCCGACCCGGTCCCGAAGAAGGCGACCGCGGCCGTGCTCGCTGCGTTCGCGAAGAAGACGGGCACGAAGGTCCAGATCAACTCGGTCGACCACAACACCTTCCAGGAGCAGATCAACACCTATCTGCAGGGCCGCCCGCAGGACGTCTTCACGTGGTTCGCCGGCTACCGCATGCAGTTCTTCGCCCAGAAGGGCCTGCTGACCCCGATCGACGACGTGTGGAAGTCGCTCGCGCCGAACTTCTCGCCGGCGATGCGGGCCGCCTCGAGGGGGCTCGACGGGCATTACTACTTCGTCCCGATCTACAACTACCCGTGGGCGGTCTTCTACCGGAAGAGCGTTTTCGCGAAGAACGGCTACACCCCGCCCACGACGTGGGATCAGTTCATCGCGCTGGCCAAGAAGATGAAGTCGGACGGCCTGACGCCGATCGCCTTCACGGACAAGGACGGCTGGCCCGCGATGGGCACGTTCGACATCCTCAACATGCGCATCAACGGATACGCCTTCCACGTCCGGCTGATGGCCGGCAAGGAAGCGTGGGACAGCGCGAAGGTGAAGGCCGTCTTCAACCAGTGGCGCGAGCTCCTACCGCACTACTCGAGCGGAGCGCTCGGCCTCACCTGGGAGGAAGGCGCGCAGCAGCTCGTCAAGAAGGAGGCCGGCATGTACCTGCTCGGCTCGTTCGTCGCGCAGCAGGCGACGGATCCGGCCGACCACGCGGACCTCGACTTCTTCCCCTATCCGTCGATCAACCCCAAGTGGGGCCAGGACTCGCTCGACGCGCCGATCGACGGCTACCTGATGTCGAAGCACGCAAAGAACGTCCCGCAGGCGAAGGCGTTGCTGAAGTTCCTCGGCAGCGCAGCCGCCGAGAACATCTATCTGAAGACCGATCCGAACGACGTCGGCGCGAGCAACAGGGCGAGCTCGGCGCACTACAACGCGTTGCAGAAGAAGGCGGCGAAGCTGATCGCCGGCGCGAAGCACATCGCGCAGTACATGGACCGCGACACGCGGCCCGACTTCGCGTCGACGGTGATGATCCCGGCCCTGCAGCAGTTCCTGAACAAGCCGGACGACGTCAACGGCCTCGTGAGCAGCATCCAGAAGCAGAAAAAGGCCATCTTCGGAACGTGAGCGGCTGACGTAAGCTCGAAGCGATGGCGATCGACATCGCAACGAGAGTGGGAACGGGCGGCGCGCGGCGAGGCAAGCGCGCCGTCCGTCTCTCCGGCCGCGACCGCGTCACGATCGGGGTCATGGCCGGGGTCCCCCTGCTGGTCGTCGGCGGCCTGATCTGGTTCCCCACGATCGCGTCGGTCGTGCTGTCGTTCACCAACTGGGACGGCATTGGCGGGGTCACAACCGCCCACTGGGTCGGGACGGAGAACTACCGGCAGATCGCGACCATTTACCCGCCGTTCTGGCCCGCGGTCAAGCACAACCTCATCTGGCTCGGCTTCCTCGCGTTCGTCGCGACGCCGTTCGGGCTCCTGCTCGCCTACCAGCTCGACAAGCGGATCCGCGGCTCGCGGGTCTACCAGAGCATCTTCTTCATGCCTGTGGTGCTGTCGTTCGCGATCATCGGCTTCATCTGGCAGCTGATCTACTCGCCGACCCAGGGCCTGATCAACAACCTCTTCTCGGACCCGAGCCACGGCCCGGTGACCGACTGGCTCGGAAACCCGAAGCTGAACCTCTGGGCCGTCCTCGTCGCCGTCTGCTGGCGCCACGCCGGGTACATCATGATCCTCTACCTCGCCGGCCTGAAGGCGCTCGACCCATCGCTGCGAGAGGCGGCGGCGATCGACGGCGCCGGCGAGTGGCACGCCTTCCGCACCGTCGTCTTCCCCGCCTTGCGGCCGATCAACATCGTGATCATCGTCGTCACCGTGATCGAGGCGCTGCGGGCGTTCGACATCGTCTACATCATCAACCGCGGCCGGAACGGCCTCGAGCTTCTGTCGGTGCTCGTCACGAACAACATCATCGGCGAGGCGAGCCGGATCGGCTACGGCTCAGCGATCGCGGTGATCCTGATCGTGATCTCGATCATCCCGATCGTCGTCTTCGTCTGGAGCAACTTCTCGGAGAAGCAGGCTTGACCAGCGCGACGGTCACCGCCGGCGCGGCGCGGACGGCGCGGCGCGCCCTGCGCCTCCCGCGCGTCGGCCTACACGCGTTCCTCGTCGCGACCGCGATCGTCTGGCTCGCGCCGGTCGCGTGGGCCGTCTTCACCTCGTTCCGTCCGTACGCGGACACGGCGAAGTACGGCTATGTGTCGGTCCCGCACACGCTCAGCCTCGTCAACTACCGCAACGCGTGGACGCAGGGCGAGATCCCGAAGCACTTCCTGAACTCGATGATCATCACGCTGCCGGCGATCGCGCTGATCCTGCTCTTCGCCGCGTCCGTGGCGTTTGTCGTCGCGCGGTTCAGCTTCTGGTTCAACGTGCCGCTGCTGATCTTCTTCATGGCGGCGAACCTCCTCCCGCAGCAGGTGATCATCACGCCGCTCTACGAGATGTACCTGCGGATCCCGCTGCCGAACTGGCTCAGCGATACCGGACTCGCTTACGACTCGTTCATCGGGCTGATCGCGATCAACGTCGCGTTCCAGACCGGTTTCTGCACGTTCGTGCTCTCGAACTACATGAAGACGATCCCAAGCTCGCTCGGCGAGGCGGCGCGCGTCGACGGGGCGAGCGTCTTCCGGCAGTTCTGGGGAATCATCCTGCCGCTCTGCCGGCCCGCGCTCGCAGCGCTCGCGACGCTCGAGTTCACCTGGATCTACAACGACTTCCTGTGGGCGGTCGTGCTGATGAGCTCGGGTGACAAGCGCCCGATCACGTCGTCGCTGACGAACCTGCAGGGCGTATTCTTCACGGACAACAATCTGATCGCGGCCGCGTCCGTGCTCGTCGCGCTTCCGACGCTGATCGTGTTCGCGGCGCTCCAGCGGCAGTTCATCAGCGGCCTTACGCTGGGAGCGCAGAAGGGATGACGCGCATTGCCTTCATAGGCGCCGGCAGCGTCGAGTTCACGCGCAACCTGCTCGGAGACTTCCTCGACTTCCCCGAGCTGCACGACGTCGAGATCGCGCTCCACGACATCGACGCCGACCGGCTCGCGACCGCCGAGGCGATGGCCCGCTACGTCGCCTCGGAGCGCGGCGCCTCGCCGCGGATCGCCTCGCACCTCGACCGGCGCGAGGCGATCGACGGCTCGGACTTCGTGCTGAACATGGTCCAGATCGGCGGCCACGAGGCGACGCTGCTCGACTTCGAGATTCCTGCGCGCTACGGCCTCCGTCAGACGATCGCCGACACGCTCGGGATCGGCGGAATCTTCAGGACGCTGCGCACCGCTCCCATCATGCTCGCGCTCGGCAACGAGATGGCCGAGCTGTGCCCTCCGAATGCGTGGCTGCTCAACTACACGAACCCGATGGCGATGCTCTGCTGGCTCGTCTACGCCGGCACGCCGACGCAGAACGTCGTCGGGCTCTGCCACTCGGTTCAGAACACCACGGAGGACCTCTGCGAGATCCTCGGCGTCCCCGAGGACGAGGTCACAGTCCTCTCCGCGGGTGTCAACCACCAGGCGTTCTTCCTCCGCTTCGAGCACGGCGGCGAGAGCCTCTATCCGCGGCTCGACGCGCGACTCGCCGCCGACCCGGAGCTGCAGCGCCGCGTCCGCTTCGCGCTCTACGAGCGGCTCGGCTACTTCCCGACCGAGTCGAGCGAGCACGCCGCGGAGTACGTTCCCTGGTTCATGCACCACGACGAGGAGCTCGAGCTCTACCGGATCCCCGTCGGCGAGTACATCCGCCGCAGCGAGCGGAACGTCGGCCGGTACGAGGACGTGAAAGCCGCGCTCGCCCGGGGCGAGGCGGTACCGCTGCCGCGCTCGAACGAATACGCGTCGCTGATCGTGCACGCGATGGTGACCGGCGAGCCGCGGGTGATCTACGGGAACGTCCGCAACGACGGCCTGATCCCGAACCTGCCCGACGGCGCCTGCGTCGAGGTGCCGTGCGTCGTCGACCGGACCGGGCTCCGCCCTACTCCGGTGCTCGACTATCCGCCGCACCTCGCCGCGCTGAACCGCACGTTCCTCAATCCGGTCGAGCTGACGGTCCGCGCCGTGCTCGAGGAACGGCCGGACTTCGTGCGGCACGCGGCAATGCTCGACCCGAACGCCGCGGCGACGCTCACTCTCGACGAGATCGACGCGCTGTGCGACGAGCTGACGGCCGCGCACGGCGACGCGCTTCCCGCGAGCCTCCGGAAGGAGCTGATTCGGACGTGAGCAGGATCGAGCTCGACTCGGTCAGCAAGGTGTATCCGAACGGTGTCAAGGCAGTCAACGGCGTCGCGCTCGACATCGCGGACGGCGAGTTCGTGGTACTGGTGGGCCCGTCGGGCTGCGGCAAGTCGACCCTCTTGCGGATGATGGCCGGCCTGGAGGAGGTCACCGAAGGCTCGATCCGCATCGGCGACCGCGACGTCACCGAGGTGCCGCCGCAGAAGCGGGACATCGCAATGGTCTTTCAGGACTATGCGCTCTATCCGCACATGACGGTGCGCGAGAACCTCGCCTACGGCCTGAAGCTGAAGAAGATGCCGAAGGCGGAGTGGAAGCGACGCGTCGACGAGGTCGCGAAGACGCTCGGCCTCGACGAGCTGCTCGACCGCAAGCCGAGAGCGCTTTCCGGCGGCCAGCGGCAGCGCGTCGCGATGGGCCGCGCGATCGTGCGCGAGCCGAAGGCGTTCCTGATGGACGAGCCACTCTCGAACCTCGACGCGAAGCTGCGCGTGTCGATGCGAGCCGAGCTCGCGCGGCTGCACGAGCGGCTCGGCGTGACGACGGTGTACGTCACGCACGACCAGGTCGAGGCCATGACGCTCGGCCAGCGCGTCGCCGTCCTGCGCGACGGCCTGCTCCAGCAGCTCGACACGCCGCAGAACCTCTTCCACCATCCGCAGAACCTGTTCGTCGCCGCGTTCATCGGCTCCCCGTCGATGAACCTCGTCGACGCGAAGATCGACGGCGACTCCGTGTCGTTCGCCGACTTTCGGTTGAAGCTGCCTCCGGGGTCGCCCGTCTACGGACAGGAGCGCAGGGTCACGCTCGGCATCCGTCCGACCGACTTCGACCACAGCGCCGTCGCCGATCCGGAGCTGCCGCGGATACGTGTGCGCGCCGACGTCGTCGAGGACCTCGGCGCCGAGAGTCACGTCGTCTTCCCGATCGACGCGCCGCGCGTGAGCGCCGACGCCGTCCTGGCAGCGGCCGATGCAGCGTCGGACGACGAGGGAAAGCTGTTCGCCGACGACCAGCGGGCGATCTTCACTGCGGTCGTCGACGCGCGCCGGGCCGTCGGCGTCGGCTCCGACGTCGAGTTCGCCGTCGACCACGGGCGGTTCCACTTCTTTGATCCGGCGACCGGCCAGGCGTTGACGGCCGCCGACCGCGAGCGCGATCAGGTCAGCGCGTAGACGCGCGCCGCGGTCTCGCCGAACACCGCGTCCCGCTCGTCCTCCCGCGTTGCGTCGCGGATCGTCGCGAAGACGTCTTCGTACGAGGCGGCGAGCAGGCAGACGGGCCAGTCGGAGCCGAAGAGACAGCGCTCCGCGCCGAACCACTCGATCCCGCGACGGATGAACGGCGCGAGGTCGTCGCCCGGGTTCGCCTCGGTGACGAGGCCCGAGAGCTTGCAGAAGACGTTTGGGAGCTCGCTGAGCGGTGCGAGCGCCTCGGCCCACGCGGTCGTATTGGCGGTGCGGATCGGCGGCTTCGCGAGGTGATCGACGACGAACCGCACCTCGGGCAGGGCGCGTGCGGCCTCGAGCGCCGCGGGGAGCTCGCCGGTGCGGACGAGCAGGTCGTAGGGAAGGCCGGCCTCGCCGACGGCGCGGATGCCGCGAAGCACCGCGGGCCGCGCGAGCCAGCGCGGATCCGGCTCGTCGTGGGCCTGGTGGCGGATCCCGACGAGCTTCGGGTGGGCGAGGCCGCGCAGCGGATCTTCGGCGGTCAAGTCGACCCAGCCGACGACGCCGCGCACGAAGCTCGTCGCCTCCGCGATCTCGAGCAGCTCCCAGGTCTCGGCGAGCTCCATCCGCGCCTGCACGACGATGGTCGCGTCCACGCCGCAGGCTTCGAGGTGCGGGACGAGATCGTCCGGCCCGAAGCGGCGGCGGATCGGCGCGACCTCGTCCGTCATCCACGGGTAGCTCGCGACTGCCGGGTCCCAGAAGTGGTGGTGCGCGTCGACGATCACGCGAGCTCGTCCCACAGCCCGTCGGGGATCTCGAAGTCGCGCAGCCGGACGTCCTCCTCGACCTCCTCCGGCGAGCGGCAGCCGACGACGGCGCAGGCGACGGCGGGATGGCGGAGCGGGAACTGGATCGCGGCCGCCTCGACGGGCACGTCCCAGCGGGCGCAGATCTCGCGCCGCCATTCCGCGCGCGCGACGATCTCGGCCGGGGCGCGCCGGTAGTCGAAGGTGTCGCCGCCGGCGAGGATGCCGCTGTTGAAGACGCCGCCGGCGATCACGTCGATCCCGAGTTCCTCGCAGAGGGGCAGCAGCTCGTCGGCCCCGCTACGGTCGAGCAGGGTGTAGCGGCCGGCGAGCAGGAAGCAATCGAAGTCGCCTTCGCGGGCGAAGCGGGCCAGCAGCTCGGACTGGTTCATGCCGACGCCGACCGATTTGACGACCCCCTCGCGGCGCAGGCGGTCGAGCGCGCGATATGCGCCGTCCATCGCCTCGTCGAAGTGGTCGTCGGGGTCGTGGATCAGCGCGATGTCGACGCGGTCGAGCCCGAGCCGCTCGAGGCTCTCCTCGAGCGAGCGGAGCGCGCCGTCCCGGCTGAAGTCGAACTCCGGATGGAGCGGCGGGACTCCCTCGAACTGCGTCTCGTCCGGCGCGCCCGGTCGCAGCAGCCGGCCGACCTTCGTCGAGAGGACGAACTCGTGCCGCGGCCGGTGGCGCAGCGCCGCGCCGAGCCGCCGCTCCGCGCTGCCGTATCCGTACAGCGGTGCGGTGTCGAACAGCCGCAGCCCGAGCTCCCACGCCCGGTCGACGACGGCGTGCGCATCCTCGTCGGAAACGGCCTGGTAGAGCCCGCCGAGCGGCGCCGTCCCGAGCCCGAGCGGTTTCAAAGGTCGAAGATCAAGCGAAGCTTGTCGTCCGCGGCGCCGCTGTAGTCGTGCGCGACGTGGAAGAGATCGAGGCCGTCGCGGAAGATCAGCCCTCTCGCGACGCCGGCGGCCCGGATCGCCTCGAGGATCTCCGGCCAGACGGCGGCGTGGGCCTCCTCGTAGCGCTGCTCGGCGCCCGGCTTGAGCCGCGTGTGCAGGCCGACGTGCATGCGCGGCGATTATCTAGGATTCCCGTGCCCGGTATCCGCTACGGAACTGGAGCTAGTGCCCCATCCAGCAATGAAAGCCCGCTTCTCGCCCGCTATCACGCGGCGGCAGAGTCCACCCTCGACCTTGCGCAGGCTGCGAGCCTGCGCGGCGGCCGAGTGCGGCCTCTGCCTTGGTGCTAGCGACCGAGAAACTGGGCTCCATCACTGGAAGGGGCACTAGACGTGTTCGACCGAATCGAGGTGATCGGCTCCGGCCGGGTGGGATCCGCCGTCGCTGCGAGGCTGCGCGAGCGCGGCATCGCCGTGACCGCAGAGGCACCGCAGCTCCGGCTCCTATGCGTCCCGGACGACGCCATTCCGGACGTGGCCCAGGCTCTGACCAACGGACCCGGCTGGATCGCGCATGTCAGCGGGGCGACGTCTCTTTCGGCCCTGGATCCGCATGAGCGGCGGTTCAGCGTCCACCCACTCCAGACGTTCACGAAGGCGCGCGGCGCGGAGCAGCTCGACGGCGCCTGGGGAGCGGTGACCGGCGAGACGGAGGAGGCCCGTGCGGCCGGGACGTGGCTCGCCGAGACGCTCGGGCTGCGGCCGTTCCTCCTCGCCGACGACGCGCGGCCGCTCTATCACGCGGGCGCGGCGATCGCGTCGAACTACCTCGTCACGTTGCAGCGCGCCGCCGCGTCGCTGTTCGAGGCCGCGGCCGCGCCGCCGGAGGCGCTCGAGCCGCTGATGCGCCGCACGATCGAGAACGGCTTCGAGCTCACCGGCCCGATCGCGCGCGGCGACTGGGCGACGGTCGAGCGGCACCGCGAGGCGATCCGCGCCGCGCGGCCGGAGCTCGAGCACCTGTACGAGACCCTCGCGGGCGCAACGGTGGCGATCGCGCTATGAGAGTCGTCCGCACCGTCGCAGACGTCCGCGCGGCCCTCGACGGCCGTGACGACGTCGGCCTCGTGCCGACGATGGGCGCCTACCACACAGGCCACGAGGCGCTCTTCCACACGGCGCGCGTCGAGAGCGACTTCGTCGTAGCAAGCCTGTTCGTCAACCCGGCGCAGTTCGGCGACGAGGCCGATCTCGCCGCGTACCCGCGCGACGAGGCGCGCGACGCGGCGATCGCCGAGGCGGCGGGCGTCGACCTGCTCTTCGCGCCGAGCCTCGAGGAGATGTACCCGGCCGGATTCCAGACCTGGGTCGAGGTCGAGGACGCCGCGCGCGGCCTCGAGGGCGACGCGCGGCCGGGCCATTTCCGCGGCGTCGCCACGGTGTGCCTGAAGCTCTTCGCGATCGTCCGCCCGCAGCGCGCCTACTTCGGCCAGAAGGACGCCCAGCAGGTCGCGGTGATCCGCCGCATGGTGCGCGACCTCGAGCTCGACCTGGCGATCCGCGTCGTCCCGACCGTCCGCGACGCCGACGGGCTCGCGCTGTCCTCGCGCAACGCACGGCTCTCCCCCGCTGAGCGGAAGCGCGCCCTCGCCCTCCCCCGCGCGCTCGCGGCGGCGGTCGGCGCGGCCGATCCGGTCGCGGCCGCGCACGCGGGCCTCAACGGCCTCCACCCCGACTACGTGGAGCTGCTCGACCTCGACGGCGCCACCGTCCTCGCCGCGGCCGCACGCGTCGGCCCGGTCCGTCTGATCGACAACGTCCTCCTGAAAGGATCACTGCAATGAGCGACAAGCCTCCCCGCTACGCATCCTGGACGCACGGCAAGCTGCCGCTGCCCGAGCTCGCCGAGATGAAGCGGCGCGGCGAGAAGATCGTGATGGTCACCGCCTACGACGCGCCGAGCGCGCGCCTCGCCGACGAGGCCGGAGTGGACATGATCCTCGTCGGCGACTCGTCCGGGATGGTCGTGCACGGCCGCGAGTCGACCGTCGCCGTGACGATGGACGAGATCGTCCTCATGACACAGTGGGTGGCGCGCGGCGCGAAGCGGCCGGTCGTCGTCGGCGACATGCCGTTCGGCTCCTACGAGGCCTCGGACGAGGAGGCCGTGCGGAACGCAGTGCGGCTCGTCAAGGAGGGTGGCGCGGACGTCGTCAAGGTCGAGCGCGGGGGCACGTCGGTCGCGCGGGCGCGCGCGATCGTCGACGCGGGCGTCGGCGTGATGGGCCACGTCGGCCTGACGCCGCAGACGTCGACGCTGCTCGGCGGGTTCAAGGCGCAGGGACGGAGCGTCGACCAGGCGCGTCGCGTCTACGACGAGGCGCTCGCCCTCGGGGCTGCCGGCTGCTTCGCGATCGTGCTCGAGGCAGTGCCGGCGCCCGTCGCCGAGGCCGTGACGAGGGCGCTCGCGGTCCCGACGATCGGAATCGGCGCCGGCGCTGCGTGCGACGGGCAGGTGCTCGTGTGGCACGACATGCTGGGCTTCTACCAGGGCCAGGCGCCGCGCTTCGTCAAGCGCTATGCCAACCTCGCGGCCGAGATCACCGGCGCGCTCGGTCGCTACGCCGATGATGTCCGCAGCGGCGCGTTCCCGGAGGAACAGCACACGTATGCGATGCCCAACGAAGAGCGCGAGCTGTTCGAGGCGGAGCTAGAGGGAGCTAGCGAGCACCACTAGCACGGGGAACACCGCGGCGAGGGCTACCGTCGCGGCCGCGCGCGGCCAGCTCCAGCCGTGCACCGTCCGGACGCCGATCAGCAGCAGGATGACGCTCCAGGCGATGAAGCCGAGAGCGAAGGCGCCGAAGATCGCGTCGCCGCGCCCGTAGTCGTCGCCGCCCGTGCGGAAGAGATCCTGGCCGTAGACGCCGATCCGCACCGGCCAGAAGGTCAGCAGCGCGAGCACCATCGGCACGACGGAGCGGCCAGGACGAAGTAGAAGGCCAGCCCGGTGATCGTTCCGCCGATGAAAGCCCAGACGGGGATCACGATCGGCGAGTTGGCCGGATCGTTCAGCAGCTGCCGCGCGACCGGGCTGAGCAGCGATCCGGAGATCCCCGCGAGCCCGACGATCGCGGCGACTGGCTCCTGGCGGGCGCGGGCGGTCTCGTCCGAGTCGTCGCGCAACGCCGCGAAGACGGGCCGCGGCGCGAGCAGCACCGCAGGGATGCTCAGCCACCAGGCGCGCTCGTCGGCAGGAGCCGTCTCGGCGACGGGAGTGCTCACGTGTCCAGGGTAACGGCGGAGACGAGCGGTGCGGCGAGATCGTCGGTGCGGGGCGCGACGAGGTCGCCGCATCGATCGTCTAGGCTCGCGCGGGTGTCCGACCGGCTGCGCCTGTTCCTGCTCAGCTTCCTTCTGCTCTACGTCGAGCTGGTACTGATCCGCTGGACCGCGGCGAACGTCCTTTACCTCTCGTACTTCACGAACTTCGTGCTGCTCGGGAGCTTCCTCGGAATCGGGCTCGGCTTCCTCCGGCCGCGGCCGCAGCTTTTCGCCGCGGCGCCGCTCGTGCTGGGCGCGCTGCTCTGCTTCGTCTACTTCGCGCCGACGAAGATCTCCCACGAAGGCGGGCGGCTGATCCTCTTCGGCGCGCACACCGGCGGCGTGCCGATCTGGGTCGCGCTGCCGGTCGTCTTCCTCGTGACGACGGCCGCGCTGATGCTCGTCGCGGGCGCGGCGGCCGCCGTGTTCGTGCGGCTGCAGCCGCTGACCGCGTACAGGTTCGACATCCTCGGCAGCATTGCTGGGACGGCGACGTTCGCGCTGATGTCGCTGCTCGGGGCGCCGCCACTCGCGTGGGGCGCGGTGATCGCCGTGCTGTTCCTCGCGCTGTACGGCCGCGCTTCGAGTGCGCTGCAGGTCGCCGGCATTGCCGCGCTCGTCGTCCCGCTCGCTCTCGCGTCGTTCCGCTCCGACCTTCTGTGGTCGCCGTACTACGCGATCAAGCTGACGACCCTGGGGCCGGACTCGACGCGCGTCTCGGTGAACGGGATCCCGCACCAGCAGATCGCGCCGCTGGCGGAGAAGCTTCGATTCGGCGCGTACTACGAGATCCCGTACCGGCGAATCCGCGAGCGGCCACGCGACGTGCTCGTGATCGGCGCCGGCGACGGAACGGACGTGTCCCTGGCTCTGACCCACGGCGCGCGCCGCGTCGACGCGGTCGAGATCGACCCGAGGCTGCTTGCGCTCGGCCGTGAGCGAAACGTCGACCGGCCGTACGCCGATCCGCGCGTCCACACGCACGTGACCGACGGCCGCGCGTTCCTCGAGCGGACGAGCCGGCGCTTCGACCTGATCGTCTTCGCGCTGCCGGATTCGCTGACGCTCGTCGCGAACCAGTCGTCGCTGCGGCTCGAGAGCTACCTGTTCACGAAGGAGGCGTTCGCGGCGGCGCGCGACCGGCTGAAGCCGCGCGGGGCGTTCGCGATGTACAACTTCTACCGGCAGCAATGGCTCGTCGACCGGTTCGCCGGGACGCTCGCCGAGGTCTTCGGGCACGCGCCGTGCATCGACGAGGACCTCGGCTACGGCGCCGTCTACGGCCCCGTGGCGGACCTCGTGGTCGCGCGAGACATGTCCGTTCAGCGCTGCCGCCGAATCTGGCATGTCCCTGGGTCTGACCCGGTTCCTTCTCCCGCGACGGACGATCACCCGTTTCCCTACCTGCGCACGGCGAGCCTGCCCGGCTTCTACATCCTCACGCTGGCGCTGATCCTCGCGGTGGCGCTTGCCGGCGTCCGGGCGGCGGGCGTTCGGCTCCGGGAGATGCGGCCGTATGCGGACCTGTTCTTCATGGGCACGGCGTTCCTGCTGCTCGAGACGAAGAGCGTCGTCCAGTTCGCGCTCCTGTTCGGGACGACGTGGATCGTCAACGCGCTCGTCTTCGTCGGCGTGCTCGTGACCGTGCTGCTCGCGATCGAGGTCGCGTCCCGGTTCCCGGTACGACGGCTCTGGCTCCTCTACCTCGCGCTGCTCGCCGCGCTCGCCGTGGCGTGGGTGGTGCCCGAGGCCGACCTGCTCGCGCTCTCGTTCTGGCCGCGCCTCCTGGCGGCCGTGGCCGTCGCGTTCACGCCGGTGTTCCTCGCGAACCTGATCTTCGCGGAGCGGTTCAAGGACACGGCCGCGTCGGCGACGGCGTTCGGCTCGAACCTGCTCGGCGCGATGGTCGGCGGCGTGCTGGAGTACGCGTCGCTGCTGACCGGCTACCGCGCGTTGCTCGTGCTCGTCGCCGGGCTCTACGCTGCGGCGGCCGTTGTCGCCGGCAGCAGCGTCCGCAGGAAGTTGCCGGTGAAGCTCCCCTCGACCTGAGCGACCTCCTCGGGCGTCCCAGTCGCGACGATCTCGCCGCCCGCGTCGCCGCCCTCGGGGCCGAGGTCGACGATCCAGTCCGCCTGCTTGATCACGTCGAGGTTGTGCTCGATCACGATCATCGTGTTCCCAGCGTCGACGAGCCGCTGCAGCACCTCGAGCAGCTTCTCGATGTCCGCGAAGTGGAGTCCCGTCGTCGGCTCGTCGAGGATGTAGAGCGTCCGGCCCGTCGCGACCTTGCAGAGCTCCGCGGCGAGCTTGACGCGCTGCGCCTCGCCGCCGGAAAGCGTCGTCGCCGGCTGGCCGAGCTTGATGTAGTCGAGGCCGACGTCGTGCAGCGTCTGCAGGCGGCGGCGGATCTTCGGGATCTTCGAGAAGAAGCGGAGCGCCTCCTCGACCGACATCCCGAGCACGTCGGCGATCGACTTCCCCTTGAACCGCACCTCGAGCGTCTCGCGGTTGTAGCGCGCGCCCTTGCAGGTCTCGCACGGCACGTAGACATCCGGCAGGAAGTGCATCTCGATCTTGATCTGGCCGTCGCCCTTGCAGGTCTCGCACCGGCCGCCGCGGACGTTGAACGAGAAGCGGCCCGGCTTGTATCCGCGCACCTTCGCCTCCGGCGTCAGCGAGTAGAGCTCGCGGATGTGCGTGAAGAGGTCGGTGTAGGTGGCCGGGTTCGACCGCGGCGTGCGGCCGATCGGCTTCTGGTCGATCTCGATCACCTTGTCGAAAACCTCGATTCCCTCGACGTCGTCATGCGCGCCCGGCTTGATCCGCTGCCGGTTGAGCCGGTTTGCGAGCGCCTTGTAGATGATCTCGTTCACGAGCGTCGACTTGCCCGAGCCGGAGACGCCGGTGACGCAGACGAACTTGCCGAGCGGGAACTCGACGTCGATCCCCTTCAGGTTGTGCTGGCTCGCGCCGCGGACGGTGAAGTGGCCGCGATCCTCGGTGCGCCGCTCGGGGATCGCGATCCGCCGCTTGCGGGAGAGGAACTGTCCGGTAACCGACTTCGCGTTGCGCGCGACCTTCTCCGCCGGCCCTTCCGCGACGACCTCGCCGCCGTGCTCGCCGGCGCCCGGGCCCATGTCCACGAGCCAGTCGGACGAGCGCATCATCTGCTCGTCGTGCTCGACGACCACGACGGTGTTGCCAAGGTCGCGCAGCCGGTCGAGCGTCCCGATCAGGCGGTCGTTGTCCCGCTGGTGGAGGCCGATCGACGGCTCGTCGAGGATGTAGAGCACGCCGACGAGCTGCGAGCCGATCTGCGTCGCCAGGCGGAGACGCTGCGCCTCGCCGCCCGAGAGCGTCGCGGCCGCGCGGTCGAGATCGAGATAGCCGACGCCGACGTCGTTGAGGAACGTCAGCCGCTCGCGGATCTCCTTGACGATCCGCTCGCCGATCAGGAGCTCGGTCGGGGTGAGGTCGAGCTCGTCGAGGAACGCGAGGGCGCGCTTGACGGACATGCGCGTGAACTCGTGGATCGACTTCTCGCCGACCGTCACCGCGAGCACCTCCGGCTTCAGCCGCGCGCCCTTGCAGACCGGGCACGGGCGGAAGCTCATGTACTCCTCGATCCGCTCGCGCTGCTGCGACGAGTCCGTCTCCTTGTAGCGGCGCTCGAGACTCGGGACGAGGCCGTCCCACTTGAGCATGTACTGGCGGCGGCGTCCCATCCGGTTGCGGTATTGGACGTAGACCTTGTCGCCGTTCGTCCCGTCGAGGAAGTAGTTCTGCTCCTGCTCGGAGAGATCGCGCCACGGCTTGTCGAGGTCGATCTCGTACCGCTCGGCGACGGCCTGGATCACGGACTCGTAGAAGCTCGAGTTGCCGATCGTCCAGGGCACGAGCGCGCCGTCGTTGATCGAGAGCGACGGGTCGGGGACGAGCAGGTCGGGGTCGATCTCCTGCTGAGAGCCGAGGCCGGTGCAGCGCGGGCACGCGCCGTGCGGCGAGTTGAAGGAGAAGATCCGCGGCTGAAGCTCGGGCAGCGAGACGCCGTGCTCCGGGCACGCGAAGTTCTCCGAGAAGATCATGTCGTCGCCGTCCACGACGTCGACGACTACAAGGCCGTCGGAGAGACCGGCTGCGGTCTCGATCGACTGGCTCAGTCGCGTCCGGAGGTCCGCGCGCATCACGAGGCGGTCGACGACGACCTCGATCGTGTGCTTGAACTTCTTGTCGAGCTCGGGGATCCCGTCCTCGAGCAGGTGCTGCTCCCCGTCGACCTTGACGCGGCTGAAACCCTCCTGCCGCAACTCCTCGAAGACGTCCTTGTACTCGCCCTTGCGGTCGCGGACGACGGGCGCGTTGACCGTGAACTTCGTCCCCTCCGGGAGCCGGAGCACCTGGTCGACGATCGCGTCGATCGACTGGCCGGCGATCGGGCGGCCGCAGATCGGGCAGTGCGGACGGCCGACCCGCGCATAGAGGAGGCGCAGGTAGTCGTAGATCTCCGTGACCGTGCCGACCGTCGACCGCGGGTTGCGCGAGGTCGTCTTCTGGTCGATCGAGATGGCCGGGCTGAGGCCGTCGATGTGGTCGACGTCCGGCTTCTCCATCATCTGGAGGAACTGGCGCGCGTAGGCGCTGAGGGATTCCACGTAGCGGCGCTGGCCCTCGGCGTAGATCGTGTCGAAGGCAAGGCTCGACTTGCCGGACCCGGAGAGGCCGGTGATGCAGATCAGGCGGTTCCGCGGCAGCCGGACGGTGATGTCCTTGAGGTTGTGCTCGCGGGCGCCATGGACAACGAGCTCGTCGGCGGCCATGCGAGAGCCATTCTACCGAGCGAACGCGTGTTCGGATAGAGCGATCTCCGGCCCAGCGGTACTCGTCCGGATCGACGCAGAGCCCGGCCTTGACGGGGTTCTGGCGGACGTACTCGCGGGCGTCTTCGAAGTGCCCCTCCGAGGCGATCACCCAGGAGGCGAAGCGGGCGCCGAACAGGTGGCCGCGGCGACCGTGGCGCAGGTTGAAGCGTTGGGCATGGCGGCCGCTCAGGTACTGGACGCCGGCGGAGAGCTTCGGCTGCGTCGTCTCGACGATCGCGTGGTAGTGGTTCGTCATCAGGCAGAAGGAGTAGACCTTCCAGCCGTACCGGTCGACCGTCTTCGCAAGCAGCTCGAGGAAGGCGAGGCGGTCGTGGTCGTCGCGGACGATCGCCGTCCCGTCGACACCGCGCGCAGTGATGTGGAAGAAGCCGTCCGGCA
>VAWW01000055.1:0-105377 GCA_005884575.1 Actinomycetota bacterium
TTGCAGCGCTTCGCGGCCGCTGGATCTCGTGCGCGTTGTTCGCATCGGTCGCCGCGCTCGCGCGGCCGCAGGGAGCACTCGTCGTGCTTCCCGTCGCCGCGGCCGTCTGGCGCGCGTGGCCGAAACTCGAGCCGCGCGCCCGCGGGCTTGCGGCAGGCGCCGTCGCTGCTCCGGTCGCCGCGCTCTTCTCGTTCCCGCTCTACCTCGGCAGCGTGCTCGGCGACAGCAACGCGTGGTCGAAGGCACAGCAGGCGTGGGGCCGGTCGTTCCGGCTCGACGGGTTCGTCTCCGCGTTCGGCGAGCTGCCGGCGCGCGGCGGCACCGACCACTGGCTCCTCCGCGACGCGCTGTTCTGCCTCGCCTACGTCGTCATCCTCTTCGTCGCCTACCGCGCGGGAGTTCCCAGGGGATGGATTGCGGCCGGGGCGTTGATGGTGCTGCTTCCGCTCGAGACGGGCTCCTTCATCTCGGTCGCGCGCTTCGGCCTGCTGGCCCTGCCGGTGTTCTGGGGATTGGCCGTCCTCGCGCGCCGCCCGGCAATGGACTGGGGCCTTCGCGTCCTCAGCGTGGCACTGCTCGTCCTGCTCACGCTGACGATGCCGCTCATCTTTCCCTAGTGCCGAGAGCCACCATTTGTCTCCCGACGTACAACGAGCGCGAGAATCTCGAGCCGATGCTGCGCGCGCTCGGGCATCACGACGTCCGCGTACTCGTGATCGACGACAACTCGCCGGACGGCACGGGCGAGCTCGCCGACCGGCTCGCGGCTGAGCTCGATTTCGTCGCCGTGCTGCACCGCGAGCGGAAGCAGGGCCTCGGGCCCGCGTACCTCGCCGGCTTCCGGCGCGCGCTCGCCGACGGCGCGGAGCTCGTGCTCGAGATGGACTGCGACTTCTCCCACGACCCGGCCGACGTCCCGCGGTTGATCCAGGCCGTCGAGGACGGTGCCGACCTCGCCCTCGGCTCCCGCTACGTCGACGGCGGCGAGGTCGCGAACTGGGGACGCGTGCGGCGGTTCGTCTCCACGGGCGGATCGTGGTACGCGCGCCTGGTGCTCGGCGTCGGCGTGCGGGATCTGACCGGCGGCTTCAAGTGCTACCGGCAGGCGGTGCTCGAGCGGATCGACCTCGACGGGGTGCACTCGAAGGGCTACGCGTTCCAGATCGAGACGACCTATCGCACGCTGCGCGCGGGATTTCGCGTCGTCGAGGTGCCGATCCGGTTCGTCGACCGCGCCGAAGGTCATTCGAAGATGAGCCGCTCGATCGTCCTCGAGGCAGTGTGGAAGGTGCCGCTGCTCAAGGCGGCAGCGCTCGCCGGTAGGCTCTGAGGCGATGCGGGACGTGACGGACGCCGGCTTCGAGACGGACGTGCTGGCCGCCGAGCGGCCGGTCGTCGTCGACTTCTGGGCGCCGTGGTGCGGACCGTGCCGGGCGATCCACCCGATCCTCGAGCAGCTCGAGGCGCAGACCGGCGGCGAGGTGGAGTTCGCGCGCATGAACGTCGACGAGAATCCGGAGGTCGCTGCGCGCTACGGCGTCCTCTCGCTGCCGACGGTGATCCTCTTCGCAAGCGGCGAACCGCGCGAAACGGTGATCGGCGCGCGCCCGCGCAGCCACTTCGAGCGAGCGTTCGCAGCCTGGCTCGGCGCCGCCGCGTAACCGCCCCACGTCGGTACCAGGTACCGATGCAGAAGTGTGCCGCAAGTGCGCCGAAAGTGTGTCAGGTGCGGAAGTGCTCCCAGCCGCCGAGCTCGACCGGATTGCCGTTCAGCGTGAGGACGACGCCGGTGCCTTCTTCGCAGCGGCCGATCACGGGGAACTCGAGCGGGTCAGGCGTGGCGGCCAGTAGCTCGTAGTCCTCGCCGAAGCCGAGCGAGCCGATGTCGGCCGCGAGCGGGACGCGCTCGAGCTCGATCGCGATGCGGCACCCCGATCGCTCGGCGATCCGCGCCGCGTCGACCGCAAGGCCGTCCGAGATGTCGAGCATCGCGTGCGCGACACCTGCGAGCCGGCGGCCCTCCTCGAGCCGCAACGGCGGTCGCAGGTGCGCCGCGACGTGCGAGCTCTCGCGCCCGTCGCGCAAAGCCGCATAGCCGGCGCCCGATCCGCCGAGCGGCCCTGTCACGACGACGAGGTCTCCCGGCCGCGCGCCTGCCCGCCCTGGCACCCGCTCGGCGCGGCCGACCGCGGTGACGCTGAGGTAGACACGGTCGGACGCCGTCGTGTCGCCGCCGATCACCGGCACGGCCGGCTCGTTCAGTCCCTCGTAGAGCTCGACGACGTCCTCCAACTCGGTCGTCCCGGGCACGCCGAGGCTCACGATCAGCCCTTCGGCCTCCGCGCCCGAGGCGGCAAGGTCGCTGAGATTCACCGCGGCCGCCTTGTAGCCGAGATCCCGCCACGAGGTCCAGTCGAGCCGGAAGTGGACGCCCTCGACGAGCGCGTCCTGTGTGACGACGAGGCCACCGTCGAGCTGCGCCGCGTCGTTCTCGATGCGTTGCGCGAGCCCGCGCCGCTCGAGCTCCCCGAGCAGGCGGAGCTCGCCCGCGTCACCGAGCTGCATCGATCGCCTCGACGAGCCGCCGCACGTCGGCCGCGGCACGGATCACGGCGACGCCCGTCGCGCCAGCGCGAATGCAGTCGGCCGCGTTCGACGCGTCGACGCCGCCGATCGCGACGACCGGCACGGAGACCGCCCGGCAGATCGCGGCAAGGCCCTCGAGCCCGATCGGCAAATCCGCGTCGGGCTTCGACGGCGTCTCCCACACGGGGCCGGCGCCGATGTACGCAGCGCCGTCCTGCTCGGCGGCGACCGCCTCCTCGACGCTCGCAGCCGACAGCCCCAGTAGCAATCCTTCCGCCCGCGCCCGCTCGGCGCCGCTGTCTTCGCGCCCGAGGTGCACGCCGTCCGCGTGCAGTTGCAGTGCCGCCTCGATGTCGTCGTTCACCACGAACAGAGACGGCAGCTCGCGGAACGGCCGTCCGCGCTCGAGGAGCTCTTCGGTCGACGCGCCTTTCACACGCAGCTGGACGACGGTCGCGCCATCCTCGACCGCGCGGCGCGCGGTCTCCACGTCGTCGACGAGGACGTGCAGCCTCACGCTTCCTCGATCCGCACCCGTGCGTCGAGCGTCGCAGGATCGAGGTTCCAGAGGGCGTCGTAGAGCGCGACGTGGAAGGAACCGGGCCCGCGCGCACCCTCGGCCGCATCCTCGCCCGCGACGCCGAAGGCGCCGAGCGCCTCCGCGGCCGCCTCGAGCGGCTGCTGCGGCTTCACCGCGACGAAGCATCCCGTGAGCGCACTCGACATGCAGCCGGTGCCCGTCACTGCAGCGAGCAGTCGATGGCCGTTCGTGACCCTCAGGACACGCGAGCCGTCCGAGACATGATCGACCGGGCCGGTCACGGACGCGACGAGGCCGAGATTCGTCGCAGCCGCCCGCGCGAGCTCGCCCGCCTCGCCGGCCGTCCCGATCGACTCGACGCCGCGCACCTCTGCCGCGACACCCACGAGCGTGGCCACCTCGCCCGGGTTCCCGCGGAGGACGGCGACATCGACCTCGGCCAGAATCCGCTTCGCCGTCTCGGTGCGAAAGCGGGTCGCGCCCGCGCCGACGGGGTCGAGGACGACGGGAATCCCGCGCGCGCCGGCCGCCTTCCCGGCGAGCAGCATCGCCTCGATCCAGGGCGCAGAAAGCGTGCCGATGTTGAGGACGAGAGCCGAGGCGAGCTGAACCATCTCCTCGACTTCCTCCCCCGCATGCGCCATCACTGGCAGCGCTCCGATCGCGAGCGTCGCGTTCGCCGTCTCGTTCATGACGACGTAGTTCGTGATCTGGTGGACGAGAGGCTTCCGCTGGCGGAGCTCGCCGAGCGTCCTGCCTGCAGAGACCGCCATTTACGCTCCTTTGACGTTCAGGACGTCGACGGGCCCCTCGCCAGCGCCGAGCTCGACCAGCCCGTGCGCGACCGCCGCCGAGGCGGCCGCAGTCGCCGCGCGCGCCGCGTCGAGCAGCGAGTCGCCCCGCGCCAGATGCGCGGCGAGCGTGGCGGAGTGCGTGCACCCCGCGCCGTGCGTCGCCGCGACGGCGTGTCGCTCGACCGGGATCTCGTGATGCTCGCGCCCGTCGAACAGGTGGTCGACCGCGTCGTCGCCGTGGCCGCCCGTGACGACGACGGCGGGCGCGCCGAGCGCGTTGATGACCTCGGCGAGCTCGCGCCGCGATCCCTCGCGCCCCGCGAGCGCCCGCGCCTCCATCAGGTTCGGCGTCACCACCGTCGCGAGCGGGAAGAGCCGCGTGACGAGCGTCTCGACGGCGCCGTCCTGCAGGAGCTTCGCGCCCGAACTCGCGACCATCACCGGATCGACGACGAGCGGCACGCCACGGCCCTCGAGGAAGTCCGCGACCGTCTCGATCGACGCACGCGAGAAGAGCATGCCCGTCTTCGCCGCGTCGACGCCGATGTCGGCGAACACGGCCTCGAGCTGCTCGCGGACGAAACCCGGCGGCAGCTCGTGCACCGCCGTGACGGCGACAGTGTTCTGCGCCGTCAGCGCGACGAGCGCGCTCGTCCCGTGGCAGCCGGCGGCGGCGAAGGCCTTCAGGTCTGCCTGGATCCCGGCGCCGCCGCCCGAATCGGACGTGGCGATCGTCAGACATCTCGGAACGGCCATGCTCTCCCTTCGCCGGTACGAACCGGATCAGGTTCGACGGGTGTGATCTCAGCCCCGGACGGGGGCACCCCGGTAGACGAAAGCGTAGCGGCGCGGTACGTTCGAGGGAGGCGTGGAGCAGGCGACGGAACCGGCTGCCGGAATCTCGCTCGATGAGCTGCAGCTCGCCGCGAGGAATCACGCGATGCCGCTCGAGGTGCTGCGTCAGCCGCTGACGCCGACCGGGCTCCACTACCTGCTGATCCACTACGACATCCCGGCCGTCGACACGGCGACGTGGCGGCTCGAGCTCGGCGGGCTCGTGGAGCGGCCGCTCTCGCTCTCGCTCGAGGATCTGCGGGCACGGCCGGCCGTCGACCTCACCGTCACGATGGAGTGCGCCGGGAACGGCCGCGCGCGACTCGAGCCGCGGCCGATCGCGATGCCGTGGCTCGGCGAGGCCGTCGGCACCGCGCGCTGGAGCGGGGTTCGGGTGCGCGAACTGCTCGACGAGGCCGGCGTCCTGCCCGACGCGGTCGAGGCGGTTTTCAGCGGCATCGACCGCGGCGTCGAAGGCGACGTCGCGCAGCAGTACGAGCGCAGTCAGCGGCTCGACGAGCCGGCCCTCGACGACGCCGTGCTCGCCCATTCGATGAACGACGCGCCGCTGCTCCCGCAGCACGGGTTCCCCCTCCGCCTCGTCGTCCCGGGCTGGTACGGGATGACGAACGTGAAGTGGCTCGAACGGATCACGCTCGTCGACCGTCCGTTCGACGGCTACCAGCACAGCACGGGCTACCGGTTCAAGCGGCACGAGGACGATCCGGGCGTCCCGGTGACGCGCATGCTTCCCCGCGCGCTGCTCGTGCCACCGGGCATTCCCGACTTCTACTCGCGCGAGCGAATCCTGGGTCCCGAGCCGTGTCTGCTCGAGGGGCGCGCGTGGTCGGGATACGGCGAGATCGTCCGCGTCGAGGTCAGCGCCAACGAGGGCACGACCTGGTTCGACGCCGACCTCGAGGACGACGTCGGCTCGCGCTGGGCCTGGCGCCGCTGGACAGCCGAGTGGGATCCGCTCGCGTGCGGGCGCTTCGTCCTCTGCTCCCGCGCGACCGACGCGGCCGGGAACGTCCAGCCGGTCGAATCCGTGTGGAACGTCGGCGGCTACGCGAACAACGCGGTCCAGCGCGTCGCCGTCACGGTCGCCGCGGGCTAGATCGGCACACTGGAGCGGTGACCGTCACCGTTCCCTGGCTCGACCTCCTCGAGGGAGAGGAGCTCGCGTACACGACGCTCGAGCCGCCGCGCGCACCGCGCACCGAGCCGGTTCCGGGCGACCTCCACCCGCGCGTTCGCGAGGCGCTCGCGGCACGCGGGATCGAGTCGCTCTTCGCGCACCAGCGGGAGGCGTGGGAGCGGGCACAGCTGGGTGGCAACCTGATCGTCACGACCGGGACGGCCAGCGGCAAGACGCTCGCCTTCAACCTCCCCGTGCTCGACGCGCTCGCGACCGAGCCGAAACGGCGCGCGCTCTACCTCTACCCGACGAAGGCGCTCGCGCAGGACCAGCTGCGCGCCCTGGGCGAGCTGAAGGTGCCGCGCATCCGCGCCGCGATCTACGACGGCGACACGCCGAGCGAGCGGCGCTGGCAGGTGCGGAAGTGGGCAAACCTGATCCTCACGAATCCGGACATGCTGCACGTCGGCGTCCTGCCGCACCACGACCGCTGGGCCGACGTCCTGCACAACCTCGCGTACGTCGTCGTCGACGAGGCGCACGTCTATCGCGGCGTCTTCGGCTCGCACGTCGCGAACGTCCTCCGCCGGCTCCGCCGACTCGCGCGCGTGTACGGCGCGGAGCCGCAGTTCCTGCTCGCCTCGGCGACGATCGCCAATCCCGGAGAGCTGGCCGAGTCGCTGCTGGGCGCTCCCGCGACTGTGATCGGCGACGACGCGGCGCCGCGGGCGGAGCGCACGATCGCGCTGTGGAACCCGCCGCTCCTCGACGAGGAGCTCGGCCTCCGCGCCAGTCCGCTCGGCGACGCGTCGCGGCTGATGGCCGGACTCGTCACGCGCGGCCAGCGGACGATCTGCTTCGCGAAGAGCCGCAAGGCGGCCGAACTCGTGCACCGCTTCACCGTCGAGCGCGTCGACGGCGAGACGGCGAAGCGGCTCGCGCCGTACCGCGCCGGCTACACGCCGCAGCAGCGCCGCGCGATCGAGCGGCGGCTCGTCGAGGGCGAGCTACTGGGCGTCTCGGCGACGGACGCGCTCGAGCTCGGGATCGACATCGGACTGCTCGACGCGGCGATCTGCGTCGGCTTTCCCGGCACGGTCGCTTCACTCCGCCAGCAGTGGGGACGCGCCGGCCGCCGCGGCCACGGGCTCGCCGTCCTCGTCGCCTCCGAGGACGCGCTCGACCAGTTCTTCATGCGCGAGCCGGAGGCGCTGCTCGGACGTCGAGTCGAGGCGGCGATCCTCGACCACGCGAACCCGCGCGTTCTCGACGGGCACGTCAGAGCCGCCGCCTTCGAGGCCCCGCTCGACGACGCCGACCGCAACGCACTCGGCGACGAGGCGCTCGAGCGCGCCACGCTACTCCCGGAGCTGAAACGGACGAAGGCCGGCTTCGTCTGGGCCGGCAAGGACTACCCCGCAGCGCGCACGCCGCTCCGCTCCACGGACGCAGAATCGTTCACCGTCGTCGACTCCTCGACCGGCGCGCTGCTCGGCGTCGTCGAGCGCAGCCGCGCGTACTCGACCGTCCACCAGGGCGCGATCTACCTTCACCTCGGCGAGCCGTACCTCGTCCAGGAGCTCGACCTCGTGACCCGCACCGCCTTCGTCCACCCGTTCACCGGCGACTGGTACACGCAGGCGAAGAAGGAGACGACGACGCAGATCGAGGAGACGCTGCGCGCCGAGCGCCGGCTCGGCCTCGAGCTCTCCTTCGGCCGCGTCTCCGTCACCGAGCAGGTCGTCGCGTACCAGAAGAAGGGAATCCGCGACCAGGCGGCGTTCGAGACCGTGCCGCTCGACCTGCCCGAGACGACGTTCGAGACCGAAGCCGTCTGGTACGTCCCGGAGCCCGCGCAGCTCGAGGGCCTCGAGCAGATGCCGGCGCTCCTCTCCAGCCTGCACGCGGCGGAGCACTCGATGATCGCGCTGCTGCCGCTCTGGGCGATGTGCGACCGCTGGGACATCGGCGGCCTCTCGACGAACATCCACTTCCAGACCGGCCGCCCGACGGTCTTCATCTACGACGGCCACGCGGGCGGCGTCGGAATCGCCGAGCGCGGCTTCGAGGTCTTCGAGGGCTGGGTCGCCGACACCGCGGCGCTCCTGCGCGGCTGTCCGTGCACCGACGGCTGCCCCTCCTGCGTCCAGAGCCCGAAATGCGGCAACCTGAACGAGTACCTCGACAAACGCGGCGCGCTGACCCTGCTCGAACGGATGTCGAATTCGGCCTAGCCCGTTCGTCGTAGTCTCGTCATCGACCCTCTCGAAGGAGGCTCACAATGGAGTACTTGCTTCTGATCCACGACGACGAGTCGGTATACGCCACGCTGAGCGAGAACGAGCTCAGCTCGCTCGGCCAGGAGTACGGGGCATACACAGAGGCCCTGAAGACGAGCGGTGTCTACCGCGACGGCCGGCAACTGCAGCCGAGCTCGGCCTCGACGACCGTCACGGTCCGCGACGGCGAGCAGGTCGTCACCGACGGACCGTTCGCCGAGACGAAGGAGCAGCTCGGCGGCTTCTACCTGATCGAGGTCGATTCGCTCGACGACGCAATCGAGTGGGCGGCGAAGATCCCGTCCGCACGTGGCGGCACGATCGAGGTGCGGCCGCTCGTTCCCATGCAGGTGCCGGCGCAGTAGACGCGGTCGCCGCACTGTTCCGCGAGCACCACGGCCGGGTGCTCGCCACCCTGATCGGCGTCCTCGGCGACTTCGACCTCGCCGAGGACGCCCTCCAGGATGCGCTCGCGACCGCGGTCGAGCGCTGGCCGCGCGACGGCGTGCCGGACAACCCGCCGGGCTGGATCGTCACAACGGCGCGGAACCGAGCGATCGACCGGATCCGCCGCGATCAGAACCTCAGGCGCAAGACCGAGCTGCTCGGACGGCTCGAGGAAGAGGAGAAGGTGGACGAGAGCACGATTCCGGACGAGCGGCTGGAACTGATCTTCACGTGCTGCCATCCGGCGCTCGCGGTGGAGGCGCGACTCGCGCTCACGCTGCGCTCGCTCGGCGGGCTGCAGACCGACGAGATCGCGCGCGCCTTCCTCGTCCCCGAGGCAACGATGGCGCAGCGGCTCGTTCGCGCGAAGCGGAAGATCCGCGAGGCGGGCATCCCGTTCCGCGTCCCTCCGGACCACCTGCTGCCGAAACGGCTCGCGTCGGTGCTCGCGGTTCTCTACCTGATCTTCAACGAGGGCTACGGCCCGCCCGTCCGGCGGGAGCTGTGCGCGGAGGCGATCCGGCTCGGCGGGATCCTCGCGACGCTGATGCCCGACGAGCCCGAGGTGCACGGCCTGTACGCGCTGATGCTGCTGCAGGACTCGCGGCGCGACGCGCGCGTGCGCGACGGCGAGCTGGTGCTGCTCGAGGATCAGGACCGCACCCTCTGGGACACCGGCGAGATCGAGGCCGGCAAGCGGGCGCTCGACCGGGCGATCGCGCTGCGGCGCCCGGGGCAGTACCAGATCCAGGCGGCCATTGCCGCGCTGCACAGCGAGGACGAGACCGACTGGGAGCAGATCGCCCGGCTCTACCTGCGGCTGCACGAGCTGCTGCCGTCGCCGGTCGTCCTCCTCAACGGCGCCGTCGCGATCGCGATGGTCGAGGGCCCGGAGGCGGGCCTCGCGGTCGCCGACTCGATCGACGGGCTCGACGGCTACTACCTCCTCCACTCGACGCGCGCCGACCTCCTTCGCCGGCTCGACCGGCGCGACGAGGCCGCGGCCGCGTACCGCCGCGCGCTCGAGCTCACGCACGAGGAGCCCGAGCGCCGGTTTCTCAGGCGTCGTCTGCAGGAGCTCGGCGCTGAATCGTCACCACCGTTCGACGCCGCCGACTCGATGCCGTAACCCAGTTTCGCGGCGGGTGCGGCAGTGTCGTGGGTCGAGGGGAGCGATCCCTTCGAGCCGCAGACAACCACGAGGGGAAAACCATGCGCTCCAGGAAGCTGAGCCGCCGCATGCGCGCGCTGACCGCAGCGGCCGCCGTCGCACTCGTCTCCGGCGTGTCGTTCGGCGTCGCCGACGACGGCAGCGGGCAGAAGGGCCAGCAGGGCAACGCGAGCTACACGATCGGCCTGTTCGGCGACATGCCGTACAACGCGCAGGGCAAGGCTGACTATCCATTCCTGCTCCAGGACATCAACGAGGGCCGCGTCGCCTTCTCCATGTTCGAGGCGACCTCAAGGCCGGCAGGGATCCAACGACAACTACCCGTACCACGACACCGACGCCGAGATCCAGCGGCAGCGCAACGAGGAGACCGCGCGCAAGGACGCGAACCTGCACTAGCTCGCCGAGGGCTTCCAGTACGCGAGGCAGACGGGCGCGAAGGGCGTGCTGATCGTGTGGCAGGCGGATCCGAACTTCAACAACGAGCAGCATCCGGCGAACCCACACGACTTCGACGCGTATCCCGACTACGTGAACGCGCTCCGTAACGAGACGAGCGCCTTCGCCGGCCAGGTCGTCCTCGTCCACGGCGACAGCCACTACTTCAAGATGGACAAGCCGCTGACCTTGCCGAGCGGGAAGGTGCTTCCGAACTTCACACGCGTCGAGACGTTCGGCGCGGCGAGCACGCACTGGGTGCAGGCGACGATCGATCCGAAGAGCCGCAACCTGTTCCTGTTCGAGCCGATGATCGTCGCCGCGACCGCGACGTCGTAAGGCGCCGCTTGCGGTGCCGCTTCAGGACGCGCCGGCTCGGCCGGCGCGTCCGTCTGAAACGACCGGTCGACCCACGGACCCAATCCCAAACGAGCTAGGGGGAGAGAGGCCGCGCGGGCGCTCGGGTCAGCCGAGCGCCGCGAGCGCCTTGTCCAGGCGCTGCTTTGTCTTCAGCACGCCTTCGAACAGGTCGCCGTGCTTCCGGACGCGCTCGAGCGTCGCGGCCATCGTGAAGAGCTTCGGGTCGAGCCCCCGCTTCACCTCGTTCCAGCGCAGCGGCGTCGAGACCGGCGCGCCCGGCTTCGGCCGCACCGAGTAGACGGATGCGATCGTCTTTCCCTCCCCGTTCTGGTTCGCGTCAATGAGCACGCCGCGGCGCTTCGACTTCGACCACTCGGTCGTCGCGAGCCCGCGGTTCGAGCGCGCGATCGCCCCGGCGACGATCTCCGCGAAGCGACGCGTGTCGTCGAACGTGTGGCGGCGCTCGACCGGAACGAGCACGTGCATGCCGTCGGCACCGCTCGTCTTCGCGAACGACTGGAGCCCCAGCGCGTCGAGCGCCGCCTTGACGAGCAATGCCACCTCGACGGTCTCCGCGAAGCCGACGTCCGGCGACGGCTCGAGGTCGAAGAGGACGAAGTCCGGCCGGTCGGGCTTGTCGACGCGCGAGTACCACGCGTTCATGTCGATGCAGCCCATGTTGACCATCCAGAGCAGCGCGAGCTCGTCGTTCACGAGCGGGAAGTTGACCCACTTCTTCGTGCCGGCGCGGTCACGCGTCGAGACGAGCGCGCGGTAGGTCGGGATCCAGTCCGGCATGTGCTTCGGCGCGTCCTTCTGGAAGAACGCCTTGCCGTAGGCGCCGTCGGGATAGCGGCGCATCGTGAACGGCCGGTCGCGGAGATGCGGGATCAGCACCGGCGCGACCGCGCGGTAGTACTCGATCAGGTCGCCCTTCGTGATCCCGTCGTCGGGCCAGAAGAGCTTGTCGAGGTTCGAGAGCTTCAGCAGCCGCGGCCCCGACTTGACCTCCTCCTCGACCGGCTCCTCGCGGCGAACCTCCTCCGGCGCCTTGTCGTCGCGCAGGCCCTGGAACGACGGCGCGCGCAGTCGGCCGTCGTGCGTCCACTCGACGAACTCGACCTCGCAGACGAGCTTCGGCTCGACCCAGACGACGTCCGCCTTCTTCACCTTCGGCATCTTCGGGACGACCGGGAACGGAGACATGTCGCGCTCGAGCGGCTTCAGCCTCTCGAGCAGGTCCTCGATCACCGACTCGGTGAAGCCGGTGCCGCAGTTGCCGACGTAGACGAGCTCGCCTCCGAGCCAGTGGCCGAGCACGAGCGAGCCGAAGCTCCGCGCGCGGCGGCCCTGCCCCTTCGTGTAGCCGCAGATCAGGAACTCCTGCCGGCCGGTCGTCTTGATCTTCAGCCAGAGCCGCGTCCGGCGGCCCTGCAGGTAGGGCGAGTCTGCCTTCTTCGCGATGATCCCCTCGAGCCGCTGCTCGCGCGCCGCCTCGAGCAACGCGTCGCCGTCCTCGAACGTCTCGGAGAGCCGAATGCTCGTGCTCCGCCGGTCGATAAGCTGCTCCAGTCGCTCGAAGACCTCGTACGCGTACGGCGTTCCCAGCTTCGCCTGCTGCATCGCGGAGAAGCTCGGCCGGCCCTCCTCGTCGAACGCGCACACCTCGCCGTCGACGACGCAGTCGGGCGACTTGACGGCCCTCGCGAGCGCCTTCGCGATCTGTGGGAAGCGAGCGGTCAGGTCGTTGGAGTTCCGGCTGACGAGGCGAGCCTCGCCGCCGTGGACGTAGCCGATCGCGCGGTAGCCGTCCCACTTGACCTCGTACAGCCAGTCGTCGCCTCTCGGCACCTCGTCCGTGAGAGTCGCGAGCATCGGCTGGTACTCCCGCCGCTCGCTTGGCTCTGCGCTGCCTTCATCGCGCTTCTTGATCAGTAGCCAGTTCTTCGGGTCGCCGTCGAGCTTCGCCGGGACGAGCGTCCACGTTCCCTCGAGCCGCTTGCCGTGCAGGCGGACGGTCAGCCCACCGTCCTTCTTCTCCTCGAGGAGCTCGTACGTCCCGTTGTCCCAGATCTCGACCGTGCCGGCGCCGTAGTTCCCCTTCGGGATCTCGCCCTCGAAGGTCGCGTAGTCGAGCGGATGGTCTTCGACGTGCACGGCAAGCGCGCGCTGGCCCGGCTCGAGCGGGACGCCCTTCGGTACTGCCCACGACGCAAGCGCGCCGTTCCGCTCGAGGCGAAAGTCGTAGTGGAGACGCCGTGCGTCGTGGCGCTGGACGACGAAGATCGGCTGCTTCGACTTGCGACGCTTGCCCGAGAACGGCTCGGGCGTCGCCTTCGGGTCGCGCTTGCGCCGGTAGGTATCGAGCTCGGACACGGCTCCAGCATGCCCCATGTTTGGGTGGCGACACCGTCGGTTACGACTGGAAGTGAGGGGCCGTGGCAAGTATCGAAGGCTTCTCCACCCAGCGGGGGGTCGATGCTCGAGGCCGGTTTTGCCGGCCTCGAGCCCTATGAGGGTCGGTTTGCCGCAGTACGAGGATCCGGGGATAAGCCTGTGGATGGTGTGGAAAAGTTGCCGTACGGGGCAACCCGAATCTGAGGAAAACTGTCGAAACTCCCTACGCGAAGATGCCGAGCGAGCGGAACTTCGCCCGGCGGCGGCGGCGGAGCTCGTCGCCGCTGAAGCTGTCCAGCTCGTCGAGCGCGTCCCGCAGCGACTCGCCGAGAAGGCGCGCGGCCTCGTCGACGTCGGCGTGAGCGGCGGGTTCCGGCTCCGGCACGATCCCGTCGATCACGCCGAGCTCGAGGCAGTGCGCCGCGTCGGGCTTGAACGCGGCCGCCGCCTTCTTCGCCTGCGAGGCGTCTCTCCACAGAATCGCTGCACAGCCCTCCGGTGAGATCACCGAGTAGATCGCGTTCTCCTGCATCAGCACCCGGTCGGCGAGCGCGATCGCGATCGCACCCCCGGAGCCCCCCTCGCCGATCACGCACGCGACGGTCGGGACGCGCAGCCGCGCCATCAACGCCTGGGACTGCGCGATCATCCCGCCCTGGCCGTGCTGCTCGGCTGCGACACCCGGGTACGCGCCCGGAGTGTCGACGAGCGAGATCACCGGAAAGCCGTGCCGATCCGCGAGCTCCATCGCGCGCATCGCCTTGCGGTAGCCCTCGGGGTACGGCATCCCGAACTGGCGCTTCGTCCGCTCCTGGATGTCCCGGCCCTTCTGCTGGCCGACGAGCACGACGGTGCGGCCGTCGAGCTTGCCCAGACCCGTCACCATCGCGCCGTCGTCGGCGCGGCCGCGGTCGCCGTGCAGCTCGAACCAGTCGTCCAGAAGGCGCGCCACGTAGTCCAGGGTGTACGGCCGGTCCGCGTGCCGCGCGAGCTCGACGCTCCGCCAGATCTCCTCGTCCGTGGGCTCGGCGGTCATCCGGTCGAGCTGCCGCTGGAGCCGCTCCAGCTCGCCCGACAGGCGCGCGCCGCCGAGCAGCGGCAGGCTGCGGAGCTTGCTCAGCCGCTCGCGGAGTCGTAGCTCGGCTTCACTCGCCATCGAACAACCTCAGCAGCCGCGCGACCGTGGGCCGGAGCTCCTGCCGGTGGACGATCGCATCGAGGTGGCCGAACCGGAGGTTCTGCTCCGCGAGGCCGAAGTCGTCCGGCAGCTTCTCGCGCGTCGTCTGCTGGACGACACGCGGGCCCGTGAACGCGATCAGCGCATTCGGCTCGGCGAGCGAGACGTCGCCGAGGCTCGCGAAGCTCGCGAGCACGCCGGCGGTCGTCGGATGCGCCATCACGACGATCAGCGCGCAGCCGGCGTCGTGCAGGTCCTCCACCGCGCAGACCGTCTTCGGCAGCTGCATCAGCGACAGGATCCCCTCCTGCATGCGGGCGCCGCCCGAGCTCGTGACCGTGACGAGCGGAACCGTCCGCTCGATCGCCGAGTCGCACGCGCGGGAGAACTTCTCGCCGACGACGCTCCCCATCGAGCCGCCCATGAACGTGAAGTCCATGACCGCGAGCTCGCACGAGCGGTTCTCGACCGCGGCCTGGCCGATCACGATCGCCTCCCCCAGGCCCGTCGACATCTCCGCCTCGGCGAGCCGCTCCGTGTACGGACGCAGGTCGAAGAAGTTGAGCGGATCCTCCGAGCGGAGGTCGGCCGCCTCCTCGACGAAGCTGCCCGTATCGGCGAGCGACGTGATCCGCGCCCGCGCGGTCATCGGGAAGTGGTGGCCGCAATGAAGGCAGAGCCAGAGATTGGCCTCGAGCTCGTCGTCCCGGTAGTGGGACTGGCACGAGGGGCACGTATTCGGATCGCGCCGCGGAGCCGGAGGGACGTCTTTCGTCTCGATCGAGACGTCGATGTGCGGCTCGGCCATTCGGCGAGTTTAGACTTGTCCGTCGGGGTGGCGGTTACAGACCGGCCGCGCAGCGGCCCGTCCGCGAAGCGGACCGGTGGAGGGGGTTCGGGGGAACCGGGAGGTTCCCCCGTGAGGCGTGTGCGTTTACAGACCGAGCGCGGCGGCCAGCCGCTCGAGTTTCGGGGCATTCGCCGGATCGGGCGCGAGGCCCGTGAAGCCGGCACCCAGGATCGTCGCCCGGCCGGCGAGGTCGCGGAGCAGCCGCTCGACGTCGTCCAGGGTGGGACCGCCCGGCTCGGGCATGAAGACGCTCAGCTCGCCCGGATCGAAGACGTCGACGTCGAGCGCGACGTAGACGCAGTCGACGCCCTCGAGCGCACGGTCGATCGCCTCGGGCCCCGCATGGACGCCGCTCGCCGCGATGAATTCCTCTTCGGGCGGATCGAGATTGCGAGCGCCGACGAGGGCGACGTCGTCCGCGGCTACGGCGCCGCCGTCGATCAGCATCCGCAGCGGCATTCCCCACTCGTTGCCGGACGGAGACGTCTCGGGCGTGTTCAGATCCCCGTGCGCGTCGAGCCAGACGACGGCGAGACGATCGTGGCGCGTCGCGAGACCTTCGACGGCGCCGACGTGCGAGCAGCAGCACCCGCCGAGGACGAGCGGGCGCTCGGGCAGGTCGGATGCGAGCGCGAGTGTCTGGTCGCGCAGCGATTCCTCGTCGATCACGCTCGCCTCCGGATACTCGAGGTGCAGCGATGCGGACTCGGCCATTTTCTCGCCGCCCTTGCCCCACGCCCGTGGGACGCGGACGAGCCCGGCGCCGAACTCGCGGCCGCACGAGTGACACTGGTAGTCCGGCCCGAGCGACACCGCCGTGAACGTCCGGCAGTCGGGACACTTGGCGCGCAGACGACTCACGTCAGATCCTTCTCGTAGACGACATCCTCGCTCGCGACGTGCATGCCGACGCGCTCGTACAGGCGGGTCGCGCCGCTCGGGTTCGAGGCGTCGACGCCGAGCGCGGCGGCCCGCTTCCCGCGGGCGTGGAACTGACCGAACGCATGCCGCAGCAGGGCCTCGCCGATGCCGCGCTTTCGCCACGAGGGCCGAACGCCGAGCATGCCGACGAACCCGTCGGCGCCGCGCTCCTCGCAGCGCGCGAAGCCAGCGACCTCGTCGCCGTCCCAGGCGATGAAGTAGAGCGACGTGTCGCTCTCGTCGACGCGCACGCGCCTCCACTCGTCGAAGGGCAGCGAGCGGAACCCCCATTCGTTCGCAAACGCCTCGTCGATCGCGTCGAAGAACACCCGGGCGTCCTCCGGCCTGAACGCCGCAGGTCGAATGCCCTCGGGCCACTCCGGTGCAGGCGGGGGACCGTTCAGCTCCATCCGCATCTCGTAGAAGTACCGGACGGGTTCGTAGCCGCGTGCGGTGACGAGCTCGGTTCTGAGGTCGTCGCTTGCGAAGGCGTCGAGCCGCAGCTGCAAGCCGCCGGCCTCGCGGACGCGCTGCTCAGCGAGGTCGAGCAGAAACGGCTCGAGATCGCGGCGGCCCGGGCGAGAAGCGACGAAGCTCTCGCACGCGTCGCCGAGCACGACCCACGCGACGGCGTCGAGGCGTCCCTTTCGTTCCACGAGCCACGAGCCCGTCGGCAGGTCAGCCGACGTCCACAGGACACGGATGTCCGCCGCGGACAAGAGCGCGCGCCCGACGAGCTCGATATCGAAGACACGTATGACGTCCGCAACCGCGTCGACGTCCGCCGGCGTCGCCGGGCGCGTCTCAGGCGGCGACGAGCTCATCGAGCGTCCCCGGCAGCGCCGAGAGGTCGTGCAGCTCGCGCGTCGGCTCGGGCTCCGGGTCCTCGCCGAGGCGGTTGATCCAGACCGTCGGGATCCCGAGCGCCGTCGCCGGCGCGATGTCGTGGAAGAGGCTCGCGGCGACGTGGACGTATCCGTCGCGGTTTGCGTCGCTGCGGCCGAGGAAGACCTCCCAGTGCCACGGCGACGGCTTGTAGGAGCCGATCTCACCGGCGACGATCTCGAGCTCGAAGGGGACGCCGATCTGCTCGATCGAGGCGTCGATGAAGTCGCGGTCGGTGTTCGAGAGAATCGCGAGTCTCCAGCCGCGGTCGCGCGTCTCCTCGAGCGCGGCGCGCACCTCCGGGAAGGCGGGCCAGGTCGGCAGCGAGCGGGAGAGCGCGTCGCCCTCCTCGGCAGGCAGGTCGAGACCCTCCTCGTCGGCGAGCCGCTCGAGCGACCCGTCGAGCACCTGGCGGTACGACTGCTTCGGATTCTGCCGCTGAACCTGCGGCTCCACCTCGTGGTAGCGGTGGAGCAGGCGGCCGGCGCGGTCGGCGCCCCACAGCCGCTCGAGCTCGCGGACGATGCCGGCGTTCCAGTCGATCAGCGTCCCGTAGCAGTCGAACGTCGCCCAGCGGTCCACGGCGCGACCCTACACTCCACGTCATGGCTGATCGAGCGACGCGGTACCGCTGGGACGACCTGGAGCGCGAGCAGCTGAACCCGAGCATCGGGCGGCGGCTCGTCACCGGCGAACGCCTGATGCTCGCGCACGTCTACTTCACGAAGGGCGGAACCGTCCCGAAGCACGCGCACGACAACGAGCAGATCACCTACGTCCTCGACGGCTGCCTCCGCTTCTTCCTCGGCGACGACGGCGACGAGGTCGTCGACGTGCGCGCCGGCGAGGTGCTCGTCATTCCGCCGAACCTGCCGCACGCGGCCGAGGCGCTCGAGGACACGCTCGACGTCGACATCTTCAACCCGCCGCGGCAGGACTGGCTGACAGCAGGCCTGAAGGCGAGTAGCTCCGGCCCGTGCTCGTGCAGCCAGTCGCGCTGCGCACGCCAGTGCGGGCGGCGCTGCTCGACGAGCGACCAGAACCGGCGTGAGTGGTTGTGCTCGCGCAGGTGGCAGAGCTCGTGGACGACCACGTAGTCGAGCACCTCGTACGGCGCGAGGACCAGCCGCCAGTTGAAGGAGAGCGTGCCGCGCGAGGAGCACGAGCCCCAGAGCGTCCGCTGGCCGCGGATGTGGATGCGGGCGAACGAGACGCCGAGCGGCTCGGCCTCCTCCTCGGCGATCGCCGAGACGAGCTCGCGGGCCGCGGTGCGCGCCTCCGACTCGCTGACGTCGCGCGCGTCGAGACCGAGCCGCGGCACCTGGCGCGCGCGCTCCTTCTCGATCCAGGCCCGCTTCTCCTCGAGCACCTGCTCGATCTCGGCGCCGCTCATCCAGCGCGGCGCGGTCAGCCGTGCCGGCTCGCCCCAGGGCACCTCGAGCCGCCACATCCGCGCGCGTGGCGAGCGAACGACCTCGACGTCCACATCCGCGAGGCTACCGCCCGCCGCGGCTGTGGACAGAAGGTTGCACTTTTGCGCGCGTACCTGGTACCGACGTCATTCGTCCCAGCGCTTGACGACGACGCACGCGTTGTGGCCGCCGAAGCCGAACGAGTTGTTCAGCGCGTAGCGGACATTTGCGTCGCGCGATTCGTTCGGGACATAGTCGAGGTCGCATTCGGGGTCCTCGACCTCGTAGTTGATCGTCGGCGGGAGCGTTCTCTCGTGAACGGCGAGCGTCGTGAACACCGCCTCGACCGCGCCGGCCGCGCCGAGGCAGTGGCCGGTCGCGCCCTTCGTGCCGGAGACGGCGATGCGGTAGGCGTCCTCCTCGCCCATGGCGAGCTTGATCACCCGCGTCTCGCTCGCATCGCCGATGGGCGTCGACGTCGCGTGCGCGTTGATGTAGTCGATCTGATCCGCGCCGACGCCTGCGTCGCCCATCGCCATCCGCATCGCGCGCGCAGGGTTCTGGCCCGTCGGATCCGGCTCCGTGATGTGGCTCGCGTCCGACGAGACGCCGTAGCCGCTGATCTCGGCGTAGATCTTCGCGCCACGCGCCCTGGCATGCTCGAGCTCCTCGATCACGATCACCGCGCCCGCCTCGCCCATCACGAAGCCGTCGCGCCCCGCGTCGAACGGACGTGACGCGTGCTTCGGATCGTCGTTGCGTCGGGAAAGCGCGCGCATCGCACCGAAGCCTGCGATGCCGACCTTGTTGATCGCCGCCTCGGTGCCACCGCAGAGCATCACGTCCGCGCGGCCGAGCCGGATCGCGTCCGTGCCGTCGCCGATCGCCATGTTCGACGCTGCGCACGCCGTGCACTGGGACGAGAGCGGCCCCTTCGTGCCGAGCTCCATCGACACCCAGCCCGCGCCCATGTTCGGGATGATCGCCGGGATCGCGAACGGGTTGACCCGGTCGGGCCCTCGGTCGCGCAGCGTGTCATAGCAGTCCTGGTAGCTCTTCAGCCCGCCGATCCCGGTCGCGATCGACGCGCCGATCCGGTCGGCCTCCTTGGCGATGTCGAGCCCGGAGTCTGCCTCGGCCTGGCGCGCCGCCGCCACGATCAGCTGCGCGAAGCGGTCCATGCGCCGCGCCTGTTTGCGGTCGATCCACTCGCCCGGATCGAAGTCCTTCACCTCGCACGCGAACTGGACGGGGAAGCCCTCGGTGTCGAACTGCGTGATCGGCGCGGCGCCCGACCCGCCCGCGATCAGGTTGCTCCAGCTGGTCGCGACGTCGTTGCCGAGCGGCGTCACCGCGCCCATGCCCGTGATGACGACGCGCCGCCGTCCGTTGAGAGAGCCATTTGCCATCTACATCCCCAAGCCGCCGTCGACGAGCAGCACCCCGCCCGTGATGAACGAGGCCTCGTCGGAGCAGAGGAAGCGTACAGCGCCTGCCACGTCCCCCGGCTCGCCGAGCCGGCCGAGCGGCGTGTTCCCGAGCATCGCTGAGGTCGCCTCCTCCGGCAGGACATCTGTCAGCTGGGTCTTCACGTAGCCGGGCGCGACGACGTTCGCGCGGACGTTCCGGCTCCCGAGCTCTCGGGCCAGGGACTTCGTGAAGCCGATGATCCCGGCCTTCGAGGCGCCGTAGTTCGTCTGCCCCCAGTTGCCGTGGACGCCGACGATCGACGAGACGTTGACGATCGCGCCGGCGCGGCGCTTCATCATCCCGCGGGTCACGGCGCGGCAGGTGTAGAAGACCGAGCTGAGGTTCGTGTCGATCACGGCGCGCCAGTCGTCGTCGGACATTCGCGCGAGCAGCCCGTCGCGGGTCACGCCGGCGTTGTTGACGAGGATGTCGACGTCGCCGGCCTCTTCGACGAGTTGCTTCGCCTGCTCGGCGACCGACACGTCCGCCTGGATCGCCCTCCCGCCGATCTCGGAGGCGAGGGCCTCCGCCTCGTCTTTCCCGGAGCGGTAGCCGACGACAACGGTCGCGCCGGCGCACGCGAGTTCCTGCGCGATCGCGCGGCCGATTCCCTTCGACGCGCCGGTGACGAGCGCCGTCCTGCCCTCCAGCGACGCAAAGCTCACGGAGTGGCCAGCTGCTCTTCCAGCTTCTCCAGCGCCGCGAGATTGTTGACGGAGACCGTCTTGACGCTGCGGTCGATCCGCTTGACGAGACCGGAGAGAACGTTGCCCGGCCCGACCTCGACGAACGTTCGGACGCCGTCGCGGACGAGCGACCCGGCGGCCTGCGTGAAGCGCACCGGCGCCGTCAGCTGGTCGACGAGCAGCGGGCCCATCCGGCTCGCGTCCTCGATCCGCGCCGTCACGGTCGACATGAACGGCGCGACCGGCTCCTGGAACTTGACGCGCTCGATCGCGGGGCGCAGCCGGTCGGCGGCGCGGGCCACGAGCGGCGAGTGGAATGCCCCTGAGACCTTCAGCTTCACCGTCCGGCGCGCGCCCTCCTCCTCGGCCGCGGCGCAGCACTCGTCGACGGCGGGATTCTCCCCGGAGATCACGATCTGCCCGGGACAGTTGTAGTTCGCGGGCCACACGCCCAGGATCCGCCGGCACAGCTGCTCGACGACCTCGTCCTCGAGCCCGAGGATCGCAGCCATCGAGCCGGGATGCTGCGCTGCCGCCTCGGCCATCGCGAGGCCGCGCTCCCGCACGAGGGCGATCGCCTCCGCGTCGCCGATCGCCCGCGCCGCGGACAGCGCCGCGAACTCGCCGACGGAATGGCCGACGACGACGTCCGGCTCGATCCCGCGCGCGCGCACGGCGGCGAGCATCGCGAGGCTCGTCGCGACGAGCGCCGGCTGCTGGACCGACGTGTCGTAGAGCTCCTCGGCATCGGCCTCGAAGCAGAGGCGAACGAGGTCGAGCCCGCAAGCCTCGCTGCCGCGCCGGAAGACGTCCATCGCCTCCGGCACCGCCTCCGCGATGTCGCGGCCCATCCCGGCCTCGAACGCCCCCTGGCCCGGAAAGCAGAACGCGATCTTGTCCTTCACGCAGCCATCTCCTTCGTCCATTCCAGCAGGGCCGATCCCCACGTGAGTCCCGCTCCCATCCCCGTCATCAGCACGAGCTCTCCGTCCCGCAGCCGCCCGTCCGCGGCCGCGTCGGCCAGAGCGAGCGGGATCGACCCCGAGGAGGTGTTGCCATACCTGTCGACGTTCACCACTACCCGCTCCGACGGAATTCCCAGCTTCTTGGTTGCGTGGTCGATGATCCGGACGTTGGCCTGGTGCGGGATGTAGACGTCGACGTCGTCGATCGTGACGCCGCAGCGCTCCATCAGCGTCTCCGCCGACTGGACGAGGATCCGGGTCGCGAACTTGAAGACCTCACGACCGTTCATCTTGACGAACTTCTCCGGCTCGTCGAAATGCCGGGAGCCGCTGCCGGGCAGCCAGAGGTGGACGCCGCCGCCGCCGTCGGCGCCGAGCTCGAAGCCGAGGAAGCCGCCGCCGGCCACCGGCTCCATCACGACCGCGCCCGCGCCGTCGCCAAAGAGGACGAGCGTGGAGCGGTCGTCCCAGTCGAGGATCTTCGAGAGCACGTCGCCCCCGACGACCAGCGCCCGTTGCGCGAGGCCGCCGGCGAGCATCCCGTAGGCCTGGGCCAGCGCGTACATGAACCCGGTGCAGCCGGCGGAGAGGTCGTAGGCGGCCGCGTCGGCGGCACCGAGCCTGTCGGCGAGAATCGCGCCCGTCGACGGGAACGACATGTCCGGGGTAACCGTGGCCATGACGAGCAGGTCGATGTCCTTCGCCTCGACGCCGGCGTTCTCGAGCGCGCGAAGGCACGCGGGCAGCGCGATGTCGGACATCGCCTCCTCCGGCGCCGCGATCCGCCGCTCGCGGATTCCCGTGCGCTCCATGATCCACTCGTCGGTCGTGTCGACGAGCCGTTCGAGCTCGGCGTTGTCGAGCACGCGCTCGGGAACGTGGCAGCCAAGCCCGGTGATCGAGATCGTCCGGCCGTTCGACGCGGTCCCGATCACGCGTCCCCCACGAAGACGGTCAGCGTCGCCTGCGCCGCGATCTCGTCGCCGACGCGGGCCACACCCTCGCCCTTCGCGATCGGCCCGCGCACCCGGACGAACTCGCACTCGAGCGTCAGCTCGTCGCCCGGCTCGACGATCCGCTTGAACTTGCAGCCGTCGATGCCGGCGAAGAACGGCAGCTTGCCCGCGTTCGCCGGGTCGGCGAGCACCGCGACCGCTCCGGCCTGCGCGATTGCCTCGACGGTGAGCACACCCGGCATCACAGGCCGCTGCGGGAAATGTCCCGGAAACCACCAGTCGTCGGGGCGGACGTGCCGCCGCGCGACGACGCGCTTTCCCGGCTCGAGCTCGAGCACCTCGTCCACGAGCAGGAACGGATCGCGGTGCGGGATGATCTTCTCGATCTCCTCCCGCCCAAAGGGAGCGGAAGGGGTCACGCGACCTCGCGGTCCCCGAAGCGCTCGCGCAGCCGCGCGCGACCGCGGTGCGCGTAGCACTTCGCCGTCCCTACCGGCATCCCGGACGCGGCGGCGATCTCCTCGAAGGACCAGTCGAGCGCGTCCTTCAGGACGACGACCTGCGCTTGGTGGCGGTTGATTCCGGCGAGCTCGGAGCAGAGCTCGCGCCGCAGCTCCGAGTTGCCGGCGGCGCGGACGGGATCGCCGTGGGCGGACGGACGGAGGTCGTCGACGAGCGGCTCGTGCGCGCGGACGCGCTGGCGCTCGGCGACGTCGCGGCACGTGTTCACGACGAGCCGGTGCAGCCACGTCGAGAACTGCGACTCGCCGCGGAACTGCTTCAGCCGCACGCACAGCTTCGCGAGCGCCTCCTGCGACGCGTCGCGCGCGTCCTCGGGATCGCGCAGCAGGTGGCGCGCGAGCCGCTCGACCTTCGGAGCATGACGTTCGCAGAGCGCCGCGAGGGCACGCGCGTCGCCGTCCTTCGCCCGCTTGACGAGGATCGGGTCGCTCAGCTTCTCGTAGACGAGCTCGCGAGGGACGTGCACGGCCGGACTAGTCTAATCGGGCGTGGACGACGGGCTGACCGCGGCGGAAGTGCAGCCGCTGCTCCGGGGGCGCCTCGGCAGCCCGTACCTCTTCGTCGCGCGCTGCGCGTCGACGCAGCGGCTGCTCGCGGAGGACGCGCCGGAGGGCGCCCTCGCCGTCGCCGACGAGCAGACCGAGGGCCGCGGCCGGCTGGGCCGGAGCTGGGAGGCACCGGCGGGCACGAGCATTCTCTGCTCGCTCGTCCTGCGACCCCCGGTCGAGACGGCGCGGCTACCGGAGCTGACCCTCGTCGCGGGACGGGCCGTCGCGGCCGCGATCGCCGACGTGACCGGGCTCGAGCCGAGCGTCAAGTTTCCGAACGACGTGCTCGTCGGCGGCCGCAAGGTGGCGGGAATCCTCGCCGAGGCGAGCGAAGGCCGGGTCGTGCTCGGGATCGGCGTCAACGTCAACCAGACGGAGGACCAGCTACCGGGCGAGACGGCGACGCCGTCGTCGTCGCTGCGGATCGAGAAGGACGATCCCGTGCCGCGTGCGCCGCTGCTCGCCGCGATCCTCCTTCGCCTCGAGCGGGAGCTCGACGCCTGGCTAGCGTCTCCGGCGTAGGGTCGACGTGTTGCCGGCCGCGTCCTCGGCGGAGACCGAGTAGGCCTTCGGGCGGACGCGCATCCAGAAGTAGACCGGCCCCGCTGCCTTCACCTTCTTGACGAAGCGCCGTGCGGCAGCCCTGAGCGTCACCGTCGCGGGCCCGTCGAGGCGGAAGCGCAGCGCCCTCCACGAGACGGGGACGAGTGACGGCGCCCGCGTGTCGACGACGAGCGGCAGCGATCGCACGAGGGCGCCGACCGTGAGCACGATGCTGTACGTCCCGTCGGCCGCCGGTGCTCCCGCGACCATGCCGTCCCAGGTCGCGGTCGCCGACACGCCCGCGTCGAATGTGCCCGATGCAAGATTCACGACCGGCTGGCCGTCGCGCTGCACGTCGACCGAGGCGTCCGCGGTCTGGGCGAGCGTGAACGACACGGTCGCAGCGTCCTGAACGCCGTCGCCGTTCGGCGAGATCGCCGCCGGCGTGACGGTGAACGCCACGGTGCTCCGGTCGATCTGGATCCCGACGACGTCGGTCGCTTGCTGGCCGTCCGCCGTCTGCGCCTGCAACACGATCGTGTATTGACCGTCCGGGACGGTCGGCAGGGCGGTGAAGGTGAAGGTCTGCTTCCCGGCCGGCTTCGGCTCGCTGAAGAGGGACGTGACCGTCGTGCCGGCCTGGTCGACGAGCGTCGCCGTCACGGTCGCGGCGATGGAGAGCGTGTACCCGATCGTCGACGTTCCCGCGGTAACGGGCGGCGTCGCCGTGACGGCGGTGAGTGCGAGCGGCGGGAGGTTGGCCCCGATCGTCCCGCGGGCCGGCCGGACGCTCGAGCCGGCGGCAATCGTCCATGCGTAGCTCCCCGGCGGTGCGGCCGTTGCGTCCCAGGTCCAGTCGACGTTCGAGCTCGTACCCGTCCCGGTGGCGACCGTCTTTCCGGTCGAGTCGGCGACGGTCACGGTCCACGGCAGAGCGACCGACAACCGGGCGGTGAAGCGGACGGGACCGCCGACCTTGCCGCTCGCGACCGGCGCGTAGAGCTTCGGCAGGCCGAGCGCCGCGACGTCCCTCGCGATCCCCGGGATCTGCGCGTAGAACGCGTCACCTGGGCAGTCGGTGAAGTACGTGTCGCGGTGGCCCGAGATCATCCGCAGGAAGACCGGCACCCCCGCGGGGAAGCGCGAGTTCCCGCCGGAGGGAATGGTGAGCGTCGCGAGCGGATCGAGGTGCGCGACGTCGAGCCGCCACGCGAGCAGCTGCTCGAGCGCGGTCTTCGCGGCCGGCGGTATGCCGGTCTTGTCGAACGTGCCGATCACCGAGATTCCGACGGAGCCGGTGTTGAACCCCTGCGAGTGCGCACCGATCACGTTCTTGTCGACGCCCCCGTACCGGCCTTCGAAGATCTGGCCGTACTTGTCGACGAGGAAGTTGTAGCCGATGTCGTTCCAGCCGTTTCCCTTCACGTGGTACACCTCGATGCCGCGCACCATCGCTGCGGACTGCTCCGGCGAGTAGTTGTTCGTGTTCACGGTGTGGTGGACGAGCGCGAAGCTGAGCGTCGGCGCGTACTGCGGCGCGGCGCGGCGGATCGTCTCGTCCGCCTGCCAGCCGGAGCGCGGGATGATCGACGGGCTGCCGGCGATCGAGAGCTTGCGCATCGGCACGAGCGAGACCGGACTCCAGAGGAAGTAGGCGCGCAGACGGCTCACCTTCCCGCGCAGCCGGTACTGGATCGCGTTCGCCGTCCCCGTCCACTCGGGGTTGCTCTTGCGCCAGGAACCGGAGCGTCCCCAGTCGTCGTCGGCCTCGAGCCACTTGCTCCAGCGGCCGCCGGCGGCGCGCGTCCGGAAGAACGGCGCGCCCGATCCCTGCCAGTGCAGTCCGACCATGTTGAACCGTCGGGGAGCCGCCGCCGCGAGCGAGCGGCCGCCGGGATGCAGCGGCACGTCTCGACTGACGATCGTGACGTCCGCCGCGGCGGCAACGGGAACGAGCGCGAGCGCGACGAGTGCGGAGACGACAAGCTTCATAGAAACGCGACCCGACGGCCAGGGTCGCAAGAACCCTCTTCGGCGGCAAGGGTGCGTGCCCCTTCCCAGATAGAATCTTTACGACTGTGAAAGGGCGCCTGTTGCGGGGCTTTTTCCTCGCCGTCACGGTGCTGGCGCTCGCCGGACCGGCGCAGGCGGCGTCTCCGCCGCGCGTTCTGGCGATCCGGTTCGGCCCGGATCTCGAGATCAATCCCGTCACGCAGGACTACTTCACCCACCAGCTCGACCGCGCCGCAAAGGACGGGTACGACGCCGCAGTCGTGGAGCTCGATACGCCCGGCGGCCTCTCGAGCTCGATGAAGAAGATGTACCAGGCCGAGCTCCGCTCGAAGATTCCGGTGATCGTCTACGTATCGCCGGAGGGGGCGCGCGCCGCGTCGGCCGGCGTCTGGATCTCGCAAGCCGCGGACGTGCTCGCGATGGCGCCGACGACGAACATCGGCTCGTCGACGCCGATCAGCGGCAGCGGCCAGAACCTCGGCAGCGACCTCCGCCGCAAGGTCGTCAACGACGCCGCCGCATCGCTCACGGCGCTCGCCCAAACGCACCACCGCAACACGACCTGGCCCGCCCTCGCCGTCCGCAAGGCGTCGAACCTCACCGCAGAGCAGGCGCTGAAGATGCACGTGATCGACGTGATCGCGCCGAGCCTCCCCGCACTGCTGAAGAAGCTCGACGGCTACCGGACGAAGGACGCTCTACGGCCGTTCACGCTCCATCTGGCGGGCGCGCGCATCGACCACGTCTCGCCGGGCTTCCTGACGCGGCTCCTGAACACGATCATCGACCCGAACCTGATCTCGCTGCTCTTCCTCGCGGGCATCGCGGGGATCGGCTTCGAGATCTTCCACCCCGGCATCGTCCTTCCCGGCGCACTTGGTGCCGTCTCGCTGCTCACCGCGCTCTTCGGCTTCTCGGTGCTGCCCGTCAGCTGGGCAGGGATCATGCTGATCCTGCTCGGGATCTTCCTGCTCGTCGTGGACGCGCACGTCGTCACGCACGGGGCACTGACGCTCTCGGGGCTGACGAGCCTCGCAGTCGGGATGCTGCTGCTGTTCCACAATGCGCCGGCGCCGTACCACACGTCGCTGCCGCTCGTTCTCTCGATCACGGTCTCGCTCGGCCTCTTCTGGGCGTTCGCGATCACCAAGGCCGTGCAGGTCCGCCGCCGGCCGGTCCAGGTGAAGGAGAGCCGCGTGGTCGGCGAGGAGGGCGTCGTCCGCACGCCCCGCCAGGTCTTCGTCGCCGGCGAGCTATGGCGCGCGCACCGCGCCGACGGCGGCGACCTCGTCCCGGGCGAGCACGTGCGCGTCGAGGACGTCGACGGGCTCGAGCTCACGGTGAGATAGGGTCAGCACATGGCCGCTGGCCTGATCGCGCTCGCCGCCGTTCTCATCATCGTCGTCCTCTTCCTGATCTCGGCGATCAAGGTCGCGCGCGAGTACGAGCGCGGGATCGTCTTCCGCCTCGGGCGCCTGCTGCCGGAGCCGAAGGGGCCGGGACTCTTCCTGCTGATCCCGGTCGTGGACCGGATGGTCAAGGTCGACCTGCGGACGATCACGCTGAACATCCCGCCGCAGGAGGTCATCACCAAGGACAACGTGCCGGTGCGCGTCAACGCGGTCGCGTACTTCCGGATCGTCGCGCCCAAGGACGCGATCGTGCAGGTCGAGAACTTCATGGTCGCGACCTCGCAGATCGCACAGACGACGCTGCGATCGGTGCTCGGCCAGCACCAGCTCGACGAGCTGCTCTCCGAGCGCGAGAAGATCAACGCGATCCTGCAGGGGATCATCGACGAGCAGACCGCGCCGTGGGGGATCAAGGTGTCGATCGTCGAGGTGAAGGACGTCGAGATCCCGCAGGGGATGCAGCGCGCAATGGCGCGGCAGGCCGAGGCCGAGCGCGAGCGGCGCGCGAAGGTGATCAACGCCGAAGGCGAGTATCAGGCCTCCGAGCGGCTGAAGGACGCGGCGCTCGTGATCGAGCAGCACCCGACGGCGCTGCAGCTCCGTTACCTGCAGACCTTGCTCGAGCTCGGCTCGTCCCAGTCGACGACGATCGTCTTCCCGGCTCCGGTCGACATCCTCAGCACGTTCGTCGAGTCGCTGCGACCGAAGGGGAACGGCGGCTCGAGCTGACCGACCTGCGGCGGGATCCTCTCTCCGGCCGCCTGGTCGCCGTTGCGCCGAACCGCCGCAGGCGCCCGGGCGCGGCCGCGGGACTGATCGAGCCGGCCACTGACGCGGAGCTCGACGAGTGCCCGTTCTGCGAAGGGCGGGAGGACCGGACGCCGCCGGAGAGCTTCGCCGTGGCGGACGGCCCGCGAAGTCCCGACACCCCCGGCTGGCGCGTTCGCGTCGTGCCGAACCTCTATCCCGCCTTCGAGCGGCAGGAGGTCGTCGTCCACTCGCCGCGACACGCCCGTTCGTTCGCGGAGCTCGCGGACGACGAGCTCGCCGCGACCGCGATCGCGTGGGCCGCGCGCGCCGACGCCGCACGGGCCGAGGGATTCGGCTACCTGCACGCGTTCGTCAACGAGGGCCGCGCCGCCGGCGCCAGCCTCCAGCACTCCCACTCGCAGCTCGTCTGGCTTCGAGACGCGCCACCCGCCGCAGCCGGCGAGGCCCCGGGCGGCCTGCGTGACCTCGTGCGCAGAGGGCGCGAGACGGAGCTCGAAGTCACGCATCGCGCGGACGTCATTGCGTTCTGCCATCCGGCGGGCCGCCTGCCGTACGAGATGGCGATCGCCTCGAAAGAGGAGCTCGCGCCGTGGCCGGACGGAGCGACGCTCGTCGTCGCGCTCGAGGTCTTACGCGAGGCCGTGCAGCGACTCCAGCGCGTCGAAGGTCTCGTCCCGTGGAACGCATGGCTCCACCAGGGGCGCGACTGGCACATCGAGCTCGTGCCGAGACTCGCCACGCTGGCGGGCATCGAGCTGGGAGCGGGAATCTACGTCAACACCGTCGCACCGGAGGATGCGGCAGCGGCGCTGCGGTCAGCTGAGGCCGACTAGGCCTCGGCGCCGGCGGCGGGCTCGGCCTGGGCCTCGCGGAACCGCCGGGCGGCCTCGATCGCCGCGCCGAGGTTGAGTCCCTTGTCCTTCGCCTGCTTGATCAGCATCACGGTCTCGAGCGCGTCGATGTCGTAGATGCGCTGCTTCTTCCCCTTCGTGGGAATCTGGGCCTTGTTGGTCCAGTAGTCCAGCTGCATCTTCGAGATCCCGGCGATCTGACAGACCTGACCGAGATAGAGCTCTACCTTGTCGAGATGGTCCGCAAGATTTATCGGTTCTAGAAGATCCATCTGCCTGCTGATCGCCATACGGCACCTTTTCCTGAGTCGGGTCGAACCTCTGAGAAACAGTTATAGAGCCCTCTCACCATTTTGTGAAGACCGGGGTTGTTAAAACCTCCCCCGGATGGGGTAAATTCCTACTCGAAAGTGGTAAAGATAGACCTACGTCGACGGCCCGGAGCCGGCGGTCTCGGCAGTGTCGCCGTTGTCCGACTCCACCACCGGCGCGAGGCTGGAGACGTACTCGCCGTCGCGCAGGCGCATCGCGATCACGCCCTGGGTCGAGCGACCCATGCGCTTGATGTCCTCGACCGGCATCTTGATCACCGTGCCGCCGGTTGAGATCAGCATCACCTGGTAGCCGTCGCGAACCACACGCGCCCCCGCGAGCTTGCCCTTCGACTCGGTCAACTGCACGGTCTTCACGCCGAGCCCACCGCGGCCCTTCATCGGATACTCGGACACGCGTGTGCGCTTGCCGTACCCGTTCTCGGTCACGACGAGCAGGTCGGCCGCGTCCTCGGCGATGTTGATCGAGATCACCTCGTCGCCCGCACGCAAGCGCATGCCCTGAACGCCCGACGCGTCGCGGCCCATCGCGCGCACGTCCTTTTCGTGGAATCGGATCGCCTGCCCGCCGCGCGAGACCATCAGGATGTCGTCGTCGCCCGTCGAGTGGCGCACGCCGACGAGCTCGTCGCTCTCGCGCATCTTGATCGCGATGATCCCGTCGGCCTTCAGCGGCGTGTTGTAGGCCGCCAGCTCGGTCTTCTTGACGACGCCGTTCTTCGTCGCGAAGACGAGGTACTTCGCCTCCTCGAAGTTGCGCGTCTGGATCACGGCGCGCACGAGCTCGCTCTGGCGGAAGGGCAGCAGATTGACGATCGCCCGGCCCTTCGACTGGCGCGATCCGAGCGGCAGCTCGTGCACCTTGAGGCGGTAGACCTTGCCGACACTGGTGAAGAAGAGGATGTAGTCGTGCGTCGACGCGACGAACAGGTGCTCGATGTAGTCCTCGTCCTTGAGGTCCATGCCCATGACGCCGATGCCGCCGCGGCGCTGCTCGCGGTAGGCGGTGACCGGTAGTCGCTTGATATAGCCGGAGCGGGTGATCGCGATCACCATGTCCTCTTCCGCGATCAGATCCTCGAGCTCGAGCTCCTCCTCGGCGGCGACGATCTCGGTGCGGCGGTCGTCGCGACGGCCGTAGATCTCCTTGATCTCGAGCAGCTCGTCGCGGATCAAGCCGTCGATGCGGGCAGGATCGCCGAGAATCGCGCGTAGCTCCTCGATCCGCTCGCGCAGGTCCTTGTACTCGGCCTCGACCTTGCCGCGCTCGAGCGCCGTCAGCGCGCGGAGCCTCATGTCGAGGATGGCTTGCGCCTGGATCTCGCTGAACTCGAACTGCGCCATCAGCTCCCGGCGCGCCTCGTCGGCGTCCTGCGCGGCGCGGATCAGCACGATGATCTCGTCGAGCGCGTCGAGCGCCTTGAGGTAGCCCTCGAGGACGTGTGCACGCTTCTCCGCCTGGCGGAGCTCGTACTTCGAGCGGCGGGTGACGACCTCGCGCTGGTAATCGAGGTAGTGCGTGACGAGCTCGAGCAGCGAGAGCGTCCGCGGCACGTTGTCGACGAGCGCGACGGCGTTGTAGCCGAACGTCTGTTGCAGCGACGTGTGCTTGTACAGCTTGTTCAGCGCGACCTGCGGAATCGCGTCGCGCTTCAGCTCGACCTGGATCCGCATTCCGTTGCGGTCCGAGTGGTCGGCGAGGTCGGAGATCTCGGTCAGCACCTTGTCGCCGACGAGCTCGGCGATCTTCTTGATCACACCGGAGTCGCCGCCCTTCTTGACGCCGTAAGGCAGCTCGGTGATCACGATCGCGGACTTGCCGCCGCGCAGCTCCTCGATGTGAGCGCGCGCGCGCATGACGATCCGCCCGCGGCCGGTGCGATACGCATCGCGAATACCCGAGCGGCCGACGATGATCCCGCCGGTTGGAAAGTCGGGCCCCTTGACGTGCTTCATCAGCTTCTCGACGTCCGTGTCCGGGTCGTCGATCAGCGCCACGATTGCGTCGATCGTCTCTCCGAGATGGTGCGGCGGCATGTTCGTCGCCATCCCGACCGCGATCCCGGCCGCGCCGTTGACGAGCAGGTTCGGGAATCGGGCCGGCAGCACCGTCGGCTCCCGCTTCGACTCGTCGTAGTTCGGCTGGTACTCGACGGTGTCGGCGTCGATGTCCCGCAGCATCTCCGTCGCGAGCCGCGAGAGCCGCGCCTCGGTATAGCGCATCGCGGCCGGCGGGTCGTCGTCGATCGAGCCGAAGTTGCCCTGCCCGTCGACGAGCGGGTAGCGCAGCGAGAACGGCTGCGCCATCCGCACGAGCGTGTCGTAGATGGACGCGTCGCCGTGCGGGTGGTACTTGCCCATGACGTCGCCGACGGTCGCCGCAGACTTCTTGTACGGCCGGTTCGGCTGCAGGCCGGCCTCGTGCATGCCGTAGAGCACGCGGCGGTGAACGGGCTTGAGGCCGTCGCGCACGTCGGGCAGCGCGCGACCCACGATGACGGACATCGCGTAGTCGAGATAGCTCGAGCGCATCTCCTGCTCGAGCTCGCGGGCCTCGATCCGGCCCGGCCCTAACGCTCCCGTTTCCAACTCAGACACGTTTGCTTCCAACCAGCGTGCAGGCTTCGGCCGAAGGCCGAAGGCCGAAGGTCTGCGCGGGTTCCATTACACATCGAGGAACTTGACGTCCTTTGCGTTCTGCTCGATGAAGAGGCGCCGCGGCTCGACCGCGTCGCCCATCAGCATCGAGAAGAGCCGGTCGGCCGCGTGCGCGTCCTCGACGTCGACGCGGATCAGCAGCCGCCGGGCCGGGTCCATTGTCGTCTCCCAGAGCTGGTCGGCGTCCATCTCGCCGAGGCCCTTGAAGCGGCTGAGCTGGATGCCTTCCTTCGCGAGGTCGAGCGACTGCTGACGGAGTGCGTCGAACGTGAGCGCGGTCCCGCCCTTCTTGCCCATGGCGAGAACGTACGGCGGCGGACCGACGAGCTCCGCGAGCCGGCGGTAGGCCTTGCGCAGGTTGACGAGAATCGGCGAAGCGAGCAGCTCGGCGGTCAGTCCGACGGTATGGGCAGCGGAGGTCTCGTTCTCGACGATGCGCACGCTCAGACCCGCGTCGTCCTTCGCCAGCACGGAGAGCGCGTAGCCGTTGGACGGCATCGCCTCGATCGCCTTCGCCGCGTCCTTCGTCGTGACGGCGTCCGACTCGAGCAGGCGGTGTGAGATCACGAGCTCGGCGGCGGCCGGCCCGAAGTCGGCGCGCAGGCGCGCGCTCCAGCCCTCGAACTCGGCGAGGGCGCGGACGAAGCGCCCCCAACGCGCCTCGGTCAGCTTGACCTCCTTGGCGTCGCGATCCTGCACCTCGAGGTTCTCGAAGCGCTCGCGCACGAGCAGCTCCTCGAGCTGCGCGTCCTTCTCGAAATAGAACTCCTGGTTGCCGATCTTGACCTTGTAGAGCGGCGGCACCGCGATGTAGACGTGGCCGTTCTCGATCAGCTCCGGCATCTGCCGGTAGAGGAAGGTCAGGATCAGCGTCCGGATGTGCGATCCGTCGACGTCGGCGTCTGTCATGACGATGATCCGGTGGTAGCGCAGATTCGTGAGGTCGAACTCGTCGCCGATTCCCGTGCCGATCGCGGTGATCATCGCCTGGATCTCGTTGTTCGAGAGCACCTTGTTGATGCGGTTCTTCTCGCTGTTGATGATCTTCCCGCGTAGCGGCAGGATCGCCTGGAACGCGTTGTCGCGACCCTGCTTCGCGGAGCCGCCGGCGGAGTCGCCCTCGACGATGAAGAGCTCCGCGGACTCGGGGTCGCGGTTGCGGCAGTCGGCGAGCTTGCCCGGCAGCGACGAGCTGTCGAGCGCACTCTTGCGCCGCGTCAGCTCGCGCGCCTTGCGGGCGGCGAGGCGCGCGCGCATGGCGGCGATCGCCTTGGTCACGATCTGCCGGCTGTCCTGCGGATTCTCCTCGAGGAACTCCGCGAGCTGGGCGTTGACGGTCTGCTCGACCATTCCGCGCACCCATGGGTTGCCGAGTTTCGTCTTCGTCTGTCCTTCGAACTGCGGATCGCGCAGCTTGACGGAGATGACGGCCGCGAGCCCTTCGCGCACGTCCTCGCCGTCGAGCGTCTCGTCCTTCTTCAGGAGGCCCTTGTCGCGCGCGTAGCGGTTGAGCGTGCCGGTGAGCGCGCCCTTGAAGCCCGAGAGGTGCGAACCGCCCTCGTGGGTGTTGATGTTGTTGGCAAACGTGTAGACCGAGTCCTGGTACGAGTTGTTCCACTGCATCGCGACCTCGATCGTCCCGCTCTCACCCTCGCCTTCGAAGTAGACGATGTGCTTGTGGATCGGGTCCTTCGACTCGTTGACGTACTTGACGAAGTCCCTGATCCCGCCCTCGTAGTGGAAATCGACGGTCTCGCCGTCGGCGCGCTCGTCGACGAGGCGGATGCGGAGCCCGCGCGTCAGGAACGCGGTCTCGCGGAGGCGCTGCAGCAGCGTGTCGGCGGAGAGCTCGAGCTCCTCGAAGATCTCCGCGTCCGGGAGGTACGTGATCGTCGTGCCGCTCTCGTCGGAGGTGCCGATCTCCTGCATGTCCGTCGTCGGCACGCCGCGCGCGAACTCCTGGCGGTAGGCCTTGCCGTCACGGCGCACCTCGACGATCAGCCACTCGGAGAGCGCGTTGACGACGGAGACGCCGACGCCGTGGAGGCCGCCGGAGACCTTGTAGCCGTCGCCGCCGAACTTGCCGCCGGCGTGGAGCTTCGTCAGGACGACCGTGAGAGCCGGCAGGCCCTGCTCCGGCATCACGTCCACGGGGATGCCCGAGCCCCAGTCCTGGACCGTCACCGAGTTGTCCGGATGGAGGGTCACGTCGACCCGGTCGTTACGCCCGGCGAGGGCCTCATCGACCGAGTTGTCCACGACCTCGTAGACGAGGTGATGGAGGCCCCGGGAGCCGGTCGAGCCGATGTACATGCCCGGTCGAAGCCGGACCGGCTCGAGCCCCTCGAGAACGGTGATGTCCTTGGCGGTATAGGTCGTTTCAGCCATGAAAAAAGCCCTGCAAATCACGCATTTCGCGGGCCCAATAAGTGTATCAGAAATGCCGGTCGGAAGCGGCTCTCGCAAGGCTTGCTCGGGCCGCTCGGGCGACGAGCTCGCGGAGGTCCGGATCCTCGACCGCGGCCGCCCACTCGGCGGCCTTCTGAGCTTCCGACAGTGTAGCCGCGCGAACGACCGTTCGGTCCCTTTGTGACACCTCCGGCTGCGGTTCTGCGAGAGGTCCCGGAACGAACTTCAAGCCCTTCGGCACGAGCGTCCCGAGGCGGCCGGCGATCTCGTCCGCGCGCTGGGTCAACTCGAACGCCCAGACCGCGTCGACCGCGTGGACGATCAGCACCCCGTCGCGCTGGAAGCGAGCCGGCCAGGCGTTGCGGGCGATCCCTTCGCCGACGGCGTTCGGCCACGCGGCGGCGAGCTCGGCCATGCCCGCCGCGGGTCCGAAGCGGGCGAGCTCGCGCTTGATCTCGTCGCCGAGCGGATCCATCAGACGACCTTGCCGTCGCGAATCTCGATCAGCTGCGCCGGCTCGCCGGGGAGGAACGACGCGTCGGTCGCCGTGACGAGCGTCTGGCCGAGCTGCACGACGTGCCGCGCCAGGATCTCGCGGCGCGCGGGATCGAGCTCCGACAGCACGTCGTCCAGCAGCAGGAGCGGCGCCGCGCCGCTGCGCTCGGCGATCAACTCCGCCTCGGCGAGCAGGAGCGCCAGGACGGCGAGCCGCTGCTCGCCCTGCGAGCCGAAGCTGCGGAGGTCGCGCGCGCCAGCGGAGATCGCGATGTCGTCGAGGTGCGGGCCGAGGCTCGTCACGCCTCGTTCGAGATCGCGCTCGAGCCGTGCCTCGAGCGCTTCGCGCGACGGCGGCTCCCCGGTGTAGCGAAGCTCCGCCTCCGGGAGGCCCAACTCGCCCGCCCGCTCGGCGAACGGCGGCGCGAGCCGCGCGAGCGCTTCGCGACGGGCCGCCACGAGCTCGGCCCCGAGCGCCACGATCTGCGCCGTCCACGGCTCGACCGCGTCGCGGGAGGAGAAGCCCGCGGCGACGCGGCGAAGTGCCGCATTCCGCTGCGAGACGGCGGCGGTGTACTCCGAGGGGAGCGCAGCGCGGGCCGGCGAGAGTCGGCCGAGCGCGCGGTCGAAGTACGCGCGCCGCACGATCGGCCCGCCCTTGACGACCGAGAGCCGGTCGGGAGTGAAGACCAGCGTTGCAACCTCCGAGCGGAGCTGCTCGGCCCCGCGGAGCGGCGCACCGTTGACGGACGCTCTTTTCCCCCGCCCTGTGGACAGATCGACACGAATTTGCATCGGTACCTGGTACCGATGTCCGTCCAACTGCACCCGCGCGGCGTCCGCCCCGAAGCGGATCAGCTGCGCGTCGTTGCGGGTGCGCGGTGAGAACCCCTGTGTGCCCACGTGCAGCGACTCGAGCAGGTTCGTCTTGCCCGCGCCGTTCGGGCCGGTGACCAGGACGACGCCCGGCTCCAGGCGCTGTTCGAGCCGCGCGTACGAGCGGAAGTCGACGAGCGAGACCGTCTCGACGATCAGCTCAGCCGGGCAGCCGGATCGGCATCACGAGGTACGTGAAGTCGTCGCTCTCGCCCTGGAGCACGGCCGGCCGGAGCGGGCTGATCAGCTTGAAGCGCACCTCGTCGCCGGTGACCGACTCGAGCCCGTCGCGGAGAAAGTCCGCGTTGAACCCGATCTCGAGCGGGTCGCCTGTGAAGGGCGCCGGCAGCGACTCCTTCGACTCGCCGACCTCGTGGGTCCGCGCGGTGACGGTGAGCTCGCCTTCCGCGAAACGAAGCTGGAGCGGTGATGTGCGCTCGATCATCACGGCCGCTCGGCGGACGACATCGAGGAGTTCGTTGCGCGGCAGCGCGAGCTCGTGCTCGAAGCTCTCGGGCAGCAGCTGGCGGTAGTTCGGGAACTGGCCGTCGATGCGGCGGGTTGTCATCGCGATGCCGTCGACCGAGAAGACGACCTGGTTCTCGTGCACCCCCAACTCGACCTCGTCGCCCGACTGCGCGATCCGCGTCAATTCCTGCAGCGCTCGTGCCGGGATGATCGCCTCGAGCTCGGGCACCTGGCCGCCGAGCTCCGTCTCCTTCACCGACAACCGATAGGAGTCGGTCGCCGCCATGACGAGCTTGCCGGCCTCGAAGCGGGCAAGGATTCCGGTGAGCACCGGGCGCGACTCGTCGCGCGACGCAGAACGCGCAACCCGGTTGACCGTCTCGAGCAGTGCCTCGCGGTCGACCGTGAAGGTCGTCACCGCGTCGAGCTCGGGCAGTCGAGGAAAGTCCTCCGCGTTATAGGTGTGCAGTGTGTAGCTCGCCGACCCGGAGGTCACGTGCACGACCGACTCCTCGGGCCGGTGCTCGATCTCGACCTCCTCCGAGGGCAGCAGCTTCGCAAGCTCCACGAGCCGCCGGCCGGGAACGACAACTGCGCCGTCACCCTCGATCTGGGCCGGGACGGTCGTCCGCAGCGAAAGTTCCATGTCCGTTGCCGCGAGCTGGAGGTCGTCGCCGGCGGAGCGGAGCAGGATCCCCGAGAGGATCTGCACCGTCGCGCGTGTCGAGACCGCGCGCGAGACGACCGCAAGACGCTGGACGAGATCGTCGCGCCGGACGGTGATCTTCATCCCTGTGCCCACTGGTACTTCAGTTTCAATCATTTAAAAGAACCTCGTCGTAGTAATAGGGAGTGTGGACGGCGGGGAAGACGGTGAGCAGCCGCATGGCTGCGGGCCCCGGGACCTGTATGCGAAGTGGGGACAAGAGCCGGTTCTCAACAGGCCGCTGCCGCTATCTGACTTGTTTCACGCGCGCCGTCAATTCCTGCACCAGGTTGTACACGGACCTGTCCTCACGGATCAGGCGCGCGATCTTCGAGGTCGCATGGATGACCGTGGTGTGGTCGCGCCCTCCGAACTCCTTGCCGATCTTCGGCAGCGAGGAGTCCGTCAGCTCGCGGGAGAGGTACATCGCGACCTGGCGCGGATAGACGATGTTCTGGGAGCGCTTGTCGCCGCAGAGCTCCTCGAGCGTCAGGTTGAAACGCTCGGCGACGAGATCCTGGATCCGCTTGATCGAGACCGCCGCGGCCTCGCCCTGCGGGAAGACGTCCTTGAGCACGTCCTGGGAGAGGTCGACGGTCATCGCGCGCCCGGTCAGCGACGAGAACGCGACGACCCGGGTCAGCGCACCCTCGAGCTCGCGGATGTTCGTCGAGACGCGGCCCGCGATGAACGTCAGCACCTGCGGGTCGGAGACGTGGATCCCGTCGGTCTTCACCTTCTTGCGCAGGATCGCGATCCGCGTCTCCAGATCGGGCGGCTGGATGTCGGTGATCAGCCCCCACTCGAAGCGCGAACGCAGCCGCTCCTCGAGCGTCGCGATCTCGCGCGGCGGGCGGTCGCTCGACATGCAGATCTGCGAGCCGGCCTCGTAGAGCGAGTTGAACGTATGGAAGAACTCCTCCTGGATCCGCTCCTTGTGCTCGAAGAACTGCACATCGTCGATCAGCAGGACGTCGTAGGTGCGGTACCGCTGCTTGAAGCCCTCGATCCGCTTGTCGCGCAGCGAGTTGATGAAGTCGTTCATGAACGTCTCGCTCGTGACGTACTTGACCGAGAGCTCGCTGGAGTGCTCGCCGACGTACTGCGCGACCGCCTGCAAGAGATGGGTCTTGCCGAGACCCGTCCCCCCGTAGATGAAGAGCGGGTTGTACGCCTGCGCCGGCGCCTCCGCCACGGCGAGCGCGGCCGCGTGCGCGAAGCGGTTCGAGGAGCCGATCACGAACGAGTCGAAGGTGTACTTCGGGTTCATCCCGCCCGGCTCGGTGCGGGCGAAACGCGGCGCCTCGCCCACCGGCTGCGGCCCGTCGACGGGCTCTGCACCCGGGGCGGCAGGCTCGAGCTGTTCCTGCACTTGCAGGTGAATTTCCCGTTCGGCGCCTGTGACGTCGCGCACCGCGGCGCCGATCAGGCCGAGGAAATGACCCTCGATCCATTCGCGGGTGAAGTCGTTCGGAACTCCGAGAACGAACGTGTCATCGCTCAGGTTCGATCCGCCGACCTCGCCGAACCAGGTGCGGTAGGTCGTCTCGTTGAGTGCCCCCCTGAGCCGACTCGCCACCTCGCTCCACAGGCTCTCAGCAGTCAGCTCGATCGAGTGCTCCAACGCGGCGCGACGGTCCTTTCAACAGGGTCGGGGAGCGCGAGCATACCAGCGTGTTCTGTGGAAGCAAAAGACGTGCCTTTGCAGGTGTTTATCGGGTTCCACACCACTCTCCACAACTGTGGAAACGAGGGGTTTTCCACCCCCTTCCGCGCCGTTTGCAGCCTCTTCTTCTGTGGAGAAACCGGTGGATGAATGCGTTCTCTATACTGGCCTTTTGCCGTCCCCCTTCGGGGGAACTTTCGTCTCTCCCACTGGAATCACGTGAAGCGGACCTACCAACCAAACGTTCGCCGCCGCAAGCGCAAACACGGTTTTCGTGCGCGCATGGCGACGCGCGCCGGCCGCGCGATCCTGAAGCGTCGCCGCGCAAAGGGCCGCGCGCGGCTGTCCGCGTAGGCGCGGCGCCGGTGAAGCGCCCGAACCGCCTCTCCCGCTCCCGGGACTTCGATGCCGTCTACCGGCACGGCCGTTCGGCGTCGACACGCTTCCTCGTTCTCTACTGGTTTCCCCAGGAGGAGCCGGGCGAGCCGCGCTTCGGCTTCTCGGTCCCGCGCACGGTCGGCGACTCGGTTGCGCGGAACAAGATCAAGCGACAGCTGCGAGAGGTCTGGCGCGCGCGGCTCGAGTCGGTGCCGCCGGGAAAGGACTATGTGCTGATCGTGCGGCCGGGCCTGCCCGAGGCGATCGAGTCCAACGGCTTCGATTGGCTGGGCGAGCGCGTGGACGAAGTGCTCGGCAAGGCGACCGCGTGACTGGAACCCGCGCAGACTCCGCGCTTCGCGCTCCGCTGCACGTTGCGGAAGACGCGGCGGACGGAGCGTTCTTCGGTCGCTTGCGCCGCGCGCCCGCGGGCTTCGGCATCGGACTCGTCTGGCTCTACCGGGCGACGCTCGGCGCGCTGTTCCCGACGACGTGCAAGTACCACCCGTCCTGCTCGCAGTACGCGATCGACGCGTTGCGCGAGAAGGGCTTCGTCCGCGGCTCGCTTCTCGCCGCATGGCGACTGCTCCGCTGCAACCCGTGGAGCCACGGAGGCTTCGACCCGGTCCGATGATCCTGCTCGTCGCGAGCATCCTCACTCCGCTCGAACACGCGCTCAAGCACGTCCTCTTCTGGCTGCACGACACGCTCAACCTGCCCTGGGCATGGTCGATCGTCGCCCTGACGGTGATCGTCCGGATGATCCTCGTCCCGCTGACCGTCCGGCAGATCCACTCGATGCAAAGCCTCCAGCGACACGCGCCGGAGATGAAGGCGATCCAGCAGAAGTACAAGCACGACAAGCAGAAGCAGAACGAAGAGCTGATGAAGTTCTACAAGGAGAACAAGATCAACCCGGCGGCGTCGTGTCTGCCGATGCTGGCGCAGTTCCCCGTCTTCATCGCGCTCTACTACGTGCTGCGGAACTTCGCGAAGCATCCGCCGCTCGGCGATCTCTCGTGGCTGCACTTCATCCCCTCGATCGCGGACAAGACGACGGCGCACTGGGGCGGCTACGTGCTGCTCGTCGTCTACGTGCTCAGCCAGATGGCCTCGACGCTGTACATGTCGGCGACGATCGACAAGACACAGCGGATCCTCTTCATGATCATGCCGCTCGTCTTCGTGTTCGTCGTTGCGCGGTTCCCGACGGGCCTCGTCCTCTACTGGATGACGACGAACCTGTGGACGGTCGGGCAAGGGCTGGTCACTCGCCGACTCGTGCCCAAGACCGCGGCGCCGGAGGGCGGACTCCTCGGAGCCTGGCGGCAGGCTCGCGGTGAGAGCCCGGGCGGAGGCGGCAGCGGCGGCAACGGGGCCAAGCGGAAGCCGCCTGCCCCGAAGCCGGCCGCGCCGCAGGCCGCGAAGCCGAAGCCGCCGGCGCAGCGTCCCGTCAGGCGGAAGAAGAAAAAGGCGCGGAAGTAGCGATGGAGGTCTCGGGCGAGCTCGTCGTCGAGGCGACCGGCGAGACTGTCGGCGAGGCGAAGTGGGCCGCGCTGCGGGAGCTCGAGCGGATGGCGCCCGGGCTGGACAAGGCGGCGGTTCGGTTCGAGGTGCTCTCCGAGGGAGAGCGCGGGCTGCTGGGCGTCGGCTATGCGCCGGCGCGCGTGATCGCGCAGCTGCCGGCCGAAGCCGTCCGCGAGCCGCGTCCGCCGGCCGCGCCGCGCGAGGGCGAGAGCGAGCTCGCCGCCGATGCCCGGGGTCTCGTGGAACGGATCGCCGCGGCGATCGGCGTCCAGTGCCGTGTCGATGCGCACGAGGACGACGAGACGGTGACGGCCACCGCGAGCGGCCACGACCTCGGGATGCTGATCGGCCGCCACGGTCAGACGATCGACGCCGTCCAGTACCTGCTCAACGCGATCGTCTACCGCACGTACGGCGATGCGCGGAAGGAGGTCGTCGTGGACGCGGCCGGCTACCGCGAGCGCCGGCGCGAGACGCTCGAGTCGCTTGCCGTTCGAAGCGCGGAGCGCGCGCTGCAGGAGCTCGACCGGGTCGAGCTCGAGCCGATGACCGCCGCGGAGCGCAAGGTCGTCCACGTGCGCCTGAAGGACTACGAGGGCGTCGAGACGGCCTCCGAGGGGACCGAGCCGAATCGATACGTCGTCGTCTTACCCGCTCGATGACTGGCTCCGCGCGGTCGTCGCGGTGCCTGGCCTGACGGCGCTCGACCTCGACGAGGCACGCCAGGTGCTGCTGGACGACTCGCTGCGCGCGGTCACGGTCCTGCGCGAGTTCGCAGGGCCAATCGTGGACGTCGGCTCGGGCGGCGGCGCACCCGGGATCCCGCTGGCGGTGTCCCTGCCGGATCGCAAGGTGACGCTGCTCGAGGCGGAGCGGCGCAAGTGCGAGTTCCTCGAGCGGTGGGCGCCGTCGAACGCGCGGGTCGTCTGGGGCCGGGCCGAGGAGCAGGAGACAGACGTCTACGGAGTGGCCGTCGCAAAAGCGCTCGCGCAGCCGCCTGTGGCTGCCGAGTGGTGCCTGCCGCTCGTGCGGCCCGGCGGTGCGGCTGTCCTCTTTCTCGGGCCCAGCGCCGACATCCAGGCCGTCGCGCGCGTGAGCGAGCAGCTCGGCGGCGGCGCACCGCAGGAACGAGACGGCCTGCTCGTCCTCCCGAAGCTCGGGCCGACGCCGCGCGGGTTTCCCCGTCGCCCCGGCGTCGCGAGGAAGCGACCCCTCGCATGAAGGAGTAGCGCTCGCGAACTGTCCGGGCGCGTCGCCACAATGGGCAGCGTGCCCGGACGGATCTACGCGCTCGCGAACCAGAAGGGCGGCGTCGGCAAGACGACGACTGCGATCAACCTCGCGGCCTGTCTCGCCGAGGCCGGCTCGCCGTCGCTCGTCGTCGATCTCGACCCGCAGGCGAACGCGACCTCCGGGCTCGGAGAGCGCGCGAACGGCACCTCGAGCTATGACCTCCTCGACGGCGTTCCGCTTCCCGATCTCGCGAAGCCGACGCGGTTTGCGAACCTCGATCTCGTTCCGGCGAAGAAGGATCTCGCCGGCGCGGTCGTCGAGCTCTCGCGCCGGGCGGACGGTGAGCGCTACCTCGCCGAGGCGCTCTCGACCGGCACCGAGCGCTACGACTTCGTCTTCCTCGACTGCCCGCCGTCGCTGGGGCCGTTGACGGTGAACGCGCTCGCCGCGGCCGACCGGGTGCTCGTCCCGGTGCAGGCCGAGTACTACGCCCTCGAGGGCCTGAGTCAGCTCGTCGAGTCGGTGGAGCTGATCCGCCGGCGGTTGAATCCGCGTCTCGGCATCGGCGGAGTTCTGCTGACGATGGTGGACGCGCGGACGAAGCTCGCCTCCGACGTCGAGGCGGAGGTGCGGCGGCACTTCGGCGACCTAGTCTTCAAGCAGTCCGTGCCGCGGTCGGTGCGGCTGGCCGAGGCGCCGAGCCACGGGCTGCCGGCGATCGCGTACGACCGTCGTTCGGCCGGCGCAGACGCGTACTGGAAGGTGGCGATGGAGCTTGTCGAGCGCGCCTAGGAGAGGGCTCGGCCGCGGCCTCGAGGTCCTGATCGGCGGCGCCGAGGCCGCCGGCAAGGAGCTGCTCGAGCTACCAGTCGACGTGATCCATCCGAACCCGCGCCAGCCGCGGCGCCGCTTCGAGCCCGAGCCGGCCGCCGGGCTGACCGAGTCGGTTCGCTCCCAGGGCGTGATCCAGCCGCTGCTCGTGCGCCCGCGCGCCGCGGGCGGGTACGAGATCATCGCCGGCGAGCGGCGCTGGCGGGCGGCACGCGAGGCCGGGGTCGCCACGATTCCCGCGGTCATCCGCGAGGCCGACGACCGTAACGCGCTCCTGCTCGCACTCGTCGAGAACGTCGCGCGCGAGCAGCTCTCGGCGGTGGAGGAGGCGCGTGCGTACGCGGTGCTCTTCGACGAGTTCGGCCTGACGCTCGGCGATGTCGCAGAGCGGGTCGGTCGCTCGAAGCCGGCCGTCTCCAACCGGCTGCGCCTGCTCGAGCTCCCCGACGACGTGCTCGGGATGGTCGATCGCGGCCAGATCACGGAGGGGCACGCGCGTGCGGTGCTCGCCGTGCCGGACCACGAAGGCCGCCGCCGGCTCGCGCGCGAGATCGTCCAGAAGGGTCTGAGCGTCCGCGCGGCCGAGCAGCGCGCCCGCTGGGCCGGCGCGAAGCAGAAGCCGCGGAAGAAGGGCGCGACGGTCGATCCCGCGCTCGCCGCACGCGTGCGCGACCGCGTCGAGAAGCTGACCGGCTTCGGCGCGAAGGTCACGGGCAAGCGCGTCGAGATCGCGTTCGCCGACGAGCACGAGCTCGAGGAGCTTGCCGAGGCGCTCGACCGGCTGCGGTAGGTACCCTCGAGTCAGATCGCCCTCGCTGGCGGTCGCAGGTCGCTGGAGGCCTCGGGATGAGTCCCGGGGTCTTTTTTATGCCCGAAACGAAGGAGCCCAGAGATGTCAGTACTCGCACCGACGAAAGTCATGACCGTGGAGGACGACCCGATCGTGCGGGCTGACCTTCGCGTGATTCTCGAGGACGCCGGCTTCGACGTCTGCGCAGACGCGCGCGACGGTTTCGAGGCGGTCGAGCTCGCCCGACACCACCGGCCCGATCTGATCCTGCTCGACCTCGTCCTTCCGAGCCTCGACGGCATCGAGGCCACCCGCCGCATTCTGGGCGAGCGGGACGTGCCGATCGTCGCGCTCACCGGCCACGCGAACGGACCACTGCTCGACCTCGCGCTCGAGGCCGGAGCCACGGCAACCGTTACCAAGCCGTTCGGCGAACGGCAGCTCGTCGGGACGATCCGCGGCGTCCTCGCCGAGCGCGAAACGGAACAGGATCATCTCCGCTACCTCGTCGAGCGGCTCGTGCGCGAGGGTTGCTCGGAGCGGGAGATCGAACGCGCTGTGAGAGGCGCGACCTCGTGATGGGCGATCGTGGATTCGAACCACGGACCTCCGCCTTATCAGAGCGGCGCTCTAACCAACTGAGCTAATCGCCCGCGCGGCGGCCCAGTCTAGCCGCTTCGGGCCGCGTGATGAACTCGAGCGTGTCGGCCGTTCGTTTCAGACGTACGGGCAGAGCCCGCGCGTCCTGAAGTCGGCACCGCAAGCGGTGCCTCAGTGAAAGCGCTGGGTCCGGCGGAGATAGTCCTCCACCGCCAGCAGGAAGGACCTGTCGGAGGCGATCTCCGTCAGTGTCCCCTTCGTCGCGTCGTCGAGCTCCTGGTCGTGGGCGAGCTCCGTCAGGAAGCTCCCGAGGCCTCCGTTCTGGGTCAGCGCCGCCATCTTCAGGAAGATCCGTCGGGCGTCGTCGTCCTGCGAGATCGCCTCGAGCGACTCGAGGTCCTGGAGCCAGCTTCCGAGCATCACACTGGTGCAACGAACCCGCGCCCGCCCTGGTTACGGCCAGGTTTCGCACGAGAGGCCTGAGCTAACATCACGTTCAGAGCCGCATGCAGGAGATGACGATTTACGGGGTCAGCTTCGACTTGGTCGGCAAGCAGCCGATCGTTCTGCTCAAGACCGCCGAGGGGAACAAGTTCCTGCCGATCTGGATCGGGCACCCGGAGGCGGCGGCGATCCTAATGAAGCTCCAGAGCCAGGCCCCGCCGCGGCCGATGACCCACGATCTCGTCACCGACATGCTCGAGCAGCTCGGCGCCCAGGTCATCCGGATCACCGTGACCGAGCTTCGCGAGAACACCTTCTACGCGCAGATCACCGTCCAGCTCGACGGCACGGAGATCGACGTCGACTCGCGTCCGTCCGACGCAATCGCCCTGGCGATTCGGGCCGAGGCGCCGATCTTCGCCGCCGACCGGGTGATCGAGGAGTCCGCGATCGAGTTCGAGGGCGAGGAGGTGACCGAGGAGGAGATCGAGGAGAAGGTCACCGAGTTCAAGCAGTTCCTCGACGAGGTCACCCCGGACCAGTTCGCCGTCGAGGACGGCGAAGAGAACAACTAATAGACGTACACGCTCTCGTCGTACCCGTTCATCTCGTAGAGGCGGGGCGCGACCCACAGCGGGACGCGGACGCAGCCGTGCGACGCCGGATACGCCGGCACGGACGGGTAGCCGTGGATCGCGAAGCCGCGTAGGAAGTACGTCGGGTAGTACAGGACCCAGTCCCAGCCGGTGACGCGCCGGTAGACCTGCCAGCGCCCGAGCGGCGTGTTCCCGGTCGCGCCGGTGGAGACATGGACCACGAGGACGATCTTGCCGCGGCGCACCTCGAACAGCACCTGGCGCGCCTTGTCGATCTCGACGTGGTCTCCGCGGTAGCGCGCCGGCGGTGTCGTTCCGATCGCGATCCGCCGCCAGAGCGCGAGGTCGACACGGCCGGTGCGCGCAAGTCCGTGCACCTTCTGGAATGCGAGGACTGCCGAGTACGTGTCGTCGTCGAAGCGGCCGTCGATTCCACGGAGCGCGTAGTGCATCGCGGCGAGACGCTGCTCGAGCGCGCGGACGCTGAGTCCGATCGAGCCGAGTTGGAGGTTCGGCTCGACGACGGTCGTCTCGGCGCGGGTCTGTGCGGCGACATAGCCGGCGGCGGGAACTGCCGCGATCTCGACGCGGTACGGGCTCGGCTCGCGCGTCGGGAGCGAGATGCGCAGCGGTGCCGGGCGACGCAGATCGGCGACGAGGCGGCCGGCGCGCCAGATCCGCACGCGGAGCCAGCCCGCGGCCGCCGGCCGCAGCGCGGCGGTCAGCGCCAGCGGGGTGCCGACTGCGCCCGAGCCCGCGAACGCCGCGGTCACCTCGGGGCGGATGCCGATCGCGATGGGCGGGGACGCCGCGAGCGTGGTGCGTGCGACGTAAGGACCCGACCGGCTCAGGTGTGCGAGGGCGATGCGAAAGGAGCCGTTGGAGCGGAGCCGGCCGACGGCGACCTCTCGGCTGCCGCTGTACAGCGCGACGGGCGCACCGGCCGTCGCGGGCAAGGCGATCCCGTGCAGCGCGACCGGCTTCCCGAACGCTGCCCGGCGCGGCGCCACGAGCGTGACGCTCCCCGCGTCGACCTCCACCACCGCCGACTCGCCGGCGACCGTTGCGACGGTCGTCCAGCGTCCGGCGGCGTACGTGTGCTCGACGGTCGCGCCGTCGGCGCTCGTGCCGTCGCCGAAATCCCAGTGAGCCTCGGCGCCCGCCGTGAGCGTCGCGGCGAGCGGAGCTGCGCCCGAGGCCGGCGACGCGGTCACTGCGGGAGGCGCGGCGGTCGCGGTCGACGGGACCGCGAATGCGAGGGCGCAGCAGACGGTCAGCGCACGGCGCACCGGCTGGACTCTACGGATCGGTCAGGTCGTAACGGCCGCGACCAGGGCGATCGAGTTGAAGAGGGCGTGGACGATCATCCCCGGGATGACGCTGTCCGTCTTGGCGCGCAGCCAGGTCAGCAACATCCCGAACGCCGCCAGAACCGGCAGCGCCTCGACAAGGCCGTGCGCGAGCCCGAAGGCGATCCCGACGACGACGATCGCCAGCGGACGTCCGTACTGCTCGAGCAGCCCGTAGCCGACCCCCCGGAAGGTCAGCTCCTCGACGACCGGCGCGACGAGCGCCACGACGACGAAGTTCGCCGCGTACGCGCCGGCGTGGCTCGGCTCCCAGTGCGACGGCGTCAGTCCCTGCTCCTTGCCCGCGTTCAGGAACGGGGAAAGCGCGGCCGAGACGACGTAGACGCCGGCGATGGCAGCGAAGCCGTAGCCGACCGCGCCGCGGATCGAGCGTGGCCGGCGAAGTGCGAAGAGCTCGTCGGTGTCGACCGCCGCGACCGCGTAGACGAACGCGAAGAAGAGCGCGTAGAAGATCAGGCCCGAGACGGCGCTCGAGTAGTGGTAGAGCGCGTCGCGCTCGTTGGCTGCGGAGCTCGAGCTGCCGCTGAAGCGGACGGCATAGTTCGCTGCCGCGAGCGCGCCGACGATCGCGGCCCACGCGGCGATCCGCCCGCGGCTCCAGCGCCTCACGCGAGCTCCTGCACCGCGTCCGCAAGCGGAGCCGGCCGGAACTGCATCCCGGCGGCACGGGCGCCTTCCTCGTCGGCGGGGCTGTCGCCGACGTGGAGCGCACGCTCCGGCGGCACGCCGAGCCGCTCGAGCGCGAGCCGAAAGATCGCGGGATCGGGCTTCGGCGCCCCGGCCTCAGCTGAGGTGAAGACCGGCAGGTCGAGGCCGAGCCGCCGCAGATGGTCGTGGAGGCCGACGTCCCAGTTCGAGACGACGGCGGTCCGGACGCCCCGCTCGGACAGGGCGCGCGCCGCCTCGAGCGCTCCGGGGACGGGATCGAAGACGAGCGAGTCGATGTAGGCGGGCGCGAACTCGTCCGGGTCGAGCGCCGCACCGGCCGCGTCGAGGAAGACCTGCGCGCAGTCACGCCGCAAGAGCGCGAGCGTCGCCTCGTCGCGCCCCTCGTGCGAACGCGGAATGTAGTGCTCGGTCTCGATGCGGAACGCCTCCGCGACCTCTGCGGCGGTCCGCTCGACCCCTCGCGTTCGCAACGCTCGCACGAGCGTGGGCACCGGATCGCGGAGCGTCACGAGCGTTCCATAGGCGTCGATCGTGACGGCGTCGACGCTCACGGCGCCGGAATCATAGAGTCCGTTCGATGCACTACTTCACGCCGGACGAGGCGAACGCGGCGCTCGAGCGTGTCCGCCCGCTGGCCGAGCAGATGGTCGAGCGTCGCCGCGCCATGCTCGCGGCGCAGGCGCGGGAGGAGGAGCTCGGCGCGCGTGTCGCGGGGAACGGCGGCGGCATCGATCCAGGCGAGCCGGCGCGAACGGAGGCGGTCGTCGAGGACGAGGCGCGCGCGATCGCGCAGCTCGTCGACGAGATCCACGCACTCGGTGCGCAGGTCAAGGACATCGACACCGGGTTGCTCGACTTCCCGTCGCTGCGCGAGGGCGAGGAGGTCCTGCTCTGCTGGCGCGTCGGCGAGGACGACATCCGCTACTGGCACACGCTCGACGGCGGCTTCGCGGGAAGGCAGCCCCTCTGAGCCTTCACGCCGGCGGCTTCGAGATCGTGCCGCTGCGGGACACGGAGGCCTCGTTCGGGACGATGCGCGAAGCCTTCGGCGTCGATTCGGACGAGCCCTGGGTGTTGCCGTTCCACGCATACCTCGTCCGCGGTGCGCGACTGACGGCGATCGTGGACACGGGTGTCGGTCCGCTGCCGCGCGAGTTCCTCCCCGATGCCGAGGGCCATCTGCCCGGGCGGCTCGCCGCGGCCGGCGTGCGTCCGGAGGAGGTGGAGCTCGTCGTCCTCACGCATCTGCACGTCGACCATGTCGGCTGGAACACGCTCTTCGGCCGGGCGCGCATCGTCGCGAACCGCGTCGACCTCGAGTACTTCCGCGAGGCGCGCGGCGACCGCGAGTACTTCCGGCGCGAGGTGGCTGCCCTGGAGCTCGATCTCGTCGAGGGCGAGGCCGAGATCGCGCCGGGTTTGCGGCTCGTTCCCGCGTACGGGCACACGCCCGGACACATGCGCGTCGAGGTCGGCGGGGGCGCGGCCCATCTGCTCGGCGACGTCGCCGTGCACGAGCTGCAGCTCGCCGATCCCGGGCTCGCGTACTCCGCGGAGGTCGACGCGTCGCGGGCCGCCGCACTGCGCGCCGAGCTCCTGCCCCGCCTCGCGGACGCCGGCGTACCGGTCGCGCTCGGCCACCTCTCGCCGGACGGGCTCGGGCGGATCCGCCGGGCCGGCGACGGCTTCGCCTGGGAGCCGCTGCGCTAAGGAACGGGCTGCCGCCCGTCGAAACAGACGGGCATGCCGTTCTGGCACCGACTCGTGATCGCGGCGGCCGTCTTCCTCGCGGTCTCGATCGTGGCGCGGATCATCGACTGGCGGCTCTCACAGAAGCAGCTCGCGCCCGAGGCCTCGACGCGCTATCGCGTCCTCCGCCGGAGCATCACGACGGCGATCCTCGTCGTCGGCTTCTTCTCCGCGCTGCTCGTGATCCCGCAGGTGCGTGCGGTCGCCGGCGGGCTGCTCGCCTCGTCCGCGGTCCTCGGCGTGATCATCGGCTTCGCCTCCCAGAAGACGCTCGGGAACTTCGTCGCCGGGCTCCTGATCGCGATCACGCAGCCGCTGCGGCTCGGCGACCACGTCACGGTCGACGGAACGGACGGGATCGTCGAGGAGATCGGCCTCACCTACACGTTCATCCGCACCCAGGACGACGCCCGGATCGTGATCCCGAACGAGAAGCTGGCCTCGGATACGATTCGCAACTCCACGATCCGCACCCGCGAGAAGGTCGCCGAGATCACCCTGCAAGTACCGCTTTCAACCGACCTCGGCCGCGTCGTCGACCGGCTCAGGGGACTCCTCGCCGACCGGCGCGACCCGGACGTTTTCGTCACGGGTCTGGACGGGAACGCGTCGATAGTCATGCGCGCCCGTGTCGAGGACGAGGACGAGGCCCTGCGGCTCGAGCGCGAGCTGCGGCTGCGCGCGCACGCCGTCCTGCGCGCCGAAGGCGTCTACGCATGACGCCGCCGCCCCGCGGGCCGAGACGCGCCTCCTCGGGACCCGACCCCTGGATCGCCGCCCGCCGCCGGAAGCGGCGCCGCGAGCGGATCAAGCATCGCCGGCACCGACGCGGAATCCTGATCGGGCTGTTCCTCCTCGTCCCGCTCACTCTGCTCGTGGCCGTCGGGATCGGCGGCACCGCGGCGTTCGGCGCGAGCTGCGACCTCAACTCGCTGCGGCCGGTCGGCATCGGGCAGAACTCGTTCGTCTACGCGGCCGACGGCTCGGTCCTCGGCGCAATCCCGGCAGAGCGGAACCGGACGCCGGTGTCCCGCAAGGAGATCAGCCCATGGATGCCGAAGGCGACGGTCGCGATCGAGGACCGCCGCTTCTACCAGCACGGGGCGATCGACTACCAGGGCACGCTGCGCGCGCTGATCGCGGACATCCGCGCCGGCCACGCCGTGCAGGGCGGCTCGACGATCACGCAGCAGCTCGTGCGCAACCTCTACATCTCGCGCGAGAAAACGCTGCAGCGGAAGGTCAAGGAGGCCTGCCTCGCGATCAAGCTCTTCCGGCGCTGGTCGAAGAACAGGATCCTGACCGCGTACATGAACCAGGTCTACTACGGGAACCACGCCTACGGGATCGAGGCCGCGGCCGAGACGTACTTTTCGCGGTCTGCGAAGGACCTGACGCTCGCGCAGTCCGCGATGCTCGCCGGACTTCCTCGCGCGCCGTCGGTCTATGACCCGTTCCATCGTCCCGTGGACGTCCTTCGCCGCCGGGACGACGTTCTGCGGGCGATGCTCGCCAACGGCGTGATCACCTCGACGCAGTTCATCGAGGTGCAGTCGGACCGCGAGCTGCACCTGGACCCCGGTCGCAGGTACACGCGGATCCGCGAGCCGTACTTCTTCACGTACGTCGAGGACGCGTTGCAGCAGCAGTACGGCTCGTCGACGGTCCGCTCGGGCGGCCTCAAGGTGTACACGACAATCGATCCACGGTTGCAGCGCGCCGCCCAGTCGGCCATCAAGCGCGTCCTGACCTACAGCTCCGATCCGTCCTCGGCAGTTGTCGCGATCGATCCGCGCAACGGAGCGATCCGTGCGATGACGGCCGTCACTCCGGGTCGCAAGGGAAACAAGTTCAACCTCGTCAGCCAGGCGCGCCGCCAGCCCGGGTCCACGTTCAAGGTCGTTGTGCTGACGACGGCGGTCTCGATGGGCATCAACCCGAGTTCGACGTACTACCTCTCCGCGCCGCTGCACTACCAGCCCGATCCGACGTGCAACCCGAGCGACCCGAATTGCGCGTGGGACGTGCAGACGTACGACCACAGCTATCTCGGCGCGACGTCGATCGAGAACGCAACCGTCCACTCCGACAACACCGTGTTCGCGCGGTTGATCCTCGACGTCGGCCCCGAGAGGGTTGTGAAGATGGCGTACAAGCTCGGCGTCCGCTCGTCGGCGCTCGACGCGGTGCCGTCTCTGACGCTCGGGTCGGTCGGCGTCTCGCCGCTGGAGATGGCCTCGGTGTACTCGACGCTCGCGGCCGGCGGCGTCTACTCCCGGCCGATGGCGATCACGAAGGTCGTCCTCCCGAACGGCAAGGTCGACGCCGACACCGGCTGGGGCAAGCCGCACCGCGAGCGCGTGATCTCCGACGGCGTCGCGTACACCGTGACGCAGGTGCTCGAGCAGAACATGCTCCACGGGACGGGCACCGGCGCCTACTTCGGCCGCACGTCGGCGGGCAAGACCGGAACGACCGACAACTATGCGGACGCGTGGTTCTGCGGCTATGTGCCGCAGCTCGAAGCGAGCGTGTGGATCGGCTATCCGAAGGCCGAGATCCCGATGCTGAGCGTCCACGGAATCGCCGTCTCCGGTCCGACGTTCCCGGCACAGATCTGGCACTACTTCATGGAGGCGGCGGTCGGCCACCAGGCGACGCTCGACTTCCCGTCGCCGTCGACGCAGCCGGTGTGGATCCCGTTCCGCGGCCAGTATCAGTACAGCGGCGCGTCCGGCTACACCTCGTCCTCGTCGAGTGCCCCGGCGGCCCCGGCGACGACCACTGGCGCCGCGACGACGAGCGCGCCGCCACCGCCGACCGTCGAGACGGTCGGGCCCGCGACGACGCAGCAGCCGGCGCCGGCACCGACGCCTGCTCCGACCCCGGTTCCGGAGCCGACACCGGCGCCGACGTCGAGTCCCACGCCGACGGTCGCGCCGCCGTCGCCGCAGAAGCCGGACGGCGGGTTCACGACACCGTAATTACGGCGTTGCCGTCGCCGTCGTGTCCGTGGTTGCCGGCGCGGTCGTCGGCGGCGGCTCTGTGGTCGCGGGTGGCGGCGCGGTCGTCGGCGGCGGCGCGACGGTCGTCGGAGGAGGCGCCGTGGTGGCGGGCGGACGCGTCGGTGTCTTCGCGCGCGTCGTCGCCGCCGCAGTCGTCGTCGGGGCCGGCGCGACGGGCGCCGCCGCAGTCGTGGTCAGCTTGGGGAGCGATCGGGTCGGAATCGCAGGCAGCGCGGTCGAGACGTTTGCGCCGCTGCTCGTGCCGTCGCTCCGGGTGACCGCGACCGCCGCCACGCCGCCCGCGGCGAGGAGCGCGAGGGTTCCGAGCGCGATCGCGAGACGCCGGCGCGAGCGGCGACCGCCGCCGCCCCGTTGCGGCCGAAGGACCCGCGTGACCGCGGCCGTGTCCTGCGCGACGACGGCGGAGGTCGACGCCGATGCGGTCGGCGGCGCGGGAGCCCCGAGCTCGGCGGTGAGCGCGCGTCCGTCGGGCGGACGCTCGGCGGGATCCTTCGCGAGCGAGGCCTGGGCGAGCGCGGCGAGCGCGGGCGGAGCGTGGCTCCGGAAGCGTTCGAGCGGCGGCGGCGGCTCGTTCCGATGCAGCGCGACGAGATCCATCGGCTGTTCGGCCTCGAACGGGAGCCGGCCGGTCAGCATCCGGAACAGCAGCACGCCGAACGAGTAGACGTCGCTCGCCGGACTCGCCGGCTGTCCACCTGCCTGCTCGGGCGAGATGTACGCGGCGGTGCCGAGCACCGTGCCCGCCTCCGTGAGCGTCCCGCCCTGGCCCAGCCGCGCGATCCCGAAGTCGGCGATCTTCGCTCGGCCCTCGGAGTCGAACAGCACGTTCGCGGGCTTGAGATCGCGATGCACGAGACCTCGCGCGTGCGCGTGCGCGAGACCGGCGGCGATCTCGGACGCGATGTGCGCGGCGTCGGCGTCCGGCAACGGCGTCCCCTCCTCGAGCCGGTCCTCGAGCGAGCCGCCGGGAAGGTACTCGAGCACCATGTACGGGCGTCCCTCGGCCTCGCCGTAGTCGTAGAGCTGCGTGATGTTTGGATGCGCGAGCGAAGCGGCGGCCCTGGCCTCGCGGTCGAAGCGCGCACGGTCGGCGTCGGGCGCGAGCAGCTTCAGCGCGACGCGTCGTCCTAGCTCGAGATCGTCGGCCGCCCAGACCTCCGACATGCCGCCCCGTCCGAGAAGCGCGACGAGCCGGTAGCGGCCGGCGATGGTCTCTTCCGCCATGCCGGTACGTTATGCGCCGATCGTGGTGCGGTTACTCACCGTGACGGAGGCCCAGGAGCGTGTCCTGGAGCGAGTCCGGACGCTGCCGCTGGAGCCGGTGCCGATCGCCGAGGCCGCCGGCCGCGTGCTCGGCGAAGACGCTCGCGCGCTCGTCGACCTGCCGCCGTTCGAGAGCTCGGCGATGGACGGATTCGCGGTGCGTGCAGCGGACCTGCCTGGACGCCTTCCCGTCGTCGAACACATCGCCGCCGGCCGACCCGCGACGGGGCCGCTCGGTCCGGGCGAGTCGATGGGCATCGCGACCGGCGGCGTCGTCCCCGCGGGCGCCGATGCCGTCGTCCCCGTCGAGTATGTTGTCCATCATGACAACGACATTGTCGTTGACGAGGCTCCTGAGCCTGGTGCGAACGTTCGCCCACGCGGCGGCGACCTGCGTGCGGGCGAGGTCGTCGTCCCTGCCGGAGTGCGGCTCGGCGCCGCCGCCGTCGGGGCGCTTGCCGCGGCGGGCGTGGCCGAGGTCCACTGCGCACGCCGTCCGCGGGTCGCCGTGCTCACGACGGGGACCGAGCTCGCGCGGCCGGGGGAACCTCTCGCCGCCGGCCAGGTCTACGAGGCGAACGGGACGATGCTCGCGGCCGCGGTCGCCTCCGCGGGCGGCGACATCGAGCTCCTGCCGGCGGTCGAAGACACCGAGGAGGCGCACCGGCGCTCGCTCGAGCGCGGGCTGACCACGGACGTCCTCGTCACCTCGGGCGGCGTCTCGGTCGGACCGCACGATCTCGTCCGCCGGATCGAGGCCGAGCTCGGCGTCGAGGAGATCTTCTGGCGTGTGGCCGTCAAGCCGGGGAAGCCGGTGTCGTTCGGCGTGCGCGGGGAGACGCTGGTCTTCGGCCTGCCGGGCAACCCCGTGTCGTCGCTCGTCGGCTTCGAGCTCTTCGTTCGACCTGCGCTGCTCGCGCTCCAGGGTCTCGCCTCGCCGCTCCCGCGCCTGGAGCGGGGGCGGCTCGCGAAGAGCGTGCGCCGGAACCCCGCCCGGGACGAGCTAATCCGGGCGCGCTCCCGCCTGGACCCGGACGGCATCGTGCTCGAGCCGCTCGAGGGACAGGAGTCGCACATGATCGCCCGCGCGGCGCTGGCCGACGCGCTCGTGCTCGCGCCGATGGGCGAGGGCGAGCTCGAGGTCGGCGAACCGGTCGCCTACCTGCCGCTTCGGTAGGGCTCAGCCCCGTGCGGCGGCCTGCGTCGAGACGGCCGAGAATGCATCGCCGCCGCGCGGCTCCACGCGGACGAGCTTCGCGTAGACGATGTAGCGGTGGCTGGCGAAGAACCGCGGGTGGCACGCCTGGAGCTCGAGCTGCTCGCGCTTCGGCGAGCGGAGAACGGAGAGGTCGCTGGCGGTGACGATCCGGTGCTTCGTCGCGCGGTCGACGAACGTCGCGTACGGCAACTCGATCTCGATCGCGTCTCCGGCCCGGATCGCGTCGATGTGCGCGAACGGCGCGAGGTACGTCGTCCGGTGTCCGGCGACGTAGACGAGGCGGTTCTCGCCGGGCATGAACGTGCGCAGGTCGCGGCCCGGGCCCTTCGTCAGCGTGTCGTGGTCGGTGCCGTTGACGAGAACCATGTCGAGTCCGACGCGGTCGATCTTGATCCGGCCGATGGCCGACCCGCGCTTCATCGACTGGCGAAAGGCCGTCGCCTCCCGCCGGATCGTGCGGCGCTCCGCCGCGAGGTTCGTCCGCAGCGGCGCCGGCCGGTAGTCGGAGACGAGGTGCTTGTACGAATCCGCGAGCTTGCCCTGCTGCCAGTGCGTGTAGAGGGCGGTGAAGGGATCCTGCCAGCGCCAGACCAGCACGGCCCACCCGAGCGTGAGGACGCCGGCCACGATCATGAGCGTGCCGAGGATCCGGGCAGCGCGCCGCATCAGCTTTCTAACGCGCTGCGCTCGGTCTCCGATGCGCGGCGGGCCTGCGCGGGCACCAGCAAACGGCGGAGGACGGAGCGGATCGGCCCCCGGCGCCCGCGCTCGAGTGCATCGGGGTAGGGCGCGTACCGGCCGACGACGAGCACGACGAGCTGCGCGGCACCGGCGAGGAAGCCGAGCCCGATCACGAAGGCGGGAAACGGCGCATAGCCGAGCGCGAACAGCTCCGCGACGTACCAGGGCGCTTCGAGGCCGAGTCCGTAGCGGGCACCGAATGACCAGAGCAGGAGCAGCGGCCCGGCGAACCCCGCGAGCAGCACGGCGAGACGTATCCACGCCGGTTGCGCGCGCACCTGCGGGAGCCAGAGCCAGATGTGCAAGGCCGGGAGGACGAAGACGAGAGCGAACGGATTCGTGGCGACGACGAGGAGCGCGGCGACGCCGAGCGCCAGCAGCGCACCCGTGTGCCCGGCGAGTTCCTCCTCGATCCGAACCGTGCGGCGCGGGAGCAGCCGGTCGCGGGAGACGAACCAGCCCACGATCATCAGCGCGACCAGACCGAGGATCCCTGCCGCGGGCCAGTGTTGGACTCCCGTACCCGCGATCGCCGGCGGCCGCGGCGCGCCCTGGGGCCAAACCCCGAGGACCGCGAACAGGAAGAAGACCGCCCCGCTCCAGAGCCAGAACCCGAGCCGGCTGCGGTAGCTCCGCAGTGCGGGCGCGACCGGCAGGCGCCGCCGGCGGCAACGGGCGAATAGATCGACGACCGCTGCGAAGTACGGCAGGAGCGCGGCGATGAGGACGAGCTCGACGGCCCACCCGCGGATGATGCGCGGGCCGAGATAGACGTAGCTCGAGGTTCCCTGCGCGAGGTCGAGCCCCTGGTCGAGTGCATCGAGGACGTTCTGTGCCGACCGGCCCAGCTGGCCGAGGCGCAGCAGATCGAGCCGCAGGGGGGTGTCTGAGAACGCGTCCGGCGGCCGGTCGCCGGCCGAGGTGACGGTGACCGCGGGAATCCCGCGCGCGACGAACGGCGCCTGGCCATAGAGGCTGAACGGGAAGCCGAGGTCGATCAGCTGCCGGAGGGCGCTCGGTCGTTCCGGCTGGTGCCCGGTCTCCTGCTGGATCTGCGCGGCGACCGTCTCGACGAGCGACGCGGCCGGCGAGCGCGGCGTGTCGCCCGCGAACTCGAGGCGGGGCGCGCCCGTCGAGGCGATCGAGTCGAGATCCAGCACGGCGATGACTCCGTCCCGGTAGGGCGAGTGCGCGGCGAAATGGGCCGCGCCGAGGTTCCCGTAGGCACCGCCGTCGGTGGAGAGGAAGATGATGGTGAAGATTGGCTGCACCCGCGCGCGCGATGCGCCGCCGGTCGCCGTCGCGCCCGGGTTGGCGTAGGCACGCGCGAGCTCGACCAGTGCGGCCGTTCCGGACGCGTTGTCGTTCGCGCCCGGCCCCGCTCCGGCGTTGTCCCGGTGCGCCATCACGACGATCGCCCGTTGCGAACGGCCCGGGGCGATCGCGAGCAGATTCACGAGCGGCACCTTCCCGAGCCCTGGAACGTCGGCCCGGAAGCGCTCCGCCTGCGTCGTGAACCCGTAGGGCGAGAGCTGTTCCGAGAACCAGCGCTCGGCACCGAGCGCGGTCGCCGTTCCCGGGACCCGGTTCGGGTAGCTCTGGGCCAGCTCGGTCGCGAGCTCGAGCGCCGCCGTGCGGTCGAAAGCCGGCGGGAGGTTGGGCGGCGGCAGCGGCGTCGGTCGTGCAACGCTGAACGCGGCGAGCAGGAGCGGCAGCGCCACGAGCAGCCAGGTCCCGCGGTACAGCCGCCCGTTGACGGGGCGCTGGAGTGAGCCCCGTCGCGGCCGGCGACGCTCCCGGGGTGGGGGGACGGCCGCCATGGCAGGGCTATAGTAGGCGGGAGGGAACACGGACGGCAGGCCCGCAGACTCGAGTGCAAGAACCCGCGACCATCCTGCTCGTCGACGACGAGGACGCCGTCCAGAAGCTTCTCGCCTATCCCCTGGAACACGAGGGCTACCGGGTCGTGCAGGCACGCGACGGCGAGGAGGCGCTCGAGCGGTTCGCGTCCGAGCAGGTCGACCTCGTCGTGCTCGACATCATGCTTCCCCGGCTCGACGGGCTCGAGGTCTGCAAGCGTCTGCGGGCCCGGAGCACGGTGCCGATCATCATGCTGACCGCCCGCGACGACGAGCTGGACAAGGTCGTCGGCCTCGAGCTCGGCGCCGACGACTACATCACGAAGCCCTTCTCGATCCGTGAGTTCCGCAGCCGGGTACGGGCGCTCCTGCGACGGGCCGCGATCTCGCCGCGCGCCGACGGCGCCGACGAGGAGATCCTGGGCCTGGACGGACTGCGGATCGACGTCGGCAAGCGCACGGTCGAGCTCCGGGGCGAGCCCGTCCGGCTGACGTACGTCGAGTTCGAGCTCCTGCGGACGGTGGCCGCGCGGCCGGGCCGGGTCTTCACGCGCCAGATGCTGCTGGAGGCGCTCTGGGGCGACTCCGCGTATCGCGAGCCGCGCACGATCGACGTCCACGTCCGGCATCTGCGGGAGAAGCTCGAGCGCGACTCGCGGGCGCCCGAGTTCATCGAGACCGTGCGCGGAGTCGGCTACCGCTTCCGCGACCGCTGACGGCATGAATCCGTTCCGGAGCGTCGGCGCGCGCCTCAGCTTCGCACTCGCGGTCGTCGTGGCGGCTGCGCTTGCGATCGTCTACGTCGCGCTCGTGCCGACGCTCGAGCGCCGACTCGTGAACGCTAAGGTCGCGCAGCTTCGGAGCGCGGCTCCCGGTCTCCGGACGCAGCTCGCCGAGGCCGACTTGACGTCGGTCGACTTCGTCACGAACGCCGCGGTGAGCGCGAACGCGCGCGTCGTCCTCTTTACCCCGCTCACCCAGTCGCCGCGCACGCTGAACGTCTTCGCCGACTCGCTGCAGGGACGGAACGCGTCGGACGTGGAGAACGATCCGATCGCGCTCGCCGCGTCGACGTCGCTCGCCCCGCGGAGTGGAACCGTCGAGCGCGGCGACGAGCGGTTCGCCGAGGCCGCGGTGCCGGTGAGGTCGGACGGGAGCGTGTTGCTCCTGACGTCGTCGCTCCACGACGCTCTCTCGTACGTGCACCTCGTCCAGCGGCGGCTGATCGCAGCCGGCCTGATCGCCCTCGTCGCCTCGGTCCTCCTGGGGTTCGGCGCCGCGTCGGTCTTTGCGCGCCGGATCAAGCGGCTCGAGCGCGCTGCGGACCGGATCGCCGGCGGCGATTTCTTGGAGCCCGTCGTGGATCACGGCAGCGACGAGCTCGGCGAGCTCGCGCGGGCGTTCGACCGGATGCGCGCACGGCTCGCCCGCCTCGACGACGCCCGGCGCGCCTTCATCGCGAACGCGTCGCACGAGCTGCGGACGCCCTTGTTCTCGCTCGGCGGCTTCCTCGAGCTGCTGCAGGACGAGGACCTCGACCCGGCGACGCGCCGCGAGTTCCTGACCACCATGTCCGAGCAGGTCGAGCGGCTGACGAAGCTGGCGACCGATCTCCTCGACCTGTCACGGCTCGACGCGGGTCGCCTGCGGATCGACCGGGAACCGGTCGAGCTCGCGCCGCTCGCGCAGCTGCTCGTGGACGAGTTCAGCGCCGTCGCGCGCGCCGGCGGGCATCCGCTCGAGGCGATCGTCGAAGAGGACGCCGTCGCGCTCGCGGACCCGGAGCGCACCGTGCAGATCGGCCGGATCCTCGTCGAGAACGCGCTGAAGCACACCCCGCCCGGAACGCCGGTCCGCGTCGTCGCCCGTGCCCCGGCCGAGCTCGCGGTCGAGGACGAGGGCTCGGGCATTCCGGAGAGTCAGGTGGGCGAGGTGTTCGAGCGCTTCACCCGCCTCGACGGCGCGCTCGCTTCGGGCAGCGGCCTCGGCTTGGCGATCGCGAGCGAGCTGGCGGACGTAATGGGCGGCTCGATCCGCCTCGAATCGGAGTCGGGGACGGTCTTCGCCTTGGTGCTACCGGTCGCCGCGCGTGACCGGCTCGCAATCCGGTGAGCCACCGACTCGCATAAAGCACGTGAAAACGGTCGTGTCCGAAACGGACACTTTCGGCGACACGGCGAAGGATGGAACATATGTTCGATGGATTGACGAATCGACATGCGTTGGCGGCGTTGGACGGAGCTACGGCCGTATGACGGCGTCTCCACAAAGCCAACGAACTCCTGGCCGAGCGGCCGCATCCGCGCTAGCTACAGTGGCTCGGGCGCCGATGCGCTCGTCCTTCCTCCCTGTCTCGCTCGTCTCTGCCGTCGCCGGCGCCGCTCTCGTCCTCGGGGTGGGCGCAGCCTTCGGGCTCTTCGACCGCAGCACCTCGAAGACGGTCGTCGTCGCGCCGCAGCCGCAGCCCGCGGCCAGCACGCCCGCGACCGCGCGCTCGACTGCGCCTCTGCCGGCGACCTTCGACGCGGCGCGGATCTACGCGCGGCGCTCGCCGGGCGTCGTAACGATCTTCTCCTACTTCGGCACCGACCCGAATGCCGACGCTGCGCAGGGCTCGGGCTTCGTCGTCTCTAGCGAGGGCGCGATCCTCACGGACGCGCACGTGATCACGAACGCCGGCTCGACCGTCGCGGGCCAGTCGGTCACGCCGGCCGACTCGATCTACGTCGAGTTCGGCGACCACGACCGGATCCCCGCTCGTATCGTCGGCTGGGACGTCTTCGACGACGTCGGCGTGCTGAAGGTCGATCCGAACGCGCACCCGCTCACCGTTGTCCTGCTCGGCAACTCCTCGACTGTCGCCGTCGGCGAGCCCGTGGCGGCGATCGGGAGCCCGCTCGGCAACGAGAACTCGCTCGCCGTGGGCGTTGTCTCCGCGATCGGCCGCTCGATCCAGTCGCTCACCTCGCGCTACCAGCTGATCGACGCGATCCAGACCGACGCCGCGATCACCCACGGCAACTCCGGCGGCCCGCTCTTCGACTCGCGCGGCCGCGTGATCGGGATCAACGCGCAGATTCGGAGCCAGGCCGGTTCCGGCAACGACGCCGGTGTCGGCTTCGCGGTTCCGATTGACTCCGCGAAGCGCTCGATGAAGGAGCTGCTCGCCACGGGCCGGGTGCATTACGCGTACGTCGGGATCACGACCGAGGACGTGACTCCTTCGCTCGCGCGGCATCTCGGACTCTCGGTCCGGCACGGCGCGCTCGTCGATGCCGCCACCCCTGGCGGACCCGGCGCGAATGCCGGTCTCCGCGGCGGGGACGAGACGATCCACTTCCAGGGCGCCACCGTTGTCAAGGGAGGCGACGTGATCACCGCGATCGACGGGATCCCGGTCGCGAGCGCCGACGATCTCGTCCGTGTTGTGAGCGAGCGGCTGCGTCCGGGCCAGGTCGCGACCTTCTCGATCGTCCGGGGCGGCAGTCGGAAGACGCTGCCCGTGAAGCTGACCGAGCGGCCGGGAAATCCGCACACTCCGTAGTTCGGAGGTTCAGTAACTGGCTCGGCCGGGAATGAGCGTTGTGAGCATCCCCTTACAAGGGATCGGTAGAAATCGGCGGGTTTACCCCGTCCAAACTCACGGTACGTATCCTCATGGAGCCCTCCACCCCTAGCGGCGTGACCCGAGATCCGGGTGGCGGCGAGGCAAACGACGCGCGCGTCGTCCACCTGACGATCCCCGCGAAGGCGGAGTACATCACCCTCTGCCGGCTTGCCCTGACCGGCCTCGCCCGGGTGCGGCCGTTCACGGAGGAAGTGCTCGCAGACCTGAAGCTCGCGCTGACCGAGGCGGCGTCGAACTCGATCCGTCACGCCTACGGCAGGGACGAAGAAGGCCACGTCCAGATCGCATACGAGCTCCAACCGGATCGGATCGCGATCGAGGTCGTCGACGATGGCGAGGGCTTCGACCCGGCGCTCGAGGGGGAAACCGGCGGCGACCTGACCGAGGGCGGTCTCGGGATCGCGATCATCCGCTCGATCGCCGACGAGTTCGAGCTCGCGTCGCGCCCCGGCGTTCGCGGCTCGCGCCTGCGCTTCGTCAAGGTTCTCGCCTAGTAGCGACCGGGCCACCCGCTATGGTGCCGGGCGCCCAGAGGCCCCCGACCCCCGCGCCTTCTCGATGCTCCAGTCCGTCAACGTCGGTCACAAATCGCTTGCCGATTACGCGACGATTGCGACGCGCGGTCTGATGGACGAGATCCTCCGGCTGGCGGAGCCGCTCGCGGGCAAGCGCGTCGTCCACCTGTCGGCGACGGCATTCGGGGGCGGCGTTGCCGAGATCAACTACACGCTGATCCCGCTGATGCAGAGCGCGGGGCTCGACACCGAGTGGCGCATCATCCACGGGCAGGACGAGTTCTTCAACGTCACGAAGACGATCCACAACGCGCTGCAGGGCAACCCGCAGGGTCTGACGCCCGAGCAGATCGAGATCTTCGAGCGCTACCAGGCGCTGAACGCCAAAGAGATCGATCCGAACGAGTACGACTACATGATCGTCCACGACCCTCAGCCGGTCGGGATGATCGACCACTTCGCCGGCAGCACCGCGAAGTGGATCTGGCGTGGGCACATCGACTTCTCGACCCCTAACTGGGACGTCTTCAACGTCCTGCTGCCGTCGATCAAGCGCTACGACGCGGTCATCTTCCACATGCACGAGTACGTGCCGAAGACCGACGGACTGCCGGAGTGCTACATCTGGCCGCCGGCGATCGACCCGCTCGCGCCGAAGAACATGGCGCTCAGCGCGGAGGACGCGGCCTACATCGTCGACCAGTTCGGGATCGACGTCGAGCGTCCGATGTTGACGCAGGTGTCGCGCTTCGACCCGTGGAAGGATCCGCTCGGCGTCATCGACGCGTATCGGATCGTCAAGGAGTCGTATCCGGACGTGCAGCTCGCGCTCGTCGGCTCGATGGCGCACGATGACCCGGAGGGCTGGGACTTCTACAACCAGACGGTCGACTACGCCGCCGGCGATCCGGACATCTACATCCTCTCGAACCTGAACAACGTCGGCTCCGTCGAGGTGAACGCGTTCCAGGTGCACTCGGCCGCGGTGCTCCAGAAGTCGATCCGCGAGGGGTTCGGGCTGACGGTGTCGGAGGCGCTCTGGAAGTCGCGCCCGACGGTTGCCGGGAACGTCGGCGGGATCGTCACGCAGATCCAGGACGGCCAGACCGGCTGGCTCGTCGACTCGTCCGCCGAGTGCGCCGAGGCGTGCCTGGAGATCCTGGCCGATCCGGGCATGGCCCGCGACCGGGCCCGCGCGGGCAAGGAGTACGTGCGACGCCATTTCCTGACGCCGCGGCTGCTGCGCGACTGGCTCGTCCTCTTCAACCGGCTGATCGGAAACGAGACGGACGCCGAGATCGACACCGTCGCCGCGGCGCGCTGAGTTTCCCGGCTCCCCGCCCGGGGACTAGGGTTGCGGGGTGAGCGGCCGACGCAAGCTGATCGTCGTCTCGAACCGCGGGCCCGTCGGCTACGGGCGGGCGCCGAACGGAGAGCGAATCGCGCGGCGGGGGGGCGGCGGGCTCGTGACGGCCCTGCGCAGCCTCGTCACGCACCACGACGTGACATGGATTGCGAGCGCGATGAGCGACGAGGATCGCGTCGTCGCGCAAGAGTCTCTCGAGGAGCCGATCGCGGAAATCGCCCGCGACGGGTCGCCGTACCGGCTGAAGCTCGTCGCACACGACCCGCTTGCGTACGACTGGTACTACAACGTCGTCGCAAACCCGACGCTCTGGTTCCTCCAGCACTACATGTGGGGACTGACGGAGTCGCCGAACCTCGATCTCGGCCTGCACCACGCCTGGTTCAACGGCTATGTCCCCGTCAACGAGACCTTCGCGACGGCGGTCGTCACGGAGCTCGAGCGGCAGCCCGACGCAGCGGTCTTCTTCCACGACTATCACCTCTATCTCGCGCCCCGCCTCGTGCGGCAGCGCGTCCCACACGCGCTGACGAGTCACTTCGTGCACGTCCCGTGGGCGCAGTCCGACTACTGGTCCGTGCTTCCCGACCACCTGCGCCGCGCCGTGCACGAGGGGCTGCTCGCGAACGACATCGTCGGCTTTCACACCGAGCGCTGGCGCCGCAACTTTCTCCGCACGTGCGAGGACATCCTGGGCGCGGACGTGGAGGACTGCTGCGTCACGTACGCGGGCCGGCGCACGCTCGTCACGAGCCATCCGATCGCGGTCGACGCGGACGAGTTCCACGAGCTGAAGGACACTGAGGCCGTCCTCGAGCAGGAACGCACCATCGCGGCCGCACGCCCCGAGTTCCTCGTCGTGCGCGTCGACCGGACCGATCCGTCGAAGAACGTCGTGCGCGGGTTCATGGCATTCGGCCTCTTCCTGCGCATGCACCCGGAGCTCCACGGGCGCGTGTCGATGCTCGCACTTCTCGATCCGTCGCGCCAGGACATCCCCGAGTACGCGGAGTACCTCGCCGCGATCCAGCGCGAGGTGCGCGCGGTCAACGACCGGTTCCAGCGCGAGGGCTGGGTGCCCGTCGACCTGCAGATCGCAGACAACTTCGCGCAGTCGGTCGCCGCGTACAAGCAGTACGACGTGCTGCTGGTGAACTCCGTCTTCGACGGGCTGAACCTCGTGTCGAAGGAGGCGCCGCTCGTGAACGAGCGCGACGGCGTCGTCGTCCTCTCGGAGAACACCGGGTCGCACGAGGAGCTGCGCGACTGGGTGATCACCGTCAATCCGTTCGACATCTTCGGGCAGGCGGAGGCGATTCACCGCGCGCTGACGATGGAGCCGGATGAGCGGCGGCGGCGTGCGCAGGCGATCGCCCGCCACGTCGAGGAGCACGACCTCGAGGAGTGGATCGACGCGCAGCTCGGGGATCTCGACCGCATGGCTCCACAAACCCGACGCTAGGATCCGCCCATGGCGGTCGCCGCCCCGGAGCAGCTCGAGCGCACCGATCCCGACGAGCTGTCCCGGCTCGTCGCCGACGCGCGGCGGGCGCAGCTCGCATGGCGCGACGTCTCCGCCGGCGACCGGGCACGGGTCTTGCGCGCCGCGGCGCGGGTGCTCCGTGCGCGGGCCGGCGAGATCGTTGCGACGATCGTCGCCGAGACGGGCAAGCCGCGGACCGAGGCGATCGCGCACGACCTCTTCGCGGCGGTCGACCACGCGCGCTGGCTCGCGGCGAACGTCCCCCGGCTGCTGCGCGACGAGCGGATTCGCTTTCCGCAGCTTCACCTCCGCCTGAAGCGCGCGTGGCAGGTGTACGAGCCGATCGGCGTCGTCGGCGTGATCTCGCCGTGGAACGTCCCGCTCGGGATCCCGTTTACCTCCGTGGCAACTGCTGTCTGTACAGGCAACGGCGTCGTGCTCAAGCCGTCCGAGCTGACTCCCGCGAGCGGCGAGTGGATCCGCCGGGTGCTCGAGGAGGCGGGCGCGCCGGCCGGGCTCGTCCAGATCGCGCACGGCGAAGGCCCGGTCGGCGAGGCGCTCGTCGGCGACCCGGGGATCGGCAAGGTCTTTTTCACCGGCTCCGTACGTGTAGGTCGGCTCGTCGCGGCGGCCGCCGGTGCGCGCGGCTGCCCGGTCGTGCTCGAGCTCGGCGGCAGGGATCCGCTGCTCGTCTTCGCGGACGCGGATCTCGAGCGTGCCGTCGAGGGCGCGCTCTACGCGTCGTTCCTCAACGCGGGTCAGGCCTGCGTCAGTGCCGAGCGGATCTATGTCGAGCGGCCGGTCCACGACGAGTTCGCCGGGCGCCTGCGGTTGCGGGCCGCCGAGCTCGAGATCGGCCCGCCGATCGCACCCGCGCGGGTCGAGCCGTGGCAGCCGACGGTGCTCACGCACGCGCTTCCCGACGAGGAGATCTTCGGGCCGGTCGTCACCGTCGAGCCCTTCGAGGACGAGGACGACGCCGTGCGGCTCGCGAACGGCACGCGGTTCGGCCTCGCGGCGAGCGTCTGGACCCGCGACGCCGCAAAGGCGCGTCGCGTCGCCCGGCAGATCGAGGCCGGGACGGTCTGGGTCAACGACTTCGGCTACACGTTCACGACCGGGCAGGCCGCCTGGGGCGGCGTGAAGGCATCTGGCTTCGGCCGGACGAGCGGCCGGCACGGGCTCTACGAGTGCGTCAACGTCAAGTTCGTCGACGCGGACGCCGGCCGGCTGCGGCCGCCGTGGTGGTTTCCCTACGACGAGGTGACCGAGCGCGGGTTGCAGGCGACGCTGGACGTCATTTACGGCGAAGGGCTCGAGCGCGCACGCGCCGCGTGGCGCCACCGGCGCGAGCTCGCCCACGTTGTCCGACGGGCGCTGAACCGATGACGGATCTGTCGCACGTCGACGAGACCGGCGCCGTCCGCATGGTCGACGTCGGCGGCAAGCCGCTGTCGCGCCGCCGGGCCGTCGCGCGCGCCGAGGTGCGCATGGCCCCCGCAACCGCCGCCCGCCTTCGCGATCTGCCGAAGGGCGACGCGCTGACGACCGCGCAGCTCGCGGGGATCATGGCCGCGAAGCGGACGAGCGACCTGATCCCGCTCTGCCATCCGCTACCGCTCTCCCTCGTCGACGTGCAGCTCACCGTCGGCGAGTCGTCGGTCGAGATCACGGCGGTCGCGGAGACGACTGCGCAGACCGGCGTCGAGATGGAGGCGCTGACGGCGGCGTCCGTCGCAGCGCTCACGGTCTACGACATGGCGAAGGCGGTCGACAAGGAGATGGTCGTCGCCGAGGTCAGGCTGCTCGAGAAGACGAAGGCGGACCTCTGAAGGCGGCCGTGCTGACCGTCTCCGACGGCGTCGCCGAGGGGACGCGGGAGGACACGAGCGGCGACCTCCTCGCCGAGCTGCTCGCCGGCGAGGGGTTCGACGTCGAGCGGCGAGTCGTGCCCGACGACCGGGAGACGATCTGGGCCGCGATCTGCGAGCTCGCCGACCGGGCGCGGGTCGTTCTCACGACGGGCGGCACGGGCGTCGCTCCGCGTGACGTGACCCCCGAGGCGACTCGCGGCGCGCTCGACCGCGACGCACCCGGGATCGCCGAGGCGATCCGCGCCGACGCCCGGACGAAGACGCCGCACGGGCTGCTCTCCCGGGGGCTGGCCGGAGTTCGCGGGGACGCGTTGATCGTCAACCTCCCCGGCTCGCCGGGGGGCTGCCGCGACGGGTTCGAGGTGCTCCGCCCGGCCCTCCACCACGCGCTCGAGCTCCTCGCCGGCGAGCGCGACGTGCACCACGAGCAGACCTGAAGGCCCCGGCCGGTTCGGCAGCCGGCGCCCTAAGGTCAATCCCTCGAACGGCCGATAAGAGGGCCATGACGGCCCACGCCTTCGACGAGCGCTACTTCAGTGGTGGCAGCAAGAGCAACTACCTCGACTACGGCTCCGTGGAGACCGCGATCGACATCGGCTTCATGCCCGTCGTCGCGCGCTACGCGGCCGTCGCGGGGGCAGGGAAGGAGCAGCCGCGGTCGCTCGACGTCGGCTGCGCGTACGGGTTCTACGTCCAGCGGCTGGCCCGTATGGGCTGGGACGCGCACGGCGTGGACATCTCCGAGTACGCCGTCGACCAGGGGCGCGCCCGCGGCATCGGCAGCCTCCACGTCGCACCGGCGAACCGGCTGCCGTTCCCGGCCGCCTCGTTCGACTTCGTCACGTCGATCGACGTCATCGAGCACGTCCCGTCCGAGGTCGGTCCGGCGATGGTGGCCGAGATCCACCGCGTCCTCTGCCCAGGCGGCCTCGCGTTCGTCGCGACGCCGAATTTCATCGACAACCCGTACTGGAACGTCTATCTGCCCGAGTTCGTCGACCCCGACGTGACCCACATCAACTACCAGTCCGCCGAGTCGATCCGCCGCCTCTTCGCCACGTTCTCGCGATGCTCCATCTACGGGGACACGCCGTTTCGCGACCAGTTCCACGCCTGGGAGACCTCGGGGGTCGCACGACACCGGCTGGCGCGGGTGCCGCTCGTCGGCACGGCCATGTCGCATCTGGCGTGGAAGCTGCTCGGGCGCAGCATCGAATACTCCTCGTATCTCCATGCCGTCGCGATCAAGTAGCCACGCGGAGCCCTACGATCCACAGCGGCACGCGCGGCTGATCGCCCGCAACGTTCGCTGGAGCCTGGGCGCCCAGACGTGGCTGCTCGTGCTCACGATCGCGCTTGCGCCGGTGCTCATCCACCGGCTCGGCACAACCGCGTACGGTCTCTACGCGCTGATCGTCGCCATGGTCGGCTACCTCGGCCTGCTCGACTTCGGCCTCGGCATCGCGACGGTCAAGTACGTGTCGGAGCACCTCGCGCGCCGCGATCGTGCGGCAGTCGAACGGGCCGTCGGCACGGCGCTAACGGCGTATCTCGCGATCGGATTCGCCGGCGGCTCGGCGATCGCGCTCGCCGGGCCTCCGCTCGCCGGCCACCTCGGCGCATCCACCGCGCTCGTCGGGACGGCCCGCTCCGCTCTGCCTCTCGTCGCGGCCGGATTCACGATCGCGATGCCCCTCGCCCTCGTCACCGCAATCCCGACGGCACTGCAGCGGCTCGACCTGGTCAACCGGGTCAACGCGCTGCTGGGAACGGCAACGGTCGCCGGCAGCGCCGCGGTCGTCCTGCTCGGCGGCGGCCTGCTCGGCGTGATCGGCGTGATGGTCGCCGTGAACGCGGTCGCCCTAGCGTGCTTCACCGTGCTGACGGCGAGACTGCTCTGGCCCGGCGCGCTGCGGCCCCGCATCGACCGCGCGAGCGCCCGGTTCCTGTTCTCCTTCGGGATCGCCAAGTTCGTGAACCAGCTCGCGACGCAGGCTGTCCTCCACGTCGACAAGTTCCTCGTCGCGGTGCTCGCCTCGATCTCGGCCGTGACGTTCTACGTCGTGCCGGTCACCGCCGCGCAGACCGCGATGATCATCGTCGGAACGGTCGCCGGCCCCTTCCTCCCGGCGGCGAGCGGCTTCCACGCCGTCGGCGACATGAGACGCTTCGGCGAGCTCTACGTGCGCGTGAACAAGCTCGTCGCCGCGCTCGTACTGCCGCTCGCTGCGCTGCTGATCGTCTTCGCCGAGCCGATTCTCCGCGTCTGGGTCGGCCCATCGTTCGCTCACGAGAGCGCCGACCCGCTGCGCGTGCTGGCTGCAGGCTACGCCGTCAACGCCTTCAGCACCGTGCCGGCGCTCGCGTGCGACAGCATGGGGCGCCCGCGGGTGACGACGGCGTTCAGCGTGCTGAGCGGTGTTCTGAACATCTCGCTGTCGCTGGTACTGATCCCGCGCTTCGGGATTCTCGGCGCGTCGTTCGCGATCCTGATCAACTCCCTCGTGCTCGTGCCGATCTTCGTCGTCTACGTGCACCGCCGCGTGCTCGGAACGCCAGTCCGGACGCTGCTGTCGCAGGCGATCCTGCGCCCCGTCGGAGCCGCCGCCGCCGCCGTCGGCGCTCTGCTCTGCCTGCTCCAGGTCGTCCGCGGCCCGGCCACCCTGGTGCTCGCGGCCGCGGCGGCCCTCGTGTTCTACGGGGCGACCTGCTTCGCACTCCGGCTGTTCGACGCCGCAGAGCTGGCCGCGCTGCGCGGCAGGCTCGGGGGCCTCGCCCCGGGTGCTTCGACCACGGGCTGACCGTGGACGTCCTCCTCGTCGCTCACGGCTACCCGCCCGACCGGCGCGGAGGCACCGAGCTGCTCACCGCCGGGCTCGCCGACGAGCTGGCACGCGCCGGCCACGGTGTTCGCGTCCTGGCGGCGGCGGGCGTCGCCGGGAACCCGCAGGTCCGCGACACGACGGTCGAGAGCATCCCGGTGCGATTGCTCGAGCGCCCCGTGCCGGCCGACTACCAGCTGGCGCGCGCCGACGCCGGGGCGCAGCGGCAGCTCGAGCTCCTGATCGAGGAGGAGCGACCGGACGTCGTGCACGTACAGCACACGCTGTTCCTCGGGCCGGAGATCATCGGCACGGCGAGTCGCCGCGCGGCGACGGTCGTCAGCCTGCACGACTTCTGGGCGCAGTGCCCGCTGGTGCATACGGGCCCCCGCGATCACCATCCCGTGCGTGGCGACTGGTGGGGCGCGGCCTGCTTCATGCACTACGAGCTGCGGCATCCGTTGCAGCTGCTCGGAGAGGTGGCGCGCGGCAGCCTCGGTGCGACCGTCAAGGCGCATCTGGAGCGGCCGCGGCGGTTCCGCCGGGAGCTCGGCACCGCCGACGCGCTCGTCGTGCCGTCCGCCTTCCTCCGCGACAGCTTCGTCCGTTTCGGCGTGCCGGAATCGCGGATCGACGTCATCCCGAATCCGGTCGCGGTGACGCCGCCGAGCACGGAGAGGGCGAGCAACTCTGTTCCCGTTCGCTTCGGCTACGTCGGCGCGCTCGCCCCGCACAAGGGCGTGCACGTCCTGCTCGACGCGTTCGCGGCCGCGGGCGACGGCGCCGAGCTGCATGTGTTCGGCGCCGCCGAGGATCCCGCCTACGCCGAGCGGCTGCGGCAGCGCGCGACTGACGGCGTCGTCTTTCACGGTTCGTTCGACGGCGCCCGGCGCGACGAGGTGTACGCCTCCTTCGACGTCCTCGTCGTCCCGTCGCTCGTGCACGAGACGTTCTCGCTCGTGACCCTGGAGGCACAGACGGCCGGGAAGCCCGTGATCGCGTCGAGGGTCGGCGCGCTCCCCGAGCTCGTGCGCGACCGTGTCAACGGCCGGCTCGTCCGCCCAGGAGATGGGCGCGGCCTCGCGGCTGCGATCGGCTCGCTGGGCGACCCCGAGGCAGTTCACCGGCTGCGGCCGCAGGCGGCGGCCGGAGTCCTCGACCTGCCGGCCTACGCGGAGCGGTTGACGCAGCTCTACGAACGGGTCCGCGCGAAGCGGAACCCGTAAGCGTGCGCGAAGGCGCTCGCGCCGGTCGCCATCACCGCACGCAAATCGCGAGCACCGACCCGCCGTGACGCCTGGATCGCACGCCGCTGGCGGAGCACGCGCGGGAGCCCGCGCAGCGCATCGCGCTTCGCGTCGACGATCAGCTTCCCGCGTCCCTGGCGCAGGAGCGCGCCGGCGGTGAGCGCGGTCCACGCGAGATGCGCCGGAGCGTAGAGGACGAGCAGCGACGCAGGCATGTTCTTCACGAACGTCCACGTCTGGTTCCGGAGCGAGTGGTAGAGCACGAAATCGCTCATGTGCCCCGTCGTCGCGGACCCCTCGTGGAGCGCGACGGCGTCGTCGACGTGGAGGCAGCGGTAGCCGGCGAGCCTCAGCCGGAAGGAGAGGTCGCTGTCCTCGTAGTAACAGAAGAAGCTCTCGTCGAACCCGCCGACCTCGACGAACGCGCCGCGCCGGTAGAGCGCGGCAGCCGCGCACACGGAGAAGATCTCGCCGCGACCGCGCTGGATCATCACAGGGAGATCCTGGTCCCGGCGCCAGGTCGTGCCACTGACGTGGAAGACGTCGCCGGTGCCGTCGAGCCGGTCCGGCGCCTCCGCCTGGACCAGGCGACTGCTGAACGCCGCGTAGTCGGGACGGTCGCGGGCCGCTTCCAGGAGCGTCTCGAGCCAGCGCGGCTCCGCGAACGCGTCGGGATTCACGAGGGCGACGAACTCGCAGTCGTCCGCGAGCCGGACGGCGCGGTTGTTCGCGGCCGCGAAGCCCGTGTTCTCCTCCAGCCGCAGAACCTCGACGCCGGGATGCCGGTCCTCGAGCCCGTCCACCGAGCCATCGGTGCTCGCGTTGTCGACGACGATCGTCCGCGCCGGCTTCACCGTCTGGCTCTCGAGGGCCGCGAGCGCACGATCGAGAAACTCGCCGCCGTTGTAGTTGACGATCACCGCGGCGACGGACGGCATCGCGACAGTGTAGGGAGACGCTCTAGCATCCCGGCGATGACGACCGTCGTTGCTCCCCTGCCCGCGCGTTTCGCGCGGCTCGTCAAGATCGAGCACACGGTCTTCGCGCTGCCGTTCGCGTACGTCGGCGCCTTCCTCGCGGTTGACGGCGTTCCGAGCGCGCACGATCTGCTCTGGATCACGCTCGCGATGGTCGGTGCGCGGTCGCTCGCGATGGGGCTGAACCGGCTGATCGACGCCCGGATCGACGCGCGCAATCCGCGGACAGCGTCGCGCGAGCTGCCGAGCGGCCAGCTCAGCGCGGCGCAGGTCGTCCTCTTCTGCCTCGCCGCGCTCGCGCTCTTCCTTGTCGCGGTCTGGCAGCTCGACCCGCTCGTCCGGTGGCTGTGGCCGATCCCGGTCGTCGCGTTCGTCGTCTATCCGTACCTGAAGCGCTTCACCTGGCTGGCGCACCTGTGGCTCGGCGCGGTCGACGGTCTCGCCCCCGTCGGGGCGTGGGTCGCGATCACCGGGAAGCTGCCGTGGCAGGCCTGGACGCTCGGGGGAGCGGTCGCGCTCTGGGTCTCCGGCTTCGACCTCTTCTACGCGCTCTTCGACCTGGCAGTCGACCGCGAGCAGGGGCTGCACTCGTGGGCGACGCGGTTCGGCGTCCGGGGGGTCTTCGCGGGCGCGCGGGCGATGCATGCCGGGACGGTCGGGCTGCTCGTCGCCGCCGGGCTGGGGCTCCCCGTCGGGCTTTTCTACTGGCTGGGGGTTGCCGCGGTAGCCGTCCTGCTGCTCTACGAGCACCTGCTGGTCCGGCCGGACGACCTGCGCCGGCTCGACCTGGCGTTCTTCACGATGAACGGCGTGATCAGCGTCGTTTTCTTCGGTTTCGTGCTCGCCGACGCCCTGGTCTAGCCGGGCTCAAGACCTGGCTCCAGGGCACCGATACCTCTGGTGTGGGTTCAGCTGCCCTCGCAGTTGTGGCGCCGGAAGGCCTGTCCGCCCCTGCCCTCGAGGTGGTGCGGCAGCGCGTCTCGGTCGTCCTCGTCTCGTACAGCTCCGGGGGAGCGCTCCTGCGCTGCCTCGCCACGCTCGACCAGCCCGATTCCGGCGTCGCCGAGATCCTCGTCGTGAACAACGGGCCCTGGGCCGAGGAGCTCGAGATCGCCGCCCGGTCGGAGAAGGTCACCGTCCTCGCCTCATACGAGAACAACGGCTTCGGCGCCGGGTGCAACCTCGGCGCGGAGTTCGCCACCGGCGACGTCGTCGTCTTCCTGAATCCCGATACCGTCGCGATGCCGGGGTCGGTCGCAGAGCTGGCACGGACGCTCGACGATCCGAGCGTCGGGGTCGCCATGGCGCGCCTGCGCCTGCTGCAGGAGCCGGAGCTCCTCAACTCGTCCGGCAACGTGATCCACATCAGCGGCCTCGGCTGGTCGGAGGGCTACGGCACGCTCGCCGACGAGCCGGCGGAGCTGCAGGACGTCGTGTCCCCGAGCGGCGCGGCGATGGCGGTCCGCCGCGACGAGTTCCTGGCGCTCGGCGGCTTCCGCGAAGAGCTCTTCCTCTACCACGAGGATCAGGATCTCGGTTGGCGGATGCGGATGGCCGGCCGCCGGATCGTCCTCAACCCGCGCGCCGACGTCTACCACGAGCACGAGTTCGACCGGCACAAGCGCAAGCGCTATTACCTCGAGCGCAACCGGCTCGCGTTCGTCTTCATCGATTTCTCGCTGCGCACGATCCTCGTGCTGCTGCCGGTGCTGCTCGCTACCGAGCTCGCGATGGTGCTGCTCTCCGCACGTGAGGGCTGGCTGCGCGAAAAGCTCGCCGGCTCGCTGTGGTGCGTGACGCACCTCGGGTGCCTGCTCCGGCTTCGTCGGCGCACACAGCGGCTGCGCACCGTCTCCGACCGCGAGCTCGTATGCGCGCTGACGGCGGTGATCGACCCGCGCGCCGTTCCGGTCCCGTCGCTTATCAGGAAGATCGTCAACCCGCTGCTGTCCGGGTACTGGTCGCTCGCCCGGCGCGCGATCTGATGGCCTCCGTCGCGGTCGTCGTCGTCAGCGCGAACTCGCGCGCGCACATCGGCGTCACGCTCGACGCGCTCGCGGGGCAGACAATGCGGCCGCGCCGCGTGATCGTCGTCGACAACGCGAGCACCGACGGGTCGGCCGACGAGATCGCGCGCGACTATCCGCACGTCGAGCTGATCCGGCTCGAGGAGAACGTGGGCTTCGCAGCGGCGAACAACCTCGGCGCGCTGCTGGCCGGCGACTGCGAGTGGATTGCAACGCTCAATCCGGACGCGTTTCCTGCCGAGGACTGGCTCGAGACGCTGCTCGCGGCCGCGGCCGCGGAGCCCGACTTCGCGTGCTTCGGCAGCCGCCTCGTCCTCGCGGGAGACGACTCGCTGCTCGACGGCACCGGCGACCGCTATCACGTCAACGGCTTCGCGTGGCGCCGCGATCACGGCAGCGCCGCCGCGACGGTGCGGGAATCGAGCGAGATCTTCTCGCCGTCGGCGGCCGCAGCGCTCTACCGCCGCGACGCGTTCCTCGCGGCCGGCGGGTTCGACGAGGCGTTCTTCTGCTACTTCGAGGACACGGATCTGGCGTTCCGGCTGCGCCTCCTCGGCCACCGCTGCCTCTACGTCGACGGCGCCGTCGCACTCCACGTCGGGTCGGCGTCGACCGGGCGGTTGAGCGACTTCACGCTCTTCCATCAGTACCGGAACCTCGCCTGGACATACGCCAAGGACATGCCCTGGCCGCTGCTCCTCGCGTATCTGCCGCAGCACCTGCTCTTCCAGCTGCTCCTGCTCGGCTGGGGGATCCGGCGCCGGCGCGCGCGAGTCGTCGCCCGTGCGCAGTGGGCGGCGCTGCGCGGCCTTCCGGAGGTGCTCCGGCGCCGCCGTGTCGTGCAGCGGAGGCGCGTCGTCGGTGCGCGCGAGCTGCGCCGGTCGATGGCACGCGGTGCATCCGTGTACACCGTCGCGGCCGGGCGGTCGCAGCGCCTCGCTCGCTCCTGAGCCGCACCTAGAATCGCCCGGTGCGGGTTCTCGTCGTCTCGAGCGACCGGATCGGTCGGAGCATGGCGGGGCCGGGGATCCGCTACCGCTGGTTCGCAACGGAGCTCGCGCGACGCTTCGATGTGACGCTCGCGATTCCGTACGCGACCGATCTCGAGCTCCCCGGCGTCGACGTCGTCGTGCGCGGCGACACCGGCGAGCGGAGCTTCAGGCGCTGGGCCGCCGGCTTCGACGCGATCGTCGCGCAGCAGCTCGGGCTGCGCACGATGGCGTCGCTCGCGCGCACGGACACGCGGACGGTCTATGACCTCTACGTCCCGTACGCGATGGAGCACCTCGGCCTGCACGGCGGCGAGAGCACGGAGCGCGGGCGGCGGCTGCTCGAGTACCAGGGGATGAACCTGATCCAGGAGACGGCGCTCGCGACAGGCGACGCGTTCGTTTGCGCGAGCGAGCGGCAACGCGACCTGTGGCTCGGCGCGCTTGCGGCACTCGGCCGCATCGACTTCGAGCAGTACGAGCGCGACCCGACGCTTCGCGCGCTCGTCGACGTCGTCCCGTTCGGCGTCGAGCCGGAGCCGCCCCGGCACACGAAGCAGGTGCTGAAGGGCGTCGTGCCCGGGATCCGCGAGAGTGATGTCGTCCTGCTGTGGGGCGGCGGGATCTGGAACTGGTTCGACCCGCTGACGCTGATCCGCGCGGTGGGCCGGATCGCCGAGCGGCGCGACGACGTCAAGCTCTTCTTCCTCGGCGTCCGGCACCCGAACCCGCTGATCGAGGAGATGGCGATGGCCGCGCAGGCCGTTGCGCTCGCCGACGAGCTCGGCCTCGCCGGCCGGCACGTCTTCTTCAACGAGGGCTGGGTGCCGTACGAGGAGAGGCAGAACTATCTCCTCGAGGCAGACCTCGGCGTCTCGACGCACTTCGACAACGTGGAGACGCGCTTCTCGTTCCGGACGCGGGTGCTCGACTACCTGTGGGCCGGACTGCCGATCGTCACGACGCGCGGCGACGTGCTCAGCGAGCTCGTCGAGCGGCGCGGCCTCGGGCGGACCGCAGAGGTCGAGGACGTCGACGGCCTGCTCGCGGCGATTCTCGAGCTGCTCGAGGACGAAGGCGCACGTGCGGCCGCGAGGGATCGGATCGCCGAGGTGCGGGACGAGTTCGCGTGGCCGCGCGTCGTCGACCGGCTCGGCGAGCTGATCGCTGCCCCGCGGCTCGCGCGACGCGCAGGCCGCTCGGTGCTTCCCGCCCTCGCGACGCAACACGCGGTGCTCGCCGGCCGCGCGCTCGCGGAGCGCGGCGTGCTCGGTGCGGCCGGGGACGTCGCGGGCATGTTCCGGCGGGCCAGGCGGGGGAGGCGCGTTCGGCGCTAGCGGCGCGCCGCGCGGCGTGCCCTGCGGAGGTACGCTCGCCCGGTGATCCGGGCCCGGGAGCTGGGGAAGCGCTACGGCGAGAAGCGGGTGCTGTGGGGGATCGACCTCGATCTGCCGCGCGGCGGCGTCCTCGTCGTCACGGGCCCGAACGGCTCCGGGAAGACGACGCTGCTCCGCCTCTGCGCCGGCCTCGCGGTGCCGACGGAGGGCGAGCTGGAGGTCGCCGTGGATCGCGGCCGGCTCGGCTTCCTCGCCCACGAGCCGCTCGTCTACCGCGAGCTCACCGCGCTCGAGAACCTCGACCTCTACGGCCGCCTCTATCGCGTGCCGGAGCGGCGCGAACGGATCGGGATGCTGCTCGAGCGGTTCGGTCTCTGGGATGCGCGGCACGAGCGCGTCGCGGCGTACTCGCGCGGGATGACGCAGCGGCTCGCGCTCTGCCGGGCGCTCCTGCACGAGCCGGAGCTGCTCGTGCTCGACGAGCCGTTCACGGCACTCGACGCCGAGGGCGCGACGCTGCTCGACGCGCAGCTGCGCGAGCTCGCGGGCGAGCGGACGCTGCTCGTGTCGACGCACGATCCGGCGCGGATCGATCCGCTGGCCACGCTGCGGCTGGAGCTCGCCGCGTGAACGGCTACTTCGCCGACGTCGGCGCACTCGCGCGCAAGGACCTGCTCCTCGAGCTGCGTGCCCGCGACACGCTGCCGGCGATGCTGCTCTTCGTCCTTGCGACCTTCGTCGTCTTCCACTTCGCGCTTCCGAGCGGCTCGTCCGATCTCGCGGCGAGCGGGCTGCTCTGGGTCGCGATCGTCTTCACGGCACTGCTCGGGCTCGGCCGTGCGTTCGTCCCCGAGCGGGAGCAGCGCGTGTTCGACGCGCTCGTGCTCGCACCGAACGATCGCAGCGCGATCTGGGTCGCCAAGGCTCTGGCCACGCTCGCCTTCCTCGCCGGCGTCGAGGTCGTCGCGCTGCCGGTGTTCGCCGCCTTCTTCCACGGGATCGGGGCGGCCACGGTCGGCGGCGTCGTCCTCGCCGACGTCGGCATCTGCGCCGTCGGCACGTTCGTCGGCGCGATGGCGACGGCGAGCCGGGCGCGGGAGCTGCTCCTGCCCCTGCTCTTTCTGCCCCTCGCGATCCCGATCGTGATCGGCGGCGTCGGCGCGAGCATCGTCGACTCGCCCGGCCGCTACCTCGGCTTCCTTGCGGTCTACGACCTCATCTTTGCGACACTTTGCTGGGCCTCCTTTGACTACGTCGTCGCCGAATAGCCGGCTCCCTGCGCTCGCCGGGCTGACGCTCGTCCTGATGGCCGTGGCGATCGCGCTGATCTTCTTCGTCGCCCCCGAGGACGCCGACCAGGGGATCTCGCAGAAGATCTTCTACTTCCACGTGCCGATTGCGCTGACCGCCTACGCGTGCTTCGGCTGGGGCGCGTGGAAGGCGCTGCGCCACCTCTGGGAGCGCGAGCCCGGCGCCGACCTGGAGAGCTACACGGCGATCCACCAGGGCGTCATCTTCGGCGCGCTGACGCTCGTCACCGGCTCGATCTGGGCGCGCGCGTCGTGGGGGGTCTGGTGGACCTGGAGCTCGAACCAGCTCGTCCTCTTCCTCGTCCTCTTCCTCTTCTACTGCGCGTACTTCATGCTCCGCTACTCCGTCGAGCCCGGCCCGCAGCGGGAAAACCTCTCAGCCGTCTATGCGCTCTTCGGTGTCGTCCTGATCCCGGTCAGCTTCTTCGCGATCAGGCTCGCGAACGACTTCATCCATCCGACGGTCTTCACGTCGCGCGGGCCGCAGATGTCGGGGACGATGTTCACCGCGTTCTGCGTCGCGCTGGCGGCGATGCTCGCGCTCGCGTTCACCTTCTACTCGGTCGAGCTGGTCGGCAAGCGTGTCGACGCGCGGCTCCGCGAGCTGCGGGCGGCCGAGCGGCCTGCCACGGCGGCCCGGCGCGTGCCCGAGGCGGTGGCCCGGTGAGCTCCGGCGAGAAGTACGTCGCGGCGGCATATCTCGTCGTCTTCGTCGTCGTGCTCGCCTGGCTGGCGATCATGGCGACGAAGTTCACGCGGCTCCGGCGCGAGGTCGACGAGCTCGAGCGGAAGCACGGCGATGGTTGAGTTCCTCTTTTGGCCCGCGCTGCTCGCGTACGGCGAGGCGGCCGTCGCGTATCTCGGCGAGGCGCGGAGCCCCGGCCTCGCCGGACGGCTCGCGACGTGGGGTGTGCGGATCGGCTGGCTGATCCAGACCGCGCTGCTCGGCGTCCAGGCGTCCCGGGAGGACGGCTTCCCGTGGGCCAGCTGGGCCGGCTCGCTCAACCTCTTCGTCTGGCTCGTCGTCGGCGCCTATCTGATCTGGGGCTGCCGCCGCCGCTACCGCCTGCTCGGGCTCGCCGTGATGCCGCTCGCCGCGGGACTGTTCGTCGTCGCGCGCGTCGGCGGCGGCATGGGAGTGCGCGGCCGGAGCGACTACTCGAACCTCTTCCTCGCCCTTCACGTCGGCCTCGTGCTCGTCGCGTTCGCCGGGTTCACGCTCGCCGCGGCGCTCTCCGGCCTCTACCTCTGGCAGGAGCGGCGGCTGAAGCGGCGGGCGCCGACGATCCTGCGCGTGCCCGTGCCCTCGCTCGCCGCGCTCGACCGGCTCGCGGCGCGGACAATCGCCGTCGCGCTGCCGGCGCTGACGCTCGGCATCGTGGTCGGCGTCGTTCGCCTCGCCCGCGCGGGCAGCGGCCTGGACGCGTTGATAGCCGTCACGCTCCTGACCTGGATCCTCTACGCCGCGTATCTCGGCCTCCGCGCCGCGGGCTGGCAGGGCCGCCGCGCTGCGTACCTCGCGCTGCTCGGCTTCGCGCTCGTGATCGTCGTCCGCCTCGGCCTCCCGGTGACCCACTTCGGATAAGTGTCGGCCCCCCCGCGCACATCTCGCACTCGCTGGCACACTGTAACGCTCGCTCTCGCCGCGTCCTCAGTCGCGCCCGTAGCCTCCGGCTACGAGCGCTCCCTGCGTCCTTGCGAGATCGGCGTGTCGCGGCCATCGAGCACGATCTGCACGCGAGGTGATCGATGAGACTCGTCCTAGTCGGCACATCGCATCACCGCGCGCCCGTGGAGCTCCGCGAGCGCGTCGCGCTCGACCGGGCCCATGCGTCGTCGCTCGCCGGCTCGCTCGGCGAGGCCGTCTGCCTCTCGACGTGCAACCGCACCGAGCTCTATGTCGCGGCGGAGGACGGGGAGGCCGCCGAGCGCGCCGCGGTCGATGCGCTCGTCGCGCTCGAGCCCGAGGTCGAGCCTGCGCTCTACCGGCTGCGCGATGACGCCGCGGCGCTGCATCTGTTCCGCGTCGCCGCGGGGCTCGACTCGCTCGTCCCCGGCGAGGGAGAGATCCTCGGCCAGGTGCGCGCCGCCTACGAGGCCGGCTCGCCCGGAGCGCTCCTGAACCGGCTCTTCCACCAGGCGCTCGCGACGGGCAAGAAGGTCAGGGCCCAGACCGCGATCGCGGAGAATCCCGCGTCGGTCTCCGCCGCGGCGGCGGCGCTCGCCGAGCAGGTCTTCGGCGACCTCGACGGCCGGACGATCCTGCTCGTCGGGGCCGGCAAGATCAGTGACCTCGCCGCACGCAACCTCACGTCTCGCGGCGCGCGGATCGCGTACGTCGCGAACCGGTCGCCCGATCGCGCCGCCGGCCTGGCGGAGCGCGTCGGCGCGGAGGCGCTGCCGCTGGCCGAGATCGAAGAGCGCCTCGCGGAGGCGGACGTCGTCGTCTCCTCGACGAGCGCGCCCGGCTACGTCCTCACGCGTGAGACCGTCGAGCGAGCACGTGGCGGCCGCCCGCTGCTGCTGATCGACCTCGCCGTTCCGCGCGATCTCGATCCCTCGATCCACGAGCTCGACGGCTGCTACCTGTACGACATCGACGATCTGGACGCCGTTGTCGCGCAGACGCTCCTGGTGCGGCGGCGCGAGGCGCAGCGGGCCGAGGAGATCGTCGCCGAGGAAGCCGACGCGTTCCGCGCGTGGCAGGCGTCCCTCGACGTCGTACCGGCGATCGCGTCGCTTCGTGCGCGGGCGGACGAGATTCGCGAGGCCGAGCTTCGACGCGCGGAGTCGCGGCTCGGGCAGCTGAGCGACTCGCAGCGGCAGGCCGTCGAAACGCTCGCGTCTCGCATCGTCGACAAGCTGCTTCACCTGCCGACGGTGCGGATGAAGCAGGCGGCCGCTGCGGCGGACGGGGTGGTCTATGCTGAAGCGGTGCGGCACCTCTTCGGTCTCGGCGAGGAAGAACGCTGAAGACAGCCGGGCGCTGGCTGACGGGGCGGCCGCTACCCGTGCAGGCGCCGTCGGCGTTCGTGCGCGTTCGTCCGCGTGGCGCGCGCAGCTGCGGGCAGACGAAGACGGGGCGCGTCGCCTGTGCTGATCCGCGTCGGATCGCGCGGCAGTAGGCTCGCGCTCACGCAGGCGGAGCAGGCGGCGTCGCGGCTGCGCGGTCCGGGCATCGAGATCGCGCTCGTTCCGATCACGACGGCGGGCGACCGCGACCGGTCGAAGCCGTTCGGGCAGATCGGCTCGCGCGGCGTGTTCGTGAAGGAGCTCGAGGAGGCGCTGCTCGAGCATCGGATCGATGTCGCCGTGCACTCGGCGAAGGACATGACCTCGAGCGATCCCGAAGGTCTTGCAGTCGGCGCGTACCTGCAGCGCGACGATCCGCGCGATGCGCTGTGCGGCGCGGAGTCGCTTCGTCCGGGGATGCGTATCGGGACGGCGTCGGTGCGGCGGCGCGCGCAGCTGCTCGCGCTCGAGCCGTCGCTCTCGATCGAGCCGCTGCGCGGGAACATCGACACGCGGCTCCGCAAGCGCGCCGAGCGTGGCCTGGACGCGGTCGTCCTCGCCGCGTGCGGTCTCGACCGGCTCGGGCTCGCGGGCGAGATCGGCCGGCGGTTCGATCCGGACGTGCTCTTGCCGGAGGCCGCGCAGGGGGCGATCGCGCTGCAGGTGCGCGCAGGCGAGGAGCATCTCGTCGGCGCGACCGATCACGCCGAGACGCGGCGGCGTGTCGAGGCGGAGCGTGCGTGCGTCGCGGCAGTCGGCGGCGGCTGTCTCGCGCCGGTTGCGGCGTACCACGACGGGGAAACGCTGACCGCACTCGTCGCCGACGAGAACGGCGCCTGGCTCGAACGCCGCACCGGTGAGGACCCCGAAGCCCTGGGCCGCGAGCTCCTGTCCCTGGTCCGCGAGTGACGATTTCGGCACGAAGTCGGCACAGTTCCGCGCGCCCACGTTGTCTATTTTGGTAACCCCGTGGGAGGGCCGGGGACTAGGGATGGTCCCGCCGCCGTGAGGATCATCGTGGTGCGATCTACTCGGCAGGCGGGGACGCTTGCGGACCGGCTCACGGCGCTCGGGCACGACGTCGTGCAGTGCCCGCTGATCGACTTCGAGCCGCTCGGGGAGGGGTCGATCGACATTGCGGGATACGACTGGCTTGTGATCACGAGTCCGAACGGCGCCGACGAGTTCGCCCGCCGGCGGCCGGCGGGACCACTCCCGCGTGTCGCGGCGATCGGTCGGGGCACCGCAGACGTGCTCGCTGCGCACGGCATCGACACCGACCTCGTCGCAACGGTCTCGACGCAGGAAGGGCTCCTCGCCGAGTTCCCGGCCGCGCCCGGCCGCGTTCTCGTCGCGGCCGCCGAGGGCGCACGGCGCACGCTCGCCGAAGGGCTCGGCGCCGACTTCCTGCCGCTCTATCGCACGATCGAGCTGCGGCCGGCGGAGGCGCCCGACGGCGACCTCGCCGTGCTCGCGTCCTCGTCGCAGGCGCGCGCCTTCGCGGTGCTCGGGGTGGATGTCCCCGTCGTGTCGATCGGGCCGGTCACGACCGACACCGCCCGCTCCTTCGGACTGCGGGTCGCAGCCGAGGCGGAGACGCATGACCTCGACGGGCTCGTCGAGGCCGTCGCGCGCGCCGTCGACCAGTAGGCTCCGCGCGTCGTGCCGCGCTTCATCACCTTCCTCACCGACTTCGGACTGCGGGACGACTTCGTCGGGACGTGCCACGGCGTGATGAAGCGCATCGCACCCGACGTGGAGATCATCGACATCACGCACGGGCTCGAACCCGGCCGCGTGCTCCAGGGCGCTCTCGTGCTCGCGAACGCGCTGCCGTACATGCCGGTGGGCGTCCACCTCGCCGTCGTCGATCCGGGTGTTGGCGGATCACGTCGCGCGCTCGCGCTGCGCGACGCGGATGGACGTCTCTACGTCGGGCCCGACAACGGGCTGCTCGTTCCGGCGGCGGAGCGCTTGGGCGGGATCGCCGAGGCCTACGAGCTCGCGAACCCGGCGTACGCCCTCGAATCGGTCTCGCGCACCTTCCACGGCCGCGATCTCTTCTCACCGGCGGCCGCGCATCTCGCGCTCGGCGTCGAGCCGTCGGAGCTCGGGCCGCCGCTCGATCCGGACGCGCTCGCGCGGCTCGACCTGCCCGAGCCCGAAGTCGGGTCGAACCGGATCCGCGCCACCGTTCTGTACGTCGACCGGTTCGGAAACGTCGCGCTCAACCTGACCCGTGAGCATCTGGAGCAGGCGGACATCGTGCCCGGGAAGCAGGTAGAGCTCGAGGCCGGCGGGGAGCGCTACTTCGCGGTCGCGGCGCGTACCTTCGCGGATGCCCGCAGCGGCGACCTGATCCTCTACGAGGACGCCTACCGCAACGTCGCGCTCGCCGTCAACCGCGGCGACGCGGGGGCAGTGCTCCGCGTGCGCCCTGGGCAGGAGCTGAGAATCCGCCTCGACGCGCCGTGAGCCTCGAGCGCGCGCTCGGCCGCCGGCTCGCCCGCACGGCCACGAACGCGGTCGTGCGGCGACCGGTCCTCTGGCGTCTCTTCGCTCCGCTGCTGCGGACGCAGTTCGAGCGGCTGGCGCCGTACTGGGACACGATGCGAAGCGCGCAGTCGTTTGCGCCGTTCAAGGCCGCGCTCGAGAGCGTCGATCCGCCCGTGCGCGTGCTCGATCTCGGCACCGGCACCGGCGAGGCCGCGCTCCTCGCCGCGCGCCGGTTTCCGGATGCAGAGGTTGTCGGCGTCGACCTCGCCGATGCGATGGTCGAGGAGGCCCGGCGCAAGACGCCGCCCGAGTTGCGCCGCCACGTGCACTTCGAGCGGGCCGACGCCTCGCGGCTCCCGTTCGAGGACGGCGCATTCGACCTCGTTCTGCTCGCGAACAGGCTCCCGGCGGCGCTGCGCTCTTTTCGTTCTCGCTCGGACCGGAGACGCCGATCTATGTTTCGAGCGGGCGGCTTCGCAGGGAATTGGCGCGCCGAGGATTCACGGAATTTGCGGACTTTTCGGCCGGAGCCGGGACGGCGCTCGTCGCCCGGAAGGTCTAAGGTTTCAGCCGACGAGAGGAGAACGTCGACGACACGGCAGCACCGGTCTCGACGCCCTCCTCTCTCTTTTTTGCGCGCGGCCGTCGCTAGACTGCGCCGCGCGGCGAGGTAGCTCAGTCGGTAGAGCACACGGCTGAAAACCGTGGTGTCGCCGGTTCGATTCCGGCCCTCGCCATTAACTGACACCGCGCAAACCGACTTCTCCCGCGGCCGAGACGAAGTCAGCCTTCGCAGGCGACGGCGATCTCGAGGGCCTCGCAGATCTGACGCATCCGCTCGTCGCTCAGTCGGCCAAGGCGCTCGACGAGGGTTCCGACCGACACGCTCTCGACCGAGTCGAGGTTGACGACCGATGTCCGCGGCACTGGGTCGTCGCCTGGCTCGAGCAGCACCTCACTCGGAATAGCGCGAATCGTGGTGGTGCACGGCCCGATCAGCGTGCGACGAAGCCGCGGAATCGCCGCGTCTCGTGAGAGCACCACAACGGGCCGGCGTCCGACCTCGGCAAGCTCGCACCACCAGACCTCTCCGCGCGCCGGTAGCGCCGTCACGATGCGCCTGCAGCCCTCCGGAACGAGGCGAGATCTCCCCACTCGTCGTTCGCGTCGAGTGGGACACGGTCGTATGCCGCGTAGGCGGCGTCGACCTCGGCCGCGCGGTTGCGGGCTACAAGAGCGATGAGCGCCTCGTCAATCAGGGCGGAATCCGCGAGCCCCGAACGCACTCGCCGCGCCGTTGCGAGCAAGGACTCATCGACCGTTGTACTGATCCTGACCCGTGCCGTGCCATATTTATACCACGAACGTGCCACGATAGGCGGCGTCGTTCAGAGGCGCAGCGGTGGGCGGCGAAGGCGCCATGGTTTGCGCAATGCCTGGCGCCGCCCATAACTGACATTGCGCAAACCTCGGGCACGACGAGCCGGTAGGTCTAGAGATCTCGGCTCGCGTTAGGCTCGCGCGCAGTGCTCTACGAATCAGCGCAGTTCGAGCCGCTGACCGACGAGCGGTGGGATCCGGCACGCGTCGGAGACGCGATCGCCGCGATCGTCGCCGACGCCGACGCGGCGTTCGATTTCGATGCGCTCTGGCCCGCCCACGAATGGGACGGGTGGAAGGCACCGCTGCCGATGAAGAACCTCTACGTCGGTGCGGCCGGTGTGATCTGGGCGCTCGATGCGCTGCGGCGACGCGGTCATGCCGAGACGTCGCTCGACCTCGCCGGCGCCGCGTTGCGCACACTCGAACTTGAGCGCGCCGCGCCGGACTTCATGGCGGGTGAGGCCCACTCGCACCCGGCGGCGCTGCTCCGCGGGGAGACGGGGCCGCTGCTCGTCGCCTTCCGGCTCGCCTCCGACCCCGCGCTCGCCGACGACCTCCATGCGCTCGTCCGTGACAACGTCACGAACCCGACCGACGACGTGATGTGGGGCGCACCCGGCACGCTGCTCGCCGCTCTCGCAATGGGCGAATGGACGGGAGAGCTGCGTTGGGAAAAGGCGGCGCGTGAGTCGGCCGAAGCGCTGCGCGCCCGCCGCGGCGACGACGGGCTATGGCGGCAGGACGACGATTACCGCGGTCTCGGCACGGTGCACGGCGCCGCTGGAAACACGCTCGCCCTGCTCCGGTTCGAGCCGGACGAGGCGCTCGCGGCTGAGACGGCGGCCGTGCTCAACCGCGCCGCCTTCCGCGAGGGCGACCTCGCCAACTGGCCCGGCTCGCCGCGTCCGCAGCTTCCCGGCGGCGACGGGCACATCCGTCTCCAGTGGTGCACCGGCGCTCCGGGCGTGCTCGCCGGCGCGTGCGACTACCTCGACGAGGAGCTCCTGCTCGCCGGCGCCGAGTTGATCTGGCGAGCCGGCGCGCACGGCGACGAGAAGGGCCACGGCATCTGCCACGGCACTTCCGGCAATGGGTTCGCGCTTCTGAAGGCATTCGCACGCACAGGTGACGAGCGGTGGCTCGAGCGCGCGCGCCGCTTCGCCGTCCACGCGCTCGGCCAGGCCGAGCGCCTCCGCGCTGCCAACGGCCGCGGCCGCTACTCGCTCTGGACCGGGGATGTCGGCACCGCCCTCTTCGCGGCGGCTTGCCTCGACCTCGATGCGCGCTACCCGATCCTCGACATCGTCTAGGGACAGCCTCCGGACGATTGTGCGCGCTTCAAGGACTGTGACCGCGCGCCCGGTTCCGTCCGCTACGCCGGCGTCCTGATCGCCGAAAGCCGTTCGACGAGATTCTGCAGCAGGTCGCCTTTGAGAAGCACGGCGTCGGCTCCCGCCTCCGAGACAGCGCGGTGGAGCTCCGGGTCGCCGTCTCCGGTCAGCGCGATCAGGCAGAGATGCGGCACGTCGCGGCGCAGCCGTGCGACTGCGCTGACGCCGTCGAGCAGCGGCATGTGCAGATCCATCACGACCGCGTCGGGCATCACGTTCTCCGCCAGCTCGATCGCGGCGAGTCCGTCGTGCGCCGTGCCGACGACGGTGAGCTCCGGCTGCTGGTCGATCAGCCGGCGCAGGAACTCGACGAAGCTGGTGTCGTCGTCGGCGAGCAGGACACGGATCACCGCAGGGGACCCCTGCATGCCGTCACGCTAGCCTTGCGCCGGTGACCGTGCAACCCCGCCGCAAGGTGGCCGTGATCGGTGCCCCGCTCGACCTCGGCCAGGATCGGCGCGGGGTCGACATGGGGCCGTCCGCGATCCGTTACGCGGGGCTCGAGACGGAGCTCGAGCGGATCGGCGTCGACTGCACCGACTGGGGGAACATCCCGGCTCCCGTCGCCGAGGCGACCACGATGGGGGATGAGAACGCGCGCTTCCTCGAGCAGATCAAGCACGCCTGCGACAACGTCGCGAAGCTGGTCGTGCGGGCCGTGCAGGAGGGCGCGATGCCGCTCGTCCTCGGCGGCGATCACTCGGTCGCGCTGGGGACGCTCGTCGGCCTGGCGCAGGCGTACGGGCAAGGGGGCGTCCTCTGGGTCGACGCGCACGGCGACCTGAACACGCCCGCGACCTCGCCCACGGGCAACGTGCACGGGATGGTCCTCGCGGCCGCGATGGGCATCGCCGACGGCGAGTTCGCCTACGACCAGTGGCCGCTGCCCGCGGTCGATCCTGCGCGGGTCGCCCTCGTCGGCGTGCGGTCGCTCGACGTAGGCGAGCGGGAGCTCCTGCACCGGCTCGCCGCGAAGGTGTTCACGATGTCCGAGATCGACCGCATCGGAATCGAGCGCGCGATGCGCGAATCGATCGAGCACGTCGCGGGCGGGAGCTTCGTGCACGTCAGCCTCGACATGGACGTCGTCGACCCGGCACACGCGCCGGGAGTCGGGACACCGGTGCGAGGCGGCCTCTCCTACCGCGAGGCGCATCTCGCGATGGAGCTCGTCGCCGAGTCCGGTCTCGCGGGGTCGCTCGAGGTCGTCGAGGTCAATCCGATCCTCGACCGCGAGAACGAAACCGCGCGGCTCGCCGTCGAGCTCGTTGCGTCGGCGCTCGGCGCCCGGATTCTCTAGTCGGTCTCCTCGCCGTTCCCGGACGGGCGGTAGTACTTCCGGCCCTTCAGCTCGTCCGGCGAGTTGTCGACCTCGAAGCCGGCCGGATCGTCGTGCGGATAGATGTAGCCCTTGCCGTGGCCGAGCTGGCGCCCGTACCAGCTGCCGTCGCGGAGCGCCTTCGGCGGGCGGACCGTGCCGTGCTCCTGCACGTCGCGCGCGGCCTCCTTCAGGGCGACGTAGCTCGCGTTCGACTTCGGGGCGCGAGCGAGGTAGATCGCGGCCTGGGCGAGGTTGAGGCGCGCCTCCGGCAGGCCGACGTGCTCGACGGCCTGCGCCGCGGCGACGGCAACGAGGAGCGCGCGCGGATCGGCATTGCCGATGTCCTCGGATGCGAGCACGATCATCCGCCGCGCGATGAAGCGCGCGTCCTCGCCGCTTTCCAGCATCGCGGCGAGGTAGTACACGGAGGCGTCGGGATCGGACGCGCGCATCGACTTGATGAACGCGGAGGTGAAGTCGTAGTGCGCGTCGGCCGCCTTGTCGTAGACGAGCGGCCGCTTGCGCGCGGCGTCCTCGACGTGCTCCTCGGTCAGCGCCGCGCCGCCCGCGGTCTCCCAGGCGAGCTCGACGATGTTCAACGCGGAACGCGCGTCGCCGCCGGAGCGCTGCGCGATCAGGTCGACGAGCTCCGCCGGGATCTCCGCGCCGAGCTCGGCGGCGCCGCGCCGCACCACCTCCTGCAGGTCGTCGTCCGACAGCGGCTCGAGCTCGTACACCTGCGTGCGGGAGAGGAGCGCAGAGTTGACCTCGAAGTACGGGTTCTCCGTCGTCGCGCCGATCAGCGTCACGAGTCCCTCCTCGACGGCCGGCAGCAGCGCGTCCTGCTGTGCCTTGTTGAAGCGGTGGATCTCGTCGAGGAAGAGAATCGTCCGGCGGCCCGTCGTGCCCAGCCTCTCGCGCGCGCGGGCGAGCACCTCGCGCACGTCCTTCACCGTCGCCGAGACGGCGGAGAGCTCCTCGAACTCGGCGTCGGTCGCCGCGGCGACGATCCGCGCGAGCGTCGTCTTGCCGCTGCCCGGCGGCCCGTAGAAGATCGACGAGCGGACGCGGTCCTCCTCGATCGAGCGGCGCAGCGCCGACCCCTCGCCGAGGACGTGCGTCTGGCCGACGAACTCGTCGAGTGTCCGGGGCCGTACCCGCAGCGCCAGCGGCGCGACCTCGGTCGCCCGCTCGCGGGCCGCGTCGGAGAAGAGATCCCCCATTTGCTGGAAGTATGCTCCCGCACATGGCCCAGGCAGAGGACTTCTCCCAGCCCGTGCTGCCCGGAGACGCGCCGAGCGACTACGAGCGATACCTGCGAACCGAGGAGCTCTTGGCGCTCCAGAAGGAGCCCGAGGAGCAGTCGCACCCGGACGAGCTCCTGTTCCAGACGGTCCACCAGTCATCGGAGCTCTGGCTCAAGCTCGCGACGAGCGAGATCGCGCGTGCGACCGCGCACGTGCGCGCAGGCGAACTTGCGGCGGCGGTGCGGCTGCTGCGGCGCTCGTCGCTCTGCATGCAGTACGTGACCGCGCAGCTCGACATGCTCGAGCAGATGTCGCCCTGGGAGTACCAGACGCTCCGCCGCGTGCTCGGGCACGGCTCCGGCTTCGACTCGCCCGGATTTCGCCAGATCCGCCGTGTCTCGCCCGCGCTCGGCGACGCCTTCGAGGATGCGGTCGCGGCCGCGGGGCTCACGATCGATGACGTCTACGTCCACGGGCGCGAGCACGAGGAGCTCTACCAGCTCGCGGAGGGGCTGATCGAGTGGGACGAGCGCGTCGCGAACTGGCGGATCCGCCACTACCGCGTCGTCGCGCGGATCATCGGCGACCGTGTCGTCGGCACGCAGGGCACGCCGGTCGAGGTGCTGGGGCGGATGATCCACAAGCAGCTGTACCCGGATCTCTGGGAGGTCCGGAACCGGCTCACGGCGCTCGCGAAGGAGAGCGACTGAGAGCCTCTAACACGACCACGACCCGCGCTTCTTTGTGTTAGAGGCTCGTGGTCTCCGCGACGAGGTCACCGACCTCCTCCAGCGGCTGCTGCGCGTCGACACGACGAGTCCGCCGGGAAACGAGACGGCGGCGGCCGAGCTGCTGCGCGACTATCTCGAGCGCAGCGGCGTGCAGTGCGAGCTGTACGCGAAGGTGCCGAAGCGCGCGAATCTCGTCGCGCGCATCCCCGGTCGTGGCGACGGACCGCGGCTGTTGCTCCTCTCGCACACCGACGTCGTGCTGGCGGACGAGGCGGAGTGGACCATCCCGCCGTTCTCGGGGGAGCTGCGCGACGGTGAGGTCTGGGGGCGCGGGGCGCTCGACATGAAGGGCCAGGTCGCGGCGAGCGCAGTAGCGATCGCGTCGCTCGCGCGCGAAGGCTTCGCGCCGGCCGGCGACCTGATCTTCGCGGCGACGGCCGACGAGGAGGTGGGCGACGGCTTCGGGCTCGCCTGGCTCTGCGAGGAGCATCCCGAGGCGGTGCGCTGCGAGTTCGCGATCAACGAGGGAGCCGGCGACCGGCTCGAGCTCGGCGGCCGCACCTTCTACCTGTGCTCGACGGCGGAGAAGAAGACAGCGCCGTTCGTCATCCGCGCACGGGGTCGCGCAGGGCACGCGTCGATGCCGGCGATCGCCGACAACGCGCTCGTCAAGGCGGCGAACTTGATCGAGCGGCTGTCCGCGTACCGGCCCGAGCCGCAGCTGCAGCAGGAGGTCGAGGCGTTTCTCCACGCGGTGCTCGGCGAGACGCCGCCGCCGGTCGACGCTGTGGGTCGCGCGCGCGAGGTCGATCCGGTCGCCGCGACATTGGTCGAGCCGCTCCTCGCCCCGACCTTCTCGCCGACGATCATCTCGGCGTCGCGACAGTTGAACGTCATCCCGGCGGTCTGCGAGGTCACGGTCGACTGCCGGCTGCTGCCGGGGCAGAGCGAGCACGCGGTCGATCCGCTTCTGCGGGCAGTGCTCGGCGGCGACCTGGACTACGACCTCGAGTGGCTCGAGACGGCGGGCGGGACGCGCTCGCCGCTCGACACGCCGCTCTGGGCGGCGATCCAGTCCTTCGTCGACGACCGCGAGCCCGGCGCGCGCGTCGTGCCGATCTGCTCGGCCGGCTTCACCGACAGCCACTGGCTGCGCCAGGCCTTCGGCACCGTCGCCTACGGGTTCTTCCCGGCCCGAACGATGCCGGCCGAACAGGCCGCGCTGCTGATCCACTCCGCCGACGAGCGCGTTCCGGTCGAGGACCTCGAGCTCGGCGTCGAGTTCCTGCGTCACGCGGCGCAGGCGATGGGCCGCTCGTTAGGCTGAAGGCGATGGCCGACGAGAAGATCCGCCTGGGAGGGATGGCGCTGCCGAACGGTGTGCTCGTGCACGGCCCCCGCTCGTGGGCGTGCGCGATCCGCCACCCGGACGGGCGGCTCGAGATCGTCGCGGAGCGGAAGCGGTTCCTCGCGTCGCAGGTGACGGCGCCGCTCCTGCGCGGGCCGGCGCGGCTCCTGGAGTCGCTCGCCGTGATCCCGCAGGTGAAGCGGCGCCTGCCCGCGGCGAAGCTGCCGTTCGAGCGGCCGGGCGTCCTCGCGGCCGCGGCCGGCTCCGCGGTCTTCGTCAAGGTCGTGCGCGACTCGACGCGGCTGACGCCTGCCGCGCAGGAGCTGCTCGGCGGGCTGATCTCGCTCGCGCCGGCGACGCTTGCGCTACGAAGCTCGGACCTCGCCGCCTACCACGGCGCGGAGCACATCGCGATCGGCAGCTACGAGCACGGCGAGCGGCGCGAGAAGGAGCACGAGCGCTGCGGCTCGCATCTGATCGGCCCGATCCTCGCCACCACCGCGGTCGGCAATGCGCTCGCGGCGCGCGTCCCCGAGCGCTGGCGCAATCCCGCGCGCGCGGCGGCGCAGCTCGGCGCGCTCGGCGCGTCGACCGAGATCTTCGGCTGGATGACGCGGAATCCGGAGAGTCGCCTTTCGCGCGCGCTCGCGAAGCCCGGCCACGAGCTCCAGCATCGGCTCGCGACGGCCGACCCGACGCCCGAGCAGCTCGAGGTCGCGGAGGCTGCGCTCGCCGCGTGCCTGGAGCTCGAGCGTGGCGCAAGAGACTGAGCGCCGGACCCGCGAACGCCTCGATCCCGAGGTGTTCGACCTGCCGGTGGAGAAGATGCGCGCCGGCTACTACACCGACGCGTACTTCAACCACACCCGTGAGACGCTGCGTGCCGACGGGCGCCGCCCGCGGGTCGTCATGCAGGTATTCCAGAAGAAGCAGGCGTGGCTCGGCGGGATGGACGAGGCGATCGCGATCCTCAAGCTCTGCTCCGACGACTGGGACGCGCTGACGGTTCACGCGCTGTACGACGGCGACCGCGTCGAGCCGTTCGAGACGGTGATCACGATCGAGGGCGACTACACGACGTTCGCGCATCTCGAGACCGTCTATCTCGGCGTGCTCGCGCGGCGGACGTTGATCACGACGAACGTCGTCGGCGTGCTCCGGGCGGCGCGCGGCAAGCAGGTGATCTTCATGCCGGCGCGCTTCGATCATCACCGCGTGCAGACCGGCGACGGCTACGCGGCGTTCGTCGCCGGGCAGATGGTCGGCGCGCCGATCGGCGTCACGACCGACGAGCAGGCGTCGTGGTGGGGCGGCCGAGGCGTGGGAACCGTGCCGCATTCCCTGATTGCGTCCTACGGCGGTAACACCGCGCTCGCCGCGACGAAGTTCGCTGAGAACGCGCGCGAGGGGACGAACGTCACCGTACTCGTCGACTTCGAAAACAACTCGGTCGACACGGCGCTCGAGGTCGCGCGCGCGCTGGGGCCGCGGCTCTGGGGTGTTCGGCTCGACACGTCTGAGCTGCTCGTCGACCGGTCGTTGTGGGACGCGATGGGTGACTTCAAGCCGACCGGCGTCAACGAGCGGCTCGTGCGCAAGGTGCGGGACGCGCTCGACCGCGACGGCTTCGAGCGCGTGAAGATCGTCGTCTCGGGCGGCTTCGACGCGGAGAAGATCCGTTCGTTCGAGGGGCAAGGCGTGCCGGTCGACGCGTACGGCGTCGGCTCGTCGCTGATCCGCGGCTCGAACGACTTCACCGCCGACATCGTCCTCACCGACGGCCGACCGTCGGGAAAGTTCGGGCGCCGCTACCGCCCGAACGAGCGGCTGGAGCGGGTTACGTGACATGTGCTTCGGTACCAGGTACGCACGCGAAAGTGTGACGTTTTGTCCACAGTGATCCTCTGGGACGTGGACACGCAGGTCGACTTCATGGAGCCGTCCGGAAAGCTCTACGTGCCGAAGGCGAACCAGGTGGCGCCCGCGATGGAGCTGCTCGTCGACGCTGCGCGCGCCGGCGGAATCGTCCATGTCGCCTCCGCCGACGACCACGAGCTGACCGACCCGGAGATCTCCCACCGCCCCGATCTCCGCAACACGTACCCGCCGCACTGTCTACGCGGGACGCGCGGCGCCGAGAAGATCCTCGAGACGAAGCAGCGCGACCCGCTGCCGCTCTCGCTCGTGCCGTACCCGCCTGGACTCGTGCCGGCGCTCGTTGTGGGCCGCCGCGAGATCCTGCTACTGAAGAAGAACTTCAACGTCTTCACGAACCCGAACACCGACGCCCTCCTCGACGCGCTCGACCCGCAGGAGATCGTCGTCTTCGGCGTCGCGACCGACGTCTGCGACGACGCCGCGATCCGGGGCTTCCTCCAGCGCGGCCGCCGCGTCACGTTCGTCGAGGACGCCGCCCGCGGTCTGGACGAGGCCCGGACTGCCGCCTGCACGGCCGATTGGCGCGGCCGGGGGGTCGAGTTCACGACGGCCGCCGAGGCCGCCGCGCGCCTCCGCGGTTGACGCCCGCCCAGTCCTGGCGATGATGAGTGAGAGGTGCCGGACATCGCACATTGGTTTCACGAGGCCGGTCAGTTCGCGCTGACCTGGCTCCCGCTTGCGTTCTTCCTGCTGATGGCCTTCGTCGTCTTCATCCTCTGGAAGACGCTGCAGGTCATGCCACGCGTGAAGCCGGCCCACGTCAGCGCGAACTCGGGTTCGTCGGTCAGCTTCGGCGACGTGGCCGGGGTCGAGGAGGCGCGCGCCGAGCTGATGGAGGTCGTCGACTTCCTGCGCCACCCGAAGCGATTCGAGCGGCTCGGGGCGAAGGTGCCGAAGGGAATCCTCCTCTACGGACCGCCGGGGACCGGGAAGACGCTGCTCGCAAAGGCGGTCGCGCACGAGTCTGGCGCGTCGTTCTATTCGCAGAGCGCCTCGGCCTTCGTCGAGATGTTCGCCGGCCTCGGCGCCGCGCGCATTCGCAAGCTCTTCGACGACGCGCGCAAGCACGCGCCGTCGATCGTCTTCATCGACGAGCTCGACGCGGTCGGCGCGGCCAGGACGGGCCACGGCTTCAACCGCGAGCAGGATCAGACGCTGAACCAGCTCCTCGTCGAGCTCGACGGCTTCACGCCGACCGATCAGGTCGTCGTCATGGGCGCCTCCAACCGGCTGCAGGATCTCGACCCCGCGCTTCTGCGCCCGGGCCGCTTCGACCGCCAGATGATGGTCGCCCCGCCCGATCTCGCCGGCCGCGAGGCGATCCTCGGCGTCCACACCCGGAACAAGCCGCTCGCGGCCGACGTCGACCTGAGCATGATCGCGCGCCACACCGCCGGCCTCACCGGCGCCGATCTCGCGAACATCGCCAACGAGGCCGCGATCTTCGCCGGCCGCCGCCAGGCGCAGTACGTCACGCAGGCGGATTTCGAGAACGCGATCGACAGGATCGTCGCCGGCCTGCAGCAGAAGAAGGCTCTGACGGAGAAGGAGCGCCGCATCCTCGCGTACCACGAGGGCGGCCATGCGCTGCTCTCACATCTGATGGGCGACCTCTCGCCCGTGTCCAAGGTGACGATCGTCTCCCGCGGGCAGGCGCTCGGCTACACGCTCCACCTGCCGACCGAGGACCGCTACATGCAGACGAAGGAAGAGCTGATCGACTTGATGAAGATCGCCCTCGCCGGCCGCGCCGCCGAGCAGGTGGTCTTCGGGCGCGTGACGAACGGCGCCGCCAGCGACCTCGAGAAGGCGACACAGATCGCCCGCTCGATGGTCTTCGAGTGGGGAATGTCCGACAACGTCGCCTCGCGGACGATGCGCGCCGACAACTACGCGCTCTCCGAGGAGACGAAGCGGCTGCGCGACAGCGAGCAAGCCCGCCTGACGGACGAGGCCTACTCGGAGGCCGTGCGCCTCGTGAAGAAGCACCGGAGCGCGCTCGACCGGATCGCGACCGCGCTCCTCGAGAAGGAGACGCTCGACAAGGAGGAGCTCGAGGCGCTCGTCGCCGGTCTCGAGATCGAGTCCCGCGCCTCCGCACTCGTCGGCGCGGTCCGCGCGCTCCCGCAACCGGGCGCCTAGGCCCAGCCGCTAGCATCGCGCCGATGGAGGCGCGTGGCATCCACCACCTCGGCGTGGCGGTCGAGGACCTCGACGAGGCGGTGGCGACCTATGAGCGGCTGTTCGGCGCGGAGGTCGAGCATCGAGCCACCGTCCCCGATCAGGGCGTCGAGGCCGCTGCGGTGCTCGTCGGCACGGGCCGCGTCGAGCTGCTTGCGTCCCTCGGGGCAGAGACCCCGGTCGGCAAGTTTCTCGCCAGCCGCGGGCCTGGCATGCACCACGTCGCGTACGAGGTGCCGGACATCCGCGCCGCACTCACCGACCTCCGCGCCCGCGGCGCCGAGCTGATCGACGCCGAGCCGCGGGCGGGTATGTTCGGGCTCGAGGTCGCCTTCGTCCATCCGGACGCCGTTCACGGCGTGCTCTCGGAGGTGGTCGCGCCTGTCTGACGACCGCGTCCAAGTCGAGATCGGCTTTGATGGGAGTCAGATCATGCTCGCCCGCGTCACCGGGGATTCCGCCGACGAGCTGGAGCGCGCGCTCGCGTCCGCGAGCGAGAACGTCGTCGCGCTCGACGCCGAGGACGGACGCTACGCCGTCGCAGTCCACAAGGTCACCTACGTGAAGCGCTTCGCCCGCGAGAGCCGGGTCGGCTTTGGCGCCGGTTAGCGCTTCCCGGCGGAGGGAACGCGCCAGAGGGTGACCGAGGAAGCGACCCGAGCCCGGTCCAAGGAATCGACCGACCAGGTTCGCAAGCTGGTCGAGCGCGACCAGCAGGGAGACCGGGCCGCGCTCGAGGAGCTGTACCTGATCCATTTCGACCGGATCTACAGCTACCTGCACATGAGCGTCGGCAACCGGCATGACGCGGAAGACCTGACGACGCAGACGTTCCTGAAGATACTCGAGTCGATCGGAAAGTTCCGGTGGCAGTCGGCGCCGTTCTCCGCGTGGCTCTTCCGGATCGCGCACAACCTCGCGATGGACCACTTCCGCGCGCGCCGCCGCTGGCAGCCGGAGGAAGAGGTGCCGGAGCCGCCGGGCGAGGAGGAGCCGTCCGCCGAGCTCCAGGCGATGCACTCGATCGGGCGCCAGTCGATGCTCGCGCTGATCGAGGATCTCTCGTCGGAGCAGCAGCAGGTGTTGACGCTGAAGTTCGTCTTCAACTTCCAGAACGCCGACGTCGCGACGATCCTCGGGAAGACCGACGGTGCGATCAAGTCGCTGCAGCACCGGGCGCTCGTCTCGCTGCAGAAGCAGATCCAGGAGGCGCAGAAGTAACCGGTCGCGGCGGAGGGCCGTTGCACCTCCGATGGTGCAGCTGGTCCGATCCGCGTTCCTCGCCGCGACGGTCTGCACGACCTGCCTGGTCGTCACCGCGTTTGCGTTCCACAACGTGTCGCTCAACCGAGCGACCTCGGCGTCCTGGCATCTCACGAGCGCGCTGACGGCCGCCGCCGTGCTCATCGTCGCCGCGTTCCTTGCGCGCCTCAGCCGCCTGCTCGTGCTCGAGCTCGCCGCGGCGGGCGTCGCCGGCGGACTGCTCGCCAACAGTCTCGTCGCCGGCGCCTCGGGCGGAGTCGCGGACTTCGTCCACGCGGGCGGCTGGATCTACAGCCCCGGCGATCTCGCCGTGATCGGCGGAACGGTGCTGCTCGCGCTCGGCACTGCGACCGCGGCCCTGCGCATGGGCTGAGCGGTAGCCTGCGCGCTCGTGGCGCTGGAGGTCGGGATCGTGGGGCTGCCGAGCTCCGGCAAGTCGATGTTGTTCCAGGCGCTGACCGGCTCGCGCGCGGCGGGCGACGTGGGGATGGCCGCGGTCCCCGACGAGCGGCTTCGTCCGGTCGCGGAGGTCGTGCACGCGCGGAAGGTGACGCCCGCCGCGATCCGCGTCGTGGAGGTGCGCGGCACGGGACCGCAGCTGCTCGGGAATCTGCGGCAGGTCGACGCGCTGCTCGTCGCCCTCGACGGATTCTCCGGGACGCGCGTGCCGGCCGACGACCTCGAGACGCTGAAGCTCGAGCTGCTCGTCGCGGACCGCGATCACGTCGAGCGGCGGCTGGAGCGCGTCGCGAAGCAGGCGAAGTCCGGCGATGCACGCTTGAAGCAGGAGGCGGCGCAGCTCGAGGCGCTGCTCGCGCACCTCGACGCGGGGAACACGATCGCCGATTGGAACGGCGAGCTGCCGCCGGAGCTCGAGCCGCTGACGACGAAGCCGGTGATCGCGATCGAGAACGGCCCGGGCGGTGTCGACCTGAAGATGGAGGCCGAGCTCGCCGAGCTTGCGCCCGACGAGGCTGCGGAGTTCCGGGAGGGCGAGTCGGCGCTCGCCGAGGTGGTGCGGCGGCTCGCCGAGACGCTCGACCTGATCACGTTCTTCACTGCGGGCGAGAAAGAGACTCGGGCGTGGACGCTGACGCGCGGCTCGACCGCGCTCGACGCGGCGTCGACGATCCATTCCGACATCGCACGCGGCTTCATCCGCGCCGAGGTGCTGCGCTGGGACGACCTCGTCCGGCTCGGATCGGCGGCGGAGGTCGCGCGCGCGGGCCTGCAGCGCCTCGAGGGCAAGACGTACGTTGTCGAGGACGGCGACGTTCTGAACATCCGCTTCAACGTCTGAGCCCGGCGGTACCAGGTACCGACGCAAAAGTGCGCCATAGCTGTGCCGTAACTGCTCCCGGCTCACCGAGATTACTGTGCTTCGTGCAAACGTCGGTACCAGTACCGACGAAAAAGTGTGACGGTTCTGTGCAATTTCGGCGCCCAGGCTAGCCGGCACTGATGAGCGCGACGCCCAGTAATGCGGCCGCCGCGCCGCCGAGCTGCGAGGGCGCGAGCCGCTCGGACAGCAACACACGCGCCAGGGCGACGACGATGACCGGATACAGCGACGCGAGCACGGCCACGACGCTGAGCAGCCCGCGATTGCCCGCGAGGCCGAAGAGGATATTCGCGCCCGTGTCCGCAAGGCCGACGCCGGCGAGCAACGGCCAGTGCCGCAGCGAGCCGCGCACCGGCACGCCCATCGCGAGCACGAACGCGAGGCCGAGCGGCACCGCGGTGACCCGCATCGAGAAGGTCGCCCAGATCGGGCTTCCCTTGGCGGCGGCGTTGAGGCCGACGAGGGAGGATCCGAACGCGAGCGCCGCGATCAGCGCGAAGCCGACGCCGGCGGCGATCCGGCGGTCGTGCAGCACCTCTCGCTCCGGTTCGATCGACGCGACGACGACGCCGGTGAGCGCGATCGCGACGCCGGCTCCCTGGAGACCGGAAGGCCGCTCGCCGTGGATCAGGCCGACCGCGACCGGCACGAGCACGGCCGTTGCCGTGATCGGCGTGATCACGCCCATCGCGCCGACCTTCATCGCGGTGTAGAAGGCGATCAGGCCGACGAATCCCGCAGCGCCGGCGGCGGCCCCGTAGAGGATGCGGCGCGCCGAGGGCGCGTCGCCGCCGACGGTCGCGACGAGCAGGCCGCCGAGCACGAGCCCGGCAACCTGCGAGACGAGGATCACGAGCACGACGGGCAGGCGGCGTGCCGCCACGCCGGCTCCGAAGTCGGCGAAGCCCCAGGCGAGGCTCGCCCCGAGCGCGAGGAGGATCGCGCTCAGGGCGTCGGCACGGGACGCGTCGCGGCGACCGCGTCGAGCTGGTTCGCGTGGTAGAGAACGGCCGCCTCGGCGGTGCGTGCGGCGCGAAGGTCGTGGTGCGAGGCGACAGCGTGCAGGAGCTCGGCGCGTACGTCCGGTTCGAGCGCGGCTGCGCGCTCCTCGATCAGCCGCAGACCGAGATGGATGTGACCGAGCAATCTGCCCTCTTCGGTCTGCCGGAAGACCGGGCCGCGCCCGAGCTCGAGCGTGCGGCCGACGTCGTGCAGGAGAGCGGCGGCGACGAGCAGGTCGGTGCGCAGGCGCGGATGCAGCTGCGCCGTCTCGCGGCCGAGCGTCGCGACTCCGACGGTGTGCTCCAGCAGCCCGCCCGCGTACGAGTGATGGCCGTCGAGCGTCGCCGGCACCGCGCCTAGGTCGCGGTCCGCGAGCACGCGCTCGACGGTCGCGCGCAGTCCGGGGTGCGAGAGCTCGGCGGTGAGAAACTCGAGGAAGCCGCGCAGCTCGTCGGCGTCGCGCCGCATCGCAGGCGCCATCGTCGCCGGGTCGACGTCGGCGGCCGGCTCGAGCGTGTGCACCGCGAGCTGCAACCCGTCGCGGAAGCGCTCGACGCGGCCGAGCACGCGAACGGCGTCGCCCTCTGCGAACCGCGCATCGAGCAGTTCGACGTCCTGCCACACGCGCGCCTCGATCCGGCCGCTCGGGTCGACGAGCTCGAGTGCCAGGTACGGCGCGCCGTTCCGGGTGCGGAGCCGTTGTTTGCGCGACACCGCGTAGACGCCCTCGACGGTCCGGTCCTCGGTCAGCTGGGCGATCGTCACCGGAGCTAGTCTAGGCCCCATGGCCGTCGTCAAGCCCTTTCGCGCGCTCCGCTACGACGAGGCGACGGCCGGCGCGCTACCCGAGCTCGTCGCACCGCCGTACGACGTCATCTCCGACGACCAGCGCCGGGAGTATCTGGCGCGCAGCCCGCACAACGTCGTCCACCTGACGCTGCCGGAGTCAGAGGACGAGGCGGCGCGGCTCGTTCGCGAGTGGCGCGAGAGCGGCGTGCTTGTTCGCGACGAGGAGCCCGCGTTCTGGTGGCTCTCGCAGGACTACACCGGGCCGGACGGCGTGGCGCGGACTCGGAGCGGCGTCGTCGCATCGCTGCGGCTCGAGCCGTACGAGAACCGTGTCGTGCTGCCGCACGAGCGAACACACGCCGGGCCGAAGGAGGGCCGGCTGCGCCTCTTGCGCGCGACGCGGACGCAGCTCGAGCCGATTTTCCTGCTCTGGGACGGCTCGATCGAGCTCGACGGCCTCGGCGAGCCCGAGATGCAGGTCGACGAGGGCGGCGTGACGAGCCGGCTCTGGCGGCTCGGGGCCGAGTTCGGCTCGGCGCTGACGGAGGAGCTCGCCGACGCGCAACTGCTGATCGCGGACGGCCATCACCGGTACGAGACTGCGCTCGCTTTCCACGAGGAGGACGGGACCGAGGCGAGCGCGTGGATGATGGTCGTGATCGTCCCGACCGACCAGGAGGGGCTGACGATCTTCCCGACGCACCGCGTCGCCGGTCGCGTCAACGGCGTTCGCGGCACCGCGATCGATCGTCCGGGCGACGAGCTTCCCGGTGTCGTGCTCTACCGCGGCGGCGAGTACCTGCTCGTCGACGGCGACGGGCTCGACGTGGAGGTTGTCGAGCGGCTCGCACCCGAGGACGTCACGTACACGCCGCAGGTTGCCGAGGCGGTAGCCGCGGTCGACCGCGGCGAGGCGGAGGGCGCGTTCCTGCTGCGACCGACGCCGCTCGACGACGTCTGGGCGGTGGCGCAGCGCGGCGACGTGATGCCGCAGAAGAGCACGTACTTCTTCCCGAAGCTGACGTCCGGGCTTCTCTTCCATCCGCTTGACTGACTGGCTCGCCGTCTGCCGCGAGGCGGTGGGAGACGTGCGCGGCGTGCTCGTCGACCTGCCGCTTCGCGGTGACCGCGAGCCCGTCGTCGGCGCGGGACTCGGCGGTGACGATACGACCGCGATCGATCGTGCGGCCGAGGAGGTGATCCTCGCGCGCTTCTGCGATCTCGACGTGACGATCGTCAGCGAGGAGGCCGGCCGGTTCGGCGACGGCGAGACCGTCGTGGTGATCGACCCGATCGACGGCTCGCTGAACGCGAAGCGGGGGATCCCCTACTTCGCGCTGTCGATCGCTGTCGCCGAAGGCGAGCGGATGGACGACGTGCACTTCGGCTACGTCTACGACTTCGGCACCGGCGAGGAGTGGACGGCGCGGCGAGGCGAGGGCGCGTTCCTCGGCGGCGAGCCGCTCGGCGGGGAGCGGCCGAAGGACCGGATCGAGATCCTCGCGTTCGAGGCGACGCTGACGTCGCTCGTTGCAGAGCACGCAGCGGACGTGACGGGGATCGCCCACCGCCTGCGGATCATGGGCTCGCTCGCGCTGTCGCTCTGCCACCTCGCCGCCGGCCGCGTCGACGCGGTGTGCTCGCTGAAGGGCGCCCGCTCGGTCGACATCGCCGCGGCGCAGCTACTCGTCCGGGAGGTCGGCCTCTCGATCGAGCTCTTCGACGGCCCGGACGGCTTCGGCGACGCGCCGCTCGACCTCGAAGGACGTTCGCGCGTCGCCGCAGCGGGAACGCCGGCGCTCTGCCGCCAGGTCGCCGACGCGCTCCGCTCGTCCTAAACGGCCACGACCCGGGACCTGGACCGGGGTAGGTCCCGAGACAGGTCCCGAGACACGGCCGCGCGGCCGGTAGCCATCGCGCGGAAATACGGCTGGGCTGGGCTTTTGTCGGCGGTGAGTCGTCCCAAGCGGCCACGACCCGGGACCTGGACCGGGGGAGGTCCCGGGTCTTGGCTGCTTCGGCCGTGGTCGCGGCGGGAACGGACAGCCGCGTGGCGCACCCGATTCGGATCGGTTGCTCCGGCTGGAACTACGCCAGCTGGAAGCAGGAGTTCTACGAGGGAAAGCCGGCGCGGCTCTGGCTAGAGCACTACGCGCGGTACTTCGACACCGTCGAGGTCAACAACACCTTCTACCGGCTGCCGAATCGTGACGCCGTTGCGAACTGGGTCGCGCAGACGCCGCCCGAGTTCCTGTTCGCGATCAAGGCGTCGCGCTACCTGACTCACATCAAGCGGCTCACGGATCTCGGCCCCGGACTGAAGCGTTTCTACGAGCGGATCGAGCCGCTGCTGCGGACGCCGAAGATGGGCCCGCTCCTGTGGCAGTTGCCGCCGAACTTCAAGCGGGACGACGCTCGACTCGCCGCGGCGCTCGAACAACTGCCGCGCAGCGAGCGCCACGCGTTCGAGTTCCGCCACGAGAGCTGGTTCCACGACGACGTCTACGCGTTGCTCCGGCAGCACGACGTCGCGCTCGTGATCGGCGACCGACCCGAGGTGAAGCCGTTCCAGGCGCACGTGTTCACGACCGACTTCACGTTCGTGCGCTTCCACTACGGCTCCCGCGGCCGTCGTGGCAACTACTCGGAGACGGAGCTGGAGGAGTGGGCGCGGCGCTTCGAGCGTTGGAGCGAGGAGGTCGCGATCCTCGCGTACTTCAACAACGACTGGGAGGTCTTCGCCGTCCGGAATGCGCTGTGGACGAAGCGGCGGCTAGCGAATCGCCGAGCCGCTCTCCAGGTCGAAGAAGTACAGCCGTGAGACGTCGACGCCGATCTCGATCGGCTCGCCGCTGCCGCGGCGGACCGTGCCGGCGAAGCGGGCCAGGAACGGCGTGCGGCGCTCCTCCGCTGCGCTTCGCAGCTCGGTGACCGCGGCGGCGTCGGCGTCGCGGGCGACCTCCAGCACCTCCTCGGAGAGCACCGGCGGGACGTCCAGCTCCGCATGCACCAGGCTCTCGGCGCCGAGCGGCTCCGCCACCAAGAGCCGGCCCCGCAGCCGCGGCGCGTCGCCGTCGGCGGCGTGCGCGTACTCCGGCCGGATCCCGACCGCGACGCGTCGGCCCGCGTACTCGGCCAGCCGCGCCGGCGCTCCCGGCGTCGGCAGCACGTCGCCGCCGAGACGCACAGCGCCGTCCTCGACCGTTCCCTCGAGCAGGTTCATCTCAGGCGATCCGATGAAGCTCGCGACGAACAGGTTCACTGGCTCGTCGAACAGCCGCTGCGGGTCGTCGACCTGCTGCAGCCGTCCCTTGCGCAGCACTGCGACACGATCGCCCATCGTCATCGCCTCGACCTGGTCGTGCGTGACGTAGATCGTCGTCGCGCCGACCTCGTGCTGGATGCGCGAGATCTCCGCACGCATCTGCACCCGCAGCCGTGCGTCGAGATTCGACAGCGGCTCGTCCATCAGGAACACGGCCGGATTCCGCACGATCGCGCGGCCCATCGCGACACGCTGCCGCTGGCCGCCGGAGAGCTGCCGCGGCTTGCGGTCGAGCAGCTCGCCGAGGCCGAGCACCCGGCCGATCTCGTCGACCGCGCGGTCGCGTTCGCCGCGCGGCACCTTCCGCATCTTCAGGCCGAACGCGATGTTGTCGCGCACCGACATGTGCGGGTAGAGCGCGTAGTTCTGGAACACCATCGCGACGTCGCGCTCCTGCGGCTCGAGGTCGTTGACGACGCGCTCGCCGATGCGGATCTCGCCCTCCGAGATCTCCTCGAGCCCGGCGACCATCCGAAGTGCCGTCGTCTTGCCGCAGCCCGACGGGCCGACGAAGACCATGAACTCGCCGTCTGCCACCTCGAGCTCGAACCGTTCGAGCGCGCGCGTGCCGTCCGGATAGACCTTGCCCGCGCCGGTGAACCTCACCGCAGCCATTCGGCTTCCACGCTGAGCGAGGTCGAGAAGAACGCGCCGGCGCCGAGCTCGATCGCCTCGCCCGCCGCGATCGCCTCGCCGAGCGGCAGCTGCGAGACCCACGGCTCGACTCCGAGCGCGTAGGCGCCCGTCAGCGGCAGCTCCTTCGCGCCGCCGTACGGCTGCCACGCGATCAGCCAGCGGAAGACCTGATGGTCGAACGCCAGCGAGAAGCGCATGCCGAGGCGTGGGTTCGTCACCGAGACGAGCCCGCCCTCGAGGTCGGTGAGATAGACGTCGTCGTGGCTCTCCGCCTCAGGGCCCGGCACCTCGCGCAGGTCGACGGTGCCGCCGCCGCGCAGCCGCGCATTCGGCCACGCGGACCGCTGCCCCGGCTCGAGCCGCGCTGTGTCCTCCCACGTCTCCGGGATCGTCACGATCGTCCGAACCGGCGCGTCGAGCACGCAGCCCGCCTCGAGGAACGGCGGCCCGAGCACGAGGTGGTGGCCCCAGACGAAGTGCGCCGCCGCGTCGCCGTCGTTCGTCACCGTCTCGTCGAGTACGAGCCTCCCGTCCTCGACGCGCATGATCCGCTCGAGGCGGAACGGCGTCAGCTCTGAGCGAACCGAGCAGCGCAGAGCGTCGCCGTCCCGCACGCAGTCCCACGGCAGCAGCGCGACCTCGCCGTGGAACGGGATCCCGGCGCTCGGGTCGCCGCAGTTCGGAAAGAGCTCCTGCCAGCCGCCGGCGTACTGCTCGAGAAAGCGGTGGCCGCCGGAGCCCTCGCGCGGCAGCTCCCACGGCGCCTGGAAGAGCAGCTCGACCCCGTGTGCCTTCAGCGAGCCGATCTCCGCTCCCTTCTCCGGCAGCACGGTCGCCTCGAGGATGTCGTCGCCGATTACGACGGCAGCGTCTCCAGGATGTACCAGTTCGCCGTCAGTCCGCAGTCGACGGTGAGATTCTGGCCGGTGATCGCCGACGCGTCGTCGGAGGCGAGGAACGCGAACGCGGCCGCGATCTCCTCAGGCTTGACGAGCCGCCGCATCGGCACTCGCGCGAACGAGCCGTTCAGGTACTCCATCAGCTTCGGGCCGACGGCCTTCTCCGTCATGTCGGTGTGCGTGAACCCGGGCGAGACGCCGTTGACGCGGATTCCGTGCTGCGCGAGCTCGAGCGCCATCGTCCGGTTCAGTCCGAGCAGCGCGGCCTTCGACGCGTTGTAGCTCGCGAACGGCCCGTCGCCGCCGCTCGCGTCGATCGAGATGTTGTGGAGGATGACGCCGCCGCCCGAATCGCGCATCGCCCGCGCCACCGCCTGGGACATGTTGAAGACGCCCGTGAGGTTCGTTCCGATCACCTCGTCCCAGCGCGCCGGATCCATCTCGAGGAACGGCGTCTCGTCGTCGATGCCCGCGTTGTTCACGAGCACGTCGATGCGCCCCCACGCCGAGAGCGCCGCATCGACCGCCCGCTGCACGTCCTCGCGCCGCGAGACGTCCGCCGAGAACGCCCACCCAGAACCACACAGCGCGACCGTCTCCTCCAGCGACTCGAGCGTGCGCCCAAGACACAGGACGTCCGCCCCCTCCGACGCGAAGCGCTGCGCGATCGCGCGCCCGATCCCGCGCCCCGCGCCGGTGACGATCACGTTCCGCCCCTCGAAGCGCCTCATCCCTTCACCGCCCCGGCCGTCAGCCCGCGGATGAAGAAGCGCTGCCCGAACAGGTAGACGAGCAGCATCGGCACGGACGCGAGCAGCATCCCGGCCATCGTCACCGGGACGTTGAGGTTGTACCTGCTCTGGAACACGGTCACCCCCACCATCAGTGTCTTGAGGTTGTCGCTCGGCAGGAACACGAGCGCGATCAGCAGTTCGTTCCAGACCCAGAGCCCGTTGACGACCACGAGCGTCACGAGCGCCGGCGCCGACAGCGGCAGCACGATCCGCCACAGCACCGAGAAGTTGCGCGCTCCGTCCGTCAGCGCGGACTCGATCAGCTCGTGCGGGATCGAGCGGAAGAAATTCGTCAGCATGTAGATCGAGAACGGCAGCGTCAGCCCCGCGTAGATGAGGACGACGCCCTGGTACGTGCTAACGAGGTTGAGGTTCGTGAAGAGGATGAAGAGCGGCAGCAGCATCACGACCGGCGGGACGACCATCAACGCCGTGCTCAGCGCGAACAGCACGTTCCTCCCGAGGAAGCGCATCCGCGCAATCGCGTAGGCCGCGAGCGCCGCGGCGGCAGTCGAGACGATCACGGCGCCGATCGTGAGGATCGCGCTGTTCTTGAACCAGCGCAGGAAGCTCCCGCCGTGCACCGCGTCGGAGAAGTTGCCGAGCGAGAGCGGCCAGGGGAACGCGTACGGGTTCTGCAGGTACTGGTGTTGCGTCTTGAACGCCGTCGAGAGCATGAACCAGACCGGATAGAGCGCGACGATCGCCGCTGCGAACAGCGCCACCTGCCTGAGCGTCGAAGCCTTCACGCCAGCTCCTCGGCCCGCGCCCGCGCGCGTACGACGAGCAGCAGCGAGATCGAGACGATCGAGACGGCGAGCAGCACGACCGCCACGGCCGACGCCATCCCCGGCAGCGAGTTCCGCAGGCCCTGGTTGTAGATGTAGAGCTCGAGCACCGTCGACGACGTGCCCGGCCCGCCCGAGGTGAGCGTGTACACGTACGCGAAGACCCAGGCGATCATCGTGATCGAGGCGACGACGACGTAGAACTCGATCGTCCCGCGCAGCTCCGGCAGGATCACGTAGCGCAGCCGGGCCCACCAGTTCGCGCCGTCGATGCGCGCCGCCTCGAGCTGGTCCTCGCTCATCGAGAGCAGCCGCGCGAGGAAGAGGACGATCCCGAAGCCGAGCTCCCGCCAGACGATCACGATCCCGACGGTCAGCAGCGACAGCTTCTCGCTGCCGAGCCAGTCGAGCGCGAGCCCGTTCAGATGCACCGCCCGGAGGATGCTGTTCAGAGCGCCGTTCAGCTCGAAGATGTAGCTCGCGACGATGCCGACGATCGGCACGGCGAGGATGTACGGCAGGAAGAGGACGCTCCGGTAGATCCGCCAGCCCCGCGCCCGCTCGTAGAGCAGCACTGCGAAGAAGATCGAGAGCACGAGCAGGACGGGCACCGCGAGCAGCAGCAGCGCGCTGTGCTTGAGCGCGTCGTGGAAGGTCGAGTCCTCCCACACGAGCTGGTAGTTCAGCGAGCCGACGTACGGCCCGTTCGCGCCGCGGATCAGCCGCGTCGAGAAGTCGACGACGCGCACCACGGGGTACGCGAAGACGAGGCAGAGCAGCGCCACCGCAGGCGCCACGTAGAGGTACGGAACCCAGACGCGTGTGCGAAGCATCAGGAGTCCCGGCGCGAGCGGCTCGCACCCGCGCCGGGACGTAGATTCACGCCAGGTCCTGGCCCCACGTCTTGTAGTTCGAGACCATGTCCGGGTTCTGCTTCTTCCACGTGTCGGTGACCTTGTGCGCGAGCTCGCCGGCCTGCGCGCCGGTCATCGTCCCGCCGAGGATCTTCTGCGACGCGACGAACATCGCATCGGTCCAGAACTT
>VAWW01000055.1:105666-111029 GCA_005884575.1 Actinomycetota bacterium
AGCACATCGATGCCTTGCCCGTGTCGAAGAGCTGGATCCCCTGGTAGAGCTGGAGGGAGGTGGCGTCGGTGTTGATGAAGCCCTTCTTCTTCAGCTCTTCGAGGCGCACCCAGTGCTCGTGGTAGCGCGGCTTGCGCCAGTCGAGGTTGCCGATGAAGAGGTTGAGCGCGTCCGCCGGCGAGTCGAGGTTCTGCGTGAGGCTGTTGACGAGGTACCACTCGCCGAGGAAGCCGTCCTTGACGCCGCCCCCGATCGGGATGTAGCCCTTCGCCTTCAGCTTCGTGCACGCGGAGATGAACTGGGCCCACGTCTTCGGCGGGTTGTTCGGGTCGAGGCCGGCCTTTTTGAAGTGGCTCTTGTTGTACGCGATCCCGAAGCCCACGGTGTAGAAGCCGACGCGGTAGTGCTTGCCCTTGTAGACCGAGAGCTGCGTCGCGCCGGAGTTCTTGAGCACGCTCGGCGATACGAGCCCGTCGAGCTGGTTCACGTAGCCGAGCCAGACGTTCTCCATGTGGTAGATGCCGTTGAAGAGGAACTGGACGTCCGGCGGATGGCCCGCCGCGGCGGCGTTCGTGAACTGCGGGATGACGTTGTCGGTGCCCATCAGCGTCGCCTGGACGCTGTTGCCGGTCTTCGCCTTGAACTTCTTCAGGGTGTCGTCGACCCACTTCTGGATGCCGACCGCCTCCTGCTGGCCCCACCACCACATCTTCAGCGTCGCCGCCTGCGCATACGCGGCGGTCGAGGTGCCTGCGCGCGCGGCGAGCGCCGGGCCGAGCGCTGCGGCGCCGAGGCCGCCGGCCGTCAGCTGGAGCAGGCGCCGCCGGGAAAGCGGACGCGACAGCTCATCCACGATTTTGCCCTCCGTTCTCCGTATTTGATCAAGTGAGCTAGGCCGGCCGACCCTACGACGCGCTCGCGAGGAGTGTCAAGAACCATGCGGCTTGGCGCCTTGATAGCGTCGGCCGCCGCATGCGAATCCTCGTCAGCGACCAGAACTTCGGCGACGGCGCCGAGCTCGAGCGGCGCCTGGCCGCCGAGGCGGGAGTCGAGCTCGAGGTCGAAGAGTGCAGCTCCGAGGACGAGGTCGCGGCCGCGCTGGCGCGGCACCGGCCGGACGCGCTGCTCGTCCAGTTCGCATCCGTCGGTCGGCGCGCGCTGGAGTCGGCGAACGGCCTACGGGCGATCGTGCGGGTGGGGATCGGCGTCGACAACGTCGACGTCGCCGCCGCCGCCGAGCGCGGGATCGCGGTCGCGCGCGTCCCGGACTACTGCATCGACGAGGTCGCCGACCACACGCTTGCGCTCGTGCTCGCGGTCGAGCGGCACGTGGTCGAGCTGGCCCGGGACACGGCCGGCGGCGGTTGGAGCTTCCGCGCCGGCGGACCCATGCGCCGGCTGCGCGGGCGGACGCTCGGGCTCGTCGGCTTCGGGCGGATCGCGCGTGCCGTCGGCGAGCGGGCGCGGGCATTCGGCCTGGAGGTCGCCGCGCACGATCCGCTCGTTCCCGACGACGAGATCCGCGGCGCGGGCGCAGAGCCGCTGCCGTTCGAGGAGCTGCTCATGCGCTCGGACGTCCTCTCGGTGCACGTGCCGCTGACGGAGGAGACACGCGGCCTCATCGGGCGAAGCCGGCTCGCGCTGCTGCCGCCGGGCGCCGTCGTCGTCAACACCGCGCGCGGCGGGCTCGTCGACGAGTACGCCCTCGCCGAGGCGCTCGGGTCGGGCCGCCTCCGCGGTGCCGCGCTCGACGTCCTCGTCACCGAGCCGCCGCCGGGCGATCATCCGCTGCGCGCGCTGCCGAATCTCCTGCTGACGCCGCATGCGGCCTGGTACTCGGAGGAGGCGATCGTCGAGCTGCGGCGCAAGGCGGTCGAGGCCGCGCTCGCACTGCTCCGCGGCGAGCGGCCGAGCGGGATCGTCGCGCCGTGAGCTCGCTCGTTCCGCGGTTCCCGCTGCGGATGCGCAACACGGAGATCCTCACCGTCGCCTACCGGACCGAGCCTGACGCGATCGCGCAATTCCTACCGCCGCAGCTCGAGTCGCTCGCGCCGCGCGTAATCGTGCACCTCTACCGGATGCACGACGCGGAGTGGTTCGGCGCGTACGGCGAGTCGGCCGTGCACCTGCCGGTGCGCCACGCGGCGAGCGGCACCGAGGGCGCGTACTCGCCGCTGCTCTTCGTCGAGAGCGACGGCGCCGTCGCCGCGGGCCGCGAGATCTACGGGCAGCCGAAGAAGGGCGGCGAGATCGAGCTCGGGCCGGTCGGTGACCTGCTCGTCGGCCGGCTGCGGCGCAACGGAATCGACGTCGTCACGGCGACGATGCCGTACAAGCAACAGGCGTCGTCTACCGACGAGCTGGACGAGCTCGGCTTCCGCACGAACATCAACGTCAAGGAGATCCATTCCGTCGACGGCGGCGTCGCGCGGCAGCTGACGGCGCGCGAGTTCGACGACGTCGTCGTCCACGAGGTGTGGCGCGGACCGGGCACGGTCGAGTTGCGGCCGAATGCGCAGGCGCCGGTTCATCTGCTGCCGGTGCTCGAGGTCGAGACCGCGTTCCACTGGCGCGTCGACTTCACGCTCACGTACGGTCGCGTGCTCGAGGAGCTGCGGTGAGCCTGCTCGAGGGGCGGCACGCGCTGGTCACCGGCGCGGCGAACGGGATCGGCCGCGCGATCGCCGAGCGCTTCCGCACGGAGGGCGCGAGCGTGACGGGCGTCGATATCGAGGACGGCACGGATATCCGCTTCGACCTCGCCGACACCGCCGCGATCGACGGGCTCGTCGAGCGCGTCGGCCCGGTCGACGTCCTCTGCTCGGTCGCCGGGATCAACGAGCCGATGTGGGCGGTCGAGCTCGATCTGGCGCGCTACCGGCGGATCATGGCGGTGAATCTCGACGCGCCGATCATGCTCGCCTCGCGCCTCGGCCGCGCGATGGCCGAGCGCGGCTATGGACGGATCCTCTCGATCACGTCGATCCACGGGCTCCACGGTGCGGAGGAGTGCCTCGCGTACGACGTCTCGAAGGCGGGGCTCGAGGGCGGTACGCGGACGCTCGCGATCGAGCTCGGCCCGCACGGCGTCCTCGTCAACGCGCTCGCACCCGGGTTTGTCCGCACGCGCATGTCCGGCGACGAGCTCGAGTCCGACTGGTTCCGCACGATCTACGTCGAGAACCGCAGGCTGCCGCTGCGTACCTGACCGGCCAGGTCGTCACCGTCGACGGCGGCGTCACGGTCACGTTCTGATGCCGTCGCTCCACCACACCGGGTTGACGGTGCGCGACCTCGAGCGGTCGCTCGCGTTCTACCGCGACCTGCTCGGGATGGAGGTGCTCTTCGAGCAGGAGAAGGAGGGCGGCTACCTCGGTGCGATCGTCGGCTATCCCGACGCGCGCGTCCGGATGGCGCATCTCGCGTTCCCCGGCGACGTGCAACGCGTCGAGCTGTTCCAGTACGTCTCGCCCGAGCCGCGCGGCGAGCCCGGGGAGCCACGCGACGTGGGCATCACGCACGTCTGTCTCCGCGTCGACGACGTGGATGCGCTCGCGGAGCGGCTGCGCGCGGGCGGCGCGACGTTCTTCTCCGAGCCGGTGCTCGTCGACACGGGCGCGAATGCAGGCGGCAAGGGGGTCTATCTGCGCGATCCCGACGGCGTCATTCTCGAGCTCTTCCAGCCGCGCCCGGAGGATCGATGAAGCTCCGGGACAAGGTGTGCGTCGTCACCGGCGGGGTACAGGGGATCGGCCGCGCGATCGTCGAGCAGTACGTCGCCGAGGGCGCGCGCGTGGCGATCCCCGACCTGAACGGCGACGCGGCGGAGGCGTACGCGGCCGAGCTGCGCGAGCGTGGCGTCCAGGCCTCCGGCTACCGCTGCGACGTCTCCGTCCTCGCCGAGGTCGTCGCGGTGGCGGAGGCGGTGGAGCGGGATCTCGGCCGGTGCGAGGTGCTCGTCAACAACGCGGGGCTCGCGCTGATGGGCCCGTCGCTCGACTTCCCCGAGGAGCACTGGCGTCGCTCGATCGACGTCATGGAGACGGGCGTTTTCTTCTGCTGCCAGGCGTTCGGGCGGCAGCTCGTCCGCGGCGGCGGCGCGATCGTCAACATCGCGTCGATGAACGCGAGCGTCGCGTTCCCGATGCGGCTCGCATATAACGCGGCGAAGGCGGCGGTGGTGCAGATGACCGAGGTACTCGCGATCGAGTGGGCCGAGCACGGCGTCCGCGTCAACTCGATCGGCCCGGGCGTCACGCGCACTGAGCTCGTCGACAAGGCGATCAAGGAGGGCTTCATCGACGAGCGCGCCTACGTCGAGCGGACGCCGATGAAGCGGCTCGGCAGACCGGAGGAGATCGCGAAGGCGGCGCTGTTCCTCGCGTCCGAGGAGGATTCGAGCTTCGTCACCGGGCACTTCCTCGTCGTCGACGGCGGCTGGACCGCCTTCGGGTACGTCCTTCCTTAGAGCCGGAGGTCATGTCCGGAGAGGAGCTCGTGGCCGCTGTCGGTGACGAGGACGACCTGCTCGGTGCGGACGCCCCAGCCGTCGCCGTAGGCGCCCGGCTCGAGCGCGACGACCATGCCGGGCTCGAGCACGCGCTGCGAGCCGGGGATGATCCGCGGCTCCTCGTGCAGGGCGAGGCCGAGCCCGTGGCCCGTGTGGTGTGGATATGACCCGCTGATTTCGCGCGCCGCGCGATCGACCTCGTCGCCCGTCGCGCCGGGGCGGATGGCCGCTTTCGCAGCTTCGAGCGCCTCCAACGCGGTGGCGTGGGCGCGCTTCGCGGGCTCCGGCGGATCGCCGAGCGCGACCGTCGCGCACGAATCGCCCCAGTAAGCGCCGACGCGGGGGACGAGGTCGACGAGCAGGAGATCGCCCGGCTCGACGCGGCGTTCGCTCGGCGGCCCGCCGACCTCGGCCGTGCGCGGACCGGTGACGAAGTCGGCCAGCACCGGGACTCGGGCGCCGGCGGCCTGTTCCATCGCCGCGCGCGTCTCGGCCCAGAGCTCGAGCTCGGTCGCGCCCGCGCGAAAGCTCGCCCGCGCGGCCGCCTGGCCCGCGTCGGCGACCCGGAGCGCGGCGCGGATCGCCTCGAGCTCGTCGGGATCCTTGATGGCTCGGGCCGGCCGCAAGTCGACGTCCACGAGCTCCCGCGATCCGAGCGCGCGGACGAGCGTGCCGGGGAGGGACGCAAGCTCGACGGCCAGCGCCCCGTCGGGCAGCGCTTCGAGCACGAGGTCGAGCGAGGCGCCGGGCCGGTCGACGTCCTCGACGGCGAACCCCGGATAGGTCAGCGCCTCGACGTCCGCGGCGAGTCCCGGCGCCTCGTCCGCGGAGACGACGGCGACAACGCGCCCGC
>VAWW01000019.1:0-526 GCA_005884575.1 Actinomycetota bacterium
GCGCGTGGATGAGATGGTTGCCGCCGATCGACAGCGCGTCGCCGTCGCCGGTCACGACCCACACGCTCAGATCCGCCCGCGTCGTCGCCAGTCCGGTCGCGATCGCCGGTGCGCGCCCGTGGATCGAGTGCATCCCGTACGTCTGCATGTAGTAGGGGAACCGCGCCGCGCAGCCGATGCCGCTGATGAAGACGATCCGCTCCTTCGGGATCCCGAGCTCGGGCATGAAGCCCTGCAGCGCCGCCAGGATCGCGTAGTCCCCGCAGCCCGGGCACCAGCGGACCTCTTGGTCGGTCTTGAAGTCCTTCGCAGTCAGCTTGCCGTTGCCCTCGGCCATCAGAACACCCTGTAACCCTTGTAGCGGCCCAACGACCAGCCGTGCCCGACGCGGTTCACGCACGTCAGTCCGGTCGACCGGCTCACACAGCGGAAGCCTGCATCCGCCCAGCTCGTCCCGAAGCGCAGCACTCGCGCCAGATTCTGACGGAGCCCCTTGTCGAGCTTGTTGTAGTCGTGTGAGGGCCGA
>VAWW01000019.1:543-1055 GCA_005884575.1 Actinomycetota bacterium
TCCCTCCGAGAGCCCGCAATACGCAGCCTCGCCCGGAGTTCGAAACGCCGCGTACGCGGCGGCGAGCGCCGGTGCCGCCAGACCGACGGCGGTCGCAAGAGCGAGGAAGGCCGGCAGCTTCATCAGAAGATCCGGAATCCTTGCTTCCGCCCGATCCACCAGCCGTGCTTGTCGCTGTTCCTGCAGGTGAGGCCGGTGCGGTCGCTCACGCACGTGCCGTATGCGCGCACCCGTAGCTTCGCGCCGTAGCGCAAGATCACGCGCGCCTGCGCGACGCGGCCACGGTTGCGCACATCGATCACCGGCTTCGACCGGCCGACGCCGCTCATCGACATCGTCAGGCCGTCCGCAGGCCGCCAGCACGAGAGCCGCGATCGCTCCGTGGCGACCTCGCAGAACGCGGCCTGACGCGGAGTCTCCAGCGCGACGACGGGCGTCGCGACCATCACGCGACCACCATCGCCTCGATCGCCTCCTGCAGCTCGCTCGCTCGGAACGGCAGGCCGCGCACG
>VAWW01000019.1:1099-19913 GCA_005884575.1 Actinomycetota bacterium
CGTAGCGGCGCAGCACCTCGCCGGTGTTGCGCGGGAACGGATTCAGGTACCTCAGGTGCGCGTGCGCGACCTTGCGCCCGCCGCGCCGCACGCGCCGGCACGCGGCGGCGATCGGGCCGTACGTGCCGCCCCACCCGAGCACGAGCAGCTCCGCGTCGGCGTCCGGGTCGTCCACGTGCAGCTCCGGGATATCCGCCGCGATCCCGGCGACCTTCTGCGCCCGCAGCCGCGTCATCAGGTCGTGGTTCTCGGGGTCGTAGGAGATGTTGCCTGTGCGATCCGCCTTCTCGAGACCGCCGATCCGGTGCTCCAGCCCGGGCGTGCCGGGCACCGCCCACGGCCGCGCGAGCGTCTGCTCGTCGCGCAGGTACGGGAGGAACTCGCCGCCCTCTGCGTTCGCCTCGGTCGCGAACTCGACGGAGATGTCCGGCAGCGTCGAGACGTCCGGCAGCAGCCACGGCTCCGAGCCGTTGGCCAGATACGCATCGGACAGCAGGAACACCGGCGTGCGGTACTTCAAAGCGATGCGGCACGCCTCGATCGCGGCGTCGAAGCAGCCCGCCGGAGTCGAGGCGGCGACGACGGGGACCGGCGACTCCGCGTTCCGCCCGTGCAGCACCATCAGCAGGTCGCCCTGCTCCGGCTTCGTCGGCATCCCCGTCGACGGGCCCGCGCGCTGCACGTCGACGATCACCAGAGGCAGCTCGAGCTGCATCGCGAGCCCGATCGTCTCGCTCTTCAACACGATCCCCGGCCCCGCGGATGTCGTCACGCCGAGAGCGCCGCCGAACGCCGCGCCCAATGCGGCGCCGGCCGCGGCGATCTCGTCCTCCGCCTGGAACGTCCGCACGCCGAAGTTCTTGTGGCGCGCGAGCTCCTCGAGGATCGCCGACGCGGGCGTAATCGGATACGCACCGAGAAAGAGCGGCAACCCGCTCAGCTTCGACGCGGCGATCAGCCCGTACGACAAAGCCGTGTTGCCGGTGATGTTCCGGTACGTGCCGGGCGCGAGCTTCGCGGGCTTGACCTCGTACGTGACGGCGAACGTCTCGGTCGTCTCGCCGTACGCGTAGCCGGCCTGGATCGCGCGGACGTTCGCCTCCGCGATCGCCGGCTTCGACGCGAACTTCTTCTGCAGGAACTCGATCGTCTTGTCGACCGGCCGCCCGTACAGCCACGACATCAGCCCGAGCGCGAACATGTTCTTCGAGCGCTCGGCCTCGCGCGACGTGATGTCGACGTCCTTCAGCGCCTCGACGGTCATCGACGTCAGCGGCACCGCATGCACCTGGTACTCCTCGAGCGACCCGTCCTCGAGCGGATTCGCCGCGTAGCCCGCCTTCTGCAGGTTGCGGTCGTTGAACGCGTCGGTGTTGACGATCAGCTGGCCGCCCTTCGGCAGGTCCTTCAGGTTCGTCTTCAGGGCCGCCGGATTCATCGCGACGAGCACGTTCGGCGCGTCGCCGGGAGTGAGGATGTCGTGGTCGGCGAAGTGGAGCTGGAAGCCCGAGACGCCCGGCAGCGAGCCGGCGGGCGCGCGGATCTCCGCCGGGAAGTCGGGGAACGTCGCGATGTCGTTGCCGATCGCGGCCGTCTCCGAGGTGAACTGCCCGCCCGTGAGCTGCATCCCGTCGCCGGAATCGCCCGCGAAGCGGATGATCACCTGGGGGAGCTGCTCGACCGGCTTCGTCACTTTACAAAGTATAGTGGCATCTCTGGGCGAGGATGCCCGGCACCTCCACCCTAGCGCGGCGTCCGCTGCTCGGGGACACGGCTTTCGCCCGCGTCCCAGAGGGCGCTGAAGACGGCGTAGGCGACCGCGAGGAACGCCGACATCAGGCCGACGACGAGGATCAGCTTCGGGTTCCCGAGCGGATCCGCGAGCCGGATCCGCGCGAGGTAGACGAGCTCGTGCGGCCGCGTGACCACGTCCCAGCTGTTCAGGCGCAGGAAGCGGCCGAGGTAAATGCCGACGCTCGCGATCACGAGCACCCCGCCGGCGAGGATCCAGGCCCAGACGGCGCCCGCGGCGCGGCGCACGACCTCCTGGACGAGCCCGAGCGAGACGAACCCGAGCAGCAGGCCGGTGAGGGCTGCGGACGTGATCGTGAGCGCGTCGAACCAGAGCGGCACACCCTGCTCCGGCGCGAGGTGGATCACGTCGGTGAGGATGTACGGCGCGTTCGGAAAGAACAGCAGCCAGCCGGCGGCGAGGACGGCGAGCAGCGCCGGCTGCCGGCGGCGGCGCGAGGCGTCGTAGAGCGCAAGCGCCAGCACGAACGGGATCCACGCGAGGAACAGGTTCCACAGCAGGTACCAGAACGTGAACCGGCCCGAGTGGTGCATGCGCGCGCCGACGAGCACGACGTCGAACGCCGTCAGGAGCCCGAGTGCGAGCACCGTGCGGGTGCGCCGGCCGCTCATGTCGACAACCAGTGTACGCACGGCGGTTTGCGAAACCGGCAGCGGGTGACGAAGAGAGTATGGCACGCGGCCGTCCTCGCACCTGGACGCCGAAGGCGGTCCCGTTCGGACTGCTGATCGCGCTGCTCGGCGCGTGGGTCTTCTTCGTCCCGCTCATCGGCCCGTACTTCCGCTTCGGCTTCGACACGCACAGTGCGTGGGAGTTCAGCGGCAAGCAGTGGGAGCTGCAGCTCGCGCCCGGGATCGCGGCCTTCGTGGGCGGGCTGATGCTGGTCACGCCGCAGCGAGGGTGGGGACGGCTCGGCGCCGTGCTCGCGTTCCTCGCGGGCGCATGGCTGGTCGTCGGCCCCGCGTTCTATCCCGTCTTCTCGAGCGGCACGGTCTCGCCGTACGGCTCGGAGCTCGGCATGGCACTGCGCTGGGTCGGCCACTTCTACGGCGTCGGCGGCCTGATCCTCTACCTGGCCGGCTACGCGCACGGGCTGTTCACGCCGCGGACGTTGATCCAGGAGGTTCCGGTTGTGCCGGAGCCGACGGCGACGACGCGAACCGTCGTCCCGGAGCAGCCTGTGACGCGCGCCTGAGCCCGACGCGTAGCTGCAACCCGCCGAGCGCCCAGACGCAGTACGCGACCCACGGATCGCCGATCACGTCGGTCTGGATCGCCAGCACGAGGATCGCCGCGAACACGGCGCCTGCGGCTGCGGCACCGCAGCGCACGAGGCCCGTCAGCAGCCCGAGCCCCCACGCCGTCCAGAGCACGGCGCCCAGCACGCCGAGCTCGACGCCGAGCTCCGTGTAGTTCGACTCGCCGGCCAGGATCTTCGTGTTCGTGCGCGACGCGGTCTGGCCGACGTTGCCGAGCCCGTAGCCCTGCGGGTGGTCGGTCATCGTCCGAAAGCCGTCGCGGAGGCTCGTGAGGTGGCTGTGGATCGAGGGCTCCTTGTCGCTCGTCGCCGAGCCGCTCGCGCCCGGATGCTCTTGCGCGTGCTCCCGCTGATACGCGAGGTCGGCCTGCGTCCACTTTCCCGTCGGGCCAATCGATGGATAGACGTGCGCCCACGCGATCGCGACTCCGACCGTGGCGACCGCGGCTGCAAGCGGCCAGGCCTCCCGCCGCACGAGTGCGAGCACCACGAAGCCCGCGGCGAGCGCGATCAGCGATGAGCGTGAGAACGTGTAGAGCAGTCCGACGAAGACGACGGCGCCGAGCACGATCGCCGCGCGTCGCCGGAGCGCCGCGGCCGCGACCAGCAGGGCGACGACGAACAGGTAGCCGCTGCCGAGCGGGCTGAGGAACGTCGAGACGAGGCGGCGCAGGAAGTGATCCTCGGAGCCCGTGTTGTAGACGAAGTTCTCCGGCAGCCCGCCGGTGCCGTGGTAGTCGTAGCCGAGATGGTTGCGGAAGTAGTCGACGACGGCGCTCGATCGCCACCAGCCGATCGAGACCGTGTAGACGTCGACGAGCCCGACCGCGGCGACGGCGGCCGCGGTGCCGAGCAGCGTCCACGCCAGCCGACGCAGGTCCTCGCCGCCGAGCCGCAGCGAGCGGCCGAGGAAGTACGCACCGACCGGGACGAGATCGTGCCGCGCACCGAGCAGGACGGCGTGCCGGCCGGCTCCGCCGCCGAGTGCATCCTGCGGGATCAGCGCGTAGACGACGACGAGCGCGGCGAAGGCGAGCGCGAGCGCGTCCACGATCCCGAAGTCGAACGGCAACTGTCGCTCCCGCCGCGCCTCGACCGCAACGCGGACGAGCGCGACGCCGAGCAGGATCTCCTTCCACGCCGTGACGACGGTCAGCGCGGAGCCGCGCAGGCCGGCTCCGTAGAGCGCGGCCATCGCCGCGTTGTGCACCGCGAGCCCGACGACGAACAAGTAGAGCGCCACCACCGGCCGCCGCCAGATTGCCGCCGCCGCACCGCCGAGGAGCAGCGCGTAGAGCGCGAGCGCAGCGACCGTCCCCATCGCGAAGAGGGTAACGGGGCGGGGGGCGAAACGCCTGCCTCCCCGCCCCTCCAGTCTGCAAGGCTCAGTGCGGGCCCCACGGGTCGCCCCCCATCACCATCGCGATCGCGACGGCGACGACGAGGATCAGCGTCAACAGCAGATAACGGTTCATGTCCACACCTCCCTCCGAAGGGTCGGCGCTTAGACGGAGGACACTTCAGGGCTCAGTGGGGCCCCCAGGGGTCGCCGCCCATAACCAGAGCGACCGTGATCGCGACGACCAGAATCGTCGCCAGCAGCAGATAGCGCTTCATGCCTGCACCTCCCTTCCACACAAGAAGTCGACGCCGTAGAGGATCCAAGAGCACCGAATGGGTGATCTTTTGTCAAGCGCACGTCGGCATTTGACGATGTCCGATCCAGCGGCAAAGATGAGCGACTCAATGATGGCCAGATCGGGTTCCGAAGAGACGATTGGGCAGCGCCTGAAGCGACTCCGGCTCGAGCTGGGAATGTCGCAGCGCGAGCTCGCATCGCCGGGGGTCTCGTACGCCTACATCTCGCGCATCGAGGCGGGGACGCGGCAGCCTTCGGTCAAGGCGCTGCGCCGGCTCGCGAGCAAGCTGGGCGTCTCGTCCGAGTACCTCGAGACCGGCTCGGATCTCGACGCGGTCGATGCGCGCGAGCTGCGGCTCGCCGATGCCGAGCTCGCCCTGCGGCTCGAGCATTCGGCGGACGCGGAGTCGACGGTCCGCGAGGTGCTGGAGGACGCCGTCGCCGCCGGGGACGCCGTCAACGCCGCTCGCGCCAGGATCGCGCTCGGCCTCGTGGCTTTCGAGCGGGGCGACCACGCGCAAGCCGTCATGCGGCTCGAGGCGGCGATCAAGGAGCATCGGCCGAATCCGGCCGAGCACCTGGACGTCTACGCCGACCTCGGCCACTCCTACGCGCTGAGCGGCAACCCCGAGCGTGCGGTTGCGCTGTTCGAGGAGTGCCTCGCCGAGATCCTCGCGAGCGAGCCGCGCGATACGGCCGCGCACGTCCGCTATGCGACGCTGCTCAGCTACGCGCTCAGCGACGCGGGCGACCTGGCGCGCGCCGAGCAGGTCGTGAAGGAAGCGCTCGAGGCGTCGGAGGAGCACGCCAACGATCCGTACATGCGCGTCCGCCTTCACTGGTCGCTCGCGCGCCTCTCGAACATGGAGGGCAAGCCGGCCCAGGCGCTGCACCACGCGCGGCGCGCGATCGCCCTGCTCGAGGCGACCGACGACACGATCCACCTCGCGCGCGCCCACCTCATCTGCGCCGGGATCATGAACCAGCAGGGCAAGGCCGCGGCCGCGCAGCGGCACCTCGACACTGCCGAGAACCTGTTCGGCGGGAGTGCGACCGTCGACGACTCGGCGACGCTCCTGGTCCACCGAGCCCGGTCGGCCGCCCTCACCGGCGACGCGGCGGCGTCCGTCGCGCTCGCGCGGCGCGCGATCGAGCTGCTCGGCGGCTGGCTGATGGGCTCGCGCTCCAGAACGAGCTGGAAGCAGCCAACGAGGCGTTCCGCCGTGCCGTCGATCTGCTTGCGGATCAGCGGCGCTGGCGCGAGGCGACCCTGGCCTGTCAGGCTTGGGGCCGGATGCTGCGCAAGGCCGGCCGTGAGGAACAAGCGCTCGACGTGCTCGAGCGCGCCGCGGAGCTCGGGCTCCACACGAAGCCCGCGACGGCGACGGCGTCCGAGCGTTGAGCCGCGAGCTCGGGGTCAGGCCCCGGGGTCCGTACTCGCTCGCATTCTCGGCCCGCCTCTCCTCCGACGCGACGCGGACCTTCCGCGACGGCGTGATGACGGCGCGCGTCGCGGGCTCGGTCGTTCGCGCGCGGCAGTCGCCGGACGGGACGGTCTGGCTCCGCGGCGAGCCTGCCGCGGTCGAGCGGCTCCGCTGGATCCTCGCGCTGGACGACGACCACTCGGAGTTCCTGCGCGCCGTGCGCTCCGATCCCCTGCTCGGCCGCGCGTCGCGGGAGTTGCGCGGGCTGCGGCCCGTGCGCGTCGGGTCGGTCGCGCAGGCGGTGCTGCGAGCGCTGTGCGGCCAGCTGATCGAAGCGAAACGCGCGCGGCGGCTCGAGCAGAAGCTGATCCGTGCGACGACAGCCGCGGGGCCGGAGGGCCTGCACGACGCGCCGACCTCGGCCGACCTCGCCCGCTGGTCGGCGGCGGAGCTGCGCGCGCTGGGACTGCACGCGCGCCGCGCGGCCGCGCTGCTGCGGATCTGCCGATCCTTCGATCTCGAGCGCCTGCATGCGTCGTCGACGGCAGCGGTCGCGGCGCGGTTGGAGCGCGAGCGCTGCCTCGGCCCGTGGTCGGTCGGCGTCGTCTGCCTCCAGGGTCTCGGCAGATACGAGTATGGCCTCGTCGGCGACCTCGGCCTGGTCAAGCTGCTCACCGCGATGCGCGGCGGCGGCGCGCGGGTCGAGACCGGCGAGACTGCGGCGCTGCTCCGGCCGTATGGCGAATGGGCCGGGCTGGCGAGTATCTACCTGCTTGCGGGCTACGGGCGGGGGCTGATCCCGCTCGACGCGGACGTTACGCTCGCTGCGTGAGCGTCAACAGAGAGTGGGCGCACTGGCGGGCGTCGTTCGTCCCCGACGCGACGCGGACGCTCGCGGAGACGGACTTCCTCGTGCGCCGGCTGCCGCTGCCCGCGTTCCGGCGCGTGCTCGACGTGTGCTGCGGGCGCGGACGGCATGCGCGGGAGCTCACGCGGCGCGGCTACCGCGTCCTCGGCGTCGATCTCGACGGGGAGGCGATCGCAGAGGCCGAGCGACTCGCGCCGGAGGCGGAGTTTCGGCAGCTCGACGTGCGCGCGCTCGGTTCGCTCGACCGTGGGTTCGACGCCGTCATCTCTCTCGGCCAGACCTTCGGGCTCTTCGACGCGGAGACGAACGCGGCCGAGCTCGCAGCGATGCGCGAGCGGCTGCGGCCCGGCGGGCGGATCGTCCTCGACGTCTTCGACCGGCGGTTCGTCGAGGCGGCGGTCGAGGTCGGCACCGGCCGCATGCGGATCGACCTCGAGCAGGACCGCGGTGCGTTCGAGTGGCTGCTCTACACGCCCGACGAGCTGGGCGCGATCGCCGACGAGGCCGGCCTGCGCACGCTGCTCGTGTGCTCGGGCTTCTCGGAGCAGGCACCGGCCGACGGCAGCGCGCCGCGCTTCCAGCTCGTTCTCGAGCGACCGGCATAGACTCCGCGCATGGCGGTGGATGAACGACGGATCGCGATCCTCGGCACGGGCAAGATCGGCGAGGCGCTGCTGTCCGGGCTGCTCAGCTCCGGCTGGCGCGAGCCCAAGGACATCGTCGTCACGACGCGGCGTGAGGAACGCGTCGCAGACCTCGGCGAGCGGTACGGCGTCGAGGGGACCCGCTCGAACGCGGAGGCGGTTGCGGGTGCCGCGCTCATCGTCATCGCGGTGAAGCCGCAGGACATCGACTCGCTGCTCGGCGAGATCGGCGGGCTGCTCTCCGCCGAGCAGACAGTGCTGTCCATCGCGGCGGCGGTCCCGACTGCACGGATCGAAGCGCGGCTCGCGCCGGACGTTCCCGTCTGCCGCGCGATGCCGAACGCGCCGTCGACGGTGCACGAGGGGATGGCCGGGCTGTGCGCGGGCGCGCACGCTGGCGACGAGCATCTCGCGCTGGCAGAGGAGACGCTCTCGCATCTCGGCGCCGTCGTGCGGGTCCCCGAGAGCGCGATGGACGCGGTCACGGCGATCTCCGGCTCGGGCCCTGCGTACTTCGCGCTGCTCGCCGAGGCGATGATCGAGGCCGGGCTGCTGCTTAGCCTCTCGCGCGAGATCTCGACGCAGCTCGTGGTGCAGACGATGCTCGGCACTGCGAAGCAGCTGCGCGACGTCAAGCTGCATCCGGTTGAGCTGCGCGAGGCCGTGACGTCGCCCGGCGGGACGACGATCGCCGCGATCCGCGAGCTCGAGTCCGCCGGCGTGCGAGCGGCGTTCCTCAACGCGATCCAGGCCGCGATGGAACGCTCGCGGGAGCTCGCCGCCGGCGAGCCGTGAACGGCGACGTCGAGATCGTCGTCGCCGACGATCCCGCGCGCGTGGTCGCACAGCGGCTCGCCGAGGCGGCGCGGCGCGGGCGAAGCATCGTGCTGACAGGCGGGTCGACGCCGGGGGATGCGTATTCGCTCGCGGCCGAGCTGGAGCCGGACTGGAGCGGCGCCGAGCTGTGGTGGGGCGACGAGCGGTGCGTTCCGCCCGAGCACGAGTGGTCGAACTACGGCACCGCGAAGGCGGCCCTGCTCGACAGGCTGGCGGCGCAGCCGCGCGCCGTGCACCGCATGCACGGAGAGCTCGGCAAGGACGCGGGCGCCGACGCGTACGAAGAGGAGCTCGACGGCGTGACGCTCGACCTTGTCCTGCTCGGCATGGGACGCGACGGTCATGTGGCGTCGCTCTACCCGAATCAGCCGACGCTCGAGGAGCGCGCGCGGCGCGTCGTCGGCGCAGAGGCGCGGCTCGAGCCGTTCGTCGACCGGATCACGATGACGATTCCGGCGCTGCGAAGCGGCCACGAGGTGCTGTTTCTGATCGCGGGTGCCGACAAGGCCGATGCCGTCGCGCGCGCGTTCGCCGCCGATCCGGATCCGGCCACGCCGGCGAGCCTCGTGCGGTCGGAGAGCGGTCGCACCACAGCCGTGCTCGACCGCGCCGCTGCGGCGAGACTCTAGGGGAGGAGCTCGGACGCGGGCAGGTCGACCGCGAGGTCGCGCCGGGCCGCGAGCGCCTGCAGCACGAGCACCGTGTCCGCGACTGGCATGTCCTCGAGATACTCGTCCCGCCGCTCGAAGGAATCGAGGACGTCCTCGACCGCGACGAGGTAGCCCGCACGATCCTCCGCGGCGATCGTCGTGAGCGCGTCGGCGACCGGCGGCGGAAAGTCCTCGCGGTCGCGGATCGTCGCGGCGACGTGGCGCGCTTCTTCGTTGCGGCCGAGCACGAGCAGCGCGAGCGCCGCCGCATAGCGGCCGATCGGCGAATCGTCGGTCGCGGCGCCCGCCTCGAGCGGCCAGCGCGCGGCCTGCTCGGCCGCAGCCCAGTCGCCTGCGAGGATGAGCGACTTGATCGCGCCGATCGGCCGGCCCCAGCTGCCGGCCGGCGCGTCCTCCCAGCTCTCGCGATAGCGGGCGGCCCCGCGGTGGAACCACCCGGCGGCCTCGCCGTCGCCGGCCATCAGATGGGCGAGCCCGGCGGCGCCGGCGGCGTTCCCCATCCGCGTCAGCTGCCGCTGGCGCTGGTCGGCGTCCTCGGTCGCCGGAAGTCGACTCTCCCCGTCCCGGTACCGTTCCTCTCGCTGCCGTGCCAGCGCCGCCCAATCGGCCACGGCGGAAGACTATGGAAACCACCTTCTATGGGCTGCCGCTCGTGTACGAGCCGGGACGCGTCTTCGCGCCGCGCCGGACGACGGAGCTGCTCGTCGCCGAGACGCTCGAGCTCGATCCGCATCGCGTTGCCGATGTCGGCACCGGCTCGGGCGCGATCGCCGTCGCGATCGCTGCCCATGCGCCGAACGCGGAGGTCTGGGCGACCGACGTCTGCGGCGAGGCCGTCCGCGTCGCGTGTGCGAACGTCGAACGACACGCGCTCGGCGAGCGCGTCCACGTCTTGCAGGCCGACCTGCTGGACGGCGTGCCGACGGCGCTCGACGTCGTCGTCGCGAACCTGCCCTACCTTCCCGACTCGGAGCACGTGCCCGAGTACGACGAGGAGCCCGCGGCGGCGGTGTACGCACCGGGCGACGGACTGACGCACTACCGCCGGCTGCTGGCGGCGGCGAAGATGAGCTTGCGCCCCGAGGGACGTCTCATGTTCCAGTACCGCGGCCACGTGCTGGAGGCGGGACGCGGCGAGCTTTCCGCGCTGCAGCAGAGGCTAGAGTCCCCCGCGTGGGTCGCGAGCTGAGGGAGGTCGTCTACGTCGACGGGGTCCGCACCGCCTTCGGCAAAGCGGGCCCGAAGGGGATGTTCTGGCGGACGCGCGCCGACGACATGGGCGTCAAGGTCGTGCGCGAGCTGCTGCGCCGGAATCCGCAGATCGAGCCGGAGCGGATCGGCGACGTCGTCATGGCCGCGACCGCGCAGGTCGGCGACCAGGGGCTGACGCTCGGTCGCGATGTCGGGCTGCTCGCCGGGATCCCGAACACGGTTCCCGGCTTCGCCGTCGACCGGATGTGCGCCGGTGCGCTCACCGCCGTCACGGCCGCGGCGGGGGAGATCGCGATGGGCGCGGCCGACGTGGCCGTGGCCGGAGGCGTCGAGCACATGGGGCATCACCCGATGGGTGAGGACGTCGACTTCAACCCCCGCTTCGTCGCGGAACGCCTCGTCGACACGAGCGCGGTCACGATGGGCGCGACGGCCGAGAACCTCCACGACCGGTTCCCCGAGATCACCAAGGAGCGAGCCGACGCCTTTGCGGTCGCTTCTCAGCACAAGGCGGCGGCCGCGTGGCAGAACGGCGCGATGAAGGAGACCGTTGTTCCGATGGCCGTCTTCTCCGACGAGGGCTGGAGGGTCGCCGACCGCGACGAGTTCCTGCGTCCCGATACGACGCTGGAGGGACTGGCCGGCCTGCGGACGCCGTTCCGAGTCGCGGGCCGCGTCACTGCCGGCAACTCGGCCGGGCTGACCGACGGCGCGACTGCCTGCTTCCTCGCCTCGGCGGAAGCTGCGCAGGAGCTCGGCGTGATGGCGCGGATGCGTCTCGTCGGTTACGCGTTCGCGGGCGTCGAGCCGGAGCTGATGGGAATCGGCCCGATTCCGGCTACGCAGCGCGTGCTCGAGCGAGCCGGGATCGGAATCGACGACGTCGATCTCCTCGAGCTGAACGAGCCGTTCGCCGTGCAGGTGCTGACGTGGTGCGACGCGCTCGGTGTCGACGCGGGCGATCCGCGGCTCAACCCGTACGGCGGCGCGATCGCGTTCGGCCATCCGCTCGCGGCGACGGGCGTGCGGCTCATGGCGCAGCTCGTGTACGGCTTCCGCGAACGCGGCGGCCGTTATGGGCTGACGGCGCTCTGCATCGGCATGGGGATGGGCTGCGCCGTGCTCTGGGAGAACATGCAGTGACCGAGACGCGCTTCTACCTCAACCGCGTCGAATCGCCGATCGGGCCGATTGCGCTCGTCACGATCGACAACGGAGAGGACTACACCAAGCCGACCGTGCTGGGGCGCTCGGCGTTCGAGTCGGCCGTGTCCGTGCTGGACGAGCTCGAGTCCGGCGACTGGAAGGCGATGGTGCTGACCGGCAAGCCGTACGTCTTCTGCGTCGGTGCCGACATCGACGAGTTCCCGAACCTCACCTCGCCCGAGGTCGCCGCGGAGGGCTCGCGCGCGGGACACGGACTGTTCGGCCGCATCGCCGCGCTACCGTTCCCGACCGTCGCGGCGATCAACGGCGCCTGCCTCGGCGGCGGTCTCGAGCTCGCGCTGCACTGCTCCGCGCGGACGATCGCCTCGAACGTGCGACATGTCGGCTTTCCCGAGGTCTTCCTCGGACTCTTCCCCGCCTGGGGCGGAACGCAGCTGACGCCGAGGCTCGTCGGCCCGGAGATCGCAGCGAGGCTGATCGTGCTCAACCCGCTACGACAGAACAAACTGCTCAAGGCAGACGAGGCAGTCGAGCTTGGACTGGCCGACAAGCTCCTCGAGCCGGTCGAATTGGTCGACGAGTCGCTGCAGCTCGCCGTCGAGCTGGCTAGTACAAGACAAGCTGGACAAGTGCACTTGTACAAGCGCGACAAGTGCGACTGGACAGACCTGGACAACATCGTTCGGAAGACGCGCAGCCGCGTCGACGACGCCGTCCACGGTGCGACGCGCGCGCCGTACGTCGCGCTCGACCTAATCGCGGGCGCGAAGGACTGGTCCCTCGAGGAGGGGTACCGCGCCGAGGAGGAGGCATTCGCCGAGCTGATGCCGTCGCCGCAGACGCAGAACTCGATCTACGCGTTCAACCTCGTCGAGCGGCGCGCGAAGAAGGGCGTCGGCGTCCCGGCCGCGAAGCCGCGCCGGATCGAGAAGGTCGGCATCATCGGCGCCGGGCTGATGGCGACGCAGCTCGTGACCCTGTTCCTGAAGCGGCTCGAGGTGCCCGTCGTCCTTCGCGACCTCGAGCCGGCGACCGTCGACCGCGCGGTCGAGTCGATCCGTGAGGAGGTCGGCGCGCGGAAGCCGTTCCTCGCGACACTGGTTTCGGGCGGCACCGGCTGGGAGCAGTTCGAGGGCTGCGACCTCGTCCTCGAGGCCGTCTACGAGGAGCTCGCCGTGAAGCAGGAAGTCTTCGCTGTCGTGCGCGAGGTCGCGCCGAACGCCATCCTCGCCACGAACACGTCATCGCTCTCCGTCGAGGAGATGGGCGCCGACGTCGGCCTCCATTTCTTCAACCCGGTCGCAGTCTTGCCCCTCGTCGAGATCGTGCGCACGCCGCAGACGACCGACGAGCAGCTCGCGACCGCCTGGGACGTGACGAAGAGGCTGCGCAAGCGCGGCGTGCTCGTCGGTGACGCGCCGGCGTTCGTCGTCAACCGTGTCCTGACGCGCATGACGGCCGTGCTGATGGGCGCGCTCGAGAACGGCAACACCGTCGAGGAGACGGACGACGCGATCCTCGGACTCGGTCTCCCGATGGCCCCGTCCGTTCTGCTCCAGATGGTCGGTCCCCGCGTCGCGAACCACGTGCTTGAGACGCTGCACGAGGCATACCCCGACCGCTTTCCGCTCTCGCCGACACTCGCGACCTTCGCCGAGGGCAAGGACGAGATCGTCGTCACCGGCGACCAACGCCGCAGCATCGAGGAGATCCGCGAAGCCGCGCTCGAAGCGATCGCCGACGAGATCCGCTACCTGCTCGACGAGGGCGTCGTCCACGAAGCGGCGGACGTCGATACGTGCCTGATCCTGGGCGCCGGATGGCCGTTCTTCCTCGGCGGCGTCACCCGCCATCTCGACCAGCGGGGGATCTCCGAGCGCGTCGTCGGTTCGACATTGGCCGAGTACGGCAAGGTTCCGGTCTGATGGCGCAGGACGACTGGCGGATCCGGATCGAGCTCGACGACGACCACGCCGGCGGTCTGCTCGAGCGGCTCGGACTCGAGCTCGGCGGTGAGGCGGCCGACCTGGCCAAGGAGCTCGAAGCACGCCGGCTCGCCGTATCCCACGACGACGGACACGTCTTCGTCTACGCGTCCTCGCAGCGCGAGGCGGAGCAGGCCCAGGCCGTGATCGGCGCCGTCCTCCGCCAGCAAGGCGTCGAGGCCCACGAGAGCGCGATCGAGCACTGGCTCGCCGACGAGGACCGCTGGGACAGCGAGCCCGGCGGCGAGGACATCGAGGAGGAGCTCCTCGAGCGCGGGTATGCCCCGTGGGAGGTCCGCATCCCGAGCCGCTCGCACGCCGAGGCCCGCGAGCTCGCCGACCGGCTCGAGGCCGAGGGCTACGGCGTCGAGCGCCGCTGGAGCTACGTGATCGCCGGCACCGCCACGCGCGAGGACGCGGAGCGGCTTGCCGCGCGCCTCCACGGCGAGGTCGAGCCCGGCGGAGAGCTCGTCTGGGAGACGCTCCCCGGCAACCCGTTCGCCGTTTTCGGCGGAATGGGCGGCGCCGGGACTCCCTTCTAGCCCGGATTCCGGTATATTTCGGGGAGCGTCGCTCGCCCAGGGGAAATGCCGCGAGCACGCCACCTTTCGGAGGTAGCGGCACGTTGGATCGTGCTGCGCATATGCAACAAACCACGACTGAGCAGCCGACCGTACTGACGGACGCAACCAATGAGCTCGCCGCATGGGCCGCTCGCGCCGAGGCCTGGACCGGGGAGCCGTTTCTGCGCGGGGAGGAGGATCCCGCGCAGGTGCTCGCGCCGGGTACGGCGCGACGCCGCGCGCTCGACGACGCGCTCGCCGAGATCGACGCGGGGCGCCGTGAGCCTTCGTCGCGCTGGAAGGTCCGCTACGGGCTCATGCTCGGACTCGAGCGCGTGCTCGCCGACCCCGAGCCGCACCTCGCCTCGGGGACGAAGCTCCGCCGCCACCAGATCGACGCACTCGCCGGGATGCTCACCGAGCTGATCGCGCTGAACCAGCGCGAGGACGAGGCAGAGCCGAACGGCTACGAGCTCGACGAGGACGACGACGATGACGACGACGTCGACGACACGCAGGACGAGGACGAGGCGGAGGATCTCGCGACCCCGTCACCGCAGAGCGATCCGGGCGCGGTCCGCCGCTTCCGCTTCCGGCATCCGACGGCGTCGGGCAAGACGATCGCCGCCGCCGGGTTCGTCGAAGCCGCGCGCACGCTCGGCGTCCTGATCCTCACGCATCGCCGCCTGCTCGTCTCGCAGTTCGAGCGCGACCTCACGACCGAGGGCTACGGGGACCGCATGACGACGGCGATCGAGAAGGGCAAGGAGCCGCTGAAGAAGAATCCGCTCACGATCCAGACGTACGCGTGGTTCGCGCGCCACCACGCCATGTTGAGTCGGGAGGCGTACCAGGTCGTGATCGCGGACGAGGCGCACACGGCGCTCGGCGAGAAGACCTCCGCGGCGATCCGCGCCTTTCCCGATCCGATCTACATCGGCATGACGGCGACCGAGCAGCTGATCGCGAAGCAGGTCTCCGACGTCTTCCCCGCGTCCGTCGACGATCTGCCGCTGCAGGACGCCGCGCGCCGCGGGCTGATCGCGCCGCTGCGCTGCCTGCGTGTCCCGCCCGTCGCCGCGATCAACCAGGTGCCGATCGTCGGCGGCGACTTCGAGGAGCGCGCACTCGCGCAGGCCCTCGACCACCAGGCGCTGAACCAGGCGGCCGCCAGCCTCTACCGCGACCGCTTCGACAACACGCCCGGGATCGTCTACGCGGCCGGCGTCGACCACGCATACAACCTCGCACAGGAATTCCGCGCCGCGGGACTGAAGGCGGAAGCCGTCTCGGGACGGACGCCGCCGGTGAAGCTCGCCGAGACGCTCGCTGCGTACGAACGCGGCGAGATCAACGTCCTCATCAACGCGATGCTGCTCGCCGAGGGCTGGAACTCGCCGCGCGCGACGGTGTGCATGCACCTCGCGCCGACGGCGTCGAAGCGCGTCTACCAGCAGCGCATCGGCAGGATCATGCGCACGCACCCGCGCAAGGAAGCCGGCATCGTGGTCGACTTCGTTCCGAAGGGCGCGACGCACACCGAGCGCGTCGTCTCGCTCCATTCGCTGCTCGACGCAGACTTCTATCGCGAGGGCGCCCGTGTCACTCCCGCTCCGCGCCGCCGCGTGCAGCGCCGCGCGCGCCGCCGCCTGACGCCGGCGCCGTGGCTCGTTCCGGTGACGCCCGACGTCCGCCGCCGCCTCGCCGTGATCATCCGCGAATGGCAGCGCGTCGATCCGCGTTTCCTCGACGACGAGGAGCAGCGCGACTGGGCGAGGATCGCCGGCCGGCAGATCCGCTTCGATGAGCGCACGGCCTTCGTGCAGAAGCTGACCGAGGGCCGCGCGAGCAAGGCCGCGCTCGAGACCTTCCTCTCGACCTGCGCCGCGGAGAACCCGAACCGCCGCCTGCGGACGATGGCGCTCGCCGACCGCGTCTCGATGCCGATCGACAGTCCAGACTTCGACGATCTCGTCACGCTCGTCACGCAGGCACCCACATGGGAGAAGGACCGGCTCGCCGGAATCCGCATCCTGCTCCGCGCGATTGCAGAGGGCAAGCCGATCGCGCCCGAGCAGACCCTGGCTCGCTGGACGTGGCGTCTCGCGCGCGCGACACGCAAGGTCCAGGACCGGCGCGCGAGCGCCGAGTATCCGGAGGCGAAGCGGTTGCTCGGCGCGCTCGCGAACTCCCGCGGCCACCGGCACGAGGAGAACGCGGCGAAGCTCGCCAACACCGCGCGCGAGCTGCCGATCGAGGTCGGCTCGGCGCTGCTCGCGTCGGCCGAGGGTTACACGCCGCGCGCGAACAAGCTGATCGACGAAGCGCGTGAGCAGCTCGGGACGATCCAGGAGGTCGCCGCCGCGCTCGCCGACAACCTGCCCGCCCCGAAGGCGGCCGCAAGCCGCTCCCGCCGCCGTCGTCGCCGTAAGAAGAAGGGCACGGGGCAGGCCGCCGAGGCGCAGGCGCAGCAGAACGGCGCGCCGCCCGAGTCGGAAGACGCGGCCGCCGAGCCGTCCGCCGACGGCGAGGCGCCGAAGCCGAGACGCCGCCGCCGGCGCAAGCCGCGCGCTGCGACCGCCGAGGCGAACGGCAGCGCGGACGTCGAGGCCCCGGGTCAGCCCGCCGCCGAACCGGCCGCCGCCGCCGAGGGTTAATCCCCTCGTAAGAACTTCGCGAATACCCTGGGCGCATGCTCGTGCTGCTCCCGATTGCGTTCGGTGCGGGACTCGTCACGGTGCTGACGCCCTGCATCCTGCCGGTGCTGCCGATCGTGCTCGCGGGCGGCGGAAGCGGCGGCCGGCGCCGCCCGTATGCGATCGTCGCCGGGCTCGTCGCGACGTTCACGGCGTTCACGCTCGCGGCCGCGTCGATCCTCTCCGCGCTGCAACTGAGCGCGACCGCGCTGACGCAGATCGCGGTCGCACTGTTGCTTGTGCTGGCAGTCACCCTCGTCGTCCCACGCGCGGGTGAGCTGTTCGAGCGGCCGTTTGCGTTCCTGACGCGCCGGCGGACAGGAGATCTCGGCGGCGGCTTCGTCCTCGGCGCGAGTCTCGGGCTCGTCTTCGTCCCGTGCGCAGGTCCGGTCTTCGGCGCCGTCAGCGGGCTGGCCGGCCTGCACCGCGTCGGCGCGAGCGCGGTCTTCGTCACGCTCGCGTATGCGTTGGGCGCCGCGCTCCCGATGCTCGCGATCGCGCACGGCAGCCGCCGCGCCGTCGCCCGCTTCCGAGCGCACGCGCAGACGATCCGCGTCGCGCTCGGCGTCGTGATGGCGGTCGCGGCGGTCGCGATCTACGCAGGCTGGGAGACGTCGTTGCAGACGAGGATCCCGGGCTACGCGTCGTCGCTGCAGAGCTGGATCGAGGGCAACGGCACGGCAAAGGACGAGCTGGCGAAGCTGCGCGGCACGCGCGGCCACGCCGAGAGCGCAGTCACGCTGCACGACTACGGCCCCGCACCGCGGTTCAGCGGCATCTCCCACTGGCTCAACACACCGAGCGACGGCGAGCCTGCGTTGCGTGGCAAGGTCGTGCTCGTCGACTTCTGGACGTACAGCTGCATCAACTGCCTGCGGACGCTCTCGCACCTCGAGGCGTGGGACGCGCGCTACCGCAAGGCGGGGCTCGCGATCGTCGGCATCCACACGCCCGAGTTCGCGTTCGAGCACGACCTCGGCAACGTGCGCGGCGCGGTGAAGCGGCTCGGGATCCGCTATCCCGTCGGGCTCGACAACGCCTACTCGACGTGGGACGCGTACCAGAACCAGTTCTGGCCGGCGGAGTACCTGATCGACGCACGCGGCCGGCTGCGCGGCGCGCACTTCGGCGAGGGCCGCTACGGCGAGACCGAGCAGGAGATCCGCACGCTCCTCGCCGCGCGCGGCGCAACCCTGCCGCCGCCGACGGGAATCCCCGACCGGACGCCGACCGGACTCGTCACGCCGGAGACGTACCTCGGCTACGGGCACCAGCTACAGACGTATGTCGGCACCGGCGTCCGGCCGAACCGCTTCTTCGACTACAAGCCGCCGACGAAGCTGCCGGTCTCGGACGTGACATACGCCGGCCTCTGGAACGTGATGCGGGAGCAGATGGTCTCCGGCCTCAGCGGCGCGATCCGCCTGCACTACCAAGCGCGCGACGTGTACGTCGTGCTCGGCGGCAAGGGCCGCGTGCGGGCGCTCGTCGACGGTGAGCCCGTCGGGACGATCGACGTCGACGGCTACCGGCTCTACACGGCCGTGAACGGCGGCCCGCGGGTCCGCGAGGGCCTACTCGAGCTCCGCTTCCCGCCCGGGATCGCAGCGTACTCGTTCACATTCGGCTGATCCGCAGCGGCGCTAAGATCCAGCCGAGTGGTCGACCGGTTCAGTCTCAACTCTCGTCGAGCTCTCGCCGCGACCGAGCGCGAGGCGCGTTCGCTAAAGCATGGCCACGTCGCGACCGAGCACCTGCTCCTGGGCCTGCTTCGCACAGAGGATTCAGTCGCCGCACGGGCGCTGCGACTGATGGGCGTCACGTATGCGAAGGCGCGCCGCCACATCGTCCGGCTCGTCGACGTCGGCTCCGAAAGACCCGCCGGCGCGGTGTCCTTCACGCCACGCGTGCGCGAGATCATCGAGGACGCGCTCACCGGTTCGCTCTGGCTGGTTCGCCTCGGCGAGAGCCTCGTCGGCCCTGCGTTCGAGCCGAGCCCAATGACGCCGTTGGGGACGCCGGTTCCGGCGGCCGCGC
>VAWW01000020.1:0-1505 GCA_005884575.1 Actinomycetota bacterium
ACTTCATGGTCAGCTTCGAGCCGAGGTTGCCGTCGACCCACTCCATCGTCGCGTCCTCGTAGGCGACGGCGCGCTTCGTGACGAGGTTGTAGACGTTGTTCGACCAGTTCTGAATCGTCGTGTAGCGCGCGCGGCCGCCCTTCTTGACGATAATCTCGACGACCGCGGAGTGCAGCGAGTCGGTCGAGTAGATCGGTGCTGTGCAGCCCTCGACGTAGTGAACGTACGCGCCTTCGTCGACGAGGATCAGCGTGCGCTCGAACTGGCCCATGTTCTCGGCGTTGATCCGGAAGTAGGCCTGCAGCGGCATCTCGATGTGGACGCCCGGCGGCACGTAGATGAACGAGCCGCCCGACCACACGGCCGAGTTCAGCGCTGCGAACTTGTTGTCGTTTTGCGGGATGACCGTGCCGAAGTACTGCTTGAAGAGCTCCTCGTGCTCGCGCAGCGCGCTGTCCGTGTCGAGGAAGATCACGCCCTTCTTCTCGAGATCCTCCTGGAGCTTGTGGTACACGACCTCCGACTCGTACTGCGCGCCGACGCCGGCGAGGTACTTCTTCTCCGCCTCCGGGATGCCGAGCTTGTCCCAGGTGTCCTTGATGTCGGCCGGGAGATCCTCCCACGAGTTGGCCTGCTTCTCGGTCGGCTTGATGTAGTAGTAGATGTTGTCGAAGTCGATCTCGGCGACGTTGCCGCCCCACGTCGGGAGCGGCCGCGCGAGGAAGTAGTCCAGGCTCTTGTGCCGGAACTTCCGCATCCAGTCGGGCTCCTTCTTGTGCATGGAGATCGCGTCGACGAGCTCGTGCGAGAGGCCGCGCCCGGACTTGAAGAAGTAGTTCTCGGCTTCGTCGCTGTTCGAGAATCCGTACTTGTTCGCGTAGTCGGAGCCGATCCCCTGGACGACTTCGGTCTCGGTCTGCGCCATCAGACTGTCGCTCCTTCGAATGCTTCGTACCCCTCGGCCTCGAGCCTGTGCGCGAGCTCGGGACCGCCTTCCTCGACGATGCGCCCGTCGACGAAGACGTGCACCTTGTCGGGGGTGATGTAGTCGAGGATCCGCTGGTAGTGCGTGATCACGAGCGCGCCCATCTCGGGGCCGACGAGCTCCTTCACGCCCGCGGCGACGACCTTCAGCGCGTCGATATCGAGACCCGAGTCGGTCTCGTCGAGCACCGCGATCCGCGGCTTCAGCATCGCCATCTGCAGGATCTCGACGCGCTTCTTCTCCCCGCCGGAGAACCCGTCGTTGAGGTAGCGCGAGGCGAGCTCGCGGCTGACCTTCAAGCGGTCCATTTGCGAGAGCAGCTCGGTTCGGAACTCTTTGACCGCGATCGGATCGTCCTCGCCGTTGTTCTTCGCCTTGCGCACCGAGTTGATCGCGGTGCGGAGGAAGTTCGTCACGGTGACACCCGGGATCGCGTGCGGATACTGGAAGGCCAGGAAGAGGCCCCGCTGCGCGCGCTCGTCGGCGCCCGCCTCGGTCACGTCCATGCCGTCGAAGAAGA
>VAWW01000020.1:1657-17259 GCA_005884575.1 Actinomycetota bacterium
CTCCAGTAGTGCCAATTCGTACAGCTCCGATCGTAAGAAATCCCTGGGCTTTCGCCCCGGTTCGTGACACTCAGTCTAGCGAACGGGGAGTCGGTTCCCGGACTCTCGGGAAACCCGCTACGATCGAACCATGCCTGGTTGGATTGGACTGCCCGAGCTGATCGTGCTGTTGGTCGTGCTCCTGCTGATCTTCGGCCCGAAGCGGCTGCCCGAGATGGGCCGCTCGCTCGGCAAGGGAATGCGTGAGTTCAAGGACTCGATCACCGGCAAGGGTGGAGACGACGACGAGCCCGTGGCCCTGCCACGGTCGTCCGAGCCGCCCACGACGGTCGCCGCCTCGGCCCGCGAGCACGACACGGTCTAACCCGTGAAGCCGCTCCCGCGCCGTCTCGGCTACGGCGAGGAGGCGACCCTCGTCGAGCACCTCGGCGAGCTTCGTACGCGCATCGTCGTCTCGCTGCTCGCCCTGATCATCGGCGTCTCCGTCGCGTGGGCGTTTCACGGCGACCTGCTGCACTGGCTGGAGCAGGTGCTCCCCGCCAACCGGCGGAAGCTCGTGACATTCAGCGTGGCGGAGCCGTTCGTCACCTCGATGTGGCTCAGCATCTACGCGGGCCTCGTCCTCGCGCTCCCGGTCGTCCTCTATCAGGTGTGGTCGTTCCTGGCGCCGGCTTTCGACTTCCGCACGCAGCGGGTCGTCGTCGGCCTCGTCGGGTTCGCGACCGCGCTGGCGGCCGTCGGCGTGATCTTCGGCCGCTACGTCGTCCTGCCGGCGGCGGTCCACTTCCTCACCGACTTCGACAAGCACCTCTACACGATCCAGATCCGTGCCCGGGACTTCATCTCGTTCTCCGTGATGGTGCTGGTGGCGGTGACGGTCGTCTTCGAGCTGCCGATCTTCATCCTCGCGCTCGTCCGGATCGGCCTGCTCTCGTCGCGGAAGCTGCGCAGGAACCGACGGATCGGCTACGCCCTCATGGCGGTACTGGCGGTCGCGCTGCCGGGCGTCGACCCGGTGACGACAACACTCGAGATGATCCCGCTGATGATCCTGTACGAAGGCTCGATCTGGCTCGCCGTGCTCGCCGACCAGCGGGCAGGGGTCAGACCGAGCGAGGCGTCTACGATCTCGGAGTAGTGCAGATCTACTCAGCCGACTGGGTCCTTCCGGTCGAGGGGCCGCCGATTCGCGACGGCGCGGTCGCGGTCGAGGACGGGCGGATCGCGGCGGTCGGCGCCGCCGAAGAGCTCGGTGCCGGCGAGCGCTTCGAATCGGCGGCGATCGTGCCCGGTTTCGTCAACGCACACACGCACCTCGAGTACGCGGTGTACGCGGGCTTCGGCGACGGGCTCGGCGACTTCGCGGAGTGGATCGCGCTGCACGTCGAGCGCAAGGGCCGAATCGGCTGGGACGAGTTCCTGGCGATCGCGCGGCTCGGCGCCGCGGAGTGCCTCGCGTCGGGCATCACGGCCGTCGGCGACTGCAGCTACAGCGGCGCCGCGGCGAGCGCCTGCGACGAGCTCGGGTTGCGCGCGATCGTCTACCTCGAGGTCTTCGGCGCCGAAGCGGAGTCGGCACTCGCTCGCTTCGAGCGGCTGCGTCTGGGCGTCGCGGACGTCTTCTCGGACCGCGTGCAGCTCGGTGTGTCCCCGCACGCCCCGTACACGGTGTCGCTCGACGTCTACCGCGCCTGCGCGGAGCTCGGCTTGCCGGTGCAGACGCACCTCTCGGAGAGCCGTTCGGAGCTCCGGTACCTCGAGGACGGCAGTGGTCCGTGGGGCGGCTACGCGGAGCTGCTCGTCGCACCCTCGGGCACAACGGGCCCGCGGATGCTCGCGGGCGCGGGTCTCCTCGGGCCGGGCTGGTCGGCCGCGCACTGCGTCGAGGTCGAGGCCGACGAGATCGACCTGCTGGCCGCGAGCGGCGCCGGCGTCGTCCACTGCCCGCGCTCGAACGGCCTGCTCGGCTGCGGCGCCGCGCCCGTGTCGGCGATGCGCGCCGCGGGAGTGCGAATCGGCCTGGGAACCGACAGCCCGGCCTCGGCGCCGTCCTTCGACGCCTTCGAGGAGATGCGGACGGCTCTCGTGGCCGCGCGGTCGCGCGAGCGGTCGCCCGAGGCCCTGAGCGCCTCGGAGGCGCTCGAGCTCGCTACTCTGGGCTCCGCCAGGGCGCTCGGCCTCGAGGCGGAGATCGGGTCTATCGCGGTGGGCAAACGGGCAGACCTGACCGTCGTCTCACTAGAAGAATCCGCTTACCATCCCGTAGAGGACCCGGCCGCGGCCGTCGTCCTCGGCGGCAGTCCCGACCGCGTCATCACGACCCTCGTCGACGGCGAGGCCCGGTACGAGAGAGGAGGATTCGAATGGCACGAGCTGCGACGAAGGGCCGCAAGCGCCCGCAGCCTGATGCTCGCCGCCCCGCCAAGCGCGGTCGCCGGCAGCTGAGCGCCGCCGAGCAGACCCTCTTCTTCTCCCGGATCCGGCGCCAGGCGAAGTGGGTCTTCGTCTTCCTGGCGGTCGTCTTCGCCGGCGGCTTCGTCTTCTTCGGCGTCGGCTCCGGAAACAACTCGAGCCTCGGCGACCTCTTCAACAACCTCTTCAAGGGCGGCTCGAGCGGGCCGTCGATCTCGAGCTCGCTGAAGAAGACGCAGCAGAATCCGGCCGACGCGAAGGCCTGGCACGACCTCGCGACTGCGTACCAGGACAAGCAGCGTACGCAGGAGGCGGTCAGCGCACTGACCACGTACACGTCGCTCCGGCCGAAGGATGCGAAGGGGCTCGCGGAGCTCGCGGCGCTCGAACGCACGCAGGCTCAAGATCTGCAGCAGAACGTGTACGTCGCACAGGTCGTGCAGCAGGACGCGGGCGCGCCGGCCACGTTCGCGCTGCCGTCGAACTCGCCGTTCGGGAAGGCGTTCGCCCACGATCCGGTCGCGGAGGCGTGGCAGAACACGACGACATCGCGGACGTCCGATGCCTCGGTCCAGGTGCAGAGCGCGTACGCCGCCGCGATTGGGACGTACCAGCGGCTCGCGGCACTTCGGCCGAACGATGCGAGCGTCCAGCTCGATCTGGCCACGACTGCGGAGTCGGCGGGGAATACGACCGTCGAGATCGCGGCGCTGAAGCGCGCGGCGAAGCTGCTCCCGGATCAGGCGACCCAGATCCGGGCGAAGATCAAGACGCTTCAGGGTCACAAGTAGGGGTAGACTCCCGCCGCAATCGAGACGCGGGGGACATCTGGATGAACTTCGATATCAAGACCGAGCAGCTGGGCGACGGCGCATATGTGATCTCGCTCGCCGGTGAGGTCGATCTCTACACGGCTCCGGAGTTCAAGCAGCAGCTGCTCGAGGTGATCGGCCAGGGGGGTAAGCAGGTGGTCGTCGACTTCAGCGACACCACGTTCATCGACTCGACGACGCTCGGCGTGCTGGTCGGAGGGGTCAAGCGGCTGCGCTCGAACGACGGGCAGCTCTCGCTCGTCTGCAGCGACCGCAACATCACCAAGATCTTCGAGATCACCGGTCTCGACCGCGTCTTCACGATCTATCCCTCGCGTGACGAAGCTCTGTCGAAGCTCGGCGAAGCCGGCAGCCAGCCGCCCGCCTGATACATGCGGAGGCTGCTCGGGCTCGGCACGGGTCTCGCCGCGGCCGCCGTCGCGGCGGTCGCGCTCGCCGGCTGCGGAACGGGCGGCGTCGCGAACGGCCACGGCGACGTCCAGAACGGCGGCAAACTGTTCCAGTCGAAGTGCGGCGGCTGTCATGCGCTCGCGGCCGCCGGGACGCAGGGGACGATTGGCCCGAACCTCGACGGCGCGTTCGCGGCCGACCGCCAGCAGGGGTTCAAGCAGGACACGATCCTCAACGTCGTGCTCGACCAGATGCGGCTGCCGAGTCCGCCGATGCCTCCGCCCGAAGAGCTCTTCCCGATCTGCAAGAAGGGCACGACGAACCAGCCGCAAGGCTGCGTCACGGATCGGAACGGCGCGCTCGAGGACGTGGCGAGCTACGTCGCCTCGACCGCAGGCGTCAACGGCGCGGAGCCCAAGCCGGCGGGCGGCAAGGCCACCGACGGCAAGACGATCTTCTCGACGAACTGCTCGAGCTGCCACACGCTGGCGGCCGCGGGCGCTTCCGGAACGATCGGCCCGAACCTCGACCAGCTGAAGCCGCCGCTCTCCGTCGTCAAGCGCCAGGTCATCAACGGCGGCGGCGTCATGCCGGCCTTCAAGGGCAAGCTCACCCCGCAGCAGATCGACGCGGTGTCGAAGTACGTCGCCGACAACGCCGGGAAATAGAACCCGCACAGCCCCTCGGCCTTCGGCCGAGGCCTGCAAGCTGTTTTAAACCCTTAGGCCTCTGCTTCGAGATGGCGACCTGGTGCGGTAGTGGAGGTGGACGACGCCGTTGCCGAAACGGCGTTCGTCGAGTAGCTCGAGCTCCACGCGCACGCCGTCGGGGAGGAACTTGTTGCCGCCTCCCACCACGATCGGTGTGAGGAACTGGTGGAGCTCGTCGACCAACCCGGCTCTGATCGCCTGGGCGGCGAGCTCGGGACCGCCCACGCTGATGTCACGGTCGGCTCGCGCTTTCAGCTGCCGGACCGCCTCGGGGTTGAAGTCGCGCTCGATCCGCGTCCTGGCGCTGGAGACCGTCTCCAGGGTCCGGGAGTAGACGATCTTGTCGGCCGCCCGCCAGATTTCCGCGTAGTCCCGCATGACGGGGGGCTGTTCGCCGGTGTCCATGGTCTCCCAGGCGACCAGCACGTCGTACATCCGGCGCCCGTAGAGGTACGTGCCGATCGGCCGCTCGAGGTCGTTGACGAAGCTGTGCACCCCTCCTCGTCCGGCGCAGCCCAGTCGAACTTGCCGTCCTCGTCCGCGACGTAGCCGTCGAGCGACGTGATCGCCGAGTAGATCAGCCCGGCCACGGTGAGTCAGCGCTCGGCTTCGAGATCTACGACCACGTGCGTGATCGGGACCGTGAAACGCTCTCGCGCCTTCGTCACGAGACCCTGCTCGAGCCAGTGCGAGCGGCCCTCCGGGTGCGTCGAGATGATGATCTCGTCGGCGCCGAACGTGCGCAATGCGTCTTCGAGCGCCGTCAGCGGCTCCGAGTCGCCCACCTCGCCGCGCGCGCTGATCCCGTCCGCGGCGAGCCGGGCGAGGCTCGCGTCGAGGCGCCGCTGCGCCGCCGCCCGGGCGTCGTCCTCGTCCGAGACCCAGTACTTCAGCGGCGAGTTGAGCGCCGGGGTGACGACGAGCACCTGCGAGGGTCCGCCTGCAGCCTTGTCCCGGATCGTCTCGCGCAGCGTCTGGCCGCCGACGGTCTCGTTCGCGACGACGAGGATCCGCTTCTGGTCCGCCGGTCGGCGCGCCGGGATCTCGCGCGTCATCTCGCCGGTCTCCTCCCTCCGCAGGAAGAGCCAGGCGCCGACGGCGGTCAGCAGGACGAAGACGCCGACGCCCCACCAGCGGCCGCCGACGAGGCTCGCCAGAACGATCGCTGCGAAGTAGACGATCGTCAGCCACAGGAACCGGTACGCCTCGGCCTCGCTGCGGAGCGGGTTCCTCATCAGAGGATGTAGACCGTGGTGTAGACCACGATCCACATTGCGTCCACGAAGTGCCAGTAGATCCCGGGGATCTCGACCCCGTGGTGGTGCGCGGAGCTGAAGTGGCCCCGGAAGGCCCGGACCGTCGTGAAGAGGAGGAGTGTCAGTCCGACGAAGACGTGGGCGCCGTGCAGGCCGGTGAGGCAGAAGAAAATCGTCGCGAACGCGCCGTCGCCGGTGTTGAATCCGATCCGCGAGTACTCGCGCGCTTGGGTGACGAGGAACGTCAGGCCGAGCAGGAACGTCAGCAGCATCCCCGCCTTGAGGCCGTTGTGGTTGTCGCGCTTGATCGACTGCAGGGCCCAGTGCATCGTGAAGCTCGACGTGACGAGGATCGCCGTGTTGACGCCGGCGACGAAGACGGGGAGGTGGAACGGCGGCGTCGGCCACGGCGTGCCGTTGACGACCCGCACGAAGAAGTACGCCGTGAAGAATGCGCCGAAGAGCATGATCTCCGACGCAATGAAGAGGAACATCCCGAGCACGCTCGGGCTGACGCGCGACGAGTAGTGCGGCGCGGGCGGGCCGTGGTGCTCGTGCTCGGCGGCGGCGTGCGCGGCGGCCACTAGCCTTTGACCCCTGTCGTCTCCGGCTCGCTCTCGACGTGCTCGATCGGGAGGTTGGTGTCCTTGCGGAGGCGCTCGACGAGGTCCTGGCGCAGCCAGCCGGAACGCTCGCCGGGGAAGGTCGAGACGACCAGCTCGTCGATCCGCTCGTCCTCGACCGCCTCCATGACGGCTTGGTACGGGTCGGGATGGGAGATCTGGCCGTGCGCGTCGATCGCCTCGCTGCGCAGGAGCGCGACGGCGCGCCGCAGCCGGCGCTCGGCCTCGTCGTAGCTCGTGTCGGACTGGCCCTGCGGCGAGATGATCAGGAAGCTCGCGGGACTCCTCGCGGCGCGCTCACGGATCAGCGCGAGCAGCGGCTCGTCGAGCACCGTCTGGTTCGCAACGACGAGAACGTTGCTCGGGCCGTGCTCTGCCGCGAGGTCGACGACGACGTGCTCGAACGGCAGGTCGCCTGCGACCTTCTGCATCTGCTCGACCTTGTTCCGCCGCAGCCAGCCGGACTTCTGCTCGGGATGCGTCGAGACGATCACCTCGTCGGGCTCGAGCTGGTGGATCGCGTCGCGCAGCGCGTCGACCGGATCCGCCTCGACGACGAGCCCCTGCGCGGGGATCCCGGCCTCGCGGAGCTTCCCGACCGTCTTGTCGAGCCGCCGGCCGGCCGCGGCCCGCCGCGTGTCCTGGTAGACGACGTAGCCCTGGCTCGGCTGCGTCACGGGCGCGAGCACCGTCACGCGCACCGGCCCGCTCTCCGCGCGGCGCCGGATCTCGGCCGACAGCGCCTCGCCGGCCGCCGTCTCGTTCGCGATCACGAGCACGTGCCGCTCGCCTGTCATGTCCTCGCCTCCTCGAGCTCGCGCGTCTCGGCCGGCGCGAGCACCGCGTGCCGCGCGCCGGGAACGCCGTACTCGTACGGGCCGCCGACGACCTGCGGGATCTCGTCGAAGTTGAAGACCGGCGGCGGCGAGGTGACCTGCCACTCGACCAGCTCGTGATCATGTTGTAGAGGAACACGAGCGTCGAGGCGCCGAGCCCGAACGACGCGATCGAGATGAAGAGATTCATGTCGGCGAATCGCGGCGCGTAGTCCGACACGCGCCGTGGCATCCCCTCGACGCCGATCAGGTGCATTGGGAAGAACGTCGCGTTGAAGCCGATGAACGTGAGCCAGAAGTGCAGCTTGCCGAGCTTCTCGTTGTACATCCGGCCCGTCATCTTCGGGAACCAGTAGTAGATCCCGGCCATGATCGTGAAGAGCGAGCCGCCGAACAGCACGTAGTGGATGTGCGCGACGACGAAGTAGGTGTCGCTGACGTGGATGTCGATCGGGACCGCGCCGAGCATGACGCCCGAGAGGCCGCCGATCACGAACATGGAGAGGAACCCGAGCGCGAACAACATGGGCGTGGTGAAGTGGAGCTTCCCCTCCCACATCGTCGCGAGCCAGGAAAAGATCTTGATCCCCGTCGGCACCGCGATCAGCAGCGTCGTGATCATCATCGGCACGCGCAGCCACGGCGCCATGCCGGAGACGAACATGTGGTGCGCCCACACGGAGAATCCGAGCACGAGGATCGCCATCAGCGACAACGCCATCAGCCGGTAGCCGAATATCGGCTTCCTGGACATCACGGCTATGACTTCGCTGATGATTCCGAAGCCGGGCAGCATCATGATGTACACGGCCGGATGCGAGTAGAACCAGAAGATGTGCTGGTAGCCGAGCGGATAGCCGCCCTTGTCCGGCACGAAGAAGGCTGTGTGCATCACGTGGTCGAACATCGAGAAGAACTGCGAGCCGGCGATGAACGGCGTCGCGATCACGACTAGCAGCGAGGTCGTGAAGTTCGCCCAGACGAGCAGCGGCATCCGCCAGAACGTCATCCCCGGCGCCCGCATCGTGATGATCGTGACCAGGAAGTTGAGCGCGGTCATGATCGAAGACGCGCCGGCCCACTGGACGCCCTGATTGAAGAACACGGCGCCGAGAGGCTGGTGCGTCGAGCAGAGCGGGACGTAGCCCGTCCAGCCGCAGGCGAACGCGCCCCCCGGGACGAGGAACGAGCCGAGCATCATCAGGCCGGCGATCGGCAGCAACCAGAACGAGAGCGCGTTCAGGCGCGGGAACGCCATGTCGGGCGCGCCGAGCATCAGCGGCACGACGAAGTTCGCAAGGCCGGCGAACGCCGGGATGACGAACAGGAAGATCAACAGCAACGCGTGCACCGAGAACCGGCCGTTGAACGTCTGGTTGTCGAAGAACTGCATCCCGGGGCGCGCGAGCTCGGCGCGCACGAGCAGCGCGAGCATTCCGGCGATGAGGAAGAAGAAGATCGTCGTGACGAGGTACTGGACGCCGATTACCTTGTGGTCCGTGTTGACGCGGAAGTAGTCCTTCCACGACCTCGCGCCGTGGCCGGAGTGGTCCTCGGGACGCGTCGGCCGTCCGAGCGCGTAGTACGTCCAGTAGTCGAACAAGCCGATCCCGGCGAAGAACCCGATCGGGGCCATGACGAGCGCCGCGACGAGGATCACCACGTCGTCCTTGATGATCGGCTGCCAGTTGCCCCACCAGCGGAAGACGACGACGAGCCCGAAGCCGATCCCGCCGAACAGGCACATCATCCAGAGCGCGCGGATCCACCCCGGGCCGAGCAGGTACCGGCGCAGCGCACTCCGCGGCGGCGTCTGCAGCGGGGCGTGCTGACGGTCGGCCGTGGTGACTGTCACTTCGCGGTCAGATACTGCACGAGGGCGTCGAGCTGCGACTTCGGCAGCGACTTAAACGTCTTCGGCATCACGTTGTCGGGATAGCCCTTCTCGACGTAGGCGCTCGGGTCGACGATCGACTGGCGGACGAAGTCCGCGAGCGGCTTCCCCGCCTTCTTCGCATAGTCGGGCAGCTTGTCGAGATCAGGCCCGATCTTCGCGGTCGCACCGGCGGGCTTGAAGGTGTGGCAGGCGCCGCAGCCCTGGTTCTTGAAGACGGTCGCTCCGAGCGCCGCGGCGTTCCCGGAGGTCGCCGTCTTGGTCTGAGCCCGGAGCCAGTTGTCGAAGGCGGCGCGCTTCATCACGGTCACCGTCGTCCGCATGACCGCGTGCCCGAGCCCGCACAGCTCGGTGCAGATGACCGGGTAGGTCCCGACCCGCGTCGGCGTGATGTGCAGAGTCGGGTGGAGCCCCGGCACGGTGTCCTGCTTCTGCCCGAACTCGGGCACCCAGAACGAGTGGATCACGTCCTTGGAGGTGAACCGGAGCAGGACCGAGCGGTCGACCGGGAGGCGCAGGACGAACGTCGTCATGCCCTTCGCCTCGGGATACGAAAAGCTCCACGCGAACTGCTGGGCGGTGACGTTGACCCGGAACGGATGCGCGCCGGCGTTGTCGTTCCGGCCGAGGACGATCGCGCTGACGATCCCGATCGCAGTCACGAGCACGGTCGGCACCGCCGTCCACCCGATCTCGAGGCCGGTGTGCCCGTGGATCGGCGGCCCGTCGGAGTCGTCGTCCGGCCGCGCCCGGAACCGCAGGATCATGTAGGTCAGCGTCGACGCGACGATCGCCATGATGAAGATGCAGATCCCGACGACGAACCAGAAGACGAAGTCCATCCGATCCCGCTCCCGCGAGGCCGACACCGGGAGCCAAGCGGGGGCGAGGGCGAGGGTCAGTCCGGCCGCCGTGGCAACCAGCGCGAACAGAATCAGCTGAACCCACGCACCCCGACGCATGCGGCGCCGAGCCTACTGAAAACCCATGGTTGGCGCGGAACCGAACCGGGCAGAACTCCGTTGTAGAGCCGACCCCCGCAGAGGAAGGAGGACGGAATGGGTCTTGGAGTTGGAATCTTCCTGATCGCGGTCGGCGCCATCCTGACGTTCGCGGTCAATGCGCACACGAACGGCGTCAACCTCGACACGGTCGGCTGGATCCTGATGGCGGTCGGCGCAGCGGGCGTTCTGCTGTCCCTGATCTTCTGGTCCAGCTGGGCCGGCCCCGGCTACTGGTCGGGCCGCCGTCGGGCGACGTACGTCGACGACGCCCCGCCGTACTAGGTCGGGAGACGGATCGCATCGAGGGGCGGCCCCCGGGCCGCCCTTCTCCTTTAACGCCCGATCGTCGGGCGGACGCGTCGCGCAGGCTTGTCAACGTCTGAGCGGCGTGCTTTCAATCGTGGCGTGAGCATCGTCGACCAGGTGGCGACGAGCGCCGTGGCCGCATCGGGGATCGTCGGCGCGACCTGGGCCGCAGCGAAATGGCTCCGGCGGCCGCGTTTCATCTGCGGCATTCCGCCTCGACTCGACGAGCGCGAGACGAAGGGAATCGACGGCACACGGCTCGGGCACGCTTCGGTCGCGACCGCGTTCCGGCATCGAGCGGACTGCTTCGCGCAGCCGTTCCGGCGGCCGCACCGGAAGGCCCTGACGCCGGACGAGGAGCGCAGGCTCCTGGAGAACCCGATGCGCTGCCGCTCGATCCGGCCGGACAATGGCGGCCACGCGCGTCTGCCCGTCCTGATCGCGAATCGCGGCAAGCGGATCGCCGAGTACACGGCGACGATCACGTTCTACGCCGCCGGCGGGAAGGTCCACGTCGTCGACGTCGCGACGGAGACGCTGCCCGTCTACCTCTACGCCGACCGCCCCGAGCTCGTTCGCGGCGACGTGAAAATCGCGGACGAGCGGATCGTCGCCGCCTACGACGAGTATCTGATGGATCCGTCGCTGACGCACTGGGGCGACGTGGTCGCGCTGACCAAGGGCTCTCTCGAGGCGAGCCTGTTCGAGCTCGTCGTCGTCGAGGTGCAGATCGAGCCGGACATCGACTCGTTCTTCGTCCTCTACACGCTCGACTGCACCGACGGCTGGACCGGCGCGAGGACGTTCATCCAGGCGTGCCGCGTCGCGCCCGAGCGCGTCGCTCCCGCGTAGAACACCGGCGGCGCGGGATCGTCGGGCCCTTCGAGGTAGCGCCAGCCTCCGGTCGTTCCGTCGGGCATCGTGATCGACACGTGCCCGATCTCGCGTCCCGTTCGCGCGGCGATCGCGTCGAGGTCGGTCGTTCGGACGAGGGACGTGGTCGATCTGCCCGGTCCGTCGCACGGAAGATTAGGAGGCGCCGGCACGGCCGCTTGACAGTAGGTCGGTGCAGGTCCAGGCTGGACGATGCGACCCGCCGCCGACCGAGGGGTCTGACCATGCAAGCAGCTCCACTGTCCACAGCCTCCGAGCGAGGGGATCGGTCGGTCGCGATGCTGTGGCGCTATCCGGTCAAGTCGATGATGGGCGAGGAGTTGAACGCCGCCGCGGTCACGGAGCGTGGGCTCATCGGTGATCGCCGGTTCGCAGTCGTCGACGCAGCGACCGGAAAGGTGGCAGGCGCGAAGAATCCGAGGAAGTGGGGCAACTTCTTCGACTTTCGAGCCTCCTACCTCGAACCGCCGCGGATCGGGTCGACGCTGCCCGGCGTCCGGGTGACGCTTCCCGACGGGACCATCGCGACGAGCGAGCAGCCTGATCTGTCGCGGGTCCTTTCACGCGCGTTCGGTCGTGAGGTCGCGCTCGCGCAGACAGGGCAGAACGGCGAATCATCCACCGCAACGGCCGAGGAGTACTGGCCGGATCTCGAAGGTCTCGACTTCAGGGATACCGTGACCGACTTCGACCTACCACCGGGCACGTTTTTCGATCTCGCCCTCGTGCACCTGCTGACGACGGCGACGATCGACCGGCTTCGAACGCTGTATCCGGCGGGCCGCTTCGAGGCTCGACGGTTTCGCCCGAACATCGTCGTCTCGACGGGCCCGGACGACGAAGGTTTCGTCGAGAACGAGTGGATCGGGCACACGATTGCGATCGGCGACGAGGTCCGGCTCCGAGTCACCGGCGGCTGCCCCCGTTGTGTGATGACGACGCTGCAGCAAGGGGACCTGCCCAAGGACACGGGCATCCTGCGCGCGGCAGCGCAGCACAATCAGACCAACGTGGGCGTCTACGCCGACGTGATCGCAACCGGCACGGTTCGACGCGGCGATCCGATCGTGCTCATGGACTGACGAGCGTCAATTCGGACTAGCCGTCTCGGTCGTCAGCGCTCCGGCCGACCGGACCCGCGTCGACCACGGCTCTGCGCGAAGCCGCGCGAAGATCCCGCCGGCCTCGGCGAGAAGCGGCTCCGCCTCGTCGGCCCGCCCCGATTGCAGCAGATGCTCGGCATGCTCGATCAGCGTGACGCCGATCCAGTACGGCATCTCGAGCTCGCGGAAGCCTCGCGCTGCGACGTCGAAGTCCTCGTCTGCCGGCTCATTGCGGCGGGCGGCGAGCTTGGCGCCCAGGCGAGCGGTCTGCGCGTCGAGGAACGGCCGGCGCTGGACGAGTGGGAAGCGCTCGGCCGTGACGAGCAGCGACTCGACGCGCTCGAGGTCGTCGAGCTCGAACGCGGACTCCGCCGCCTCGACGAGCGCCTCCGTGACGTAGTGGAACTGGTGCAGCGCACGCCATTGGTCGAGTGCCTGCTCCGCCGTGGCGAGCGCTTCTCTCGTTCGCCCGACCGCGCTGAACAGGGAGGCCTCGACGAGCAGGTACGCGGCCTGGCTCTGCCGATCGCTCGTGGCGGCCGGCTGGGCCTGGCTCAGGACACTGCGCGCCTGCTCGAGCTCGCCGCGCCCGAAGAGGATCCGAATGAGCGGGATCAGGCTCAAGCTGTGCGGGAAGAGCCGCTCCCGCGGCTCGTCGATGACCTCGTGACACCGAGCTTCGGCCTCGTCCCATTCGCCGAGATGGACGAGCGTGTCGGCGAGCTGGCCGAGAACGACGGCTTCCCAGCTGCGGTCGCCGCGCACGCGGGCGAGCGCGAGGGCCTCGTCCAGGATCGATCGGGCATCCCGGAACCGGCTGTGCTCCATCGCGAGCCCCGAGAGGTTGAACTGGGCGCGCAGCGCCGCCGCGGGAAAGTCGTTGCTCATTGCGACTCGGTTCGCCTCGCGGAGCAGCGCCTCCGCCTCGTGCGGTCGGCGCCAGCCCAGCATCGCCTTCGTCGTGAGGGCCTCCGCGAGCACTTCGGGGAGGCGCAGCGCCTCGGCCATGTCGAGCGCGACCTCGACCGCCTCGATCGCACGCTCGCGTTCGCCGGCGAAGTACGCGAGCCGTGCCAGCTGCGCCGCCACGAGCGCAACGTCCGCGTCGGGTTCGCCGCCGGAGAGTGCCTCGTATGCGGACTCCATCAGCGCGAAGGCCTCGTCGATGCGATCGGCCACTCTCAGTGCCTCCGCCCGTCGCGCGGAGACGCGCGCCGCGGCATGGCGCTCGCCTCGTGCCTCGAGCAGGTCGATCGCCTCCTGCAGAGCCTCGTTCGCCTGTTCGAGATCGCCGTCCTGCGTGGCGGCGCGCCCGGAGCGCTCCAGCAGCTCGGCCCGCTCGTGCGGCTCCTCGGCGAGCTCCGCGGCCTGGGCGAAGTAGCGCGCGGCCTCACCCGCGGACGCGAGCGATGCCGCCCGGTCGGCGGCCCGCGCCAGCGCCGTCCGCGCCTTCGCCTTCAGCGACGGCGCGTCCGGGTCGCTCGGCCCGGCGCGATAGGCGTCGAGGTAGTGCGCGGCGACCACGGCCGCGATCTCCTCGTCGCCGTCCCGGCCGGCCCCGAGGTGCGCGGCCACCGCGAGATGGCGGGTTTTCCGCTCCCTGATCGAGAGCGTCTCGTACGCGACTCGGCGCAGGAGGTCCTGTCCGAACGAGAGCTGGTTTCGCTCGGGCGAGAGCGGGTCGACCTGGATCGTCAGGATCTCCTTGCGGAGCAGTGACTGCAGAAACGGCTCGAGCTCGTCCTCGGCCAGTCCGGAGAGCGCGGCGAGGCCCGCACGCCCGAACGTCTTGCCGAGAACCGCGGCGTCGCTCAACAGGCGTCGTTCCGCCGGCTCGAGCGCGTCGAGTCGCGCCGCGTCAAGCGACTGCAGCGTCTCCGGGATCGCGAGCGATTCGATCGGCCCGGTCGGCTGGTACCGGTCCCCCGAGAGCTTCAGCAGCCCGCGGTCGAGCAGCATCCGCACGGTCTCGACCGCGTAGAGGGGGACCCCCTCTGCGCGCTCGACGATCCGCGCCCGCAGCTCTTCCGGGAGGCCGGGCGCGAGGCCGTGGAGGAGCTCCTCGACCTCGTCCGGCGCGAGCGCGTCGAGGAAGAGCGAGGTGAAGTCGCGACGTCCCGCGCCCCAGGCCGAGCGCCGCTCGGCCAGCTCCGGGCGCGCGAGCGTCAGGATGAAGATCGGGTGGGCGCGCGACCAGTCGAGCAGATACTCGACGAAGTCGAGCAGCCCGTCGTCGGCCCACTGCAGGTCCTCGAACAGGAGGACGACCGGCTCGCGCGCCGCCATCCGCTCGAAGAAGATCCGCCAGGCGGAGAAGAGATCCTCTTTGTCCGGTGCGCTCCGCTCGGCGACGCCGAGGAGATGCGCGAGGCGGGGCTCGAGGAAGCTCCGCTCCTCGGGGTCCTGAACGATGCCGACGAGGGTCTCGCGCAGCTTCGCGCTCGCCGCCTCGGAGTGGTCCTCCTCGGTGATCCGCGCGCGCATCCGCACCATCCCCGCGAGCGCCCAGTACGCGACTCCGTCGCCGTAGGCGAGGCAGCGCCCGCGGTGCCAGCGCACGTCGTCTGCGAGCCCGTCGATGTACTTCTCGAACTCCCAGGAGAGACGAGACTTGCCGGCGCCCGCGGTGCCGACGATCGAGACGAGCCGCGAGCGACCCTCCTCCGCGGACGCGTGGAAGAGATCCTTGACCAGCCGGAACTCCGCCGCCCGGCCGACGAACGGCGGCTCGAGGCCGCCGCGCATCCCTCGCCGCGACGTGCGGCGATCACGCGCAGCGCGCGAGCCGACGTCGTCGTAGGCGATCGCCGCCTCCGTCGCGCGGCGGGTCGATTGGCCGACGAGCACCGTTCCGGGATCCGCCGCCGACTGAATCCGGGACGCGGCGGTTGCCGCGTTCTGTTAGGGCAGACGGGAGCGTGAACGCATCGAAGAAGCCCCGCCGCCTCCCCTTTCTCCTCGGTGTCGTGTTCCTCGTGACCACCGGTCCGGTTTTCGCGGCCACGATCGTCGGAACGCCGAAGAACGAGGTCCTGCGTGGGACGGCGATGGCGGACAAGCTGTACGGCGGGCGCGGAAACGACAAGCGCTACGGTCTGGCCGGCAACGACCTGCTCGTAGGCGGCCCTGGGGACGACTTGCTCGTCGGCGGCCCGGGCCGCGACACCATGCAGTGCGGGCCTGGTCGTGACGCGGTGGTGGCAACCAAGGGCGACAACGTCGCCGTCGACTGCGAGGTGCTGAAAGGACTCCCTGCGCCGGCGCTATCGATCGGCGACGCAGCTGCCGCCGAGGGGGGACGCCGGCGCGTCGACCATGACGTTTACGGTGCTCCGGTCGGC
>VAWW01000021.1 GCA_005884575.1 Actinomycetota bacterium
TGCTGATGGAGATGAACGCGAGCACGTACAGGCGGCGCAGCCAGACGGTGTCAACGGTGAAGAAGTCGCAAGCGAGGATCGATTCGCCCTGCGCTCGAAGGAAGCTACGCCAGGACTGCGGATCGCGCCGCGGCGCCGGTGGCAACCCAGCCTTGACCAAGATGTTGCGGACGGAACTGGCCGAGACGGCGACGCCCAACTTGCGCAGTTCACCGGCGATTCGCAGGTAGCCCCAGCTCGAGTTCTCGCGCGCGAGCCGCAGGATCAACGCGCGTACATCACGACTGATTGATGGTCGACCCGGGCGGCGGTGCGGGTATGTCCAGCGGCGGGCGAGAGCCGGCGATGCCACGCCAGGAGCGTCTCCGGTCGCACGAAGAACACGTTCCAGGAATGGCGAGGAAGCATCCGGCTGAACGCCGCCAGCAGGACACGGTCGTGCGCCTCGAAGTGCGGACGGCCGACCTGGCGGCGAAGGATCGACAGCTCGTGGCGGAGTACGAGGATCTCGAGTTCCTTCGCTCGATCCTTGCGGCCGAGCAGCACGATCAACTCCAGCAGGCGGCAGATGACGACGTACAAGGCTGACACAAGCAAAGGCGACCTCCAGCAGACGGGGACGCCGACGCTACCGCCGGCTCAGCAGCCCTCGCGCCTCGCCTGATCGGGTATTTGCACCCCACGCGATCGGCAGGTCGAAGCCCGACCCCTCCTTGCGAAGCTCGGCCGGAGCGAGGTTGACCGTGACCCGCCGCTGCGGCCAGTCGAGCTCGGCGGCCGCGACACCGCTCCGCACCCGCTCGCGCGCCTCCTGGCATGCGCGATCGGCCAACCCGACGATCGCGAACGCGGGCACCCCGTTCTGGACGTGCGCCTCGACCTCGACCCGGCGCGGCTCGAGACCGACCAGAGCGTGCGTGACCGCCCGCGCGAGCATGAACCGACGCTAGCCGCGAAGCAATCACGCGTCTGTGCCGACTTCGTGCCGAAAGGAAGAACCTCCCAGGCCGCTCCGTCTTGAAGGCCACGTAGCGCGTCTGCGCGTTCCGACGACATCGGGGGGAAAGCACCACATGAGACGCTTCTTCATTGCCTGTGCGGCGATCGCCGCGCTAACCGCCGTGGCGCTCGCCGGGCCCGGCCTCGCCCGGGCCGCCGACTGCGGCTGCACGGATACCGGGCCATACAAGGATCCTGCCGTCGCGGCCGTGGCGAGCGGAGCCACTTCGCCGCTTGCGAAGTACACGGTCACCACCAGCGGCGGCAGCGGCGGCACACCGATCAACCTCACAGTCACGAAGAACTCGAACGCGACCACGGTGCTGAACACGAGCGTTCCGGCGGGTGCCACGGGCTCGGCCTGGGGATGGAGCCCGGACGCCGACCGCTTCGTCGTCCACTACGTCCTTGGCACGCAGCACTACGTGAACCTCTACGACCTGGCCTCGAGCCCCACTCCGGGACGTCTCGTCTGGTCGCCTTCGACGCCGAACGGGCCGAGCGGCCTCGCCTTCAGCCCGCACGGCAGGTACTTCCTGTTCGCGTCGGTGACCTCGTCGAACCACACCGAGCTCGACGTCGTGAACGCGGTGACCGGAACGCAGGCGCACCACAACGCGTTCAACTTCACCGGTCCGCCCGGCACGGCCGCGGGCACGGCAAGCTGGGGTTTCAGCCCCGACCAGGACGATCGCACGTTCGTCTACGGCTACGTCAACGGAGCCAACAGCGTCGCCTGGAACGTCGTCAACCTGTCGACGAAGATCACCGTCCACAGCCAAAACATCCTCGCGATTTCCGCGTTCTGGCAGTTCAGCCCGTGCGGTGACGTGGTCGGGCTCGTGGAGCAGTCGAGCGCGTCGATGCTCGATGCCAACCTCTACAAGACGAGCAACGGGAGCCCGGCCGGCTCGATCTCAGGCATCGGCCTTGCGGCTGCGACGCTGAAAGTGACGACCGCGAGCCACATCCTGACGGTTGCCGGCACGGATCACGTGCTTGGTCCGAACACGGCCGGCGCCTCGTGCGGCGGCGGGACCGGTCCGACCCTCAGCTCGTTGATGCTGGCGCCGGCGAGCGTGACGGGCGGAACGAGCTCGACCGGGACGGTGACGCTGAGCGGCACCGCGCCGGCGGGCGGGATCCTCGTCAACCTCTCGAGTAGCAACACCGGGGCGGCGACCGTCCCGGCAAACGTCACCGTGCCGAGCGGCTCGGCGACGAAGACGTTCACCGCGACCACGCCTGCCGTCTCGTCGGTGAAGACGTCGACGATCTCGGCGTCCTACGGCGGCGTGACGAAGTCGGCCACGTTGACCGTCTCGCCCGCAGCGGCGCCGCCACGACCGGTCGCGTCGGTCAGCCTCAGTCCGACGAGCGTCGTCGGCGGCAACACGTCGACCGGCACGGTCACGCTCACCGGCCTCAACGGGACGACGTCGGTCACCCTGACGAGCAGCAACCCGGCTGTCGCCGCGGTCTCGTCGCCGATGACGATCCCGAACGGATCGGGTAGCGGGACCTTCACGATCGGCACCTTCGCGGTCACCTCGGCGGCCAACGTCACGATTACCGCGACGTCGGCCGGCGCGAGCGCCACGGCCACGCTGACCGTGACCCCGGCGCCCGTCGCCGCGGCGAACGCGATCGTCCCCGATCCCGGCTGCAAGGCGAACACGCTGCCGCGCAACGACGACGGCTCCACCCCGGCGGTGACCCTGCCGTTCCCGATCGACTTCTTCGGGACGACGTACACGTTCCTGTACGTCAACAACAACGGCAACGTCACGTTCAACCGCTCGATGTCGACGTACACGCCGTTTACGCTGACGGCATCGACGCCGCCGATCATCGCGCCCTTCTTCGGCGACGTCGACACCCGGCCGACCGGCACCGATCCGGTGACCTACTCGTTCGGCGCGATCACCTTCGCCGGACGGCCGGCCTTCTGCGTCGACTGGGTCAACGTCGGTTACTACGCGTTCCACACCGACAAGCTGAACAGCTTCCAGCTGATCCTCGTCGACCGCTCCGACGTCGATCCGGGCGACTTTGACATCGTCATGAACTACAACCAGATCCGCTGGGAGACCGGCGACGCGAGCGGCGGCTCGAACGGCTTCGGCGGCACCTCGGCCGGCGCCGGCTACTCCGCCGGAACCGGCAACGCGAGCCAGTTCTACCAGTTCCCCGGCTCGCTCGTACACAGCGCGCTGCTCGACTCCAGCGCCACCGGCCTGTCCCGCACGAGCCGGAACAGCACCGTGCTCGGCCGGCACATCTTCGACGTGCGGAACGGCACCGCACCGGCCGGCGGCCGGGTGTCCGGCGAGGTGAAGGACGGCTCCGGCCATCCGCTCCCGGGCGCGCCGGTGCAGGTCTGTCGCGTCTCCGACCACATCTGCGTGTTCGTGACGCTGACGAACTCGGCGGGCGACTACACGGCGACGGGCGTCGCCGAGGACGACTACACGGTTAAGGCGTTCCCGCCCGCCGGCTCGACTCTGTCCCCGGGCAGTGCGGGTCCGGTGCACGTGCCGACGGGAGGCGCCGCGACCCAGGACGTCGTCCTCATGGGGCCGACCGGACCGCCGCCCGGTACCACGATCACGCCGTCGAGCTCGGGCGCGGGCGGCGTGCCGACGGTGTTCTGGGGCAGCGCGCTCTCGCTCTCCACGACCGGCTGCGCCGGCGGGACGGCGAGCTACAGCGTCGACCTCGGCGGGACGACGGCGGCCAGCGGATCGATGACCGAGGGGCCGGCCGGGACGTACACCGCGACGATCCCGCCGTTCTATCCGAACCACGGCAACGCCACGGTGACGATCACGATCCACTGCCCGTCGGGCCCGGATCAGACGACCGTCTTCAACATCTACATCGACCCGAGCGGCTTCGTCCGCACTCCCTCCGGGCTGCCGATCGCTGACGCGGTCGTGACGCTGTACCGGTCCGACAGCGCAGCGGGACCATTCACGATCGTCCCGAACGGGAGCTTCGTCATGTCGACCTCGAATCGCAGCAACCCGGATCTCACCGACGCGGCCGGGCACTTCGGCTGGGACGTGATCTCCGGCTACTACAAGGTGCGGGCGGAGAAGGAGGACTGCCACGCCGCGGACGATCCGAACCAGCCGTACGCGGAGAGCGCGGTCCTGCACGTTCCGCCGGCCGTGATCGACGTCGATCTCCGCCTCGCCGGGCCCGGCTGTCCGGACGACGGGACGCCGCCGACGACGACCGCCTCGCAGGCGCCTGAGGCGAACGCAGCAGGCTGGAACCCGACCGACGTCACGGTGACGCTGGCGGCGACCGACAACCCGGGCGGCACCGGCGTGAAGGAGATCACGGTGAGCGCGAGCGGCGCCGGCTCGAGGCCGTCGACCACGTTCCCCGGAGATACCGCTTCGATTCCGGTGTCGGCCGAGGGTGTGACGACGGTGACGTACTTCGCGACCGACAACGCGGGCAACGCGGAGGCGGCGAAGACGCTCGTGATCCGGATCGACCGCACGCCGCCGACGATCAACTGCTCGGTCGACTCGCAATCGCTCTGGCCGCCGAACCACAAGCTGGTTCCGGTGCAGACGACGGTGACCGTCTCCGACGATGGTTCCGGGGCCGGCGGATTCACGCTCGCGGCGATCAGCCAGAGCGAGGGCGACCCGGCGGCCGACACGGTCGGCTGGACGATCGGCACGGCCGACACGAGCGGCCAGCTGCGCGCCGAGCGCTCCGGTGACGCCAGGAACGGTCGCACCTACGGGCTCGGCTATGTCGCGAGCGACACCGCGGGCAACACGGGCAGCTGCCAGGCGCTCGTGAACGTGCCGCACGACCAGGGCCACTGAGGGGGACCGTGGAGCCCGGAGGATCGGGGCCGCACCTGCGGCCCCGATCCATGTCGGCGCGAAGCCGAGCTGGCTGGCGGTAGCCGGCGACTCTCTGTTCGTCACCGAGCAGGACGCCGGAACGATCGCGCGGATCGATGCGCACTCCGGACGGAAGCTCGGGCCGCCGATTCGAATCGCTCCGCCTGGCAGAGACGCTGTCCCACCCGCCTTGGCATCAACCGGAGAGTCCGTGTGGGTGAGCAGCTTTGCGTCGAACACTGTCACCCGCATCACCTCGTCAGCCTCGCTCGCAGCACCGTCAGGCGAGGTGACGCTGAAGGGCACGGGCAACGGGCCCGTGAACCCCGGTCCCAGCGGCACCGGCGTCACCAACGGGGGTGTTGCGGGCACCGGTCACTTCACCCTCGCAGGCGCGTTCAACGACAAGGGCACGTACATCGGCTACCGCAGTGTGAGGAGCCAGATTGCCAAGGTCCGGGATGTCCTCACCGGCAAGAAGGGGACGATCACCATCGTGATCACGATCCAGCTGGGCAGAGAATCCCCTGCCCCTTGGCGGATCACGTCTGGCACGAAGAGCTACGTCGGACTCCACGGTCGCGGCAGGCTGATAGTGGACAACTACGAGAGCAACCCGTACAGCTTCGTCATGAAAGGCACTGTTTCGCGCTGACGGCGGTGGCCGCCGGCGCGATCTTCCCTCTCCGAGCAGACGTCGAGCGCGGTCAGGGTTTTCCCTCGACCTGCGCCGATCTCAGGGTGATCCCCGAAGTCGCGAGCTCGGGCGGGTGGTTCGATCGGGCCTGCCCGGCACCTCGCGATGCGAAAGGAGAAAACCCGATGCCGCGTCTTCCGGTTCTCATCCTCAGCACCCTCGTTCTGCTCGTGGGTGCGTCCACGGCGTCTGCGGACCCGCCCACCGTGGTCGAAGGGCAGACCCAGCCAGTGAACAGCGGGTACTGCAGCTTCCCCGTCCTGATGCGACGCGCCGCGATCCTGGCAGCGTGCGGCCTCGCCGCCAGCGCTGCCCTCCCTGCAGCCACTGCGGCGCCGTCCCGCGCGGGCGATCCCGGGCCGGCGCGGCGGCTGCTCGTGCGCTACTTCGACGCGATTCGGGACAACGACAAGACGACCGCCTGCCGGATGTACCGCCTTCCGCACTGCGCCGACCGAACGCCGTACGTCCTCGACGCATATGAACTGGCTGTCCTCGAACGCTTGCGTCCGCCTGCCGAGGGCGATTGGGGCAGTCTCGTCTACCTGTATGCACCGAGGCGGACGAATGGGACGCGGGACGTCGCGATGGCGATCGCCGTCGTAACATGCCACCCCGGCTGTCGCATTACCGGCTTCTGGGGCGTCGCAAGCTGACGTGTCGGAATTCAGACAGTTCGCCGACCAGAGCGATCGCCAGCGGAGGGTAGCTCGCGTGCGTCGTATACGACAAGCGATCGGCGGCGACTTGGATATCGCGGCCGGTGCGTTTGTGCACCTGAAGGGCGCCAATATTGGTGTCGTCTCTCTTTTGCGCGAGGGCTGGGAGGATCGGCGGCATGGCCTTCTCGTTCCTCTACCTCGCTGTGCGGGCTCTGCTCGGCGCGCTTGTGCGTAGCCGTCGCGGCCTGCATGTGAAAGACGTTGAGCTGCTGGTGCTGCGCCACGAGCTCGAGATCCTGCGCCGGCAGATCGCACGGCCGAAGCTCCGGATGGTTGATCGGGCCCTGCTGGCGGCCGCGGCGTGCCATCTGCCGCGCTCGTCGCGTGGCGTGCGCCTGGTGACTCCGCGGACGCTTCTGCGCTGGCATCAAACGATGGTGCGCCGGAAGTGGCGACAGGCGTCAGGCCAGCGCGGACGTCCGAGCCTGCCGGCTGAGGTTCGGGAGCTAGTGTTGCGGCTCGCACGGGAGAATCCACGCTGGGGCCATCGGCGGATCTGCGGCGAACTGGCCAAGCTCGGCTTCCGGGTCTCGCCGACCAGCGTCCGGCGACTGCTCGCCCAAGCGAAGCTGGAGCCGGCGCCGCGGCGCAGCGGACCGAGCTGGCCCGAGTTCCTGCAAGCGCAGGCTGCGAGCATCGTCGCTTGCGACTTCTTCACCGTCGAGAGCGTGTTGTTGCGCCGCTACTACGCGCTGTTCTTCATCGCCCACGGCAGCCGCCGCGTCTGGCTCGCCGGCTGCACCGCCAACCCCACCGGCGCCTGGGTCACCCAGCAGGCGCGGAATCTCGGCCTCGACTTCTCAGACCAGGGCATCCGCTTCCTGATCCGCGACCGCGACAGCAAGTACAGCGGCCCCTTCGACGACGTCGTCCGCAGCGAAGGCATCCGGACTGTGAAAACACCGGTGCGGGCTCCCAAGGCGAACGCGATCGCCGAACG
>VAWW01000127.1:0-1148 GCA_005884575.1 Actinomycetota bacterium
GCGCTCGCCCAGCTCGGGGCGGCGAAAGCGCATGCTGCTGCGAAGGCGCCGAGGAGCGCCCGGGAGAATCGAGAGGCGGGCACGCAGTCCTCCGAATCGAGGGTCGTGAGCCGGAATCAGGCTCGCCCCTGGGTTATCGGCTGGAGGTTTGCGGACGTTTGATCCCTCGATCAAGGCAGACCTCGTTGTTAACGCTGTTTCGTCACACGCGCGTCACAGTTGGCGCCGGGGGTACTTCCGGCGGGTCGCGCCGCTCCTACAATCCACGCATGCGGTTCCTGCTTGCGGTCGTGCTCGTCACAGCATCGCTGGCGCCGACCACCGTCGCCGCGACGGCGTCCGTGAGCGTCGTGGTCAAGGCGGCCACGCAGACGCCGAAGGCTGGCGCGCCCTGGCCGGTCACGATCCGCGTCCTCTCCGACGGCCCGCCGCCGCTCGCGAGGCTGACGATGCGGATCCTGCTCGGCGGCATCCCGGTCGGGAAGGTCGACAACGGCAAGGTCTGGACGTTCCGGGGCAGCTGGCACGAGCCGAAGGGCCAGGAGATCACGTGGCCGGCCGCCGCCCGCGGCCAGAAGTTCGTGTTCCAGGCGAAGGTGACCGTGCGCGGCCGCACCTACACGAAGAACGTGCCCGTCACCGTGAGGTGAGCGGCGCAGAGGTCGTCGCCGAGCACGTCCGGCGCAGCTTCGAGGGTGGACGGATCACGGCGCTCGCCGACGTCTCGCTTCGGATCGCGCCGGGCGAGTTCGTCGCGCTCACCGGGCCTTCCGGCGGCGGCAAGAGCACGCTGCTCAACCTACTCGGCGCACTCGACCGGCCGGACTCCGGCGAGCTGCGTGTCGGCGACGCGCGCCTCGACCGGCTGGACGACCCGGCGGCGTACCGCGCGCGCACCGTCGGGTTCGTGTTCCAGTTCCACAACCTGATCCCGACGCTCTCGGCGCTCGAGAACGTCGAGGTGCCGATGATCGGACTGCGGCCGCGGCGCGAGCGGGAGGACCGGGCGCGCGAGCTCCTTCGCGACGTCGGGCTCGCCGCGCGCGAGCGCAGCCGTCCGGGGACGCTCTCGGGCGGCGAGCGTCAGCGCGTCGCGATTGCGCGCGCGCTCGCAAACGAACCGTCGTTGCTGCTCGCCGACGAGCCGA
>VAWW01000127.1:1195-4190 GCA_005884575.1 Actinomycetota bacterium
CCTGATGGTTACGAACGACGGCGAGACGGCGAACGCAGCCGATCGGGTGCTTCACATCCGCGACGGAGAGATCATTCCCGCCTGAGCGCCTCGACCGGTTGCAACCGGATCGCGCGCCAGGTCGGATACGCCGCGCCGACGAGGCCGACGCCGAGCGCGAACGCGAGGCCCCACGCGAAGACGCCCATCGTGAAGTCCGGAGAGACGAGCGTCGACAGGCCGGTGCGGTGTGTGAACTCGTCCGCCGCGAGGATGCCGACGCCGAGCCCGAGAGCGAGCGCGATCGTTGCAATCGCGAGCGCTTCGCCGACGATCAGCAGTGCGACGCGTCGCGCCGGCCAGCCGACCGCGCGGAGGATCCCGATCTCGCGTACACGCTCGTGCACGGCCATCGCCATCGTGTTCGTGACGCCGATCCCGCCGACGATCAGCGCGAGCACCGAGATCACCCAGCCGACGTCGATGACGAGCCGGCTCGACGTGTCGACCTTCACCGCCTGGCCGGGTTCGGCGATCGCCGAGATGCCGAAGCGCCGCGCGATCCGGTCCGCGACCGGCCGCGGCTTCTGGCCGAGCTTGACCGTCACCGCGATCGTCGTCACCTCGCCCGGCCGTCGCGCGACGCGCTGGACGGCCGGCAGCGGCAGCACCGCGCCCGCGTCCTCGAACCGGTCGCCGCTGTGGAAGATCCCGCCGACGCGGAAGTCGCGGCCCGCGACGCGGATCGTCGAGCCCGGCTGCAGCTTCAGACGGCGCGCGGCCGCGTCGCCGAGCAGCAGCCCGTTCCGCGATCCCGCGACGAGCGTCAGCCGCTGCGCCGGGAACTCGCCCGGTTTCATCCCGAAGAGCAGCGACGACGACTGCCCGCCGATGTCCGTCACGTAGAGGAAGAGGACGGCCGTCTGTGCCACCCCGCGCTGTGCGTCGACCTGCTCCTCGAGCGTCTCCGGCAGCAGCGAGCGCGTCAGGTCGGAGACGCCGCTCTGGAAGAGTCCGAAGTCGGCACGGCCGACGTGGATCAGGTCGCCGGCCGTGCGGCGCACGCCGGCCGAGATCGACAGCAGCGCCACGATCAATGCCACCCCGAGCGCCACGCCGGCGGCCGTCAGCAGCGTCCGGACCGGCCGCCGGACGAGGTTCCGCGCGATCAGCGTCGCCCAGGTCATGGGGCTCTACGCTACGCTCGCAGTGCGATGGAACCGAGCCGCGAGGCCATCTTCCAGGCGCTCGCCGGGGTGATCGACCCCGAGCTGCGGCGCCCCGTCACCGAGCTCGACATGGTGCGCTCGGTCGAGATCGACGGCGGTCACGTCGCCGTGATGATCGCCCTCACCGTCGCCGGCTGCCCGCTCCGCTCGTCGTTCCAGGACCAGGTGCAGCAGCTCGTCGGCGCCGTCCCCGGAGTCGACTCCGTCTCGCTCGCGTTCGACGTCATGAGCCCGGACGAGAAGCAGGCGCTGACGACGAAGCTGCGCGGCGGCGTAGAGGAGCGGACGAAGGGGATCCGCGTCTCCAAGAGCACGCGCGTGATCGCCGTCGCGAGCGGCAAGGGAGGCGTCGGCAAGTCGTCGTTGACAGCGAACCTCGCTGTCGCGTTCTCGCGCCTCGGCAAGCGCGCCGGGATCCTCGACGCGGACGTCTACGGCCACTCGATCCCGCACATCCTCGGGATCCACCAGAAGCCGGTGCTCGTCGACAAGATGATCGTCCCGCCGGTGAAGGGTGAGCTGAAGCTGATGTCGATCGGCTTCTTCCTCGCGGCCCGATGCTGCACCGCGCGCTCGAGCAGTTCCTCACCGACGTGCACTGGGGCGAGCTCGACGTGCTCGTCGTCGACATGCCGCCGGGGACGGGCGACGTGTCGATCTCGCTGGCGCAGCTGTTGCCGCGCGCCGAGGTGCTCGTGGTGACGACGCCGCAACGCGTCGCGCAGGAGGTCGCGTCGCGCGCGGCCGCAATGGCGCAGAAGACGAACATGAAGCTGATCGGCGTCGTCGAGAACATGAGCGGCGACGTCTTCGGCAGAGGCGGCGGCGATCGGCTTGCGGAGGAGCTCGACGTGCCGCTGCTCGGACGCGTGCCGCTCGATCCGCTGCTGCGCGAGTGCGGAGACGCGGGCGAGCCGATCGTGTCCGCGGAGCCCGACTCCGAGACTGCACGCGAGATCGTGCGGATCGCGGAGGCGATCGACGCGCTGCGCGGCGGCGGCATCGTCAAGTCGTTGCCCCTGGTTGGCTGAGTGTCGGACGCAACGGTCGAGCGCGTCCGGCAGGCGTATCGACTCATCCGGCACGGCAATCCGCGTGACCTGCTCGAGCTCGTCGCACCGGATGCGGTCTGGGAAGGCACGTGTGAGGGCGGCGATGAGCTCGCAAAGATGCTGCTCTGGCGCGGCGCCGTCCACAGGCTGCGGGCGACGTCGTTCGTCGACGTGGGCGACCTCGTCGTCGTCACCGTCGCCGGCACGCGCATGAGCAGGCTCGGCGCGCCGTGGTGGGCGTGGCGGATCTTTCAGGTCGTCACCGTACGGGACGGGAAAATCGCCCGTATCCAGGACTTTCCTCGCCGGGCGGAGGCCTTCGCGGCCGTCGGGTTGAAAGCCTGACATGGCTCGCTCGGCGGCGTTCTTCGACCTCGACCGGACGCTGCTCCGCCGCTCGAGCGCACTTGCGCTCGCAGGATCGTTCCGCGACCGCGGGCTGATCGGCCGCGGGCAGCTCGCGAAGGCGGCCGCGTGGCAGCTGTTGTTCGTCATGCGCGGCGCGAGCCACGAGGCGGTGCGCAGCGCAGCCGAGGACGGGCTGCGGATCCTGCGCGGCTTCACGCCCGAGGAGATGCGCGAGCTCGTCGGCGGGGCGCTCGAGGGTGTCCTGCGTCCCCTCGTCTACCAGGAGCCGCTCGAGCTCGTCGAGCATCACCGGGAGCACGGCGAGCAGGTCTACATCGTCTCGGCGACGCTGCAGGAGATCGTCGAGACGATCGCCGCCGACCTCGG
>VAWW01000054.1 GCA_005884575.1 Actinomycetota bacterium
GAGGCGCTCGCGGATCCCGTGATCACGGCGTCCGTCGGCCGCTCGGTGCGGGTCGCGTTCGGAGCCGCGGCCATCTCAGCGGTGCTCGGCACGGCTGCCGCGCTGGCCGTGACTCGGGCGCGCCTGTCGATCCGCGTCCCGTTCGACGCGGCAGTGTTCCTGACCCTGGTCGTTCCCGAGCTCGTGGCCGCGATCTCGCTGCTCCTCTTCTTCGTCCGCCTGAACGTGCAGCTCTCGACGACGACGATCATGCTCGGCCACGCCGTCTTCGGCACGTCGGTCGCGATGCTGATCGTCCGTGCGCGCTTCGCGGGCATGGGGTCGGACCTCGAGCACGCGAGCGCCGACCTCGGCGCGGGGCCGGTGGCGACGTTCCGCCAGGTGACGCTGCCGAGGCTGGTGCCGGTGATCCTCGCCGCCGCCGCGCTCGTCTTCGTGCTCTCGTTCGACGACGTGCTGATCTCCCTGTTCACGTCGGGTGCCGGGAACGAGACATGGCCGCTGGTGATTCTGTCGTCGGTAAGGTTCGGGCTGCGCCCGTCGATCAACGCGACGGTCGTGATGATGCTCGGGATCACCCTTTTCGTCGCGCTCGCGACGGCGCTGGCGCTGAAGATGATGGGCTCGAGGGGCCGAGCGGTGTCATGACGCGCCTCCTGGAATGGGGCGTCGAAGGCCAGCATGGCGACCCCCGCGCGCCAGGCGTTCGGCGTAGATCCCCGCGGTCTGCTCCTTTACACCGCTCATGGAGTGTCCGATGACGATGTCGGCGTCCGCCGGCGTCGTCGTTGGCGTGTAGAAATGTCTGGCGAGCTTCAGCCGGCGCTGGGAAATGTGACGTCTGTCCTCATGTTGTTCCTCTCCAGTTGCATAACGGGAAGGGACTCGCGAAGGCGCGGCCTGCCTCGGCCACACGGTCGTCTGGAAACCCTCGAGCGCGCGACGCTGACGGCGCTCGAAACCTCCGTGCCGCCAAAAATGCTCCACACACGCGGGACCCTTTAAGCGATTTCCACGACATGAGCCGGACCGACTTTCGCGGAGGCCTGGTTCCTCGAAGAGGCGGTGAGACCAGTCGAGGGTATGTGCGCATGCCTGCCCGTTCGTGGTGTGTGCGTGGCGACCTCGCGATCGGGCTCTGGTGCTGAGCGGTCGGTCTAGAGTTGGCGTGAGGAGGTCGATATGGCGCTTCCAGCCGCGGTGACAAGGGTCGGCGTGATCGGCAATGGGATCATCGGTCACGGCGTCGCCCAGATCTTCGCGGCCGCCGGTGTGCCCGTGACGATGGTCGGCCGCAGCGTTGAGAGCCTGGAGCGGGCGCTGGGCAAGATCGAGCGGAGCCTCGACCAGTTTCGCGAGTACGGTCTGACGACGGCGGCGCAGGCGCAGGCAGCGCTTGCCCGCATCGCCGTCAGCACCTCGGTGGAGGATGTGGCGGGGGCCGAGTTCGTCGTCGAGGCGGTGCCGTTTGATGTCGAGCTTCAGCGAGCGGTGTTCGGGCAGCTCGACCGGCTCTGCGCGCCGCCGGCTGTCCTCGCGACCTCGAGCGGGGCGCCGGCCAGCTCGGTGACGGGTGGGGTTGTCCACCGCGAGCGTGTCGTCGCGGCGCATTTTTGGAACCCGCCGCAGCTGATTCCGCTTGTGGAAGTCTGCCCGGCCCCCGACAGCGATCCCGCGGTCGGGCCTTGGGTGTGCGAGCTTCTACGCGACGCCGGCAAGGAGCCAGTGCTGCTCGAGCGCGAGGTTGCCGGTTTTATCGGCAACCGCCTCCAGTTCGCGCTTTGGCGGGAGGCGGTCGCGTTGTGGGGCGAGGGCGTCGCCTCCGCCGATGCAATCGATCGGGCGGTCAAGGCGAGCTTCGGGCGGCGCCTGCCCGTCACGGGCCCGCTCGAGTCGTTCGACCTCGCCGGCCAGCGCACGATCGCCGCGTTCGCCGAGTTCCTCCTGCCGAGCTTGTACGCGGGCGGCCAGCCGCACGAGCGCTACGGGGAGATCATCGAGCGTGGCGGCGAGACGCCGCTCATGTGCGACTGGTCGAACCGCGATCGGGAGGCGCTTGCAGCACGGCGAATCGAGGAGCTGTTCGCCCGTCTACGGGACGACCGTCAGTAGTCCAATCGCGCCCCTCTCACGCTCGATGAAGCGAGTGCGACTCGGCCATCGTCAGCTCGAATGGCCAGTCTCGAGTATCGGCGCACGCCTGGAGTTCATCCCGTGCGCATATGGGGTTGTCAGGCGCGAAAGGTGCTACCACGTGCTACCACCAGCCCAGAGCAGAGGGTGCAAAGGAGCGCGAGCGCTGCCGACGTACGAAGGCGGAAATCCCTGCAAGAAGGCGAAATCAAGGAGCGGACGCAAGAGGGCGTCAGCGAGGGTGCCGTCTCGACAAGCTGGGGGTCACTGGTTCGAGCCCAGTACCGCCACATCAGGAGGCCCTGGTAACAGGGCCTTTTTTTGTCTCGCGCGACAACGTCGGGGCGGGGCACATCGATTCAGAGGCCGTTCTCGCGCGCCAGGCGTCGTAGGAACGCGGTTCCCTCGGCTACCAGCACGTCGCCGCTCGGCGCCAGGTCGCGCCAGACGCATGTGCCGGCGACCATGTCGTCGGAGACGTCGACGAAGCTCTCCAGTCCGGCGTACCCGTCGTAGCGCAGCTCGCCGAGCGCTCCGAACAGCTCCTCCCAGCCGACGAGTCCGGTGCCCGGGATGCCGCGGTCGTTCTCGCACAGGTGGAAGTGGCAAAGACGCTCGCCGGCGAGCGCGACCGGCTCGGCCCAGCTCTTCTCTTCGATGTTCATGTGATACGTGTCGAGGTGGATCCCGACGTTCGGCGCCCCGATCATGTCTGCAAGCTCGACCGCCTGCTGGCACGTGTTGATCAGGGGGCTCTCGTAGCGGTTGACGGGTTCGACGCCGAGCGTGATTCCGGCATCCGCTGGGTGCTCCGCGAGCCGGGCGAGGCACTCGGCCGACCACTGCCACTCCTCCCGCCCCGGCCGCTCGCGCTGGCGCTTGCCGTGCATGCCGAAGATGACGCCCGAGAACAGGGGCGCGCCGATCTCGGCGGTTACGTCGACGCAGCGGCGCAGGTACTCCAGCCCGGCCGCACGGACCGCGGCATCGGACGACGTGATGTCCGTGGCTTCGCCGAGCACGGTGCTCGTGACGACGTCGATGCCCGCAGCGTCTAGGGCTGCGCGTACCGGGCGCGGATGCACGTCGTCGATGTCCATCAGCGGAATCTCGATGAAGTCGAGCCCGAGACCGGCGACGCGATCGATGAGCGGGAGCGACTCGTCGCTCCAGTGCGACGTCCAGGCCATGGCGTGGATGCCCAGCTTCATGGCGCGACCACGCCCTTCTTCAACAGGATGCAGCCCCAGAAGCGCGGCTCGCCGGTCGCCACAACGGCGTAGGCGGCCCGGGCAGCGTCGTAGAACGCGAACCGCTCGACGCCGCCCATCGGCCGTGGCCGCCCCTCGGCGGCATCGACCGCGGACTGCACCTGGCTCTGCACCGGCGGCACCTCGTGGGGACTCCCGTCGACCAGCATCCGGCGCACCGGCTCGTCGACCGCCTCGTCGAGCGGGTAGACGGAGAGGATTGCGCGCACCGCGGCTGGTGTGTCGACGCCGGCCAGCCGGAGGACGCGACCGTATGCCGTCCGCCGCGCAACCGAGTCGGCGGGGAAGTTGGCGTCGGCGACGACGAGGTCGTCGCCGTGCCCCATCGCGGCGAGCACGTAGAGCAGCTCGGGCGTCAGCAGTGGATCGATGTTCTTCAGCATTGGTTGGCGAATACCTCCTGCGTCGTCGCTATGCCGAAGTCCGCTGCGCCGAGTCCACGCCCGCCAGCCGGCGAAAGACCGACGCGTCCTCCAGCGCCGCATACGCCCGTTCGAAGATCTCGTAGAGCTCGTCGTAGAGCCCCCGGAGCTCGCCGCGGGGCTGAGCTTCGCTCGCGATCTCGACCATCTCGTCCACTTTGGAGAAGTCTTTCCAGATTCCGACTCCGACCCCGCCGGCGACGCAGGCGCCCATCGACGTCGCTTCTTCGAGCAGGGCCAGCCGCTGGACGGGGATGCCGAATACGTCGGCCATGATCTGGTTCCACACCGCGCCGCGCGCGCCGCCTCCGATCACGCGGAGGCTCCCGATCGCGGCTCCCTGCCGCGCGAACGCCTCGAGGATGACGCGGAGGTTCAGGGTGATCCCCTCGAGCACCGCGCGGAGAAGGTCCGGTCGGCGGTGACGGTTCGTCAGCCCGATGAAGGCGCCGCGTGCGTCGGGGTTCCAGCGTGGGCTGCGCTCGCCGAGCAGATACGGCAGGAAGAGCAGTCCGTCCGCCCCGGGAGGAGACTGAAGCACACGCTCGTTCATGCGCTCGTAGGCGGAGGTACCGAGACGCTCGGCCACGACCTTCTCGTCCTCGGCCAGCACGTCACGCGCGAACTGGTACGACGCACCCGCCGCTTGCATCGTCCCGCACGGGCTGAACATACCCGGGACCACGTGCGCCCACGTGAAGGTGCGCATGTCCGGGTCGAGGACCGGCGCGGGAGTGGCGAGCGCGATCCACGACGACGAGCCGATGTAGTTGTACGCGAGCCCTTCGCGGATTGCGCCGGCGCCGACTCCCGCGCACGATCCGTCGCCGCCGCCGATCACCACCGGTGTGCCCGACCGGAGCCCGGTCTCCGCCGCGGCGCTCTCGGTCACCTCGCCGACCACGTCCGTCGAGTCTCGAATCTGCGGCAGCTTCTCCGGGTCGAGGCCGAACGCCTCGACGAGCTCGTCGGACCACGCTCCGCGCTCCAGGTCGTAGACGTTCGTCCCCGATGCGTCCGACCGGTCGGTCGCAAACGCGCCTGTCAGCTTCGCGGCCAGGAAGTCCTTCGCCTGGAGGAACCTGTGCGCGGCTTCGTAGGCCTGCGGCTCGAGCTCCTTGATCCAGAGGATCTTCGCGGCGGAGTAGGAGGGACTGAGCCGATGCCCGGTGACGCGGTAGACGTGGCGTGGGTCGACGCGCTGTGCCACCTGCTCGACCTGGCTCACGGCCCGCTGATCGGCCCAGATGATCGCGTTCCTCACGGGATTCGCCTGCGCGTCGACCGCGACCGCGCCCATCATCTGGCCGCTGAAGGCGACGCACGCAACGCCGCCCGGGTCGACCCTCGACCTATCGAGCAGACTTCGGGTCGCGAGGCGGCACGAGCTCCACCAGTCCTCCGGCCGCTGCTCGGCCCAGCCAGCATGCGGATACAGCGTCTCGTAGGCATCGAACGCGCTCCCCACGAGCGCCCCGTCTTCGTCGTACAGCGTCGCCTTGTTCCCCGTCGTGCCCACGTCGTGGGCGAGGACATAGCGCATCAGGACGCTGCGACGGTCACTTCAGGGCGCCGCCGAGCAAGCCGGTCACGAGCCGCCTCTGCAGGACGATCGCGAACAACACCATCGGCACGATCGAGATCAACGAGATCGCGCAGATGTTCCACCAGTTCGTTCCCTGCTCGCCTTGCTGGATCGCGATCATGATCGGCAGCGTCGTCGCCTTGTTCGACGTGAGCACGACGGCGAACAGGAACTCGTTCCAGACAAACGAGAACGTGAGCAACGAAGTGGCGATCAGGCCCGGGAGGGAGAGCGGCAGCGCTATGCGCCAGAAGGCGCTGAATGGGGTGTCTCCGTCGATGTACGCGGCCTCTTCGACCTCGACCGGGATCTGGCGGAAGTAGCTCAGCATGAACCAGGTCGCAAGCGGCACCGAAAAACCCGTGTAGACGATGGTCATGCCGAGCAGCGTGTCGAGCAGGTGCAGGTACTTGAAGACCATGAAGAACGCGAGCACGACGACGACCGGCGGCATGATGCGCTGCGAGACGATGAAGAAGGAGATGTCGTTGTTGCGCATGAAGCCGAGCTTCAGCCGGAAACGCGCGAGGCCGTAGCCGGCCAGCGAGCCGATGAAAACCGCGATGAGGGTCGCCGCCGTGGAGATGATCAGGCTGTGCTCGAGTGGGCCGATCACCGATTCCGACCCGCCGAGCACGTCGTGCCACGCCTGGCTCGTCGGCGTGTAGTCGACCCAGGGGAGCCAGCGCGCGCCGTTGTAGATGGCGCTGTTGTCCTTGAACGCGGTGATGACCATCCAGTAGATGGGCAGCGCGACGAACGTGGCCCAGAACACGATCGGGACGTAGCGCCAGGCTCCGCGGACTCTCACGTCTGCACCCTCCGCAGCAGTACGCGCGTGACCGATAGGTAGAGCGTCGCGATGGCCGTGACGAAGATCAGGAGCGCGAGCGAGATGGTCGAGCCGTAGCTGAGGTTGAACGTCTGGAAGCCCTGGAAATAGGCAAGTAGCGTCGTACTCGTCGTCGACGTGCCGGGTCCGCCGCCGGTGAGCAGGTAGATCTCGCCGAAGATCGTGAAGGCGAGCACCATGCGCAGGAACACGGCCATGACCGAGATGGGCGCGAGCATCGGCAGGACGATGTCCCAGAGGATGCGAGGGCCGGACGCGCCGTCGATCCGGGCCGCTTCGATCGCGTCCTCCGGCATCGCCTGCAGGCCCGCGAGGAGCAGCAGGAACATCAGCGGCGTCCACTGCCAGACGTCCATGATGATCACGCTGATCGGTGCCACGGTCGTGCTCGAGAGCCAGAGCACATCCGGCAGATGCAGGCTGTGGAAGACCGAGTCGACGGGGCCGTACTGCTCGTTCAGGAGCATGCGGAACATGAAGCCGATCGCGACGGGCGCCAGCATCATCGGAATGCTGAACAGGACCCGGAAAAACCCGCCGCCGGGGATCTTGCGCCACAGCAGCAGCGCCATCGACAGGCCGATGAGGAACTCGAGGCTCACGCCCACGACGACGAGGAAGACGGTGAACTTCATCGAGTCCCAGAAGCCGCTGTCGTGCAGGAGGTGGCTCCAGTTGGCGAGCGTCGCCGAGGCGAGCTTGAGCCCGTTGTCCGTGGTGACGTTGCTGAAGCTCATCACCACCGAGAAGACGAGCGGGAAGATGTTGAGCAGGAGCAGCAGCAGGATGGCCGGTACGACGAACGGCCAGCCGTTCCTGTGGGCCGGCGACCCTGCCGCAGGCGCGACGCCTTTGCCGAGTCGTGGACTAGTGACGGAGCTTTCGGTTTGAGTCACGCCCATCGCCAATCCATCCTTCCGCGAAGACGCCGCGCCGTGCGGAGATCCCGGGCGGTCGCCTACCTCGTCGCGCCGATGTTCAACGACGCCTTGTACGCCGCCAGCTGCTTGTCATGCCCCTTCTGGTCGTTGATCTGCTTCCACGCGCTCGCGACCCCATCCAGAGCGGCCTGCGGCTTGCTCTGTCCCGAGACCGCCTTGCCCGTGCCGACTTCCGTCGCGTCCTGGAACTGCGCCGCGCCGGGCATGCGCAGGTCCTGGACGGCGTTGCGATCGAGATCGCTCCGCTTCATCGC
>VAWW01000031.1:0-12543 GCA_005884575.1 Actinomycetota bacterium
GCCGGCCGCGCGTCGCTGAGCGCTCAGCTCCGGCTCGTGCGCCCGGAGCCCGACGCGCGGCCGGACGACGTCGTCGCAGCGGGCGAGGAGGGCCAGATCGTCTGCCGCATGGACTCGGACGAGGCGTTCGCCGGCTACTGGAACCGTCCGGACGCGGACGAGAAGGCGATCCGCGACGGCTGGTACTTCACGGGCGACGTCGGGCGGCTCGACGAGGACGGCGATCTCTGGGTCGTCGGCCGCGTCGACGACATGATCGTCTCCGGCGGCGAGAACATCCATCCGCTCGAGGTCGAGGACGTGCTGTCGCTCCATCCGAGGGTGCGCGAGGTCGCCGTCGTCGGCGCCGCGGACGACCGCTGGGGGCACCGCGTCGTCGCGGTCGTCGTCGCCGATGCGGGCACGACTGCGGAGGAGCTCGACGCACACTGCCTCGCGGACGAGCGCCTCGCGCGCTTCAAGCGTCCCCGCGAGTACCGCTTCGTCGACGAGCTGCCGAAGAGTCCGTCGGGAAAGATCCTCCGGCGGATGCTGCGCAGCGAGGAGGTGACTGCATGACGGAGCACGACGGGTTCCGGGTCGAGGCCGCAGACGGCGTGGCACGGATCACGCTCGACGTCCCGGGCAAGCTCAACCGGGTCTCGATGGCGGCGCGCGACGAGCTCGCGGAGGTCTTCGCCGAGCTCGGCCGCGACGACGGCGTTCGCGCGATCGTCCTCGCCGGGGCGGGCGACGCGTTCACCGCCGGCGGCGACATCGCCGGGTTCCTCGAGAAGGATCCAGAGGAGGTCTCGCGCCTGGCCTGGAACGTCGCCGCCCCGGAGCGGTGTCCGAAGCCGGTGATCGCGCGCCTGCACGGCTACGCATTCGGCGTCGGGCTCGAGCTCGCGCTCGCGTGCGATTTCCGGATCGCCGCGGACGACCTCGAGCTCGCGCTGCCGGAGGTGCGGCTCGGGATGATCCCCGGCAGCGGCGGGACGCAGCGGCTCGCGCGGATGGTCGGGCTCGGCCGGGCGAAGGACATCGTCATGCGCGGGCGGCGCGTCGAGGCGGACGAGGCGCTGGCCCTCGGGCTCGTCACGGAGGTCGTTCCGGAGGCGGAGCTCGACGCGGCCGTCCAGCGCCTCGTCGACGAGCTCGCCGAGCTGTCGCCGCTCGCGCTCGCGACGGCGAAGCGCGTCCTCAACCATGTCTACGACACGCCGCTGCACATGGGGATCGAGATCGAGGGCTACGCGTACGGAATGCTCCGCTCGACGCACGACTTCCGCGAGGGCGTCGAGGCCTTCGGGGAGAAGCGGAAGCCGCGGTTCGAGGGGCGCTAGCCGGGCTAGGGCCCGACCAACGGGTCGTGCACGAGCTTGCCTTCGCGGTCGAAGCCGGCGCCGCACGTCGGGCAGGTCAGCGGCGCCTTGTCGTCGCCCTGACCGAGGGCCTTCGCCTCCTCGATCTCGACTTCCTTCCCGCATGCGGGGCACTCGACGACGTCGCTCATACGCCGGTGATGTCCGGGCCCGCCCGGATCAAACGCCGGCCGCGGCTCGCGCGCCTGCGGCGCACGCGCGCTCGAGCGCCTCGCCGAGCCCGCGGCCGAGCAGCAGGCCCGCGAGCAGCACGCCTGCGAACGCGTCACCCGCGCCCGCCCTCTCGGCCGCCACGCGCTCGGGCGGCGTCCGCTCCTCCACGGCGCCGTCGAGATAGGCGGTCGCGCCGGCCGCGCCGCGCTTGACGCAGACGAGCCGAAACCGCTTACAGAGAGCGCTTGCATCGCCGCCCAGCGCATGGAGCTCCTGCTCGTTCACGAAGAGCGCGTCGGCGCGGGCGGCCGGCTCGAGCCGCACGAGACGCGGCGACCCCGCGTCGACCGCGAGCCAGCGCGCGTCGATGCGCGCGAGCGGATCGCCGTCGGACTGGAACAGGAAGTAGCCGGACACGAGCACCGCGTCGGCCTCGAGCGGTCCGACCTCCAGGCGCGCGTTCGCGCCACGGTCGGCGACGATCGTGCCCGTGCCCGCCTCGAAGAACGTGCCGGTTGGCAGCTCGGGATCCACCTGCAACAGCGGCTCGACACCGGCTGAGACGAGCGCCTCCCGCACAGCGCGCCCCGCCAGATCGTCGCCGACGCGGCCCACCACCGCGACGTCGACGCCCTCCGCCGCCGCCGCGAGTGCGGCCGTCACCGGCGAGCCGCCCGGCCGGACGCGAATCGGCGCGTGCAGGACGGAGCCCGGCACGACCTGCTCGGCGGCGATGTCGAGCATCACCTCGCCGACCGCGACGAAGCGGGCCATCAGCGCCGTTCGGTCGCGAGGCGGAGGCCGAGGCCGACGAGCGCGATCCCGGTCACGCCTTCCAGCGCGCGGCGGATGCGGTCACGGCGGAAGACGTCGCCCACCTTGGCGACGACGAACACGTAGCCGGTCAGCCAGACGAGCGTCATCGAGCTGAAGATCAGCGCGAGCAGCAGCAGCGCCGCGAACGACGCGTGATCGCCGCCGGCGAACTCTTCGGGTTCGTCACGTTGCTGATCAGGCCCTGCCGGAATGCGCGGCCGGGCGGGACGCGGGCGCCGTTGCGGCCGTACAGCGCGGGCCTCCCGCCGCGGAACGCTGCGAGCAGCGCCTGGATGCCGAGGAACGCGAGATAGCCGGCGCCGATCACCTTGAGCGCGACGAACGCCGGCTCTGACGCATGCAGCAGCGCAGCGACGCCGGCCGCGGTCGCGATCGCCCACACCGTCTGGCCGCCGACGACGCCGACGCCTGTGAGGAGGCCGCTACGGCGGCCGCCGCGCAGCGTGTTCCGGATCGTCAGCGCGGTGTCGGGACCGGGCGCCACGATGACGAGCGCCGCGACGCCGAGGAATGCGGGCAGGTGTGTGATCACCAGCCCCTATGCTGCCCGCGTGAGCGAGGATCTGCACCTGGAAGTGCCCGGCGTCGACGGCTGGTCCTACCTGCCCTTCGAGCTCGACGCCGGTCGCGACCAGCGGGTGATCCGCGTGCAGCGCGACTCGGACGGCGCCGAGGTCGAGTTCTCGGTGCCGATGTTCGTCGAGAAAGGCGACGACATCGCCGCGGTCGCCCACGCGGTGATCCGCGCGCGCGAGCGCTGGGAAGACCTTCAGGGACTCGGCGCCTGAGCGGTGATCGCCGGCGCGCACACGATCGTGTTCGCCGAGGACGCCGACGCGGCGCGCGCCTTCTTCCGCGACGTCCTCAAGTTCCCGAACGTCGACGGGGGCGACGGCTGGCTGATCTTCGCGCTGCCGCCCGCGGAGCTCGCCGTCCACCCCGCGCCGGAGGCGGGCCAGCACGAGCTCTACCTGATGTGCAAGGACATCGAACAGACGATGGACGAGCTCGAGCAGAAAGGCGTCGAGTTCGTCGCGCCGCTCACCGACGAGGGCTGGGGACTCCTGACCCGGCTGAAGGTTCCCGGCGCCGGCGACATCGGCCTCTACCAGCCGAAGCATCCGACGCCGCTTGACATGTGACTAATTAGTCACCTATTCTTCGAGGTGTGGATGACGACCGCGTCTTCAAGGCCCTGTCCGACCCGACGCGGCGCCACCTGCTCGACCGGCTCTTCGAGCGCGACGGCCGCACGCTCACGGAGCTCGAGTCCGAGCTGGAGATGACGCGCTTCGGCGTCATGAAGCACCTGCGCGTGCTCGAAGACGCGGGTCTCGTCGTTGCACGCCGGTCGGGCCGGGAGAAGCTGCACTTCCTCAACCCCGTGCCGATCCGGCTCATCCACGACCGTTGGATCGACAAGTACACGGAGCGCCGGGTGTCGGCGCTCGCAGACCTCAAGAGCGAACTGGAGGACGCAGGATGAGCACTGTGGTGACCGAGATCAACACGACGCAGGTGTATCAGCTCTACATCAAGGCCGACCCCGAGCAGATCTGGGAGGCGATCACGCAGCCGGACTGGACACAGAAATACTTCTACGGCTCGCGGACGAGCTTCGACCTCCGTCCGGGCGGGCACCTGCACGCCGTCGCGGGCGACGACGAATCGCAGGAGCTCGTCGAGGGCGAGGTGCTCGAAGCGGACCCGCCGCGCAAGCTCGTGCACACGTGGCGCGCGCTCTACGACCCGGAACTCGCTGGCGAGGAGCCGAGCCGCGTCACGTGGGAGATCGAGCAGGGCGAGGACGGCGTGTCGCTCCTCACGGTCGTGCACGACCGGCTCGAGGGCGCGCCGAAGACCGCGCAGAACGTCTCCGGGACCGGCTGGATGCGCGTCCTCAGCGGCCTGAAGACCGTGCTCGAGACGGGAGAGCCGCTCGCGGGCTAGCGCTTCTCGCGGTTCTGGACGAACTGGAAGCCGAAGCGGCCCTTCACGCAGAGGTTGCCGTGCGTGACGGAGTGATCGAGGGGCGACGTGACCTTGACGATCTCGTTGTCCTGGACGTGGAGCGTCAGCTCGCAGCCGACACCGCAGTACGGGCAGATCGTGTCGGTTTGCGTCTGGCGCTCCTCGTCCCACTGCCCGGCGTGCCGCAGGTCGTACTCGCTCTTGAACATCAGCGCGCCGGTCGGGCAGACGGCGATGCAGTTGCCGCAGTAGACGCAGGCGGAGTCGGGCAGCGGCGCGTCGAACTCGGTCGCGATGCGCGCGTCGAAGCCGCGGCCCGCCACGGCGATCGCGAACGTGTTCTGCCAATCCTCGCCGCAGCCCTCGACGCACTTGTAGCAGAGGATGCACTTCGAGTAGTCGCGCACGTACGACTCGTTGTCGATCTTCACGGGTTGCGCGACCGTCGCGGCCGTCTGGCCGTCGCCGGGATGATGGTGGCCCGCGTGTGCGCGGTCCCTCTCGCCCGCCGCCGCGGGCGGCGCGGCCGGGCCGTAGCGGTCCGGCTCGGCGCCGTACTCTTCGATCCAGCGCGCGGCGTTCGGCGTTGTCGAGAGGTCGACGGACGAGGCGAGAAACTCGAGCACCATCTTGCGGCTGTGTCGGACTCGGTCGCCGTTGGTGCGCACGACCATCCCCGGCTCGACCTTGCGCGCGCACGAGGGCACGAGAACGCGCGAGCCCTCGACCTCGACCATGCAGACGCGGCAGGCGTTCACGGGTGTGAGCGTCTCCCCCCAGCAGAGCGTCGGAATTTCGACGTCGAGGGCGCGCACCGCCTGCAGGATCGTCTGGCCCTCCATGGCGCGCACGGTCTGTCCGTCGATCTCGAGCTCGACGACGCGGCGCAGGGTGACGGGGACTGCGCTCACATCGCCTCCTCGGTCGGGAATGCGTTCAGGCCGTGCAGCGCGGAGTCGATCGCATTGGCCGCGGTCTGGCCGAGGCCGCAGATCGACGCGTCGCGCATCGCGGTCGTGATCTCGCCGAGCAGTGCGAGCTCCGTCTTGACGCCGCCACGCGGCTTGCCGTTCGCGAGCCGCAGCAGCGCCTCCTGCTGGCGCACGGTGCCGACCCGGCACGGGACGCACTGGCCGCACGACTCGTCGCGGAAGAAGGCGGCGATGCGCAGGAGGATCGGCGCGAGCTCGACTGTGTCGTCGAACACCATCACGACACCGGAGCCGAGCGTGGCGCCCGCCGCGCGCGTCGCCTCGAAGGAGAGCTCGAGGTCGAGCTTATCCGGCCCGACGAAGACCCCCGCGGCGCCGCCGAGGAGGATCGAGCGGAGCTCGCGTCCCTGGAGTACGCCGCCGGCGAGATCGAGGAGCTCGCCGAGCGTGATCCCGAAGGGCGCCTCGTAGAGTCCCGGCCGCTGCACGCAGCCGCAGAGGCAGAAGAGCCGTGTGCCGGTCGACTCCTCCGTGCCGATCTGCGCGAAGGCCGCGCCGCCCTCGAGCACGATGTCGAGCACGTTCAGCAGGCTCTCGACGTTGTTCACGACGGTCGGCTTGCCGTGGAGGCCCTCGTCGACGGGGAACGGCGGCTTGTTGCGCGGCTCGCCGCGGAAGCCCTCGATCGAGTTGAAGAGCGCGGTCTCCTCGCCGCAGATGTATGCGCCGGCGCCCTTGCGCAACTCGATGTCGAAGCGCACCCCCTGGCCGAGGATGTCGTCGCCGAGCAGGCCGCGCGCGCGTGCCTGTGTAACCGCTTGCTGTAAGCGCTTCCATGCGAGGGGGTACTCGCCACGCAGATAGACGTAGCCGTGCTCGCACCCGGTTGCGTAGCCGGCGATCGTCATCGCCTCGACGAGCGCGAACGGATCGCTCTCGATCACGATCCGGTCCTTGAACGTTCCGGGCTCCGATTCGTCGGCGTTGCAGACGAGGTAGTGCGGGCGGACGGGATGGCGCGCGACGGCGTCCCACTTGCGGCCGGTCGGGAACGCCGCGCCGCCCCGGCCGAGCAGCTTCGAGTCCGTCACCTCGCGGATCACACCGGCCGGGCCGAGCTCGAACGCCGCACGGAGAGCCGAATAGCCGCCGTGCGCGCGGTAGCTGTCGAGGCTCGTCGGGTCGGCGAGCCCGACGCGGCGGAGGAGGCGCAGACCGGTGGCCTGGCGGATCTCGGGCGCCTCCGGCTCGGGCGCGTCGCCGTCCATCGCCGCGACGACGGAGTCGACGCTCGCCGGCGCCAGGACGGCCTCGCGTGGCTCCTCACCTGCCTCGATGACGAGCGCAGCGGGCGCTCGTTCACACATCCCGAGACACGGCGATTCGAGCCAGTCCACGCCCGCGTCCTGCAACCGCTTACAGAAATCGGTTGCACCGCGCGTCATGCACGCGATGTCGGTGCAGACGTGCGCGACCGTCGCGGGCCGCGGCTCGAGCGCGAACAGCGAGTAGAAGCTCGCGACGCCGTACGCCTCCGCGGGCGGGATCAGCAACCGCTTGCACACGTAGTCGAGCGCCGCGGGCGAGATCCAGCCGACGCGGTCCTGCACCGCGTGCAGCGTCGGCAGCAGCAGATGCCGTTGCGCGCGTGCAGCGTGTCCGGTCGACGCGACGCGGCCGTCGAGCGGGGAGCGTTCGGCTCCCTCCCACGCCGTCGCCGGCGGCCCGAGCACGCCGTCGACTGCGGCCCGCTCCACGGAGGTGGGCTCGGTGTCGTGGAGGCGGAGATCCATCTAGGCGGCGGGCACCGTGTCGCGCTCGCCCGCCTCGATCGCCTCCGGCACCGGCAGCTTCTCGATGCGGATCGCGCTGGCCTTGAACTCGGCCGTCCCGGACTTCGGGTCGGTCGCGTCGATCGTCAGGATGTTCGTCGCAACCTGGTCGGGAAAGTGGAGCGTCATGAACGCGAGCCCTGAGCGCAGCGTCTGGTCGACGCGCACCGGCGCGATCACGGTCCCGCGGCGCGAGGTGATCTGAACCCGCTCGCCCTCGACGACGTCGAGGCGCTCGCAGTCCTCCGGCGAGAGGTCGAGCGTCTCCGGCCGGCGCAGCGGCGTCGCGTAGCCGTTGCTCTGGAGTCCTCCGTCAGCTCGTCGACCGGCGGCGCCTGGTCGACGGCGTGGAAGGGCGCCGGCGGTCCCTCGAGCGGATCCGCCCACAGGCGGCCGTGCAAGAACGGGCTGCCGGGATCCTGCTCGTCGACACACGGCCACTGGATCCCGCCGAGCTCCTCGAGCCGCGGATAGGTCATGCCCGCGTGCATCGGCGAGAGCGACCGCAGCTCCGTCCAGGCGTCCTCCGACGTCGACCACCCCATCGGATACCCGAGCCGCGTGCCGAGCTCGGCGATGATCTCGATGTCGTCGTGCGCCTGGCCGGGCGGCTCGAGCGCCTTGCGGACGCGCTGCACACGCCGCTCGCTGTTCGTCACCGTCCCCTCGGCCTCGCACCAGCTCGCCGACGCGGGCAGGACGACGTGCGCGAGCTCGGCGGTCGCGGTGAGAAAGATGTCCTGGACGACGAGGTGGCCGAGGCCCTCGAGCAGCTCCCAGGCGCGAGTGGTGTCGGCTTCGGATTGCGCCGGGTTCTCGCCGATCACGTAGAGCGCCGTCAGGTCGCCGCGCTCCATCGCCTCGAACATCTGCGTCAGGTGCCAGCCGTAGCGCGGCTGGATCTCGACGCCCCACGCGCGCTCGAACTTGGTGCGCGCCTCGTGATCCTTTTCGAGATCCTGGAAGCCGGGCAGCCGGTTCGGGATCGCGCCCATGTCGCCGCCGCCCTGCACGTTGTTCTGGCCGCGCAGCGGGTTGAGCCCCGAGCCCCAGCGGCCGACGTGGCCGCAGAGCAGCGCGAGGTTGATCAGCGCGAGGACGTTGTCGACGGCGTTGTGGTGCTCGGTGATCCCGAGCGTCCAGCAGATCTGTGCGCGGTCGGCGCGCGCGTACGCGTGCGCGACGTCGCGGATGATCTCCGCGGGGATGCCGGTGATCTTCTCGCCCTCCTCGAGCGTGTACTGCTCGACGTTGGCGGCGAACTCCTCGAAGCCGGTCGTTGCACGGTCGATGAACTCGCGGTTGTGCAGTCCGGCGTGGATGATCTCGCGCGCGATCGTGTTCGCGAGCCCGACGTCGGTGCCGACGTCGATCCCGAGCCAGTTGTCGGCCCACTGCGCGGAGCTCGTGCGACGCGGGTCGACGACGACGAGGCGCGCGCCGGCGTGCACGCCCTTGAGCACGTGGTGGAAGAAGATCGGATGGGTCTCGCGCGCGTTCGATCCCCAGAGCACGATCAGATCGGTCTCCTCGATCTCCTGATACGAGCTAGTGCCTCCTCCGGCACCGAACACCGTCGCCAGACCGACGACGCTGGGCGCGTGTCAGGTGCGGTTGCAGCTGTCGATGTTGTTCGTGCCGATGGCCGCGCGCGCGAACTTCTGCGCCGCGAAGTTCATCTCGTTCGTCGCCTTCGAGCACGAGAAGATGCCGACCGCATTCGGCCCCTTCGCGTCGACCGCCGCGCGGAAGCCCGCGGCAGCGCGGTCGAGCGCTTCGTCCCAGGTCGCGGGACGCAGGCGGCCGTCCTCGCGCACGAGCGGTTCCGTCAGCCGAGTGAGCGTCTTCGCCATTCCGATCACCTCCCTTCCGAGGTGGATCGTATCGCGACGGGTCAGGCGGGACGGACGAGCGGCTTGTACTTGATCCGGTGGGGCTCGAGGGCGTCGGCGCCGCGGGTCTCCTTGACCCAGGCGGCGTACTCCTCCCAGCTGCCCTCGAACCAGGTGACCTGGGAGTCGCCCTCGAAGGCGAGGATGTGCGTCGCCACGCGGTCGAGGAACCAGCGGTCGTGCGAGATCACGACGGCGCAGCCGGCGAAGTCGAGCAGCGCGGCTCGTCGCGCAGGAGCAGGTTGCCGCCGGAGCGCAGCAGCTTCGCGAGGTGGACGCGGTTGCGCTCGCCGCCGGAGAGGTCGCCGACGCGCTTCTGCTGGTCGCCGCCCTTGAAGTTGAACCACGAGACGTACTGGCGCGAGTTGACCTCGCGCTTGCCCAGCTCGATCGTGTCGTGGCCGCCTGAGATCTCCTTCCAGACCGTGTTCTCGGGGTCGAGGTCGGCGCGGGACTGGTCGACGTACGCGAGCTGCACGGTGTCGCCGACGCGGAGCTCGCCTCCGTCCGGCAGCTCCTCGCCGGCGATCATCCGGAAGAGCGTCGTCTTGCCGGCGCCGTTCGGGCCGACGACGCCGACGATCCCGCCGGGCGGGAGGCTGAAGGTCATGTCCTCGACGAGCAGGCGGTCGCCGAAGCCCTTGCTGACGTCGTCTGCCTCGACGACGACGTCGCCGAGGCGCGGGCCGGCCGGGATGTGGATCTCGACGCGGTCGAGCTTCACGTTCTGCTCCCCGGCGAGCAGCGTCTCGTACGCGCCGAGCCGCGCCTTCGACTTCGCGTGCCGGGCGGTGGGCGAGCTGCGCACCCATTGCAGCTCCTGCTTGAGGGCGCGCTGGCGCGCGGACTCCTGCTTCTCCTCGTGCGCGAGGCGTGCTTGTTTTTGCTCCAGCCAGCCGGAGTAGTTGCCCTCGTACGGGATGCCGCGGCCGCGGTCGAGCTCGAGGATCCAGCCGGCGACGTTGTCGAGGAAGTAGCGGTCGTGGGTGACGGCGACGACCGTCCCGTGGTAGTCGGCGAGGAAGCGCTCGAGCCAGGCGACCGACTCGGCGTCGAGGTGGTTCGTCGGCTCGTCGAGGAGCAGGAGGTCGGGGGACGAGAGGAGCAGCCGCGCAAGCGCAACGCGGCGGCGCTCGCCGCCGGAGAGGGTCGTGACGTCGCGGTCGCCGTCGGGGAGGCGCAGCGCGTCCATCGCGCGATCGATCGTCTGCTCGAGGCTCCAGGCGTCGTGGCGGTCGATCTGCTCCTGCACCTGCGCCTGCTCGGCAATCAGCGCGTCGTAGTCCGCGTCCGGGTCGGCGAAGCCGGCGGAGATCTCGTTGAAGCGGTCGAGCAGGTCCCGCAGGTGGCGGACTCCGTCCTCGACGTTGCCGCGGACGTCCTTCGCGGCGTCGAGGTCCGGCTCCTGCGGCAGCCAGCCGGCGGTGGCGCCTGGTGCGAGCTGCGCCTGGCCGCTCGAGGGCTCCTCGACGCCGGCCATGATCCGCAGGAGCGTGGACTTCCCCGCGCCGTTCGGCCCGAGCACCCCGATCTTCGCGCCCGGCAGAAACGCGAGCGTGATGTCGTCGAGGACCTTCCGCTCGGGCCCGTAGAACTTCGAGGCCCGAATCATCGTGAAGACGTAGTCGCTCACCGCCGCGCCACGATAGCTGCGTCACCTCCAACCGCCACCCCTGTCCGAAACGGTCGCGCCTGGGGCTGCCCCAGTCCTCTCCAAAACAGCCGCGACTGGGGCTGCCCCTGTCGGGTCCGGTTTGGGCGCTAGGGGACTGGGCCTTGCTGGGCTCGGCTGCTGCGCCGAGACTGTGACGATCTCTCCACAGCGGCGGGAAACCGGCTTGCGCGCCGCTACGGTCGCCCTGGTGCCACGACCGCTTCGCTCCCAGCTTCCCGACGGCTGCTTCCACGTCACCACCCGCGGCGTCGACGGCTGCCCGATCTACCGCGACGACGACGACCGGCTCGCCTTCCTAGCGATGCTCGCACTCTGCGTCCGCCGCCACGGCTGGACCGTGCACGCCTACTGCCTGATGAGCAACCACTACCACCTGATCGTCGAAACGGCCGTCCCGCAACTCTCCGCCGGCATGGAACTGCTCAACGGCGAACACGCCGCCGCCTTCAACCAGAAACACGGCCGCAAAGGCCACCTCTTCGGCGGCCGCTTCCACTCCTGGATCATCGAAGACGAAGAACACCTCGCCAACGCCACCGCCTACGTCCTCACCAACCCCATCCGCGCCGGCATCTGCACCACCATCGACGACTACCGCTGGTCAGCCGCCGCTACGAAGCGCCGCGACGATCGCCGGCACGATCTCGCCGAGGTCGCCGATCACGGCGTAGTCGGCGCGCGCGACGATCGGCGCGTTCGGATCCTTGTTGATCGCGAGGATCCGCTTCGCACCCTTGCAGCCGACCATGTGCTGGATCGCGCCGCTGACGCCGCACGCGATGTAGAGCTCCGGTGCGATCCGCGCGCCCGTCTGTCCGATCTGATCGGCATGAGGCCGCCAGCCCAGGTTCGTCACCACCCGCGACCCGCCGACGGCGCCGCCGAGTACACCCGCGAGCTCCTCCAGCACGGCGAAGCCCTCGGCACTGCCGACGCCGCGCCCTCCCCCGACGACGACGCGCGCGTCGCCGAGCTGGATCTTCCCGGCCTGCGGCTCGTCCCGCCGGACGACCTTCACCACGAGGTCCGCGTCGGACAGCGCCGGTGCGAATTCCTCCACAACCGGCGAGGACGCGGGTGCCGGCTCCGCCGCCAGCGCGTGCGCCGCCACGGTCAGCAGCTTCACCGGCGCGTGCACTCGCGCCTCCTCCAGCAGGCTCCCGCCCCACCGCTGCCGCGTCACGACGAACGGATCGCCGCCCGCAGCGGCGACGACGTTCGCGGCGACCGGAGCGTCGAGCCGCGCGCCGAGGTGCGCCATGACCTCCTGCCCGCGGTCGCTCCCTGCCGCGAGCACGACCTCGGGCGAACGCGACTCAACGAGCGTCGCCAGAGCGGCGGCCCACGCGGCCGGCGCGTAGTCGTCGAGCCGCGGATCGACCGCGAGGTGCACACGCGACGCGCCGAGTCCGTCCACGAGCCCGCGCGCCTCCTCGCCGACGAGCACCGCATCGAGCTCGCCGTCCAGCCGTCGCGCGAACGTCAGCGCCTCGTGCGACAGGTCGCTCAGGACGCCGCGGTCGTGCTCCACCAGGACGAGATTCACGCGACGCCCAGCTCCCTCAGCACCTCGACGACGCGCGGTGCCGCGTCCGCGCCCTCGCCGAGCACCTGCACGGTCGCACGCTCCTCCTGCGGGACGAGGAGCCGCACCTTCTCGAGCGCCGCCTCCCGCCGAGCGGGCTCATGCCGTTCGAGCTCCGCCTTCTTCGCGCGGATCTGCCCCGGCAATGACGGATACCGCGGCAGGTTGATCCCCTCCTTCACGCTCACCACCGCCGGCAGCGGCACCTCGAAGACCTCCCACCCGCCGCCCGCCTCGCGACGCGCCGTCAGCCGACCGTCCGCGATCTCGATCCCCTTGATGCCCGTGACGACCGGCACCCC
>VAWW01000031.1:12578-48252 GCA_005884575.1 Actinomycetota bacterium
CGACTCGTTTCCGAACAGCAGCAGGTCGAAGCCGCGCCCACGAACGAGGTCGACGATCGCCTCCGCCGTCGCCTGCGGATCGAACTCGCCGCCGTCCGTCTCGAGCAGAACCCCCTTCTGGATCCCCATCGCGAGCGCGTTCCGCAACTGCTCGGCCGCCGCCGCGGGCCCGAGCGTCAGCACCGTCGTCCCCGCACCGTGCGCCGCGGCGATCCGCAGCGCCTCCTCGACCGCGCACTCCTCGTGCGGGCTGATCGTGAAGCCGAGGTACGAGGTGTCGATCTCCTGCGCGTCCGCAGTCAGCGTGATGCGCGCGCCCGTCTCCGGCACCCGCTTCACGCAGACGAGCACCTCCATCAGCTGCGAACCCGCGTGTTCTCGGGATCGAACAGCGACCGCGCGCCGACGACCTCGACCGTGACCGGATACCGCTCGCCCATGTACTGCACCTGCAGCTTGTTCCCCTCGACGCCGTGCTCCGGCGGCAGGTATGCCATCAGGACGTGCTTGCCGACCGACGGCCCGGAGCCGGCGCTCGTCACGTACGACGGCCGGCCCTTCGAGTCGACGATCCGCCCGCCGTCGCCGTCGAGGATCGGCTCACGCCCGAGCATGTACCGCTTGACGCCCGAGGACGACGTGTTGTCGTCGACCGTCAGCGTCGACATCTGCGTCGCCGGCTCCTCCTCGCGGTGCCGCAGGTACGCCTCCTTGCCGACGAAGTCGCCCTCCTTCACCGACGGCCGCTGCATCCCGGCCTCGACGACGTTGTACTCGGACTCGAGCTCCGCGCCGAACAGCCGGTAGCCCTTCTCGATCCGCCCGGTCGTCCCGTAGACGCCGATGCCGGCGGGGATGGCGCCCAGAGGCTGGCCCGCCTCCCACAGCGTGTCCCACAGCGCCTGCCCCTGCTCCATCGGCGCATAGATCTCCCAGCCGAGCTCGCCGACGTACGAGATCCGCGAGACGATCGAGCGCACCGGCCCGACCTCCGCCCACTGCCACCGCCCGAACGGGAACGCCTCGTGGGACATGTCCGTGGAGGTCGTGGACGCGACGAGATCGCGCGCCCGCGGCCCCCAGACACCGACCGTGCACCACGCCGACGTCGTGTCCAGGATCGCCGCGTCGTGCGGGAGATGGTCGCGGAACCACTTGAAGTCGCGCGGCCCATCCATGCCGCCGGTGACGACGCGGAAGTGCCGGTCGCCGAGCCGCATGATCGTCAGGTCGGACTTGAAGCCGCCCTCGACGTTGAGGATCGGCGTGTAGACGACACGGCCGACCGGTACGTCCATCTCGGCCAGCGCGACGCGCTGCACGGCCTCCAGCGCGCCCGGCCCGACGATGTCGAAGAGCGAGAACGCCGACACGTCGATCATCGCCACCCGGTCGCGCATCGCCAGGTGCTCCGCGTTGATGATCGGCGACCACCAGCGCGACTCCCACTCCGCCTCGCGCGGCATCACGCGGTCGCCGTACTCCTCGACGAGCCCCGCATTCGACTCGTACCACCAGGGCCGCTCCCAGCCGGCCGTCTCGAAGAACCGCGCGCCGAGCTCCCGCTCCCGCGCGTTGAACGGCGACAGCCGCACGCCGCGGTTCGACTCCCACTGCTCCATCGGGTGAACGATCCCGTACGTCTTGTTGTACCCCTCGTCCGCCCGGCCGAGGACGTGCCGCCGCGTCTTCTGGTTCTCGTGGAAGCGCGCGATGTCGGACGAGTGCAGGTCGATGTCCGACGCGCCGTGCGTCATCCACTCGGCGACCGCGCGCGCGATCCCCGGCGCCTCCTTGATCCAGATCGCCGCGGCCGACCAGAGATTCTTCACCTCCGGCGTCTCGCCGAGGATCGGCAAGCCGTCCGGCGTCAGCGACAAGAGGCCGTTGATCGCGTGCCGGATCCCCGCGCCCTCGACCGCCAGGATCTCGGGCATCAGCTCGAGCGCCTGCTCCATCTGTAGCTCGAAGTCCTCCTGCGTGAAGGGCAGCTCCGTCGGCGACATCGCCGAGGCCTCGTTCGACGGGATGTCGTCCGGCTCGACGACGATCGTCCGGTGCGCGTACGAGCCGACCTCCATGTCGCTCCCGTTCTGCCGCTCGTACATGTTCGTGTCGACGTCGCGGACGATGGGATAGAAGATCTCGCCGGGCGTGCCCTCGAACAGTGGGATCGGGCCGACGCTGATCATCTGGTGCACCGCCGGCGTCAGCGGGATGTTTGCGCCCGCCATGCGCGCGATCCGCGGGCTCCAAACCCCGCACGCGATGATCACGACCTCCGCGTCGATGTCGCCCTTGTCCGTGTGGACGCGCTTCAGCGCGCCGTTCTCGACGTCGATCCCCGTCACCTCGGTGCTCGCCGAGATCGTCAGCGCGCCCTGGTCCCGCGCGTACTCGCGCATCAGCGTCCCCGCGCGCAGCGAGTCGACGACCGTCACGCCCTTCGAGAACCAGCCGCCGGTCAGGATGTCCTTGTTGACGAAGGGGACGTGCTCGACGACCTGGTCGGGAGTCAGCAGCTCCGCCTCCTCGCCCCACGCGATCGCCGACGACATGCGGCGCCTCAGCTCCTCGAGCCGCTCCTTCGTTCGCGCGACCTCGAGCCCGCCGGGGTTCACCGAGACCCCGAGTTCCTCGTACTGGCGGGCGCTGTCGATCGTCAGCGCCGCCATCTCCTTCGAGTGGTCGACCGGATAGATGAAGTTCGAGGCATGGCCCGTCGAGCCGCCGGGATTCGGCAGCGGACCCTTCTCGAGGAGGACGAGATCGCGCCACCCCTGTTTCGCAAGGTGGTACGCGAGGCTGTTGCCGACGATGCCGGCGCCGATGATCACGGCGCGCGCGGAGGTGGGGAGATCGCTCATTCCGCGCAGCATTCACGACTGTTCAGGCCGCAGCAAGTTCGAACCATCGAACCGTCCGGACGTTTTCCACCACGTGAAACGCCGCGGGTCTACCGCGCGATCCAGGTGCCCGCCTGGCGCGCCAGCTCGGCGGCGCGATCGCGGCGCGGATCGTCCGTTGCGGCGAGGTTCAGCTCGACGAGCCGGATCGCCGCACGCGCGGCACCCGAGGCGAGATCGGTGGCGGCGAGCGCGTCGCCGGCAACCGACGGCTTGCCCTCCCGCGCGAGGCGGCCACCGAGCTCCGCGACCTCGAGCGCGACCTCGGCGATCGCGAGCGGGACATCGACGATCCGGTCCCGCGCCGCCTTCGTCCGCTCGGCGATCCACGCCGTGTAGGCCTCGGCGTCGTCGTCGGCGAGCGCCGCGAGCCGCGTGCGAAGCGCCCTCGCCTCCCCCGCGGCGTCGGGCTTGCCGGAGACGCCTGCGGCGAGCTCGGCGAGCGCCGCGGCGAGCGCGCCCGTCAGCGCTGCCGCGGTCCCGCTCGCCGGCGCCGGCGTCGCGGCGCCGAGCAGCTCGAGCAGCTCGTCGAGCGCGATCGCTGCGTAGCCCATGCGAGGACGATACGTTCTCCCGGTGCGGACGTACGACTACGTGATCGTCGGCGGTGGCTCGGCGGGCAGCGCCCTCGCGGCGCGGCTCACCGAGGACTCGTCGACGCGCGTCCTCGTCCTCGAAGCCGGCCGCCCGGACTACCCCTGGGACGTCTTCATCCACATGCCGGCCGCGCTGCCGTTCCCGATCGGCAGCCGCTTCTACGACTGGAAGTACGAGTCCGAGCCCGAGCCGTACATGAACGGCCGCCGCATCTACCACGCGCGCGGCAAGGTGCTCGGCGGCTCGAGCTCGATCAACGGCATGATCTTCCAGCGCGGCAACCCGCTCGACTACGAGAAGTGGGCGGCCGAGCCCGGGCTCGAGTCGTGGGACTACGCGCACTGCCTGCCGTACTTCAAGAAGATGGAGACGTGCCTCGCCGGCGCCGACGAGTGGCGCGGCGGCGATGGGCCGCTCGTGCTCGAGCGCGGGCCGGCGACCTCACCGTTGTTCCGCGCGTTCTTCGAGGCGGTGCAGCAGGCAGGCCATGAACTGACGAAGGATGTGAACGGCTACCGGCAGGAAGGCTTCGCGAAGTTCGACCGGAACATCCACCGCGGGCGCCGGCTCAGCGCGGCGCGCGCCTACCTGCATCCGGCGATGAAGCGGCCGAACCTCGAGGTGCGGACCCGCGCGCTCGTGACCCGCGTGGTCTTCGACGGGACGCGCGCCGCCGGCGTCGAGGTCGACGGGAGCCTCGTGCGCGCAGGCGAAGTGATCCTCTGCGGCGGCGCGATCAACTCGCCGCAGCTCCTGCAGCTGTCCGGAGTGGGCAACGCGAGCGAGCTCGAGCCGCTCGGCGTCGGCGTCGTCCACGACCTGCCCGGAGTCGGCGACAACCTCCAGGACCATCTCGAGGTCTACGTGCAGTACGCGTCGAAGCAGCCGGTCTCGGTCGCGCCCGCGCTGAAGTGGCGGAACCGGCCGCTCGTCGGCGCGCGCTGGCTCTTCTTCCGGAGCGGCCCGGGCGCGACGAATCACTTCGAGGCCGGCGGCTTCGTGCGCAGCAACGATGGCGTCGAGTACCCGAACCTGATGTTCCACTTCCTGCCGCTCGCGATCCGCTACGACGGCTCGGCGCCCGCGAGCGACCACGGCTACCAGGTGCACGTCGGGCCGATGACCTCCGACGCGCGCGGCTCGGTGAAGATCGCATCGACCGACCCGCGCGTCCACCCCGCGCTGCGCTTCAACTACCTCTCCACGGAGCAGGACCGCCGCGACTGGACGGAGGCGATCCGCGTCGCGCGGCACATCCTCGAGCAGTCCGCCTTCGTCGAGTTCAACGCGGGCGAGCTCTCGCCGGGCATGTCCGTGCAGAGCGACGAGCAGATCCTGGACTGGGTCGCACGCGACGCCGAGACGGCGCTCCATCCGTCGTGCACGTGCCGGATGGGGGTCGACGAGCTCGCCGTCGTCGACCCGGCGACGCTGCGCGTGCACGGGCTCGACGGGCTGCGCGTCGTCGACGCGTCCGTCTTTCCTTTCGTTCCGAATGGGAACATCTACGCGCCGGTGATGATGGTCGCCGAGAAGGCGGCCGACCTGATCCGCGGCGCGACACCGCTCGCTCCGTCGACCGCCGGGTTTTACCGGCACCGCGTCCGCGAGCGACAGCAGTGATGCACATCGGCGGGCGGTGGGTCGAGTCGGAGTCGGGCGTGCGCACCGAGGCGACGAGCCCCGCGACGGGCGAGTCGATCGGCAGCGTTCCGGAGGGCACACGGGAGGACGCGCGGCGCGCGATCGCAGCGGCGAACGCGGCGGCGCGAGACTGGGCCGCGCGGTCCGCCTTTGAGCGCGCCGCGGCGATGAACCGCGTCGCCGACCTGGTCGAGGAGCGGCGCGACGAGCTCGCGCGGACGCTGACGCTCGACCAGGGCAAGCCGCTCCACGCCGAGGCGTACGGCGAGGTCGACGAGCTCGTCGAGTACTGGCGGATGGCCGCCGCGGACGCGACGCGGCTCGAGGGATCGCTGCCGCCGTCGGTCGACGCGTCGAAGCGTGTGCTCGCCTACCGCGTCCCGCGCGGCGTCGTCGGCCTGATCACGCCGTGGAACTGGCCGTACACGATGCCGGCGGAGCTGCTCGCGCCGGCGCTCGCGTCCGGTAATGCGGTCGTCTGGGTGCCCGCGCCGTCGACGTCGATGTGCGCCGTCGCGCTCGCCGAGTGCATCGTCGACGCGGGGCTCCCTGCGGGCGTCTTCAACATGATCACCGGGCCCGGCCCGGTTGTCGGCGATGAGGTCGCGGGCAGCCCGGGGACGCACGCGATCGGCTTCATCGGCTCGATCGCGAGCGGGACGACGGTCGCGCAGCGCGGCGCCGGGAAGGCGGTCCTGCTCGAGATGGGCGGCAACGGGCCGATGGTCGTGCTCGACGACGCCGACGTCGCCGCAGCCGCAGACGCGAGCATCGCCGCCGCGTTCCTCTGCGCCGGCCAGAGCTGCACGGCCGGCGAGCGCTTCCTCGTCCACGAGGCCGTCCACGACGAGTTCGTCGAGCGGCTGCGCGCCGTCGTCGCCGAGAAGGTGAAGCTCGGCGATCCGTTCGACGAGGCGACGACGATGGGGCCGATCAACAACGAGCCGAACGCGGCGAAGATGGACCGGCACGTCGCGGACGCGGTCGAGCGCGGCGCCGTGACCGTCGCCGGAGGCTCGCGGGCGCAAGGCTTTCCGACGAACCTCTACTGGGAGCCGACGGTGCTCGACAGGGTCACGGACGAGATGGAGGTCGCGCGCGAGGAGACGTTCGGCCCGGTCGTTCCGATCTCGAGCATCCGCAGCGACGACGAGGCGCTGCACCTCGTCAATGAGTCGCCGTATGGACTGCTCGTCGCCGTGTGGACGCGCGACCTGCGGCGCGGCCTGCGCTTCGCCGAGGAGACGCGCGCCGGCTGGGTGAACGTGAACGAGTCGACGAATTACTGGGAGAGCCACCTGCCGTTCGGCGGGCGCGCCGGCTCGCAGTCGGGCGTCGGCCGGGTCGGAGGCCGCTATCCGATGGAGACGTTCACCGAGCCGAAGACGGTGATCCTCTCGCTGTGATCCGCCGGATCCGCGAGTGGCGGATCGATCGGATGACCGACCGGGTCGCGCGGCGCCCGCACGGCCGCGCGGCGCGGGAGACGTACGGGGCACCTGACGTCCACTCGTTCGCGTGGGAGCCCGTCCTCGACGCACTCGCGCTCGGGCCGGACGACCGGCTGCTGGACGTCGGCTGCGGCGGCGGGATCTTCCTCCGCCGCGCGCTCGAGACCGGCTGCTATGCCGTGGGGCTCGACCACAGCCGCGAGATGGTGAAGCTGGCGCGTCGCAACAGCGGCGTCGAGATCGTGCGCGGCGAGGCGACGGCGCTCCCGTTCGCGGACGGCGCGTTCACCGCGGTCTCGTCCATCGTCGCGTTCTTCTTCTTCGCCGAGCCGGTCGCGCCACTGCGCGAGTTCCGCCGCGTGCTCGACCGGGAGCGGGGCCGGCTGGCGGTCTACACGACGCCGCCCGAGCTGAAGGGGACGCCGGCGGCGCCGTATCCGCTGGCGACGCGCGGGCATTTCTACACCGACTCGGAGCTGGAGGGATTGGCCCGCGAGGCGGGGTTCGCCGAGGCGGGGGTGACGCGGCCGGACGGGGCGCAGCTCCTCGCGGCTAGGCGCTGACCTGCGCGCCCCACTCCCCGGGCGCGACGTCGCGGACGTGCTGCGAGAAGTACCAGCTGTGGCCCTCGGGATCTTTGACGTGGTAGCTGCGGTCGCCGTACGGCTGATCCATCGGCTCGCTCTCGATCTCGGCGCCGGCCTCTTGGGCGCGTGAGAAATGGGCGTCGATGTCGTCGACGTACACGTGGACCATCACGCCGCTCTCGCGGGGCGCCTCGAAGCCGCCGGGCGGCGTGCCGAGCATGACCTCGCCGTCGCCGAGCGCGAGCTCGGCGTGGTTGACGCGGCCGTCGTCGCCGGTGTGGCGCAGAACCTCGCGGAACCCGAATGCATCGACGAGGAAGTCGATAGCCGCCTCGGAGTCCGCGTAGAGGAGGTAGGGCGTAATCGCCTGCACGCCGCGATCATCGCAGCCGCGAGCCATGTCCTCAACGGACGTGACCGGGGCTGCCCCAGTGGTGTCGGTTTCGGACGTGTCAGTCGCCGAGCTCGGTCCGGCGGCGGTCGACATAGGCCTTCAGCTCGGCCTCAAGATCCGGCTCCATGAAGGGCTTCTCGTACTCCTCGAGCGTCTTCTTCCAGATCTCGCTCGCGCGGGTCGCCGCGTCCCGGCCGCCGAGCCGGTTCCAGCGCTCGTAGTTCTCAGTCGAGGAGAGCAGTGGCCGGTAGAAGCACTCGCGGAACCGCTCGAGCGTGTGCACCGCGCCGAGGAAATGCCCGCCCTGTCCAACCTCCTGGTGCGCCGAGTACGCGAGCGACTCCTCGTCGACAACGAGCGGCTGGAACACCTCCTGCAGCATCCGCAGCACCTCGACATCCATCACGTACTTCTCGTAGCAGGAGACGAGCGCCGACTCGAGCCACCCCGCGGCGTGCATGACGAAGTTCGTGCCGGCGAGCATCGTCGGCCACATGGACATGACCGCTTCGTACGCGGCCTGCGCGTCGACGGTCTGGCTCGACGTCAACCCGCCGCCGCTGCGGAACGGCAGCCCGTAGTGCCGCGCGATCTGGCCCGTCGAGAGTGTCCCCAGTGCCGACTCGGGCGTCCCGAAGCTCGGCGAGCCGGACTGCATGTCGGTGTTCGACAGGAACGAGCCGAACACGACCGGACAGCCGGGCCGGATCGTCTGGACGAGCGCGATCCCCGCCAGCGCCTCGGCCACCTGCTGCGTCAGCGTCGACGGGATCGACACCGGCGACATCGCCCCCATCAGCAGGAACGGCGTGATGATCAGCGCCTGGTTCGCCCGCGCGTACTCGAGCAGGGCGGAGAGCATCCGGTCGTCGTAGCGCAGCGGCGAGTTGACGTTGATCAGCGAGATGACGGCCGGCGTCTCCTCGATCGAGTCGCGCCCGAAGACCATCTGAGTCATCGCGATCGTGTCGAGCGCGTTCGGGCCGGACGTCACCGAGCCCATGAAGATCTTGTCCGAGAGCGTCATGAGCGCGAAGACCATGTCCAGGTGGCGCGAGTCGAGCGGCTTGTCGTCCGGCTCGACGATCGTCCCGCCCGGCGAGTCGATCTCAGGGAACGACTGCGCGAGCATCGTGAACTGTTGGAAGTCCTGGTAGGTCGCGTTGCGGCGCTCGATCCCCTCGCGCACGAACGGGCAGCCGTACACGGACGAGAAGACCATGTTGTCGCCGCCGATCGTGACGCTCCGCTCGGGATTGCGCGCCTGGAGCTCGAACTGATGCGGCGCCTTCGCGACCTGCTCGAGGATCCAGTCCGGGTCGAAGCGGACGAGCTCGCTCTCGACCTGCTGGCCGGCGTCCTTCAGCACCGCGAGCGCCTCCGGATGGAGGAACTCGATCCCGAGGTCGGAGACGATCCGCCGCCAGCCGTGGTCGATCGTCTCCAGGGCCTCCTCGGACAGGATCTCGTAGCGCGGCATGGTGTTGGTCAGCACGGCGTCTCCTCTTCGACGAGTCGTTCCAGGGCTTGCTCCAGGCCGCCGTCGCCCGCGTGCCGCGTCTCCAGGGGCAGGCCCAGGAGGGACGCGGCGCGCTCGGCCTTGGCCCGAAGCTCGGGCGTAGGCGCCTGCGCCAGCCAGACGACACGGGTGTAGTGGCGGAAGTAGTCGTCGCGCAGCTCCGGATGCCGGTCGAGCCCGAGCCCGCGCCAGACGACGCGGTCGAAGCTGCGGACGAGGAAGTCGGTCAGGAAGTACGTCTCCGGCTCGTGCTCGGCGCCGTAGACCTCGTAGCAGTGTGCGCCCTCGAGCCGGCGGTAGCCGTCGAGAGCCCCGCGCGTGCCGCAGTCGGCGTAGGCGACGACGACGTCCTCCCCAGCCGCCGCGGCGCGCACGGCCGAGCCGCGCCGCTTCGCGATCTGCTTGACGTGAATCGCCAGGGCTCCGCAGGCGACGACCTTGATGCTCATCCCGGGAACTTCAGCTGGTCGATGAACAGGTCGTTGAAATCGGCGCGGCCCGAGAGCTCGACATACTCGACCTCGTCGAGGATCGCCGTCGCTGCGGCGCGCTCCTGCACGGAGAGCGCGAAGATCTTCGCGCCCTCGCCCGCGACGTTCCCCGCCGCGACGATGCGCGGCAGCGGCAGCCGCGGGACGAGGCCGATCCGGACGGCACTCGCCGGCGACAGGTAGGAGCCGAACGAGCCCGCGAGCAGCACCTGCGCGATGTCCTCCGGATCGACCCCGAGGTCGCGGCAGAGGATGTTCCACCCGGTCGCGATCGACGCCTTCGCGAACTGGAGCTCGCGGACGTCGCGCTGCGACAGGTAGACGTCGCCGTGGAGCATGAAGATGTTCTCCTCGCCGATCTTGCCGAGCCGGTCGCCGCAGACCGGGGGATCGAGAACGAAGCGGCCGGAATGGTCGAGCACGCCGACGCGGACGAGCTCGGCGACGGCGTCGACCAGCCCTGATCCGGCCATGCCCACCGGCTCGACGTCGCCGATCACCGCGAGCTCGACCGTGCCGTCCGCGGAGATCTTCACGCCCTCGATCGCGCCCTCGGCGGCGCGCATGCCGCACTTGATCGACGCGGCCTCGAAGGCGGGTCCCGCGGGCGCGGCCGTCGAGAGCACGCGCACGTTCGAGCCGAGCGCGATCTCCGAGTTCGTGCCGACGTCGATGAAGAGGCGCAGCCGCTTGTCGAGCGTCAGCCCGGTCGCGAGGAGCCCCGCGACGATGTCGCCGCCGACGTAGGCGCCGAGCGCAGGGAACGTCACCGCCGGCGCGCGCGGATGGACGTCGACGCCGAAGTCCGCGGCCTCCGCCGGTGGCAGCCTCCGCGCAGCGATGATGAACGGCGCCATCGAGAGCGGCTCCGGGTCGATTCCGAGCGCGAGCTGGATCATCGTCACGTTGCCGGTGACGACGATCTCGTAGACCTCGCCGGGATCGACGTCCGCTTCGTCGCACACCTCGCGCGTCAGCTCCGCGAGCGTCTCCTGCGCGCGCATCCGCAGCGTGTGGAGCGCCGCCGGATCCATCATCGTCGCCGAGATCCGCGAGATCACGTCGGCGCCGAACGGCTGCTGCTTGTTCAGCATCGAGCGCACCGCCGCCGGCTGGCCGGTCTCGAGGTCGAGCAGATTCGCGACGACGGTCGTCGTGCCCAGGTCGAAGGCGAGTGCGTAGCGCCGCGCGGTCGTGTCGCCGGGCTCGACGTCGATCAGCAGGTCGTCGACGAGGACGGCCGTCACCTCGAAGTTCGACGCGCGCAGCGTCCGTCCGATCGAGCGCGCGAGCTCGAGCGGCACGCGCAGCTCGACGTCGTCCATCGCCGCGAGCACGCGCTCGACGTCCGAGAGCTGGTCCTCGAGCGACGGCTCGGCGAGCTGCAAAAAGCGCTTCTGCACCGCCGGCCGCAGGATCACGTGCCGGCCGACGCCGACGAGCGCGGCCTTGGGTCGCGTCTGGAGCGGCGGCACGTCGACGACGACGTCCTCGTGCGCGGTCGCGCGGCACGCGAGGCGCCAGCCCGCGCGCAGCTCGTCCGGCGAGAACGCGCGCGGGTCGACGGCCGAGATCGGCACCTCGCCGTCGGCGACGCGCACCTTGCACTTCTTGCAGGTGCCGTGGCCGCCGCACGTCGAGTCGATCGCGACGCCGTTCCAGCTCGCCGCGTCGAAGAGCGTCGTCCCGACCGGGACGCGCGCCTCCTTCACCGTGCCGTCGGACTGCTCGAAGCGCAGTCGGACGCGGTCGGGCGCGGCTTCGAGCGGGATCGGCTCCGCCGCGCTCACGACGCCTGCGCCGCCGCCTGCTTCGCGCGGTGGTTCGCGATCCAGCGGGCGCCCCACTCGTCGTGGCCGAGGAGGAAGTCGGTCGCTCGCACCGCCTCGACCGTCTCGGTGTTGCGAGCGTCCATGATCGCGCTCGTCAGCCCGTGGCTCTGCGCGACGGCGAGGAACGCGGCGCCGAGCGTGTGCCGTCCCGGCAGCCCGAACGATGTGTTCGACGCGCCGCACGTCATGTTGACGCCGAGCTCGTCGCGGATCAGGCGCACAGTTTCGATGAAGAGCGTCACCGCGCGAGGCTCTGCGCCGACCGGCATCGCGAGCGGATCGATGACGACGTCTTCGGGCGGGATCCCGTAGTCGCCCGCGACCGAGACGACCTTCTTCGCCACCTCGAGCCGGCGCTCCGGCTGCATCGGGATGTCCTCCGCGTTCGCGAGCCCGATCACCGCGGCGCCGTGGCGCGCGACGATCGGCAGGATCGCCTCGAGCCGCGCGTCCTCGCCGGTCACCGAGTTGACGAGCGCCTTCCCCTCGTAAACCGAGAGGCCTGCCTCGAGCGCCTCGATCACGGAAGAGTCGATGCAGAGCGGCACGTCGGTCAGGCTCTGGACGAGCGGGATCGCCTGCCGCATCAGCTCGATCTCGTCCGCGAGCGGGTCGCCGACGTTCACGTCGAGGACGTCGGCGGCGCCCTGCTGGGAGACGTCGATCTCGAGCTGGGAGAGATCGCCCGCCTGGAGTTGCGCCTGGAACGACTTGCGCCCGGTCGGGTTGATCCGCTCGCCGATGATGCAGAAGGGCTGCTCGCCGCCGATGACGACCCTCCTAGACCGCGACTGGATGACGGTATCCACTCGTCTCTCTCTCCTCACGTGTCGGGATGCCGAGCTGGCGGCAGAGGCGCGCGATGCCGGCCTCGCGGCGGAAACTGATCAGGTGCAGCCCGCGGACGCCCGGCTGCGCGAGCGCATGCGCGGCGAACTCGGCGCCGAGCTGGAAGCACGCCTCTTCGGGATCGTCGGCGCGCTCGCAGTGCTCGATCAGCTCGTGCGGCACCGTGATCCCGGGGACCTTCTCGTCGACGAAGCGCAGCGCGGACGGCGAGCGGACGAGGCAGATCGACTGGATGATCGCCGCCTGCGCGGCGAGGCCGGACTCGACCGCGGCCCGCATGAACCGCTCGACCCGCTCCTTGTCGAAGCAGAGCTGCAGCTGGAAGAACCGCGCGCCGGCACGAACCTTCTTCAGGGCACGCTCGACACGCGCTTCGTAGGGCGGCGCGCCGGGATTCTCGACCGCTCCGATGAAGAGATGCGGCGCGGGCTCGATTCGCCGGCCCGAGAGGTACCGGCCCCCGGAGATCGCCTGCGCGGTCGCGATCAGCTGCGGCGAGTCGAGATCGAAGACGCGCCGCGCCTCCGGCTCGTCGCCGGCCGTGACATCGTCGCCGGTGAGGCAGCAGATGTTCTCGATCCCGTGGAGCGCGGCGCCGACGATGTCCGCCTCGAGCGCGAGCCGATTGCGATCGCGGCAGACGAGCTGCATCACCGGCTCCATGCCGAGCTGCTTCAGCGCGATGGCGACGGCGAGTGGCGCGGCGTGCGCGTGCGCGGCGGTGTTGTCGGTCGCGTTGATCGCGTCGACGTAGTCCTCGTATGGCTCGAAGCGCTCGTGGACCGCGTCGAGCCCGCCGGTGTTGACGGTCAGCAGCTCCGCAGTCAGGACGAAGCCGCCCGCGCGGATGCGGTCTTCAAGCCTGGACAACCCTGTTCTCCAACCTGTACAGGCTTGTCTTGTACAAGCGCACCAGTCGCGACTGTCTAGTGCAACCAGCTTGTCTAGTCCTGTTCACGCCCAACCCTCGGGCGTCTGCTTGTCGCGGCCGCTGAAGTAGTTCCGCCAGGAGGACGTCCCCCAGAGCCGATTGTCGACGGGCGGGCGCAGCTCGTGGATCTCCTCGCCCCAAACGGGCAGCTTGTCCGCCCGCTCGTAGGCCTTCAGCCAGACGCACTTCATGTCCGGCTTCACCTCGCAGTTGCCGTTCGGCCGAACGCCACCGCACGGACCGTTCCGGAGCTGCTTCGGGCAGTTCATCGGACACGTCATCCCGGTCGAGTGCAGGACGCACTGACCGCACATCTGACAGCCCCAGATCGGTTTCTTGACGGCGTACTCGACCGCCGCCAGCGGTCCGTGCGGCCCGGCCACGGCTACGCCGGAACCGCGGCGCGCTTCTTCTGGATCAGGTCCTTCGCCATCCGCACCGCCGTCGACGCGTCCGCCGCGTAACCGTCGGCGCCGACGGCGTCCGCGTACTCCTGCGTCACCGGCGCGCCGCCGACCATCACGATCACCTGGTCGCGGATCCCCGCCTTCTCGAGCGCGTTGATGTTCGCCTTGAACATCGGCATCGTCGTCGTGAGGAACGCGGAGAAGCCGACGATCTCCGGCTTGTGCTCCTTGATCTTCTCGACGAACGTCTCGGGCGCGACGTTGACGCCGAGATCCCAGACCTGGAAGCCGGCGCCCTCGAGCATGATGTTGACGAGGTTCTTGCCGATGTCGTGCACGTCGCCCTTCACCGTGCCCATGACGAAGGTGCCGACCTGCTGCGCGCCGGTCTCGGCAAGCAGCGGGCGCAGGATGTCGAGCGCGCCCTGCATCGCGCGCGCTGCGATCAGCATCTCGGGGACGAAGTAGTCGCCGCGCTCGAAGCGCGCGCCGACCTCCTCGAGCGACGGGATCAATGCGTCGTAGAGCATCTTCTCGGGATCCATCCCGTCCTCGAGTCCAGCGTTGACCAGGTCCTTCACCTCGGGTGCGTTGCCGACCAGGGTGTTGTCGTAGAGGCCCTGGAGGATCTCGTCGTGGGTCATGCCGCTCCTCGTTCGACGTCGTGGTGGCCGAGGCGCGCGGAGAGGCCCGCGCACTGCTCGAGGAGCAGCGGGGCGAGATGCTCGATGCGTTCGGAGGTCAGCCGGTGGGTGGGGCCGGAGATGCTCAGCGCCGCGACGACGTCGCCGCGGGCGCCGTGGACGGGGCCGGCGAGGGCGGAGAGTCCGTGCTCGAGCTCGTCGATGGCGGTCGCGTAGCCGCGGGCGCGAATGGCGGCGCGCTGCTCCTCGTCGAAGTCCGTGGGCGGCGGCGCGGCGCCGAAGGCGAGGAAGACCTTGCCGTTCGCGCTCACGTCGTGCGGGACACGCCGTCCGACCCAGTTCGTCGCGCCGACGAAGTGGCGGCTGTCACGCTGCGCGAGGTGCTCGACGCCGACCGGGGTCGGCACGCCGAGATTGATCGTCTCGCCGCTCTCGTCCGCGAGGCGGCGCAGGGCCGGCGCCGACAGCTCGACGAGGTTCGCCTCGGGCACGTCGCGCTGCGCGAAGCGCAGCAGTACCGGGCCGGGACGCAGGCGTCCGCGCCCGTCGACCCGCTGCAGGAGTCCCTGCCGCTCGAGCGCGGCGAGCAGCCGGGAGGTCGTGCTCTTCGGCAGCCCGGTCGAGTCGGCGAGCTCCCCGACCGCGAGCGGCTGCGCGCTCTCGACGACGCGGACGAGCAGCTGCGCCGCGCGGTCGATCGACTGGGTCCCGGTCGGAGTCTGTGTATCCACGATGTGGAACTCGAGTTCCACAGCGCATTCTCCAGGCGGCGCGGGCGTTCGTCAACCCGGAATGCCGCAGGATCAGCGCCGGAACGAGCGGCGGGCGACGCGCCAGGCGGCGTACGTGACGAGCAGCCAGACGAGCAGCACGGCCGCGACCGCTTCGCGGCTGACGTGCCCGATCGCGACGGCGAGCCCGAGCCCGATGACGACGGCGACGGTCGCCAGGCTCCAGACGGTCGCCGCGGCGAGGAGGAAGCCGAAGCGGCGCGCCACGCGCCGGGCCTCGTCGAACGCCGCCCGGATCTCGTCCACCCCGTCCCGCCACGGCGGCGGCAGGTCGCGGAATGCCCTCCGGACCTCACGGCTCGAGCGTGCCGCGAGCGCGAGCGCCAGCCGGGCGCCGAGCTCGTCCTCGGTCAGGCGCCCGCGAAGGTAGTGCGCCCGGAGCTGCCTCGCCGCGCGTTCCCGCTCCTGGTCGCCGACGAGAGCCACGCCCCGATCCTAGTCCCGGCGGCGGCGCCAGCGGCGCGACGGAACCGGCTCGGCCCCGTCGCCGAGCGCCCGCGCGGCTGCGGCGACGTCGGCCGCCTCGATCCGCGTCAGCTCCTCCGGCCCGAGCTCGCCGAGGGGACGTGCGTCGGCGCCCGCGAGCCGCAGCGCCTGCGCGTTCAGCGCTTGCTCGAACAGCGTCCGCGCGTAGCGCGCGTTCCCGAAACCCTGCCGCCTCTCGACGCCCTCGAGGATCCGCCGCAGCTCCGCGAGCGCCGCGGCGTCGAGGACGTACTCGTCCTGCTGAGCGAACCGCTCGGCGATCGCGAGCAGATCGTCCGTCGAGTAGTCGGGGAACGTGATCTCGCGCGAGAAACGCGACCGCAGCCCCGGGTTCGAGTTGAGGAAGCGGTGCATCAGCGCCGGATAGCCGGCGACGATCACGACGAGCCGGTGGCGATAGTCCTCCATCCGCTTCAGCAGGACCTCGATCGCCTCGGGGCCGAAGTCGCGCTGGTTGTCGCCCGGCGACAGCGAGTACGCCTCGTCAATGAAGAGGACGCCGTCGAGTGCGCGCCGGATCGCCCGCTCGGTCTTGATCGCCGTCGAGCCGACGTACTCGCCGACGAGCCCGGCGCGGTCGACCTCGACGAGATGGCCGCGCTTGAGCAGGCCGATCGAGCGGTACATCTCGGCGAGCAGCCGCGCGACCGTGGTCTTGCCCGTGCCCGGATTCCCGAGGAAGACGAGATGCTGCGACGTCGCCGTCTCCGGCAGCCCGTGCTCCGCGCGCCGAGCCTGTACCTGGAGGAACGCCGTCAGCGCGCGCACCTGGTCCTTCACCGTGCCCAGCCCGACGAGGCCGTCGAGGTCGGCCTGGATCTCGTCGAGCGGCCGCTCGGGCTCCGGGCGTCCGCCGAGCTGCTCGCTCAGCCAGTCGACCGGGTCGGCGCCCGCCGAGGCCGCGAGCCGCTCGCGCAGCGCTTCGATCCCCCGTGTGATGTCCTCAAAGGGGCTCGGGCTCATGGGCCCAAGCTAGCCGAGCGGCGCGTCGTAGTAGTCGCCCGCCTGGCCGACGTAGACGTGGCCCATCACTCGCAGGCCGGTGGGCGGATCGAGCGAGCCGGCCGCGATGCTGACCGTGTCCCGATCGGGCGAGTCCCAGAAGAGGCTCGTGCCGCACTCGCAGCAGAACCCGCGCCGGGCGCCCGTGTCGCTCTCCGCCCGCGCGATCCAGCGCAGCCCGCGTTCGCCCACGACGTGGAAGTCGGCACGCGCGGCCGCGGTTGCCGCGAACAGGTGCCCGCTCCACCGGCGACACTCGGTGCAGTGGCAGATGAGCACGTCGCGCAGCGGCCCGCGGACCTCGTAGCGGACAGCCCCGCAAAGGCAGCCTCCGGTCGCCATCTTTGTGCGACTCTACGCGCACCCCGAGCCGGAAGGAGCAGATTTGGCGACGCAGATTCCCTCGTCCCTCGAGATCGCCCAGAGCGCGATCCTCCGTCCCGTCGGCGAGATCGCCGAGGAGGCGGGCCTCCTTCCGGACGAGGTGGAGCTGTACGGCCGCTACAAGGCGAAGATCGGCCTCTCGGTGCTCGACCGGCTGGCCGACAAGCCGGACGCGAAGCTGATCTGCGTCACGGCGATCACGCCGACGAAGGCCGGCGAGGGCAAGACGACGACGTCCGTCTCGCTGACCCAGGGGCTCGGCGCGATCGGCCGCAATCCCACGCTGTGCCTGCGCGAGGCGTCGCTCGGACCGGTCTTCGGGATCAAGGGCGGCGCTGCGGGTGCCGGCTACGCGCAGGTCGTCCCGATGGAGGACATGAACCTCCACTTCACCGGCGACATCCATGCGATCGGCGCCGCGAACAACCTGCTCGCCGCGATGCTCGAGGCGCAGATCCTGCACGGCAACGAGCTCGACATCGACCCGCTCTCGATCTCGTGGCGGCGCTGCGTCGACATCAACGACCGCGCGCTGCGCGACATCGCGGTCGGCCTCGGCGGGCGCGCCAACGGCTATGTCCGCCAGACCGGCTTCGACATCACGGCCGCCTCGGAGGTGATGGCGATCGTGGCCGTCGCCCGCGACCTCCAGGACCTGCGGCAGCGGCTCGGCGCGATCACCGTCGGCTCGACCTTCGAGGGCGAGCCCGTCACCGCCGAGCAGCTGCGCGCCGCGGGCGCGATGACCGTCCTCTTGAAGGACACGATCAAGCCGAACCTCGTGCAGACGCTCGAGGGCCAGCCGGCGTTCGTGCACTGCGGCCCGTTCGCGAACATCGCGCACGGGAACAACTCACTCGTCGCCGACCGCGTCGCGCTCAAGCTCGGCGACTTCGTCGTCACCGAGAGCGGCTTCGGCTCGGACATGGGCATGGAGAAGTTCATGGACATCGTCTGCCGCGTCGGCAACCTGCGGCCGAGCGCGGTCGTCCTCGTCGCCACCGTGAAGGCGCTGAAGCACCACGCGCAGGATCCGGAGGGCGGCACCGATGCGATCGAGAAGGGCGCAGCCAACCTCGCGCGCCACCTCGGGATCATCCGCGAGTTCGGCCTCAACGCCGTCGTCGCGGTCAACCGCTTCCCAGGCGACAGCGACGAGGAGATCCAGCTCGTGCGCGAGCTCGCGCTCGAGCACGGCGCGTACGCCGCGGAGACGAACGAAGCCGTGACGCAGGGCGGCGAGGGCGCGGCCGCGCTCGCCGAGGCGGCCGTCGCCGCGGCCGACGAACCGTCGAGCTTCGACTACATCTATCCGCTCGACGCGCCGATCGAGAAGAAGATCGAGGCGATCGCGAAGCGCGTCTACGGCGCCGACGGGATCTTCCTGCTGAAGACCGCGCAGGACAAGATCAAGCAGTTCGTGGCGGACGGCTTCGACAAGCTGCCGATCTGCATGGCGAAGACGCACCTCTCGCTCTCGCACGACGCGAACCTCCCGAATGCGCCGACCGGCTTCACCGTCACGGTTCGCGACATCCGCGCGTACACCGGCGCCGGCTGGCTCGTCGCCCTCTGCGGAGACATGCAGACGATGCCCGGGCTGAGTGCGAGCCCCGCCGCCTTCAACGTCGACATCGACGCCGAGGGGAGGACCGTCGGCCTCTTCTGAGATTCGGGACGACATCGTCGAGGAGGGCCGGCGCGTCCTCGACGCGGCAGAGGCGAAAGGCGTCCCGTTGCGGCTGCTCGGCGGCGTCGCGATCCGGCTCCGTTCCGAAGGATTGCCCGCGGCGCTGCAGCGGGAGTACAAGGATCTCGACTTCGCGACGACGCGCAAGGCCGTCGGCGACACGCAGATGCTGCTGCGCGACCTGGGCTACGACCCGGACGTCGCCTTCAACGCGATGAACTCCCGCGAGCGGCTGCTCTTCTACGACGACGTGCACGGTCGCCAGGTCGACGTCTTCGTGCGCGTGTTTCGGATGTGCCACGAGATCCCGCTCGAGAGCCGGCTCGGGGTCGACCCGGGAACCGTTCCGCTTGCCGAGCTGCTGCTGACGAAGCTCCAGATCGTCGAGCTGAACGAGAAGGACGTGCGGGACGCCGTCGCTTTGCTGCACGAGCACGAGGTGACCGAGGACGACAGCGGCGTCAACGCCGCGCGCGTCGCCGAGCTCTGCGCCGATGACTGGGGCCTCTGGCGGACGATCACCCACAACCTCGACGCCGTCGCGAGCCACCTCGACGTCTACGACGTCGACCGCGAGCGGGTTGCGGCGAGGCTGCGCCGGCTCCAGGAGCGGATCGAGGCCGAGCCGAAGTCCCGCGGCTGGAAGCTCCGGGCCAGAATCGGCGAGCGCAGGCGCTGGTACGAGCTGCCCGAGGAGGTCGGCGCCGGGCCCTAGGTGGGCGTACGCGCTGGACAGCGCCCTGAGCAGGAGAAACAATGGTCCGGGTGACGACGCTTGCTCTGCCCGCCCCGCCGGCCAGCCGCGTCGACCGCAGCGGCGAGCCCCTGATCCGGGCCGCCGGCGTCTGGAAGATCTTCGGGCGCCACGCCGACCGCATCATCGGCACGTCCGACGCCGAGCTCCCGCGCGCCGAGCTGCGCGCGAAGACCGGCTGCGTCGCGGCCGTCCGCGACGTCTCGTTCGACGTCTGGCCCGGGGAGGTCTTCGTCGTCATGGGACTCTCCGGCTCGGGCAAGTCGACGCTCGTCCGGACGCTGATCCGGCTGATCGAGCCGAGCGCCGGACAGGTCGACATCGCCGGCAAGGACGTCACCGCCGCGAGCCAGGCGGAACTGCGCGAGTTGCGGCGCCACACGTCCTCGATGGTCTTCCAGCATTTCGGCCTACTCGCGCATCGCCGTGTGATCGACAACGTCGCCTTCGGCCTCGAGATCCAGGGCGTCTCGAAGGCCGAGCGGCTCGCGCGCGCCGAGAAGGTGCTGCAGCTCGTCGGCCTCGAGGACTCCGCGAACTCGTTCCCCGACCAGCTCTCCGGCGGCATGCAGCAGCGCGTCGGCCTGGCGCGCGCGTTCGCCGTCGATCCGAAGGTGATGCTCTACGACGAGCCCTTCAGCGCGCTCGACCCGCTGATCCGGCGCGACATGCAGGACGAGGTCATCCGCCTCCAGCACGAGACGGGCAAGACGATGGTGTTCATCACGCACGACCTGCCCGAGGCGCTGCGCCTCGGCGACCGGATCGCGATCATGCGCGACGGCGCGATCGTGCAGCTCGGCACCCCCGAGGAACTCGTCGGCTCGCCCGCCGACGAGTACGTCGAGAACTTCGTGCGCGACATCCCGCGCAGCCACGTGCTCACGATTCGCTGGATCATGCGCGACGCGCGGCCGGGCGAGGAGGACGGACCGCGCCTCGACGTACGGACGAACGTGCGCAAGGCGATTCCCGTGATCGCCGAGAGCGAGCGTCCGGTGTGCGCGGTCGAGGACGGCAGGGTCGTCGGCGTCGTCGACCGGGAGACCGTGCTGACGGCGATCGCGGGCGAGAGCGCCTGATGGCCGTCGCGCAGCCGGCGGCCCGCGCGGTTGCCGCCCCCGCGCCGCGTCCGTGGTGGCGCGGCCGTGCAGGCCTCGTCGTCGCCGTCGTGCTGGGGATCGTGATCTCGTACTTCGGTTGGCGAAACGACGTCCCGTGGCCGGCGTCGTTGACGTGGAACTCGCTCGCCGCGCACCTCGACTCGTTCCAGACGTGGCTCAGCGACCACCGCAACCTGCCGCACCCGAGCATCGTCTTCCGCGCGTTCAACGGTCTCGCGAGCTTCCTCGACGACATCGTCGGCTGGCTGACGAGCTTCTTCTTCAAGCTCACCTGGATCGGGACCACCGTGCTCGGCGTCCTCGTCGTCCTGCGCTACGGCGGCCGCCGGGCCGCGCTCGGCGTGGCCGCCGCATTCGCCGCGTTCGCAGCGATGGGCCTCTGGGAGCCAAGCGTGCGGACGTTCGCGCTCACCTTCGCGTCGGTCGCGCTGGCGCTCGCGATCGGCCTGCCCCTCGGAGTGCTCGCCGGCCGCTCCGACCGGTTCGCCCGGGCGATCACACCGGTGCTCGACGCGATGCAGATCATCCCGGCCTTCGCGTACCTGATGCCGATCGTGATCCTCTTCTCGGTCGGCCCGGGCGCGGCGGTCGCGACGACGCTGATCTACGCGATCCCGCCGGCGATCCGGATCACGGCGCTCGGGATCCGCGGCGTGCAGCCGAACACCGTCGAGGCAGCGACCGCGCTCGGGGCGACGCGGCTCCAGACGCTCTTCAAGGTGCAGCTCCCCCTGGCGCGGCGGATGCTGCTCCTCTCCGTCAACCAGACGATCCTGTTCGCGCTCTCGATGGTCGTGATCGCCGGACTGATCGGCGGGCAGGGCCTCGGCGACGTCGTCACGAGCGGCCTCTACTCGAACCCGGCGCTGGCGCTGCTCGCCGGCGTCGCGATCGTGATCATGGCAATCGCGCTCGACCGCGCGACCGAGGCGATGGCGATCCGAACCGACCCCGCGCACCGCCACCTGACGGAGGGCAAGAAGCGCCGTCTGCGGCTCTACACGCTCGCGTGCGCCGCCGCGGTCGGCCTCGCCGTCGGGCTCGGGTACGCGTTCGGGGCGGGCAGCGTCTGGACGGGCTGGACCGGGCAGAGCTGGCTACTGCGTCAGGTGCAGAGCGTGCTCGACTACGTCCAGAACCCGTCGACGTTCGTCTTCCACATCACGAACCCGATCGGGAACTTCATCGTCCAGTACGGCCTCGAGCCGCTGCGCACCTTCTTCGTGGCGACGCCGTGGCCGGCAATGGTTTTCGGGCTGGCGCTGATCGCGTTCCTCGTCTCGGGGCTGCGGCCGGCGCTGATCGTCGCCGCGATGCTGGCGGTCGTCGGCGTCGCGAACGAGTGGACGCCGGCGATGGACACGCTCTCGCAAGTGCTCGTCGCGACCGTCCTGACCCTCGCCGTGGGGATTCCGCTCGGCATCTGGGCGGCGGAGAGCGAGCGCGCGCGGCGGGGCATGCGACCGGTGCTCGACGTCCTGCAGACGCTGCCGCAGCTCGTCTACATCATCCCGTTCATCTATCTGATGCCCGTTTCGATCGTCCCAGGAGTCATGGCGTCCGTTCTCTATGCGTCGCCGGTCGTGATCCGGCTCGTCGAGGCGGGCATCCGCGAGGTTTCGCCGAACTCGGTGGAGGCGGCCGGCGCGTTCGGGGCGACGCGGGCGCAGGTGCTCCTGAAGGTCAAGATCCCACTGGCGCGCGAGGCGATCATGCTCGGCGTCAACCAGGGGCTGATCATGGTGCTCGCCGTCGTCGTGATCGGCGGCCTCGTCGGCTCCGGCGCGCTCGGCTACGACGTGGCGCAGGGCCTGCAACGCAGTTTGTTCGGACAGGGCGTCCTCGCCTCGCTCGCGATCCTCGCGCTCGGCATCGCGCTGGACCGCGTGACGCAGGGGCGGCGGCGCCGACGGCTCGGCGATCTGGCGTGACAAGACAAGGAGGGAAGGAATGAAGGTTCGTGCAGGAGGGCTGGTCGCCGCGGCGGCCGTCGTCGTCGTGCTGGTCACCGTCGGCAGCGCGGCTGCGCGGTCGTCGGCGTGCGGCACGGTGACGATCAACGAGCAGGCGTGGGCCGGCTCGACCGCGAACACCTACGTCGTCAAGAACGTGCTCGAGAAGAACCTCGGGTGCCACGTCAACATCACCAAGGTCGCCGAGGTCCCGGTCTACCAGGCGATGGCCGACGGCAAGACCGACGCGATCCTCGAGGACTGGGGCCACCAGCCGCAGTGGGACCAGTACGTGACGAAGCAGAAGACGGTCGTGCGGGCGGGCGCGAACGGGGTCAAGGGCGTCATCGGCTGGTACATCCCGACCTACCTGATGAAGCAGCACCCCGAGTTCAAGACGTGGAAGGGGCTGAAGGGCAAGGAGACGCTCTTCAAGAGCCCAGAGTCCGGCTCCCAGGGCATGTTCCTCGGCGGCGACCCCTCCTACCAGCAGAAGGACCAGACGCTGATCAAGGCGCTCGGGCTGAACCTCAAGTTCGTGAGCGTCGGTGCGGAGCCCGCGCAGGTCGCGCGCTGGACGCAGCTCTACAAGCAGAAGAAGCCGGTGCTCTTCTACTGGTACGACCCGCAGTACCTGAATGCGACGTACCAGGTCTCGCGCATCCAGCTGCCGAAGCGGTTCAAGGGCTGCCTGGACGACGAGAAGCTCGGCGGCGACCCGAAGAAGTACGCGTGCGAGTACCCGAGCTACACGCTGCTGAAGTTCATGAGCAAGAAGTTCGCGTCGAGCGGCTCGCCGGCCGTCGGCGTCGTCAAGCGGTTCAGCTGGTCGAACGCGGATCAGAACGCCGTCGCCAAGATGATCGCCGGGGACCACATGAACCCCGATCAGGCGGCGCAGAAGTGGATCTCCGCCAACAAGGCGAAGGTCAACAAGTGGCTCGGCAAGTAGCCGGGTAGGCCTTCGCGGCCCTGTCCCGGGACCTGGTCCGGTCCAGGTCCCGGGACGCGCCCGTCGACGACGTGCCCGCGGCTCGAACATGCTGCAAACCGCCGACGAGCCCGCGCGTCCGAGGGACACGGCTGATGCGGCTGGACGGCGAAGAATCAGACCGTGCGGCGGAGTGCCTCGCGCCACCCGGCGTAGAGGCGCTCCGCGTCGCGGTGCTGCGGCTCGAAGATCTCGCCGGCGGGGCTCGGGCGCCGCTCGGCGAGGGCGAGCAGCGCGGCGCCGAGCGCCGTCTGCTCCGGCTCGCGTGCGGTCTCGACGGGGATGCCGAGCAGGTCGGCCTGGAACTGCATCAGCCAGCGGTTGCGCGTCATCCCGCCGTCGGCCCGGAGCAGGTCCAGCGGCGGCATCGCCTCGAGGACGTCGCGGGTCTGGTACGCGGCGGCCTCGAGCGCCGCCCGGACGATGTGCGCCCTGGTCGTGCCGCCGGTCAGGCCGGTGATCGTCCCGCGGGCGCCGGGGGCCCAGTGGGGCGAGCCGAGGCCGGCGAGCGCCGGCACGAAGTAGACGCCGCCGTTGTCGTCGAGCGAGGCGGCGAGTGCCTCGCTCTCGGCTGCGTCGCCGAGCAGGCCGAGGCCGTCGCGGAGCCACTGGATCGCCGCGCCGGTCACGAAGACGGCGCCCTCGAGCGCGCGGCGCGGTTCCTCTCCTTCCAGCCGCGCTGCCGCGGTGCGCAGGACGCCGCCGCCCGGCTCCTCCTCCGTCTCGACGAGGATGAACGAGCCTGTCCCGTACGTGGCCTTCGCGCCGCCGGCCGCGAAGAGCGCCGCCTGCTGGTCGCCGGCGATGCCGCGGATCGGCAGCGTGGCGCCGAGGAGCTCGCCCTCGCCGAAGTCGGAGCCGGACGGGCGGATCTCCGGCAGGACGTCGCGCGGAACCGCGAACAGGTCGAGCAGCTCGTCGTCCCAGTCGAGCGTGTCGAGCGAGGCGAGCAGCGTGCGCGATGCGTTCGTCTCGTCGGTGACGTGCACGCGGCCGCCGGTCAGCTTCCAGACGAGCCAGCTGTCGACGGTGCCGAACGCGAGACCCTTCGCCGGGAGCTCGCGCAACAACCACTCGAGCTTCGTCGCGGAGAAGTACGGGTCGGGCACGAGTCCGGTCTTCGCACGGATCAGCTCGGCGGGCAGCTCGCCGCAGCGCTCGGCGGTGCGGCGGTCCTGCCAGACGATCGCGTTGTGGACGGGCCGTCCGGTGGCGCGCTCCCAGAGCACGGTCGTCTCGCGCTGGTTCGTGATGCCGATCGCGGTCAGCTGCGTCCGGTCGACGCCGTCGAGCGCGCGCCCCGCCGCGTCCAGCACGCTCCGCCAGATCTGCTCGGGATCGTGCTCGACCCACCCCGGCCGCGGAAAGATCTGCGGCAGCTCCGCGTAGCCGCGCCCGAGGATCCGCAGCTCGTCGTCGACGACGAGACACGTCGTCCCGGTCGTCCCCTGGTCGATCGCGAGGATCACGCGCGGACCCGCTCGCCCCTCGGATCGTACAAAGGCTCGGCGCGCACCTCCGCAGCGACCCAGTCGCCGAAGATGTCGACCTCGAGCCGCGTGCCCGGCTCGGCGCGCTCGCTCGGGACGTAGGCGTACGCGACGCTCGCGCCGACGGCGTAGCCGTAGCCGCCGCTCGTGACGCGGCCGAGCGGCTGGCCGCCCGGTAATCGCACGGGCTCGGAGCCGAGCGCGACGGCGCGCGGGTCGTCGAGGACGAGGCAGACGAGCTTCTCCGCGGGCTCGTGCCCATCGAGCGCCGCGCGGCCGAGGAAGTCGCCCTTGTCGAGCTTGACCGCAAAGCCGAGGCCCGCCTCGTACGGCGTCGTCTCGGCAGACAGATCGGACGCCCATGCGCGGTAGCCCTTCTCGAGCCGCAGCGACTCGATCGCGCGGTAGCCGCCGGGCGTAACGCCGTCGGCGCGCAGTGCGTCCCAGAGCGCGAGCCCGTACTCGCTCGGCGCATACAGCTCCCAGCCGAGCTCGCCGACGTACGTGACCCGCGACGCCAGCAGCGGAACGTCGCCGACGGAGAGCTCGCGGGCCGTCAGGTACGGGAAGTCGAGCGGCATCGTCGTCAGGGGCTGCAGCACGTCGCGCGCGTTCGGCCCCCAGAGGCAGAAGCAGGCATAGGCGGACGTCACGTCCTTCACGTAGACCGAGCCGTCGCGCGGTGCGTGCTTCTCGATCCACGCGCGGTCGTGCGTGCCGAACGCTGTGCCGGTGACGAGCAGGAAGCGATCGGCGGCGCGGCGGAGGACGGACAGGTCCGCCTCGATCCCGCCGCGCGCGTTCAGGAGCTGCGTGTAGACGACGGTGCCGACGGGCCGGTCGATCCGGTTCGCACACAGGCGCTCGAGCAGCGGGAGCGCGCCCGGCCCGAGCACCTCGAGCTTCGAGAAGCTCGACTGGTCGAAGAGCGCCGCCGCCTCGCGTGCCGCGCGCGCCTCCACTTCGATCGCCGGTGACCAGTTCGCGCCCGCCCAGCCGCGCGGCCGAAGCGAATCATCGCCGCCCGCGGCGTTCGACTCGTACCAGTTGACGCGCTCCCAGCCGGCCTTCTCGCCGAATGCCGCGTCGAGCTCGCGGTGGCGCGCGTACGCGGGCGAGACGCGGAGCGGGCGGCCGGCCTGTCTCTCCTCGCCGGGATACTTGATGTCGTAGTACTTCGAGAGCGCCTCGTACGAGCGCTTCAGCGTGTAGCTCCGGCTGCGGTACTGCCGTCCGAACCGCGTCACGTCGAGCGGCCAGACGTCCCACTCCGGCACGCCGTCGACGATCCACTCGCCCATCACCTTGCCGGTCCCGCCGGCGCCCGCGAGCCCGTGCGCGCAGCCGCCGGCGGCAATCCAGAAGCCGGGTACGTCCGTCTCGCCGAGCAGGAAGTCTGCGTCGGGCGTGAACGCCTCCGGCCCGTTGAAGAACGTCTTCACCTGCGCGTCCTCCATCGCCGGGACGCGCGAGATCGCGTTCTCCATCAGCTCCTCCATCCGATCCCAGTCGGCCGGGAGAAGCTTCGCCTCGAAGCCCCCCGGAATGCCGTCGAGCGCCCATGGATACGGCTTGCGCTCGTAACCGCCCATCACGAGCCCGCCGACCTCCGTGCGGAAGTAGACGAGCCGGTCGGGATCGCGCAGCGTCGGCAGCGGCTCGAGCGGCGGGTCGAACGGCTCGGTGATCAGGTACTGGTGGCCGTACGGGATGATCGGGACGTCGATGCCGGCGAGCCGCGCCACCTCGGGCGCATACATCCCTGCTGCGTTGACGGCGACGTCGCACTCGATCCGGCCCTTGTCCGTCTCGACTGCGGCGACGCGGCCGTCGCGACATTCGATGCCTGTCACGCGTGTGCGGAGCTGGATCTGTGCGCCGAGCCGCCGCGCGCCGTCGGCGAGCGAGACCGTCAGCTGGCTCGGGTCGAGGTAGCCGTCGTCCGGGATGAACGCAGCGGCGAGCACGCCGTCGGTGGACATCGGCGGGAAGAGCGCCTGCGCCTCCTCGGCGGAGACGATCTCCATCGGCAGCCCGAACGTCTTCGCCCATGCGGCCTGGCGGCGAATTTCCTCCAGGCGCGGCTGCGACGACGCGAGCCGCAGACCGCCGAGCTGGTGCCAGCCCGGGTCGTTGCCGGTCAGCTCCTTCAGCTCGGCGTAGAGCCCGACCGAGTACTGCATCATCCGCGTCAGCGAGAGCGACGAGCGCAGCTGGCCGACGAGGCCGGCGGAGTGCCACGTCGAGCCGTACGTGAGCTGGTACTGCTCGACGAGCACCGAGTCCGTCCAGCCGAGCTTCGCGAGGTGGTAGAGGATCGAGCAGCCGATCACGCCGCCGCCGATCACGACCGCACGCGCCCGCTCGGGGATCACCGCAGCGCCCGCCGGAAACGCTGCTCCGCGGCGGTCCGCTCCATCCGTCCGAAATGCTGCGCCGCGTAGCCGGCGAAGTCGAAGTCGAGCTGTGAGATCGCCTGCTGGACGACGCCCCACATCGCCTCGCGGAAGTCGGACATGAACCGCATCAGGACGAGTGCGTCCGCGTCGTCGCCGCCGTACGCGGCGAGCAGCTCTTCCTCACCGGTCTCGTCGAGCTCGTTGTTGACCGCGAAGTTCGCAAGGTCGAAGTACGGGTCGCCCATGCCGGCGTACTCCCAGTCGACGAGCCGCAGCCGCTCGCCGTCGTGGACGAAGTTCGCCGGGAGCAGGTCGTTGTGGCACGGGCGCGACTCGACGCCGCGGCGGCGGGCGTCGATCCGGTCGGCGACCGCCTTCGCTCGCAGGTACTCCGGCGGCGGTGAGCCGGCGGTCGCGGCGTACGTCTCGACGACGCGGAACGAGTCGAACGATCCAGGGATCGCGGGCCCGTCGTGGAGCCGCCGCAGCAGCGCGCCGGCCTCGGCGGTGCCCGGCCGCCCCGTTTCGCCGTCGAGGAAACGCGTCACGAGGCAGCCGTCGACGAAGGCGACGACCTCCGGGCCGATCCCGAGCGCCGCAGCCGTGCGCGACGCCTGCAGCTCGACGCCCCGGTCGATCCCGAGCAGCTCGGTGTCGCGCCCGGCGATCCGCAGGACGAACGCCTCGCCGTCTGCGACCACCTTGAAGTTGTGGTTGGTGATGCCGCCGCCAAGCGGCTCGATGTCGACCGCGCGGCCCGGCCACAACTCTTCCGCGACCTCCCGCGGCTCCATCGGCGCTAGAGGGGCGCGGTCGCCGGCGGCGCCTCGACGAGCTCGCCCTCGGGCGCCTGCATGTGCGCGGGCTTCAGCCGCTGGACGAGGACGTAGTAGATCCCGCCGACGAGCACGATCACGACGAGCACCGTCCACAGCACCGGCTGGCCGTTGAGCCAGTGCCAGTGGAAGTTCAGCGTCCCGGGCAGCTCCTTGGGACGCGGGTTCGTTGCGGCGCGCGGCCACGCCATGTTGACGAGCATCCCGCCGCCCCAGGCGAGCGCCAGGACGTTGATCGGCAGGCCCCAGCGGCCGAGCGAGAACGGCGCCTTCGCCCTCGGCCAGCCGCGCAGGCGGGCCCGAAGCAGCGCGAAGTTCCCGATCAGGTAGCTCAGGTAGATCATCCCGGTCGCGGCGATCGCGATCACTGCGACGCCCGCGTACTGGATCATCGGCACCGCGGCGAGCGCGCCGATCACGATGCACGAGAGCACGGGCGTGTGCAGCTTCGGCTGCACCTTCGCGAGCCAGCGCGAGCCGGGCAGCCGATCGTCGCGCGCCATGCCGAAGCAGAGCCGGATCGTCGACGTCTCGATCGCCAGGCAGCAGACGAAGATCGCAGCCGCCACGACGAGCAGGAAGACGGTCGAGAAGGCGTTGCCGAAGTTGGCGTCGATGATCTGCGCCGGCCCCCAGCCTTCCTTGATCGCGGTCTTCATGTTCGGGATCCCGAGCAGCATCGCGTAGAGGAAGACGCCGCCGATGACGAACGCGCCGATCACCGACGCGATCACCGCTCTCGTCGCCTCCCGCCGCGGATTTCGCGTCTCCTCCGAGAGCGTCGAGGCCGTGTCGAAGCCGTAGATGACGTAGAGCGACATGAACATCGCGACGAGGAACGTGCCGGTGGTGAGGCTCGTCCCGCCGGTGTGGAAGATCACGGCCGCGCTCTGATGGTGGTGGAACAGCGCGACGACGAACGCGAAGACGACCATGCCGAGGATCTCGAACAGCACGCCCGTGTTGTTGACGAGCGCGACCAACCGCACGCCGAAGATGTTCATGACCGTGATCGCGACCAGGGTGACGAGCGCGATCAGCCGCTGGTTGTGTCCCGTGCTCGCAAGATTCCAGCCCATGTTGTTGAAGGCCGGGATGAGCGCGACGGGCAGCGTCGCGCAGACGGAGGCGACGGTCAGGATCCCGGCGAAGAGATATATCCAGCCCGCGAACCACGAGTAGGTCTTCCCGGCGAGGTACTTCGTCCACTGGAAGACCGACCCGGCCACCGGGAAGTGGCTCGACAGCTCCGCGAAGCCGAGCGCGACGAGCAGCTGCCCGATCGCGACGATCGGCCAGCTCCAGATGAAGACGCCGCCGATCGTCGTGAGGCCGAGGAAGAAGAGGGCGAAGATGCCCGTCGAAGGCGAGATGTAGCTGAACGCGACCGCGAAGGAGCTGAAGACGCCGAGGCTGCGGCGCAGCTCCTGCTTGTAGCCGAAGCGTGCGAGATCGGCTTCGTCGCGCGAGGCCTCGCGCGGCGACTCGTCACGAATGTCCATTGCGGAAGGCCTCCTTTGTCGGGTGACGGGATTGATCCCACGTTCGCGGCGACGATGTCAACGCCTGCCGGAAGCTCGCGGGCGACTCGTCCGTTCTCCAAGGGGAGATGGAGCAGTTCGAGTCATCCGGCGGGGCGGTTGCGTACGAGGTCGTCGGGGACGGCGAGCCGCTCGTGCTCGTCCACGGGACGCCCGAGTCGAGCTACGTCTGGGACGGCGTCCTCCCGGAGCTGAGCGGGCGCTGGCGCGTCCACCTGTACGACCTGCTCGGCTACGGGTCGTCGGAGCAGCGCGACGACCAGGACGTCTCGCTGGCCGCGCAGACGACCGTCCTCGGCGAGTTGCTCGACCACTGGCGCCTGGAACGGCCGCGGATCGTCGGCCACGACTTCGGCGGCGCGATCGCGCTGCGCGCTCACCTCCTCGAGCGGCGGCCGTTCGCGGCGGTCGCGCTCCTCGATCCCGTCGCGCTCCGGCCGTGGGGCTCGCCGTTCTTCCGGCTCGTCAAGGAACACGCGCAGGTGTTCGAGCAGCTCCCGGCGCCGATGCACGAGGCGCTCGTCGGCGCGTACCTGCGCGGCGCGTTCCACCGGCCGATGGACGACGCGGCGCTCGCGCCGTTCGTCGAGCCGTGGACGGGCGCGGCGGGTCAGGCCGCGTTCTACCGCCAGATTGCCCAGGCCGACGAGTGCTACACCGCGGAGATGGAAGAGCTCTACGGCACGATCGAGGTTCCAGTGCTCGTGTGCTGGGGCGAGGAGGACGCGTGGATTCCGGTCTCCAAGGGGGTGGAGCTACAGCGGCGGATCCCGGGCGCCGAGCTGCGGACGATCCCCGGCGCGGGACACTTCTTGCACGTCGACGCGCCCGACGCCGTCGCCGCCGAGCTCATCGGCTTCTTCGCTAGAGGCTGAGCAGCGCCGTGCCGCCGACGACGAGGACGGCTCCAGCGAGGCGCCACCGCGTCACGTTCTCCTTCAGGACGACGGCGCCGAGGGCGGTCGCGAACAGGACGCCTGTCTCCCTCACTGCCGCGACCGACGCGGCAGAGGCGAGCTGCAGCGCCGCGAGGACGAGCCCGTAGGCGGCGAAGGACGCGAGTCCGGCGGCTACCGGACGCCATCCCCAGGCCGCGCGCAGCGGCCGCGCGCCGCGGATCGCCACGAACCCTGCGAAGTACGCGAAGCCCATGAACGCCGTCACGAGCTCGAGGTACGCGAGCGGCGCCGCGTGCTGGACGCCGTGCTTGTCGACAACGGTGTACGCGGCGATGACGATCGCGATCGCGAGCCCAAAGCCGGCGCCCCGGCCGCGCCGCACGCCGCGGACGAACAGGATTCCAGCGGCGACGAGCAGCACGCCGACGACCTGCCTCGTCGAGGTCGTCGCGGCGGTGAACACGACTGCGCCGAGGAGCACGAGCACGGGCGCAAAGCCGCGTGCAAGCGGATAGACGACGGACAGCTCCGCGCGGCGATACGCCGTCGCGAGCAGCGCGAAGTAGACGAGCTCGAGCGCCGAGCTCGCGGCGACGAACGGCCAGGCGGACGCATGCAAGTCCCACCACACGGCCGCGACCGGGGCGACGGCGAGCGCGGACACCGGCAGTGCGACCGCAGTCGCCGCCTCGACGTCCCTCGCGCCCGCGAGCAGCACGTTCCACGAGGCGTGGATCACCGCCGCCGCCAGCGCGAAGGCGAGCGCCTCGGCCGGCACTAGTGCTTCAGCGCGGCTTCGAGGACCGGGCGGTAGTGCTCGAGCCCCGGCGTCTCGAGACCCGCGACCTTGCCGACGTCGTCCCAGCGCCGCAGCCGAACGGCGTCTTCGGCGAACGGCGAGCGCTCGAACTCCGCGGCCTCCGCCGCCGAGTACGGCCCGCCCTGGAGCTCGAGGCTGAGAATCGACGCCGGCGACAGCTCGTCCAGGTACGACGGCTCGACCGCGCAGAGATAGCGCTTCGCCGCGACGTGCATCCGGATCGGCTCGGCGATCTCCGGCCCGAAATGCTCGGAGAGGAACGCGTGCGCGACCTCCTCGTGCTGCGTGTCGACGCCGTGGTCCGCCGAGTCCTCGGGGAGACCATGGACGAAGTGACCGTAGTCGTGCAGCAGCGCGGCGGCGACGAGCCGCGGCGGCGCGCCCTCCCGCTCCGCCGCGTACGCGCTCTGCAGCATGTGCTCGGTCATCGACACCGGCTCGCCGAGGTACGCGCCGGAGCCGTACTCGCGGAACATCCGGAAGATCTCATCCACGATCATCGGCTGAGGACGGCGAGCTTGCTGCGGAGCCCGTCGCGGTCGGCGTAGCAGCCCTGCAGGTGACGCTCGCCGGACTCGGAGTAGCCGGTGCGGCCGTGCAGGACGCGCAGGTTGTCGACGATGAACAGGTCGCCCGGCTCGAGCTTGAACTCGATCCGGTAGCGCGGCTCCTCGAGCATCCGGCCGAACGCCTGGTACGCCTCGTAGTACGCGTGGACGTCGGGAACGCGGATCGGCTGCACCGAGCGCGTGTTGTAGTGGACCGCCGCAAGCTCGCCGGACACAGCGAGCGTGAGGACGGGGACCTCCGTCTCGAGCTCGGTGTCGGCGTCGGCAAAGCGGAAGCGGAGCGGGTACCGCGCGAGCAGGCCGCGGTGGTCCGGCGAGAGGTCCGCGGCCACGCGGAAGCCGTCGACCAGCGTGTTCTCGCCGCCGGCCGCGCTCGACGCGAGACAGTGGAGCAGCTGCAGCGTCGGCGTCGGATCGCGGTACGGATTGTCAGTGTGCGCCCCGAGCCCGAGCCCGGTGTACGCGAGGTTCGTCGGGTCGACGACGGTGCGGACGTCGAACAGCCGGCCGTAGTTCGTCTCGCGCACGTAGCCGAAGAGCTCGGCGACGCGCGTCACGGTACCCGGCGCGGTCGGACCGCCGGTCAGGATCGCGAAGCCGAGCTCGTCCACCGCGGCGAGCCAGTCGCGGAGCGCGGCGCCCCCGGCGAGGACCTCGTCGTAGCGTCCGACGGGCAGCTCGCACTGGATCGCCGCGTCCCAGAGACGGCGCCTCCGGGCCGGCGCAGCCCAGCCGTCGCGGAGCCAGGCCGCGTCGAAGCGCGCGGTGTGTCCGTCCGAGAACGCGATGTCGATCGTGCCGTTCTCGGCCGCCGAGGAGATCGTCAGATCGTTCGGCAGCCGCCGCGTGTCGAGCAGCCGCTGGCCGCTCGGATGGCGGCACTCCTCGCACGGGCAGTTGTCGCGGAGCCAGAGCGCTTGGAACGTCTCTGTGCGCCCGTCCGGCCAGTCGATCCCGAGCGCCGATGCGTCGTGCGCGATTCGCATGATAAGGTCTAGACCATTATGGCGCTTCGCATTCCTCCGGTCAAGCCGGGCCGCGGCCCGGCCCACGCGCAGATCGAGTCGTGGCTCGATGACGCCGTCACCGCCGGCAAGCTCGGCCCCGGCGACCGCCTGCCGCCGGAGCGCGAGCTCGCCGACCGCCTCGGCGTCAGCCGGATGACGCTGCGTCATGCGCTCGCCTCGCTCGAGCGTCGCGGCCTCGTCGTCCGCCGCGTGGGCCGCGACGGAGGGACGTTCGTCGCCGAGCCGCGAATCGAGCTGACTGGGCTCGCCGGCCTCTCCGACCAGCTACGCGCACAGGGCCGGGCCGCCGGCGCGCGCGTCCTCTCGGCCGTCGAGCGCGACGGGACGCCGGCGGAGGCCGGGCTCGGCGACCGCGTCTACGAGCTCGTCCGCGTACGCCTCGCCGACGGCGAGCCCGTCGCGCTCGAACGCGGCGTGTACTCCGCGGACGCGTACCCCGGCCTGCTCGACGAGCGGCTCGACGGCTCGCTCTACGAGCTCTTCCGCACCCGCGGCGACGAAGCTCCCAGCCGCGCCGTCGAACGCCTCGAGCCGGCGCTGGCGGATGCCGGCGACGCCGCGGCGCTCGGAATCGAGCCCGGCAGCCCGGTGCTGCTCGTCGAGCGCGAAGGGTACGGCGAGTCCGGCCGGCTGCTCGAACGCTCGCGCGACCTCTTCCGCGGCGACCGGACGAGGGTCGTCTGGGAGTCGGCGATACTCGGCCCGTGACGCGGGCGATCGTCTTCGACTTCAACGGCACGCTCTCGGACGACGAGCCGATCCTCTGCGAGATCTTCGTCGAGCTGTTCGCGGGGCACGGCAGGCCGCTCTCGGCGCAGGAGTACTTCGACCACCTCGCGGGCCACTCTGACCCGGAGATCGTCTACCGCTGGCTCGGCCGCGACCATCCGGACGTCGACGCCGTGATCGAGGAGCGCGTTCGCCGCTACCGCGCCGCCGTGTCCGACGGCTCGAGCATCGGCCCGGCCGCGCGCGAGGCGGTGCGCTATGCGGCGGAACGCGTGCCGCTGGCAATCGTCTCCGGTGCAGCGCGCGCGGAGATCGACCCGGTCGTCGAGGCCGCGGGGCTGAGCGGGCTCTTCCGCACGATCGTCTCCGCTGACGACGTGGTGCACGGGAAGCCCGATCCAGAGGGCTACCTGCAGGCCCTCGCCGCGAGGCCGGAATCGCGTCGGCGACGGCGGCGGGGATGCGTGTGTTCGCGCGCCAGGGCACCCTCGTCCCGGCGCGGCTCGCGGCCGCCGACGAGCTGATCGACGGGATCGACGTCGAGCTGATGCGGCGCGTACTGGGTTGATGCTGGTCATCGCGCACCGGGGCGCGTCGGAGGAGCTGCCGGAGAACACGCTGCCGGCGTTCGAGCGGGCGATCGAGGTCGGCGCGGACTTCATCGAGTTCGACGTCCACGCGGACGGGCACGGCGAGCTCGTCGTCACTCATGACCCGCCGCGCCGTGGCGCTGCGCCGCCGACGCTCGAGGACGTGCTCGATCTCGCGCGCGGTCGGATCGGAGTGATGGTCGAATTGAAGAGCCCGTACCGCTACCGCCGCCACGGGATCGTTGCGCGGGCGCTCGCGCTGCTCGACGACGACGCGGTCGTCGTCTCGTTCCAGCGTGCGGCGCTCGAGGAGGTGCGCTCGCTGCGGCCCGGTCTGCGCACGGTGCAGCACATCGGCTACGGGGTCTCGATCCGCGGCGCTGCGGGCGCGTGGGCGGTCGGGTTCGAGAACGGGCGCGCGACGCGGCGTGGGATCGCGAGAGCGCAACGGCTCGGCTTCGCGACGACGGTCTACACGGTCAACGATCCCGCACGGATGCTCGAGCTCGAAGCGCTGGGCGTGACCGGGATCTTCACCGACCGCCCGGCGGCCGCGCGTCAGACGCTGAGCGCAGGTACCAGGTACGCATGAATAGTGCGCAATTTTCCTCTGTACCTGTACCGATGTCACCCGGACATGATCACAGGGCGCAGCGCCTCGCCGCGCTCGGCGGAGGCGACGGCCTCGTTGATCTTCTCGAGCGGCCAGCGGCCCGAGATCAGCTCGTCGAGCTTCAGCCGGCCCTGCCGGTAGAGCTCGACCAGCGTGGGGATATCGCGTTGCGGCACCGCGTCGCCCATCTTGCTGCCGAGGATTCGCAGCGAACGGTCTGCGATCGCGAGCGGATCGAGCTGCACTGTGACGCCGGTCGGCGGGATTCCGATCAGGACGAGCGTTCCGCCTCGGCGCAGCAGGCTCATCCCTTGCTCGATCGCCTCGGGCGCCGCCGCCGTGACGAAGACGTAGTCGGCGTCGCGCGCGCCGTCGCCGGTGGCGCCGAACTCCGCTGCGGCGGCGACCTTGTCCTCGCGCACGTCGATCGCGACGATCGCGGCCGCGCCGGCGAGCGCCGCGCCCTGGACGACGTTGAGCCCGACGCCGCCGGTCCCGATCACGGCGACGCTCGCGCCCGGCTCGACTCGTGCCGTGTTCAGGACCGCCCCGACGCCGGTGAGGACCCCGCATGCGAGCAGGCTCGCCGCATCGAGCGGGATGTCGCCCGGAATCAGGACGACCTGAGACTCGTCGACGGTGACGCGCTCCGCGAACGCGCCCGTGCGCATGCCCTGGTTTACGGGCTCGCCGTCGCGGGTCCGCAGCGGGGACGCGTGCGCGGGCGGCCGCTC
>VAWW01000031.1:48289-56883 GCA_005884575.1 Actinomycetota bacterium
ACGACGTGGTCGCCGGGTGCGACGCGCTCGATGCCCGGCCCGACCTCCTCGACGACCCCGGCAGCCTCGTGGCCGTACACCGCCGGCAGGTCGCCGCCCCAGTCGCCGTGCATGAACGCGATGTCGCTGTGGCAGATCGCGCACGCCGCGATGCGAACCGTGACCTCGCCGTCGGCCGGCGCGCGCAGTTCGAGCTCCTCGATCACGAGCGGCTCGCCGAACGCGCGACAGACTGCCGCTCTCATCCGGGCGATGCTAGTCGGCGAGGCTGAGCAGCCGCGCGCCCTCGGCCGGCACGCGCGCCGAGACGCGGCTCCCGATGGGCAGAGCCTCCGCCCGCGCCGTCGGCAGGTCCGCGATCAGATCCGCCGCGGGGCCGACGACCTTCAGCCGCGTCACCGGCCCGAGGAACGTCTGCGTGATCACCTCGCCCGCGAGCACGTTCTCGCCCGCCGCGCCGCCGTTCGTCGCAGCGGTCAGCTCCAGCGACTCGGGCCGGACCAGCACGAGCACCCGCTCCCCTCGCTCGCGGCCGCGCGCGGCGTCGACTCTCAGCGAGACGCCGCCGTGGTCGATCTCGCCGGTCGCGGGATCCACGATCGTCCCCTCGAGCCGGTTCATCGTCCCGATGAACTCGGCGACGAAGGGAGTCGCCGGCCGCGAGTACATCTCGAGCGGCGTGCCCATCTGCTCGATGCGGCCGCCGTACATCACGGCGACGTGGTCGGAGACGGCGAGCGCCTCCTCCTGGTCGTGCGTGACGTAGAGCGTCGTGATCCCGAGCTCGAGCTGGATGCGGCGAATCTCCTCCCGCAGCTGCACTCGCACCTTTGCGTCGAGCGCCGAGAGCGGCTCGTCGAGGAGCAGGACGCGCGGCTCGATCGCGAGCGCGCGCGCCAGGGCGACGCGCTGCTGCATGCCGCCTGACAGCTGGTGCGGATACCGGTCGCCCGCATGGCCGAGACCGACGAGCTCGAGCAGCTCGCCGACGCGGTTCCGCCGGTCGCCGCGGTCGCGGCCGCGGATCCGCAGCCCGAACTCGACGTTCTGCCGCGCCGTCATGTTCGGGAAGAGGCTGTAGGCCTGAAAGACCATCCCCATGTCGCGCCGGTTGGGCGGCGTGCCGGTCATGTCCTTGCCGTCGACGACGATCGAGCCGGCGTCGGGCCGGTCAAAGCCGGCCACGAGCCGCAGCGCGGTCGTCTTGCCGCAGCCGGACGGCCCGAGCAGCGAGAGGAACTCGCCCTTCTCGAGCTGGAGGTCGATGCTGTCGAGCGCCACGACCGGCCCGAACATCCTGCGCACGCCCTTGAGCTCGAGAAAAGCCATCAGCGTGTCGCCGCCACCTGCGCCGGACGGCCAACGCTGCCGCGCCCGACGATCAGCAGCGACAGCATGGCGGCCCACGTGATTCCGAAGCTCATCAGCGACACCGCCGCCGCAGGATACGCCTGTGTCTCGTTGATGTACTGGATGTACGTCGGGAACGTGTGGAACGCGGAGAGGCTCGCGATCGTGTATTCGCCCATCACGATCGCCAGCGTCAGGAACGAGCCCGCGAGCGCGGCGACGCGGATGTTCGGCAGGATCACGCGGCCGAGCGTCGTCCGCCAGGTCGCGCCGAGGTTGCGCGACGCCTCGGTCAGCGTGTGCACGTCGATCGCCCGGAAGCCCGCGTCGAGCGAGAAATACATATAGGGGAACGCGAGCATCACGTACGCCGCGACGAGGAAGCCATACGGCTCCGCGTAGAACCAGTGCGGCGAGCCCTTGTAGAAATCCAGCAGCCCCACGACCAGCACGATCGGCGGCACGACGAACGGGATCAGTGCGAGGAACGCGATCAGCGGCCGCAGCTTCGGCAGCTTCAGGTGCACGAGGTAGATCGTCGGGACGAACAACAGGAGGCTGATCACGATCGTCTCGAGCGCGAGGATCGACGAGAGCTTGATCGTCACCCAGAACTGGTGGTCGTGGACGATCGTCCCGTAGGACGCGAGCGTGCAGCAGTTGCCGGTCTGCACCTTCTTCAGACTGAAGAGCAGCGTCGCGAGCAGCGGAATGAAGAAATAGGCAGCGGCGACCAGGAGCCAGACGACTGCGCTGGGCGCGATCCGCTTCCTCATTTCGCCCACCTCGCGGCGCGGCGCTGGAGCGGCACGTAGATCAGCATCGACACCGCGAGCACGACGAACATCCCGAACGCGAGCGCCTGCGCGAGATGGGGGTTCGAGAGAACGTTGCCGGAGTAGTAGGCCCCGATCAGGATCGGCACGAGGTTCACCGTGCCGGAGGTGAGGCTGTACGCCGTTGCGTAGGCGGCGAACGCGTTCCCGAAGAGCAGGATCGTCGCGCCGAGGAGCGAGGGCATGAGCACGGGGATGCCGATGTAGCGCCAGAACTGCCATGAGCTCGCGCCGAGGTTCGACGCCGCCTCGCGCCACTCCCGCTTCAGCCCGTCGATCGCGGGTGCGATCACGAGCAGCATCAGCGGGATCTGGAAGTAGAGATAGACGAAGCCGACGCCGAACTTCGAGAACAGCGTGAAGTAGCCGAAGAGCGGAAAGTTCGTCCCCCACAGGTCGAAGCCGAGCTTCTTCAACCAGATCGTGACGATCCCGACGTTCCCGACCGTCGCGATGAACGCGAACGCGAGCGGGATGCCGCCGAAGTTCGCCGCGACGCCGGAGAACGTCGTCAGGACCGAGCGGATCCAGCGCGGCGTGCCCTCGCGGATCGCCGCGTATGCGATCGCGAATCCGAGCAGGCCGCCGGCGATCGCGGTGACGAGGCTCACCTCGATGCTCGTCTTGTAGGCGCCTATGTACGTCTTCCCGGTCAGCTGGTGCAGCGTGCTGAACGACCAGCCGCCGTGCGCTCCCTTGAACGCGCCGAGCAGTACCGACCCTGCAGGAAGGAAGAGGAAGAGGAGTGCGTACGCGAAGAACGGCAGTGTCCCGAGCCACGCCAGCGAGAGGCGCCTCCGGCCGGACGCGATGTCCGGCCGGAGTGCCCCAGTTGCTGCTTCTGTCGCCAGGGTCTAGGCCCCGACCTTGCTCGTCCACTCGGCGGCGATCTTCGCCTTCGCAGCGGTCTGCTGCGAGATGCTGGCGAACTTCACCTTCGCGTAGATCGACGGCGGGGGGAGTGCCGCAAGCAGGCTCGCCGGCAGCTTCTTCCGCTTGGCGAGGTCATTGAAGCGCGCCGGATGCGCGAACCCCTTCAGGAAGAGGACCTGCCCCTGATCGGAGTACAGGAACTCCTCCCAGAGCCGGGCGGCCCAGGGGTGCGGTGAGCTCGCGTTGATCGCCTGTGCGTAGGCGCCGCCGTAGACGCCGTCGGCCGGAATGTTGACGGCCCATTTCGCAGCGGGGAACTCCTTGATGTAGGCGAGGTTGTTGTAGTCCCAGTCGATCGAGATCGGCGTCTGGCCGGACGCGACCGTCTGCGACGTCGTCCCCACGGGGATGAAGTTGCCCGACTTCTTCAGCTGCGCGAAGAAGTCGATCCCCGGGCCGACGTCGCTGAGCGAGCCGCCGTTGCCGAGCGACGCTGCGAGCACGCCCGAGACCGCCGAGTTCGACGTCAGCGGGCTGCCGTTGAGCGCGACCTTGCCGCGGTACTCCGGCTTGAGCAGGTCCTTCCACGTCTTCGGCGGCGTGTTGATGATGTTCTGGTTGTAGCCGATCGAGATCGCGCCCCAGTAGTCGCCCCACCAGTAGCCGCGGGTGTCCTTCATCGAGCGCGGGATCGTCGAGAACGTGGACACGAAATAGCGTGAGTAGAGGCCCTCGGCGGCGCCGGCGATCGCGAACGAGATGCCGACGTCGACGACGTCCGGCGCACGCGAGTCGCCCTTGAGCGAGCGGACCGCCTGGTTCTCCTGCGCCGAGCTGCCGTCAGGATTGTCGTTGGTCAGGCTGAGCCCGTACTTCTTCTGGAACGTGCTCATGATCTCGCCGTAGTTCGCCCAGTCGGGCGGCAGCGCGATCGTGTTGATCTTGCCTTCCTTCTTGGCCTGCGCGATCAACTCCTTGATAGAGAAGCCCTTGCCCTTGAGCGGCGGGTTGGCCGAGCGCCGGCCGCGGGCGGCCAGAGCCGCCGCCGGCGAGGCGAGCACCGTGAGCCCGAACGCCGCGGCGGCGCTGCGCCGCAGCATCTGCGAGCGGCTCATCTCGCTCTCATCGAGCCGTGCCCAGAACTCCTGTTCCTGGGCCTCGTAATCCTCCATCTGCCCTCCTGGTCCGACGAATTGTGAACGAGCTTAGGTTGGAGACGTCCGCAGTTCAACTGGGTTAGCGGCGCTGTCACAGTTCGTCCACAGCGCTAGGCTCGCCCGTGTGAACCCGTTCGAGGACGGCGGCGTCTGGCTCCGGTGCGCGTTGCACGCGCACACGACGAACTCCGACGGCGAGCTGCCTCCGGACAAGCTCGTGCGCCACTACGAGTGGGCCGGCTTCGACGTGCTCGCGATCACGGATCACTGGGTGCGGACCGTCGAGCCGTCGACGGAGCGGCTGCTCGTGATCCCGAGCACTGAGCTGAACGCGACCGCAGGTGGGCCGGAGCACGATGCACATGTCCTCGCGCTCGGCCTCGGGGTCGATCCGGAGCTTCCCGACGTGGAGGTCGGCTTCGGCACGCTCGGCGAGGTCGTCGCCTGGGTCAACGAGCAGGGTGCGGTGCCGTACCTCGCACACACGTACTGGAGCGGCCTGCGGACCGACCAGTTCGAGGGCTGCGACGGGCTCGTGGGGATCGAGGTCTGGAACGCGGGCTGCGAGCTCGAGGTCGGCCGCGGCGATTCGTCGCTCCACTGGGACGAGGCGCTCGAGCGCGGCCGCCGCTTCTTCGCGATCGCGGCGGACGACTCCCACTATCCCGGCTATGACAGCGCCCTCGCCTGGACGTGGGTGCGCGCCGGCGAGGAGTCCGCCGAGGCGGTGCTCGCTGCGCTGCGCGAGGGGCGGTTCTACAGCTCGACCGGGCCCGTGGTGCACGAGCTCGAGATCTCCGACGAGACGGTCGAGGTGCGTTGCAGCCCGGTCGCGAGCGCGACGCTCGTCGCAGGTCGCCGGCGCGGCGCGCGGGCGAACGCGGGCCGGCTCGGTTATCCGCACCGGTCGCGGATCCTGGAGACGAACGACGATGGGTTGATCACCTCGGTGCGCCTTGAACGGCCGCCGTCGACGCCCTACGGCCGGCTCGAGCTGCGCGATCCCGAGGGACGGCGCGCGTGGACGAACCCGCTGTGGTGAGAGACGACGCGCTCGAGCAGCTCGGGTCGCGGGAGTTCGACCTACTCGTGATCGGCGGCGGCATCGTCGGCGCCGGCATCGCGGCCACGGCAACGCAGCATGGGCTCTCGGTCGCCCTCGTCGACCGAAAGGACTTCGGCGGCGGCACGTCCAGCGCGTCGTCGAAGCTGATCCACGGCGGCCTGCGGTACCTCCGGCTCGGCGACGTCGGCCTCGTCCGGGAGGCGCACGAGGAGCGGCGGATCCTGATGCGGACGGTCGCGCCGCATCTCGTCCAGCAGCTGCCGTTTCTCTTTCCGCTCTACGGGGACGGCCCGTACCGGCCGTTCGTCCTCCAGACGGCGATCGCGGTGTACTCGACGCTGGCGCGGGCGAAGCTGAACGGGCTCGTCGATCCGGAGCGCGCCCGGCGGATGGTGCCGGAGCTCCGCACCGAGGGGCTGCGCAAGTGCGGGCTCTACGTCGACTGCTGGACGCACGACAGCCGGCTGACGCTCGCGAACGTGCGCGCGGCCGCGGAGGCGGGCGCGACGGTCCTGAACTACGCGGAGGTCGTCGCGCTGCGCGGGTCCGAAGGTGCCGTCGTCGAGGCGGACGGGCGGACGGTCGACGTCTCGGCGCGGGTCGTCGTCAACGCGGCCGGTCCGTGGATCGACTCGGTGCGGCGGCTCGAGGATCCGGACGCCTCGCCGTCGGTCCGCCTGAGCAAGGGCGTCCACGTCGTGGTCGAGCCCGAGCGGCCGTGGACGGCGGCGCTGACGATCCCGCACGACAAGGTTCGCGTCAGCTTCGCGGTGCCGTGGGAGGGGATGCTGCTGCTCGGCACGACCGACACGCTGCACGAGGGATCGCCGGACGACGTCGCCGTCGACGACGCGGACGTCGAGCAGGTGCTCGCCGAGGCGGCGAGGGCGCTCGACCCGGCGCTCGTCACCCGTAACCGGATCCGCTCGAGCTTCGCCGGGCTGCGCGTCCTGCCGGGCGGCGAGGGTGCGACTGCGAACGCGCGCCGCGAGACCGTCTACATGCGCGGGCCCGGCGGGATGCTCACGGTCGCCGGCGGCAAGCTGACGACGTACCGGCGGATCGCGCTCGAGGCGCTCGACCACGTTCGCGCCGACCTCGGCCTGCACCGGCTCGACCGGCGTCCGCAGCCGCTCCCGGGCGCCGTCGGGCTCGACAGCGTCGCCTTCCCGGAGAGCCTCGACCCGGCGACGCGGTCCCATCTCCTGCACCTGTACGGATCGCTCGCCGAGGATGTGGTCGGACTTGCCGCCGACGACCCGTCGCTGCTCGAGCCGATCGCGCCCGGCGCGCCCGACCTCGCCGCGCAGGCGGTCTATGCGGCGCGCCACGAGTGGGCGCGGACGCCGGACGACTTCCTGCGCCGCAGGACGACGCTCGCGCTGCGCGGCCGCACGGAGCCGGAGGTCGTGCAGCGCGTCGAGCGGCTCCTAGGCGATCAGCGTCAGCTGGCGGTACTCCGCGAGGCCGGAGACGCCGACGCCGACCAGCCGTAGCGCGCCGGGCCGGTCGTGCAGGCCGCGGTCGAGCAGCCCGCACGCGAGCTCGGCGATCCGGTTCGCGTCGTCGATGCCGACCTCGAGCGACGTCGAGCGGCTGCGGATCGAGAAGTCCGCGTAGCGGAGCTTCGTCGTCACGGTCCGCGCCGTCTGGCCGCGGTCGTGCAGGTGCTTCGCCAGCTCCCCTGCCATGCGGCGCAGCTCGTCGTGCAGCCGCTCGCGGTCGGTGAGGTCGCGCTCGAAGGTGTTCTCGACGCTGATCGAGATCCGCTCGGCGGCAAGGTCGAGCGAACGCGGGTCGATCCCGCGCGCGCGGTCGCGGAGCATCTCGCCAACGCTCCCCGGCAGGAGTCGCTTCAGGCCGTCGTCGTCGAGCGCTGCGAGTGCGGCGATCGTTTCGATCCCGGCGGCGCGGAGCCGCTCCTCGGCTCGCGGGCCGATCCCCGGCAGCCGGCGGACGTCGAACGGCGCCAGGAACCAAGCCTCCGAGCCGGCGGGGACGACGACGATTCCCCCGGGCTTGCGGCGGTCGCTCGCGACCTTGGCGACGACCTTGCAGGAGGCGACGCCGAGGGAGCAGGTCAGGCTGGTCGAGGCGCGGACGGCGGTCTGCACCGCCTCGGCGACCGCACGCGCGGCGAGGAAGTCGGACGCCACCTCGCCGACGTCGAGGTAGCCCTCGTCGAGTCCGGTCCGCTCCACGGTCGGCACGACCTCGCGGACAACGGCCCAGACGGCACGCGAGTAGTCCCGGTAGAGGGTGTGCCTCGGCGTGACGAAGACCGCGTGCGGGCAGCGGCGCAGCGCCTCGGCCGCGCTCATCGCCGAGTGGATCCCGAACCGGCGCGCCTCGTAGTTCGCGGTCGCGACGACGCCGCGCCCGTGCGGGTTGCCGCCGACGATCAGCGGCTTCGAGCGGAGTTCCGGGTTCTCGAGCTCCTCCACCGCCGCGAAGAAGGCGTCCAGGTCGAGATGGGCGACGATCATCCGTCTCAGCCTATTTGTACGATCGGCGCGTGCTCGCCGCAGCGCCGCCGCCGCCGATCGTGATCGGCCGGAGCATGGCCGGGATCGAGCTGCGGATGTCCGAAGACCAGGTCCGGGCCAGGCTCGGCGCACCGGTCCGCGTCGCGGGCCGGCTCTTCCACTATCCCCTACTCGACGTCCGGTTCGGCACGAAGGGCGTCGTCCGGCTGACGACGACGAGCCCGCGGCTGAGGACGCGCAGCGGGCTCGGCGTCGGCACCTCCGTCGCAAAGCTCCAGCACCTCCGCGGGATCTTCTGCGACCTCGAGCCGGGCGGCGGCAACTGTGCGACGAAGGGGATCAGCTTCGACTTCGCGCGCGGTCGCGTCACGCGCGTCGCGGTTCCCGGCTAGCCGACCCGACGTCGATGTCGCCGGTGCGCGAGAGGTGGCGCCAGCGGCCGCGAACGCCGACGAGCGCGCTCACGGTCGACTCGATGATCACGACGTACATCAGCTGCCGGTAGACGAACTGCTGCAGCGGCAGCGTCCACAGGGGACGGAGCGGCTCTCGGTCGATCCGGAACGCATATGCGGCGAGCGCGAGCTGCAGCAGGTTGAAGCCACCCCAGACGAGCGCGACTCGAACGGCGCCGGTGAACAGCAGGCCGTAGGCGGCGAACAGGTCGATCAGCGGCGCCGCGATCGGCAGGGCGATCTGGAAGAGGGCCATGTACGGGATCGCGCGCCGTCCGATGCGGCGCTGCCGCGGGTCGCGGCTGAGCAGCGCCCCCTTGTGCTTCCAGACGGCCTGCATCGTCCCGTAGGACCAGCGGTACCGCTGGCGC
>VAWW01000031.1:56896-59697 GCA_005884575.1 Actinomycetota bacterium
ACGCGCGGGCGTCCTCCGCGTAGACCACGCGCCGTCCCGTCCTGCCGATCGCTAGCGTCAGATCGGTGTCCTCCGCGAGCGTCTCGCCGGAAACGCCGCCGACCTCCTCGAGCGCGTCGCGACGGAACGCACCGATCGCGCCGGGAACCGTCGGCGTGCACTGGAGGATCTCGTACATGCGGCGGTCGAGGTTGAAGCCCGTGACGTACTCGATGTGCTGCCACTTGCCGAGCAGCCCGCGTCGGTTGCCGACCTTCGTGTTCCCCGAGACGGCGCCTACGGCCGGATCCGCCAACGGCTGCACGAGGCTGCGCAGCGTGTCGGGCTCGAACACGGTGTCGCCGTCGACCATCACGACCACCGGCGCGTCCGTCGCCGCGGTTCCAGCGTTGAGCGCGGACGCCTTACCCCCGTTCTCCTTGCGCAGGACGCGCACGCGCTCGAGCGCGAGCCCGTCAATGATCGACGCGGTGTCGTCCGTCGAGCCGTCATCGACGACGACGACCTCGAACTCGGGATAGTTGGACGCCGCCAGCGAACGTACGGCGCGCCCGATCCCGACCGCCTCGTTGTACGCCGGTACGACCACGGCGACCCGCGGCACGTACTCGACCCGCGGCGGGCGACGGCCCGAGCTTCGGCGGTGGTAGGAGGCGAACGCGAGCACGAGCAGGACACGCAGAGCAAAGAGGATCCCGACGGCAGCGATCACGAACGCGAACAACTCCGTGAGCATGAAGGCGACGCGGACGGCCCACGCGAAGGTCGCGCCGCGCCGCTCCTCCCACGTCCCCGCGCGCGGCTCGAGCGCCGTGCGCGGAAGCCCGGCGAGTTGAGAGACGGTCACGAACCGGAAGCCGCGCGCCTTCAGCTGCGGGATGAGGCGTGCAACGGCAACGACGGTCTTGCTGCGGTCGCCGCCGCCGTCATGGAGCATCACGATCCCGCCGGTTCGTCCCGGCGGGCTCGCGCGGCCCACGATCCGCTCGACGGCGCCTCGCCGCCAGTCCTCGGAGTCGTAGTTCGCCAGCACGACGACATAGCGGTCGCCGGCGAGCTGCGCGATGTCGCGTTCATCGACGGGCGTGACGGCGTCGGGCGTCGCCGAGTACGGCGGCCGGAGGAGTCGCGTGTACCGCCCGGTGATGCCGACGAGAACGGCCTCCGTCAGGTCGAGCTGCAGCTTGCGCTCGCCGTACGAGCCGTTCGAGAGCGCGACGTGCGTGAAGGTGTGGTTGCCGATCTCGTTGCCGTCGCGCACCAGCCTGCGGACGATGTCCGGATGGCGTGCCGCCTGGCTGCCGATGACGAAGAACGTCGCGCGCACATGCTCACGGCGAAGCAGCGTCGCGATCTTCGGTGTCCAGCGCGGATCCGGGCCGTCGTCGAACGTGAGCGCGACACGGCGGCCGGGCGGCGGCTGCCTGGAGACGAGGCCGTCGCCGCGCGCGATCAGGACCGGACGGGTGTGCGCAAGGGGCGCCGCGGCGCCGGCCGGCTCGTGTGGCTCCGCGCTCGCGCCGATCCTGTGGGTCGCATAACCCTGGAAGAGGACCGTGACGAGCACGACGAACAGGCAAAAGGTGAGCAGCCGCCAGTGCGCGGGCGCGCGCCAGCGGCGGCGCCGCTCTCTCTGCTTCCGCGGTCGCATCTACCTCTGAGGCCGTCCGTTGCGCTTACCCCTGCCGTTGACGGTCGTGAAGGTCGCGACGGTCGTGCGCGTCCGCCCCGGCGCCGTGGCGGACTTCCCGCGCGGCTTCGCGTGCGGCTTCGTCCGCCCCGGAGCCGAGCCGCTCTTGCCGCGACGCGCATGCGGCTTCGCGAGCCCCGGTGGCGCTGCGCGCCGGACGTGGCCGAGGCCGTGCGCGCGGCGGACGGCCGCCGGCGCGGGCGCGGCCGGCAGGAGGTCTGCGGGTGCGGGGACGCGTGGCGCGGGCAGCGGCGCGGGCGGCGGTCCCGGCGAGGGCCGGAGGATGCGGAAGAGCGGGACGTGCGCGACCGGTCCGAGTCCAAGTCCGCCGAGGACGATCGCGAGGAGCCAGGCGAGGAAGAGCACGAAGACGACGCGGCCGGCGCGCCGCAAGCGACGCGCGCGCCGCCCGGTCGGGTCCTCGAGCACCGCCGTCTGCGCCGACGGGCCGAACCGCTGGGTCGTGCGTTCCTGAGCGCGCAGGCCGGGTGCGGGCGGAAGCCGGATCAGCGGATACGCTCACCCGGTGGCCGTGCTGTCATCGCAGGTCGAGCACGAGTCGGAGGTGTTCCGGAGCCGTCGCGAGCGGATGGCGGCGCTGGTCGAAGAGGTCCGGGAGCGGACGGCGCTGGTCGCTCGCGGCGGCGGCGAGGCGGCGGTCGAACGACACCGTTCACGGGGCAAGCTCACGGCGCGCGAGCGGATCGACCGGCTGGTCGTCCCGAGCTCGACGTTCCTGGAGCTGAATGCGCTCGCCGCCTGGGATCTCTACGACGGCGCGGCGCCTGGCGCAGGGATCGTCACGGGGATCGGCGTCGTCGAGGGCCGGCAGTGTGTGATCGTCGCCAACGACGCGACCGTCAAGGGCGGCTCGTACTTTCCGCTGACGGTGAAGAAGCACCTGCGCGCCCAAGAGGTGGCGGCGCAGAACCGGCTGCCGTGCATCTACCTCGTCGACTCCGGCGGTGCGTTCCTGCCGCTCCAGGCCGAAGTCTTTCCCGATCGCGACCACTTCGGGCGGATCTTCTTCAACCAGGCGCAGATGTCGGCGGCCGGCATACCGCAGCTCGCTGTCGTGATGGGCTCCTGCACCGCCGGCGGCGCCTACGTT
>VAWW01000032.1 GCA_005884575.1 Actinomycetota bacterium
TGGGGCTCGCCGCGGCTGCGCTCCAGCTCGTCGATCGCGCCCCAGCCCTCGTACATCACGCGCGTCACCGCGCGCTCGTCGAGGAGCGCGTCGACGGCCTCGGCGGTCGCGCCGCGCGTGACGAGCCTGCCGCTCTCGACGTCCTCGAGCAGCAGCTCGACCGTCTCCGCCGCGTCCTTCTTGTTCGTGCCGATCACGCCGCTCGGGCCGCGTTTGATCCAGCCGGTGCAGTAGACACCGGGAAGGGGCGCGCCCGACTCGTCGAGCACGCGGCCGCAGTCGTTCCGGATCGTCCCGCGCTCCTCGTCGAACGGCACCTCCGGGAGCGCGACGCCGCGATAGCCGACGCTGCGCAGTACGAGGCCCGCGGCGATCGTCTCGCGTTCCTCCGTCGGCGCGGCGATGATGCGGCCGTCCCGGTCGACGAGCTCGTTGCGAATCGCGTCGACGCGCTCGACGCGCCCGTCGCCCTCGATCGCGACGGGCGAGATGCGGAAGCGAAGCAGCAGCCTCTTCGGCTTCCCGGACGGCTCGCGCGTCGCGTACTCGCGCAGCACCTCGAGGTTCCGCTGCGCCTCCGTCGACCCGACGAGCTCCCGCTCGCTCGCTGGATCGCGCGCCAGATCGGCCGGGTCGACGACGACGTCCGCGCCGGCGAGCTCGCCGAGCTCCTTGAGCTCGGGCGTCGTGAAGGCGGCCTGGACGGGCCCGCGGCGGCCCAGCATCACGATCTCGCGGATGGGCGCGGCCGACATCGCCTCGATCGCCGCGTCGGTCGTGTCCGTCGGTGCGAGCTCCTCCGGCGTCAGCGCCAGCATCCGGGCGACGTCGACGGCGACGTTCCCGTTGCCGACCACGACGACCCGCTCGACGTCGAGGTCGAACTCGAGCTCCTGATAGTCGGGGTGGCCGTTGTACCAGGCGACGAACGCAGTGGCCGGCCAGGATCCCGGCAGGTCCTCGCCGGGGATGCCCATGCGGCGGTCGGTCTGCGCGCCAACGGCGTAGACAACGGCGTCGTAGAGCTCGACGAGGTCGGAGTGATGGAGGTCGCGGCCCACCTCGACGTTGCCGATGAAGCGGAAGCCGGGCTGCGCGGCGATCTTCTCGAACGCCCGCGAGACGGACTTGATCTTCGGATGGTCGGGCGCGACGCCGAGCCGGACGAGCCCCCACGGCGTCGGCAGGCGCTCGATCATGTCGACCTCGAGCGGCGTCTCCGCAGACAGCAGCGAGCCAGCGGCGTAGAAGCCCGCCGGCCCGGAGCCGACGATCGCGACGCGCAGGAGAGCCGTCATGCGGCGGATGCTAGTGGCCGATTTCGAGCCATCGTCCGGCCACGTCCTCGGGCGTCGCGGGTTCTCGTCCGAGGTCGACGCCGGCCGTCGTCGCCCATCGGCCGATCGAGAAACGGCCGTCGGCGGCGCGGAGAACCGTGCCCGACGTCGTGCAGCGTCCCGACGCGAGGAACGCGACACCGGGTGCGACGTGCTCGGCGAGAAGCTCGCCCGGAGCGGCCGACCGCCGGTACATCCGCGTCGCCGCCACGGGAGAGACGGCATTGGCGAGGATCCCGTGCGGCTCGCCTTCGCCGGCCAGCGCGTTCATCAGCCCGTACGTCGCCGCCTTGCAGACGAAGTAGGCGGTGAGGTCGGCGGCGCCCGTCCGCTCGAGGCCGTGGCCGGAGACGGTGAAGACCATCCGGCCGTAGCGCGCCCGGCGCATGTGCGGGAACGCAGCCTGCGCGAGCCACAGAGGCGCCTCGATGTGCACGTTCCGAAGCAGCTCCCACGTCTCGGGCTCGGTCTCCTCGATGCCGGCGAACCGGGCGAGGCCCGCGTTGCTGACGAGCACATCGAGCCGTCCACGTGCGCCCACGGTCGCCGCGACGACTGAGCGGCACGCCTCGCGCGAGTCGAGGTTCTCGTACGCCGCGGAGGCCGAGCCTCCACGGCCGACGATCTCGGCGACGACGGCGTCCGCGACCGACGGGTCGCCGCCGCTCCCGTCCTGCTCCACGCCCGCGTCGTGCACAACCACGTGCCCGCCGCGCGATGCGATCAACTCGGCGTAGGAGCGTCCGAGCCCGCGGCCGGCGCCCGTGACGAGGACGACCTCGCCGTCGAACCGGATCGGGTCGGCGCTGCCGGCCGTCAGTGCGAGCAGCCGGAGCCGCAGCCGCCCACGGCGTCCTCGGGCGCTTCGCCCTCGGCCACCTGGAACGACGAGCCGCAACCGCACGAGGAGACCGCGTTCGGGTTGTCGATCTTGAAGCCGGACTCCTGGATCGTCTCCAGGTAGTCGACGCTCGCGCCGCGCAGATACGGAGCGCTGAACGGATCGACGACGACGCGGACGCCCTCGCTCTCGTACTCGTGGTCGCCCTCGACGGCGCCGCGGTCGAAGCCGAGGCCGTACTGGAAGCCGGAGCAGCCGCCGCCCTCGATCGCGACGCGCAACACGCTCACGTCGGCCTCGGACTCAATCAGCTGCTTGATCTTCGCCGCCGCCGCCGGTGTCAGCGAGACGAGAGTGTCGGTGCGCTCCTGGATCTCCATGAGCTGCATCGTAGCAACCTCGCCACCGGTCACCATCCCCCTAAACGGGGCGTGATTGTGACACCGGGCTCACCGGCCGTTGAGCGGTTTGCCGGTCCCTTCGTGCTGCGCCGAGACAGCTTGATAACGTCAGCCCGCGCGTGAGGTGTTCAGCCGTCGTCTGGCAGGGGAAGGGAGGAGCGGCCCATGCTCCGTGACTGGCTGCCGTTCCTGATCTACGGCCTCTTCGCGCTCGTCGTTCCGACCTCGATGATCGTTGCGTCGTTCGTCTTCGCGCAGCGTCCCGCGCGGCGCACCAGGGCCCGGGGGCTGCCGTTCGAGTCGGGTGTGTCGCGCGGCGCGATGAAGCACCAGCGCTTCACGATCAGCTTCTACCTGACGGCGATGCTCTTCATCCTCTTCGACATCGAGATCGTCTTCATGTATCCGCTCGCTGTGATCCTGCACCGGCTCGCGTGGTTCGGGTTCGCCGAGTTCGCATTCTTCGTCGCGATCCTCGCCGTCGCGTACGTCTACATCTGGCGCAAGGGAGCGCTCGAGTGGTAAGCGCTACGCCTCTGGTTTCGCCGAACGAGCGATTTCCCGCTCGGGAATTCGCTCCGCAACCGCTGCAAGGAGTCTCACGCTGACTCCTCCTCCGAAGCCGAAGCGGCTCCGCGACTACGGCCTCCAGTCGGAGCGGCTGCTCTGGCCGACGAAGGGCCCGTCGAAGTTCGAGCAGGAGATGAGCGCCGACGAGCTCGAGCAGTACCTCGGGATCACGACGCTGATGCGGGCCGTCGCGTGGGCGCAGACGAAGTCGATGTGGCCCGACCAGTTCGGGCTCTCCTGCTGCGCGATGGAGATGATCGCGATCGTCGGGCCGCGTTACGACATCGCGCGCTTCGGAATGGAGGCGTTCCGCGCCTCCCCCCGGCAGGCGGACCTGCTGATCGTCTCCGGCCGCGTCGCGCACAAGATGGCGGCGCCGCTGCGGCAGATCTACGACCAGATGCTCGAGCCGAAGTGGGTGATCGCGATGGGCGCCTGCGCGAGCTCCGGCGGGATGTTCAACAACTACACCGTGCTCCAGGGCGTCGACAAGATCGTCCCGGTCGACGTCTACGTCCCGTTCTGCCCGCCGCGGCCGGAGGCCTTGATGGAGGGGATCATCCGGCTGCACGAGGCCGTGCAGGCAGGGATCCCGCCCGCGTACGAGCGCAGGGCGGTCGCGACGTGAACGACTGGCCGCGGGTTCCAGGGTTCGTCGAGACCAAGGAAGCGTACGGCGAGACGACCCTCGTGGTCGAGCCGGCGGAGCTCGTCGAGGCGGCGACCTACGTCCGCGACGAGCTCGGCTTCCGGTTCCTCTCGGACATCTCGCCCGCCGACTACCTCGGCTGGGGCGGGAAGGGCGTCAGCGGCTACATCGGCACGGCGACCGGGCGCGACCTCAACCTGCCGATGACACAGGGGCTGCAGACGCTGCCGACGCTGAAGCCGAAGCGGTTCTCCGTCAGCTACCACGTGCTCGCGCTGCGCGAGGAGGCGCCCCGGCTGCGGCTCCAGGTGTGGCTCGACGACGGCGAGCACGTGCCGAGCGTCGTCCGCGTGTGGCCGACCGCCGACTGGCACGAACGCGAGGCCTTCGACATGTTCGGGATCGTCTTCGACGGCCACCCGAACCTCGTCCGGATCCTGATGGAGGACGACTGGGAGGGCCACCCGCTGCGCAAGGACTATCCGATCGGCGGCGAGCCGGTCCGATTCTCGGACGCGGAATGACGATCGCGCCGGAACGCCGCGCGACGCGCACGTGGCCGATCGTCGGGCCGCCGATCTACGAGGGCTCGCGGATCCCGGCCAACATCCCGACGATCCTCGAGGTCCCGCGCGAGCTCGCGAACCTCGACGACATCCTCCCGGTCAACTTCGGGCCGAACCATCCGAGCACGCACGGCGTTCTGCGGCTCGTCGTCGACCTCGACGGCGAGCGGGTCGTCGGCCTGCGGGCCGTGATCGGCTACCTGCACACCGGCTTCGAGAAGAACATGGAGCAGAAGACGTGGTGGAAGGCGATCACGTATCCGCCGCGGATGGACTACCTCGCGTTCCAGCTCAACGAGCTCGCGTTCGTCCTCGCGATCGAGAAGCTGCTGGCGCTGGAGGTGCCCGAGAAGGCGACGTGGATGCGGCAGCTGATGAGCGAGCTGAGCCGGATCCACTCGCACCTGATCTGGCTCGGCACAGCCGCGCTCGAGATCGGCGCAATCTCGCTCCTCTTCTACTGCTTCCGCGACCGCGACGCCGTGCTCGATCTCTTCGAGCTCGTCGGCGGCCAGCGGATGCACACTCGCTACTTCCAGGCCGGCGGCCTCGCCGAGGACATCCCGGACGGCTTCTACCCCGAGGCGCGCACGTTCTGCGAGTACATGCCGAAGGCGATCGACGAGTACGAGGCGCTACTGACGCGGAACCCGATCTGGCTCGAGCGGACGCAAGGGATCGGACTGCTGTCGGCGGACGACGCGATCGCGCTCGGCCAGTCGGGGCCGGTGCTGCGCGCGTCCGGAGTCGACTGGGATCTGCGCCGCGACGAGCCGTACCTCGCGTACGACCAGGTCGACTTCCGCGTGCCGGTGTACGAGAACGGCGACGTCTATGACCGCTACCGCGTGCGCGTCGACGAGATGCGCGAGTCGGTGCGGATCGTCGAGCAGTGCCTGAACCGGCTCGATCGGATGAACGGGAAGCCGTGGATCGCGGACGACCGCAAGGTCGTGCTCCCGCCGCGCGAGGAGCTGCACACCTCCATGGAGTCGCTGATCCACCACTTCAAGATCGTCACGGAGGGCTACCGCGTCCCCGAGGGCGAGGTCTACGTCTGCGTCGAGTCGGCGCGCGGCGAGTTCGGCTGCTACGTCGTCTCCGACGGCGGCCCGAAGCCGTGGCGCGTCAAGTTCCGCGCGCCGTCGTTCGTCGCGCTCGAGGCGACGGCGACGTGCATGCACGAGGCGCTCGTCGCGGACCTGATCGCGATCGTCGGCTCGCTCGACACCGTCATGGGCGAGGTCGATCGATGAGCACGTTCTACGACGAGGTGCAGGAGATCCGCGCGCGCTATCCCGAGGCGAGGTCCGCGATCCTCCCCGCGTTGCGGCTGGCGCAGGAGCGGCACGACGGCTGGCTGCCGCGCGAGGCCTTCGAGGAGGTCGCCGACGCGCTCGACCTGACGCCCGCGTACTGCCGCTCGGTCGCGTCCTTCTACGACATGTTTCACCTCGAGCCCGTGGGCCGGCACCTCGTCGAGGTCTGCACCAACGTCTCATGCGCGCTCGTCGGCGCGCAGCAAGTCGTCGAGGCCTTGGAGCAGGAGCTCGGGATCGAGCCGGGCGAGACGACGGCGGACGGCCGGATCACACTGCGGCTCGTCGAGTGCGCCGGCGGTTGCGGCTGGGGCACGGTCGTCGCGGTCGACCACCGCTACCGCGAGCCCGTGAGGGCCGAGGACGTGCCGGGCATCGTGCAGGAGCTGCGCAATGGCGGCTGAGGGCGTCCGCGAGATCGTGCTCGCGGGCTCGAAGGACCGCGACCTGACCAAGCTCGCGGCGTACCGCGCGATCGGCGGGTACGAGTTACTCGCGCGCGCGCGTGAAATGGCGCCGCAGGCCCTGATCGACGAGTTTCTCGCCGCGGGCGTGCGCGGGCGGGGCGGCGCCGGGTTCCCGATGGGCCGCAAGGCGAGCTTTCTCGCCAAGGGAACCGGCAAGCCGACGTACCTGACCGTCAACGCCGACGAGTCGGAGCCGGGGACCTTCAAGGACCGCGAGATCATGTTCCGCGTCCCGCACCGGCTGATCGAGGGTTGCCTGATCACGGCGCATGCGATCGAGTCGACGAACGTCTTCATCTACATCCGCGGCGAGTACCTCCACGAGTTCGAGATCCTGCGAGACGCGCTCGAAGAGGTGCACGGCGCCGGCCTGCTCGACGGCGTGACGATCGTCCTGCACCGCGGTGCAGGCGCGTACATCTGCGGCGAGGAGACGGGAATGCTGGAGTCGCTCGAGGGCAAGCGCGGCCAGCCGCGGTCGAAGCCGCCGTTCCCGGCCGTCCAGGGGCTCTACGCATCGCCGACGCTGATCAACAACGTCGAGACGATTGCCACCGTCCCGAAGATCCTCGAGCTGGGCGGCGCGGAGTACGCGAAGCTCGGCGTCGAGAACTCCGCCGGCACGCGCGTCTTCTCGCTCTCCGGGAACGTCGTGCGCGGCGGCAACTACGAGCTGGAGCTCGGGGCATCGCTGCGCTCTCTGATCTACGACCTCGGCGGCGGCATCCCCGACGGCCGGCAGCTGAAGGCCGTGATCCCGGGCGGCTCGTCGGTACCCGTGCTGACCGCGGACGAGGTCGACACGGCGCTCGACTTCGACTCGATGGCGCAGGCGGGGACGATGCTCGGCTCCGGCGCGGTGATCGTGATCGACGACCGTGCCTGCATGGTGCAGCTCGGCCTGCGCGTCGCGCAGTTCTACATGCACGAGTCGTGCGGCAAGTGCACGCCCTGCCGCGAAGGGACGCGCTGGCTGGTGCAGATCCTCCACGCGATCGAGGACGGCGAGTCGTCGCAGGACGAGCTCGAGCTGCTGCTCGACGTCTGCGACCGGATCCTCGGCAAATGCCTGTGTCCGCTCGGCGACGCCGCCGCGATGCCGGTCGCAAGCTACGTGAATCGCTTCCGCGAGGAGTTCCAGCGCCACATCGACGAGGGCGGCTGCCCGTACGGCGGCGCGTCCTCCCTGGACCACGTCCTCGCGCCGGTCGACCAGCACACGGGCACACCGGTCCCGCAAGAGGCAACGGCGTGACACTTCCGCGCGCATCCCACCACACTTTTGCGTCGGTACCTGGTACCGACGGTCGCCGTCGAAGCGCCGTATGTGGAAACCGCGGCACACTTCCGCGCCGATCGCGTCACACTTTTACGTCGGTACCTGATACCGACGTTCTTCCCGACCTTCGGAGCGGCGGATGAGCTCGACGGAGGTCGTTCGCGTCACGGTCGACGGAAAGGACGTTCAGGTGCCGAAGGGGACCGGGCTCGTCGAGTCGGCGCTCGCGAGCGGGATCGAGATTCCCGTCTTCTGCTACGAGCCGCGACTCGGGCCGGCCGTCGGGGCCTGCCGCATGTGCCTCGTCGAGATCGAGGGGATGCCGAAGCTGCAGGCCGCCTGCACGCTGACGGCGCAGGACGGCATGGTCGTCAAGACGGCGCGCACCTCGGAGAAGGCCGCGGAGGGACAGAACGCGACGCTCGAGTTCATCCTCGTCAACCATCCGCTCGACTGCCCGGTCTGCGACAAGGGCGGCGAGTGCCCGCTGCAGGATCTGACGTTCCGCTACGGGCCCGGCAGGACGCGCATGACCTTCCCGAAGCGGACGTTCGAGAAGCCGATCCCGATCTCGCCGACGATCGCGCTCGATCGCGAGCGCTGCATCCTCTGCTACCGCTGCACGCGCTTCAGCGAGCTCGTCGCGGAGGACGGCCAGCTGGTCGCGGTGAACCGCGGCGCGCAGTCGGTGATCGCGACGTTCGAGGACGAGCCGTACGACGGCGTCTTCTCCGGCAACGTCACCGAGCTCTGCCCGGTCGGCGCGCTGCTGCCGACGACCTACCGCTTCGAGGCGCGGCCGTGGGAGATCCAGAATGTGCCGACGGTCTGCGGGATGTGCCCCGTCGGCTGCAACGTGCACGCGACGGTGCGCGAGGGCAAGGTCAAGCGGATCCTCTCGCGCAACCACGCCGAGATCGACGGCGGCTGGCTCTGCGACAAGGGCCGCTTCGCCTTCGGGCACCTGCGCGCCGCGGACCGGATCGTCGACCCGCTGAAGCGCGTGCGCCGCCGCGGCTTCGAGCCTGTCTCCTGGGACGACGCACTCGACGAGGCGGAGCGCCTGCTGCGCGCGTCCGAGGGCCGGGTCGTCACCGCCTTCTCCGGCTCGGAGACGGTCGAGCAGGCGTTCGCGCTCGGCCGGCTGCTGCGCGTCGGGCTCGGCTCGCACGAGGCGCTGCTGCCCGAGGAGATCTCGGACGCGCTCGACGCGTACCGGCTGCCGCTCTCGGCGATCGCGAATGCGGACGTCGTCGTCGTGCTCGGCGACGTGCCGGTCGAGGAGACCGCGCCGGTCGTGGAGCTCTGGATCAAAGCCGCGCGGCGCAAGGGCGCACGCATTCTCAGCGAGCTCGACGAGGAAGCCGTCCGCGGCGCGAAGAGCTCAGTCCTGATCTGGTCGGGCCCGCACGGCCGCGGCGGCGCGACGATCGCCGGACACGCCGAGCGGCTCGGCGCGGCCGGCGCGTTCTACCTGCCGCAGACCGCGAACGGTCGCGGGATCGCCGATGCCTGGGCCGCGTGCTGCGACGAGGAGGAAAGCGAGCCGCCCGAGCCGATCGGCCTGCTCGTCGTCTCCGGCGACGAGGCGGCCATGAACCCGAGCGTCCGCGCGCTCGCCGAGAAGGCCGAGGCCGTGATCGCGATCACGATGTTCCACGGGCTCGCCGTGGGCTGGGCCGACCTCGTCCTTCCTGGAAGCAGCTATCTCGAGCGCGACGGGACGTTCGTCAACCTCGAGGGCCGGCTGCAGCGCCTGCGCCGCGCGTCGATCCCGCCCGCGCCGGACGAGCTCGCGTGGATCTCGAAGCTCGCCGAGCGCTTCGACATCGAGATCCCTGCGCATGCGGCGGCCGTATTCGAGCAGCTGTCCACGATCGCGTACGGCGGCCTGCCGTTCGGCGAGGTCGGAGAGCGCGCGCCGCTGCGCACGTACACCGAGGCGGACGAGCACGTCGAGACGCCGCCGCTGCCCGAGCCGGCCGAGCCGCCGCGGCAGGGCCTGTGGCTCGCCACCTACCGGCCGCTCTTCTCCGGACCGGCCGTCGAGCGCGTGCCGGAGCTCCAGTTCCAGCGTCCCGGCGCACAGGTCGAGCTCTCGCGGGCGGACGCACGCGCACGCGGGATCGCGAACGGCGACACGGTCACCCTCCGCTCGAACGGCACCTCGGTCGCGCTGCGCGCGAAGGTGAGCCAACGCCTGCGCGAGGGCCTCGTTCTCGTGCCCGCCGACCACGCCGAAGGCCTGCACTCGGGCCCGGTCGAGGTGACGAAGTAGTGCGCGAGCCCTGGTGGATCACGATCATCAAGGCGTTCGTGATCATCAACCTCGTCATGGTCGCATTCGCCTACACGACGTGGCTGGAGCGGAAGCTGCTCGGCCGGATGCAGAACCGCTACGGCCCGAACCGCGCAGGACCGAAGGGCCTGCTCCAGCCGATCGCCGACCTCGTCAAGCTCGTTCGCAAGGAAGCGTTCCAGCCGGACTCGGTCGAGAACGGCTTCGTCTACATCATCGCGCCGATCATCTCGATGTTCACCGCGCTCGCGGCGTTCAGCGTGATCCCGTTCGGCGCGGGATGGCATCTCTGGCACTGGCACATCGACGGGCAGATCCTCAACGTGCCGATCGCGCTGATCCTCGTGTTCGCGCTCGGCTCGATCGGGATCTACGGCTTCATCGTCGGCGGCTGGGTGTCGGACTCGAAGTTCTCGCTGCTCGGCTCGATGCGGACGTGCGCGCAGCTCGTCTCGTACGAGGTCTCGCTCTCGCTCGCCGTCCTCGGCGTCGTGATCATGGGCCGGTCGCTGTCGCTCGTCGACATCGTCCACCGGCAGGACGAGACGATCTGGTTCGCGGCGCCGCAGCTCGTCGGCCTGCTCGTCTTCTTCATCGCCGGCACCGCGGAGACGAGCCGCGCGCCGTTCGACCTCCCCGAGGCGGACACCGAGCTCGTCGCCGGCTACCACACCGAGTACTCGGGGATGCGCTGGGGGCTCTTCCAGACCTCCGAGTACATCAACATGATCACGCTCTCGGCGCTGACCGTGACGCTCTTCTTCGCGGGCTGGCACGGTCCGTGGGCGCCGCTCGGGCCGCTCTGGTTCTTCCTCAAGCTCTTCATCTGCGTCTCGATCTTCATCTGGCTGAAGGCGACGCTGCCGCGGCTCCGCTACGACCAGCTGATGCGCTTCGGCTGGAAGGTGCTGCTCCCCGTTGCGACGGTCAACGCCGTCGTCACGGCCGCGCTGGTGGTGGCGTTCCAGTGAGTCCCAGCCCGGTCGCACCGGTCAAGGGCTTCGCGGTGACGCTCCGCCAGATCTTCAAGAAGCCGGTGACGCAGGAGTACCCGGAGTACAAGCGCCCGGTCTACCCGCGCTTCCGCGGCCGGCACCGGCTCTGGCGTCACGAGAACGGCCTGGAGAAGTGCGTCGGTTGCTCGCTCTGCGCGGCAGCGTGCCCTGCCGACTGCATCCGCGTCGTCCCGGCTGAGAACACGCCCGACAACCGCGTCTCCGCAGGCGAACGCTACGCGCGGATCTACGAGATCAACCTCAGCCGCTGCATCTTCTGCGGCTACTGCGAGCTCGCGTGCCCGTTCGACGCGATCACGCTCGGCAATGAGTTCGAGCTCTCCGAGTACAACCGCGACGACCAGATCTACACGAAGGACATGTTGCTCGCCGAGCCGGTGAAGAAGGTTCCGGTCGCCGATCCCGTGCTCTACGACACGCCGATCCCCTACTACAGGACGTACTCGTAGATGGTCGCCGCCTCCGCGGGCAACATCCTCACGTGGATCGTCTGGGTCGGAGCAGCGTTCGCCTGCCTCGGCTCGGGGATCGCGGTCGTGACGTTCAAGAACCCGTTCTACTCGGCGCTCGCGCTCATCGGCAACCTCGGCTCGCTCGCCGTCCTCTACCTGCTGCTCTCGGCGGAGTTCGTCGCCGCGGCGCAGGTGCTCGTCTACGCGGGCGCGGTGATGGTCATGTTCCTGTTCGTGATCGCGTACATCGGCCACAAGTTCGAGACGCCGTGGGCGGGCGGGCCGACGTGGCAGACCGTCGGGGCGATCGGCGCAGCGGCCGCGATCTTCATCGAGGTGATCGTCGCGATCGGCCTGAAGGCAGGCGGCCGGCTCGACCATGCGCCGCACGTCGCGAGGAGCTTCGGGACGCCGAGCGAGATCGGCCGGCTGTTCCTCACCGACCACCTGCTCGCGTTCGAGATCACGTCGATCGTGCTGCTCGTCGCGGCGATCGGCGGTGTCATCCTCGGCGCCCACTCGCGCCGGGCGGAGACGGATGCTCGGGCCTAGCGTCGCCTGGTATCTCGGCGTGGCCGCGTTCCTGTTCGGGACGGGCGCGCTCGGCGTCCTGCTGCGCCGCAACCCGCTGATCGTGCTGCTCTCGCTCGAGATCATGCTCAACGGCTCGAACCTCGCGTTGATCGCCTTCTCGCGGCATCACGGCAACGGCGACGGCCAGATCTTCGCGCTCGCGGTGATGGCGGTCGCCGCGTCCGAGGTCGTCGTCGGCCTGGGCCTGATCGTCGCGCTGAACCGCAAGCGGCTCGCCCTCGACGTCGACAAGCTGTCGACCTTGCGCGGATGATCCCCGCCGGCGCCTGGATCTGCCTGCTGGCTCCGCTTGCCGGCACGCTCGCGATCACGCTCTGCGGAACGCGGATCTCGCGCGTCACCGCGGCGTGGATCTCCACGGCGTCCGTCGCCGTCGCGTTCGTCGGCGCGATCGTCGCATTCGCCGGGCTGCTCGGCGAGACCCCCCACAAGCGTTCGCACCTCTCCACGGCCTGGACGTGGCTCGAGGCCGGCACCTTCAAGGCCGGCCTCTCCGTCCTCGTCGATCCACTCTCGGTCTTCATGATGTTGATCGTCAGCGGCGTCGGGATGCTGATCGTCCTCTACTCGGTCGGCTACATGGACGGCGACGACGAGGAGCGGCGCTACTTCGCGTACATGTCGTTCTTCGTCTTCTCGATGCTCCTGCTCGTACAGGGAGGCAACCTGTTGATCCTGCTCGCCGGCTGGGGACTCGTCGGCCTCTCGAGCTACCTGCTGATCGGCTTCTGGCACGAGCGGCCGGTCGCGGTCGCCGCCGCGAAGAAGGCGTTCATCATGAACGCGCTCGGCGATGCGACGATGGCGCTCGCGTTCTTCGTCCTGATCCTGCACGGGCGCTCGCTCGACTTCGGCATCGCGTTCGCGACGTCGTCGCACCTCTCATCGACGGCCGTGAACCTCGTCGCGCTCGGCCTGCTCGGCGGCGCCGTCGCGAAGTCAGCACAGATCCCGCTCCACACGTGGCTGCCCGACGCGATGGAAGGCCCCACTCCCGTCAGCGCACTCATTCACGCGGCGACCATGGTGACCGCGGGCGTCTACCTGATCGCGCGGACGCATCCGATCTTCGAGCAGGCGCGGACGATCGGCCTCGTCGCCGCCGGGACCGGCGCGCTGACGCTCCTCGTCGCCGGCCTCGTCGCGCTCGTCCAGACGGACATCAAGCGCGTGATCGCGTACTCGACGATGTCGCAGATCGGCTACATGTTCCTCGGCGCGGGGCTCGGCGCGTACGCGAACGGCGAGTTTCACCTGATGACGCACGCGTTCTTCAAGGCGCTGCTCTTCATGGCGGCCGGGCTCGTCATCCACGCGCTCGCGGGCGAGCAGGACATCCGCAACATGCAGGGGATCGGCCGGCTGATGCCGCGGACGAGGTGGGCGTTCCTGATCGGCTCGCTCGCCCTCGTCGGCCTGCCGCCGTTCGCCGGCTTCTTCTCGAAGGACTCGATCATCGCCGCCGCGATGGGCGCACACTGGTACGGCTGGATCTTCTGGGTCTGCGCGCTCGTCGGCACCTTCCTGACCGGCCTCTACACGTTCCGGCTCTACTTCATCGTCTTCCCCGGAGAGCCGTCGCCGTTCGTCCGCGAGCATTACGACGCGCACCACGGCAAGGAGGGGCCGTGGACGATGACCGTCCCGGTCGGCATCCTCGCCGTCCTGGCCGTGATCGGCGGCTGGATCCAGTTCGCGCCGCTGTGGACGCCGGTGACGACGTGGCTCGCGCCGGTCGCGCGGACGCTCGACATCGCCGAGCCGACGAGCTGGGAGGAAGGCATCTCGTCCGCGCTCGCGGTCGCGCTCGGCCTCGCGGGCGTCGCCGTCGCGTGGATGCTCTATGCGAAGCGCGAGCGCGCCGTGCCGGTGGTTCCCACGCTGCAACGCGCGCTCGAGCACAAGTTCTACTTCGACGAGCTGTACGACGCGCTCTTCTACCGGCCCTCGGCCGCGATCGCCGAGTGGTCGCGCCGCGGCTTCGAGGAGCCGGTCGTGCTCGCCGCCGGCCCAGAGCTCGGTGACGAGACGCAACTCGTCGGCCGCGGCGTCCGCCGCCTGCAGACCGGCCTGATCCGCACGTACGTCCTCGCCCTCGCGGGCGGGCTCGCCGTCCTCGCCGTCGTGTTCCTGAGCGTGAGGTGATGGACGCGTCGTCGCTCACCGACTGGCTGATCTGGCTGCCGATCGGGACGGCGATCGTGCTCTGGATCGTCCCGTTCTCGCGGTACTGGACGGGCGGGCTCGCGCTGCTCGTCTCGCTGCTCGAGGTCGCACTCTGGATCGAGCAGGCCGCGCGCTTCGACTTCGGCACGAGCGGCCTGCAGTTCGAGACGAAGGCCGAGTGGTTCAAGGACCTGCACGTCTCGTACCACATCGGGTTCTACGGCTTCTCGCTCTGGCTCGCCGGGCTGGCGGTGATCGTGATGGCCGCGTGTATCGCCTACGGCTTCTGGGTGGGCCGCGACCGGGCCCGCGCGTACTTCGGGTCGATGCTCTTCCTGACCGGTGCGACCGTCGCTGTCTTCGCCGCACAGGATCTGCTCTTCTTCTACGCGGCGTTCGAGGCGATGCTGATCCCGCTCTACGTCCTGATCGGCGTCTGGGGCGGGCCGAACCGGTCGCACGCGACGTTGAAGTTCGTGATCTACACGATGGCAGGCTCGCTCTTCATGCTCGCCGCGGTGATCGTCCTCGGCCTGCAGCAGGGGACGTTCGACCTCGTCGACGGCGGCACGAGCACGAGCCGCTGGATCTTCCTCGGCTTCGCTGTCGCGTTCGCGGTCAAGTCGCCGCTCTTCGGCTTTCACGGCTGGCTTCCCGACGCGTACCGGGAGGCGCCGCCGGAGGTGACCGCGGCACTCTCCGGGGTGATCGTAAAGGCCGGGACGTACGGCTTCCTGCGCATCGCGATCACGAAGCTCCCCGAGCCGACGGCGTACTTCCGGACGACGCTGCTGGCGTTCGGCCTCGCGTCGCTGATCTACGGGTCGCTGCTCGCGTTTCGCGTGCGCGACGTGCGCGGCGTGATCGCGTACTCGAGCTTCGCGCAGTCCGGCCTGATCGTCCTCGGACTGTTCGCCGGAACCGATCTCGCGTACGACGGCGCCGTGCTGCAGATGATCGCGCACGGATTCGTGTCGGCGGGACTGTTCCTCGTGGCCGGCGCGGTCGAGCGGCGCACGACGACGGGAGACTTCGCGCTGCTCGGCGGGATGGCGAAGGGGAGACCGGCGCTCGCAACGGTGTTCATGACGCTCGGCATCCTCACGCTCGCCGTGCCCGGCTCGGCGAACTTCGCGGGCGAGTTCCTGATCTTGGCCGGCCTGTTCCAGCGGCACTGGGCGTGGGCCGCCGCAGGCGCGACGGGGATCGTGCTCGCCGCGATGTACACGCTGCGCTTGATCTCGGCCGTGCTGCACGAGGCGCGCGGCTCGACCGTCGCCGACGAGGCGCTCGACCTGCGTCCGGCCGAGCTCGGCGTGATCGTCCCGCTCGTCGCCTGCCTGCTCGGCCTCTCGATCTGGCCCGCGCTCGTCAGCCACCGCTCGTTCGCGCGCGACCGGCCGACGCAGACGATCGGAGCGCAGTTCAAGTGATCCACCGGCCGTCCGTCGACTGGTTCGCGCTCGCGCCGGCGTTGATCCTGCTCGGCGCGTCCGGGCTCGCCCTGCTCGAGGCCGTGCTCGTCCCGCGCGGCGCCCGGAAGGTCGTTGCGGCCGCGACGACCGCGCTCGGCTTCCTCGGCGGGATCGTCGCGGCGATCTGGCTCTACGTCGACAGCGTCCACGGCGAGCGCGTGATCGCGAACGCGCTCTACCGGGACCGCTGGGCGGCGCTCGCGATCGTGATCGTCTGCTGCGTCGGCCTCGCTTCCGTCGCGGTCTCCTGGAGCGAACGGATGAGCGAGCGCCACATCGCCGAGTACTACGCGCTGCTCGCCGCGGCGGGCGCGGGGATGGCGTTCTTCGTCGGCGCCGCGAACCTGATGACGCTCTTCCTCTCGCTCGAGTGGTTCTCGCTCTGCCTCTACGTAATGTGCGCGGTCGACTCCGAGCTCGAAGGCTCGCTCGAGGCCGGCTTGAAGTACCTGATCGTCGGCTCGTTCGGCTCGGCAGCGCTGCTCTTCGGCTCGGCGCTCGTCTACGGCGCGACCGGGAAACTCGGCTTCGTCGAGATCGCGCAGGCGACTGCGACGGGCGGGCTCTCCCATGACGCGCTGCTCGTCGTCGGCCTCGCGCTGGTGCTCGCGGGACTCGGCTTCAAGGCGTCCGCGGCGCCGTTCCACATGTGGACGCCGGACGTGTACGAGGGCGCGCCGACGCCGGTGACCGCGTTCATGTCCGCGGCGACGAAGACCGTCGCGCTCGTCGTCGCCCTGCGCGTGCTCGTCACGGCATTCCCGCAGGAGGCGCGCCTCTGGACGTGGGCCGTCGCCGGGATCGCGGTCGCGTCGCTCGCGATCGGCAATCTCGCGGCGCTCGTGCAGCGTGACGTGAAGCGGATGCTCGCGTACTCGTCCATCTCGCACGCGGGCTTCATGCTGATCGCGGTTGCGACGGGCACGCCGCTCGGCGGCCGGGCGCTCATGTACTACCTGATCCCGTACTCGGCGATCGCGTTCGGCGGCTTCGCGGTCGTGGCCGCGCGCGAGCGCGAGCTCGGAGTCCCGGTCACCGTCGACAACCTCGCCGGCTTCGGATGGGAACGGCCGTTCCTCGGGATCTCGATGACGCTCTTCATGCTCGGCTCGGCCGGGCTGCCGTTCACGGGCGGCTTCGTCGGGAAGTTCTACGCCTTCTCGGCCGCGTACGACCACGGCTGGATCTGGCTCGTGATCGTCGGCGTCGTCGCGACGATCGTCAGCCTCTACTACTACCTCGGCGTCGTCCGCGCGATGTACATGCGGCCCGCGGAGGAGCTGCGGCTCGCGGCGGTCGCCGGCGGCTCGCCTCCGCGCGAGGCGTTGCTGCAGGCCGCGGTCGGAGCCGCCTTCGTCGTCACGTTCGGCTCGTTCTTCGCCGTCCAGCCGCTGATCGAGCTCGCCCGGCACGCCGCGTCCTCGCTGCCGTTCTGAAGCTGCTGGTTCTGATCCTCCTCGCGGCCGCGCTCGCCGGTTGCGGCTCGACGGCGGCGAAGAAACCGACGGCATGCTCGCGCACGCTCGCGCGCCTCCAGGCGGACGTGCGGCTGATCCGCCACGCGGCAGATGCGAACGGGCAGGCAGCCGTCAGCCGCGCGACCGACCGGTTCCTGCACGACCTCGCAGTCTCGCCGCTCGATCAGCTCGCGAAGAACCGGATGATCGACCACGCGGCGGCTGCACTCGTCGGCTCGTGCGAGCAGTGCTTCCAGGCCCTCGAGGCCGCGCGGCCGATCCCCGGGATCAAGGAGCACGGCCGCGGCGCCGGCTGCGCCGCGACCTGAGCGCTAGTGGCTTAGAGCCACAAACTCCTAGCTAGTGCACCTGGATGTTGCCGGCCGTGAGCGTGCCGCTCGCAGAGTAGCCGCTCCCGGTCTCGATGCTGAAGGTGTCCTGGCCGCGGCCCGACTCGCCGTTGTCCACGACGCGGATGACGTACGTCGTCGCCGGACCGCCGTCCTGGCTCGCGTGGCCGTAGATCGTCGCCTCGTTGCCGCTCTGCACGAGTGCGGTCGCATCGAGGCATTTGATCTTCGTCCCGGTGTCGTGGTCGACGACCGTGCACCCGCCCTTCACGTCGCCGCCCGTGCTCTTCGCGTTGAAGCCGAACGTCACGTCGTCGCCGGCGACCGAGATCTGGCCGCCGCCCGTCACGTGCCCCGTGGTCGACGCCGGCAGGACCCACGCCTTCGTCGCCGTCGCCGTCGGCTCGTCCGCGTCGCGCGTTCCGTTGTTGTTGAGATCAGCGAACGCCGTGATCACATCCGCACCCGGCAAAGCCGGCCCCGAGTAGCTGAACGAGCACATGCCGTTCGCGTCGGTCGTGCAGCTGCCGCCGAGCGTGACGGAGCCGGTCACGGAAAAGTTGACGATCACGCTCTCGATCGGGTTCCCGCCCTGCGTCACGGTCGCCGTGACCGTGTGCGTCGTTCCGACCGTGTTCGTCGCGGCCGCAGGCATGAGGACGAGCGTCGCCGGGCCGCCGCCCGGGTTGTAGTAGTAGTACGCGGCCGACGCGCCGGCGCCGCCGAAGTTGCCGATCGGAATGCTGAAGAGCACTGCGATCGCCGCGACGGCGAGCGCGAGCGAGATCGTCTTGCGATGCCTCGTACCATTCCGCCGCAGAGCGGTCACCGCACCCTCCTTGGTGGCGAAGGATACGATGCTCGGCCGCGTGATTCAAGAGCCACTAGTGGCTCAAAGCCACAAAGTTCGGAGTCAGGAGCCGAACGGCGTCGCGGGCCCCGTCGCCAGCCGTGCGACCTCGGCGGCCGCGACGAGCACGACGGCGACGAGCAGGACGGCGCGGGTACCGCCCGACAGCGGCCGGGCAGAGGGGCCGCGCGCGCCGACGAGCAGCGCCGCGCCGCACAGCAGGCCGGGAACCGTCGCTGCCGGGAGCTCCCAGTCCCAGTCGATGCCTGTATGGAGGAGGTAGGCGGCGTATCCCGCTGCGGCTGCCGCCGCGAGCGGGCCCCGGAAGCGGCGGAGCGCCACAAGGGGCGGCGCGAGGCCCGCGACGAGGAGAGCGAGGCCGAATGGGCCGAGGTCCGCGAGGGTGCCGAGGTAGAGGCTGTGCGCAGTACGTGTGAACTGGGTGTCCGGGCGGTGGCTGAGCCAGTACGGACCGAAGGTGCCCGCGCCCGCGCCGAGAACGGGGTGCTCGCGGTAGTCGGCGAGCGCCGCGTGCCAGTAGTGCTGTCGATTGTTGCCGACGAGCGACTGCGCCGGCCCCCGCGACGCAGCGAGGACGGCGACGAGGATTCCGGCGGCGGCAAGCGCTCCGACCGCCGCGAGCTTCGGCTTGCGTGCGCCGCCGGCGACGAGGACGAGAACAGCGAGGCCGCCGACGAGAGCGAGTCCCGCACCTCGGCTCGACGTGAGGTAGAGCGTCGGCCCGAGGACGAGAATCGGTGCGAGCGCGGCCGAGCGCGCCGTTCCTCTCAGCCGCAACGCAAGCCCGAGTGCGATCAGGATCCCGATCGCCGCGAAGATCCCGAGCCCGTTCGCGTAGCCGATCGGCTGATACAGCAGCGTCCCCTCGTAGGTGTCGTACGGAGGCGGGGCGAAGAGCTTGCGCGCGAGCCCGTACGCCGCGACCACCGTGATCGCCGCGAGCGTGCCGGCGAGCACGAACGGCAGCGCGGTGCGCTCGACGAGAAGTACGAACGCAAGCAGCCCGGCCGCGTAGACGAGGACGCGCTCCGCCTGGAGAAGCGACGCCGTCGGCTGGGAGGACCAGACCGTGCTCAACGCGGTCCAGCCGACGAGCGCTGCGAACGCCGCCAGCATCCACCACTCGAGCCGCCCGAGCATGATCGGCGTGCGAGAGAGAAGCGCCGCCGCGGCGAGTGCCAGAAACGACAGCGACGCGAGCCGCCACGTGCGCGGCTCGAGGCCTCCCTGCGCGAAGCCCAGGCTCGCTACGACGAGGAAGGCGACGATGCTCTGAGCCGCAGCGGCCCGTGGGAGCTCAGCGCCGGCCCGGACGTCGAGAGTTGCCGACATGCCTCGAATGGAAGCCGAGCCCGGCTCCCGCGGCAACTGCCGCGCGTGCTAGCTGCTGTTCTCGCGCACCGGCACGGGTCGCGGTGCCCAGAGCAGCCAGACCACTCCGAGCAGGGCGTACGCACCCAGGCAGCCGATCAACGCGGAGAGCGCGAGCGGCGGCAGAGCGGAGCCGACCGCGGCATTCGCCCGGACGGCGGAGCTCATGACGAGCAGCACGAGCGCCGCCACTGTGCAGGCGGTGCGCGCCAGAACCGGACGACCGACGACGAGATCCGCCGCCGCCCCGAGCGCGGCGCCCGCAGCTGCGGGAATGGCCGCCAGCACGAGATAGAACGCGACCCGGTGGAGCCCTGCGCCGTCCGCCGCGACCGCGGCGAGGGCGAGCGTGAGAGGCGTCACGGGCGAGCTCGTCACGGCACATAGCTTCGCCCCCGGACCGGACGGTCCTTCGTTACGCTCGGGCCTATGGCAGACGCAATCCTCACCTGGCTCGGGCACGCTGCGTTCCGGCTGGACACACCCGGCGGCAAGCGGATCTACATCGATCCCTTCCTCGCCAACCCCAAGTGTCCGGAGTCGGAGAAGGAGCCGGAGCGGATCGACGTGATCGCGATCACGCACGGCCACAGCGACCACGTCGGGGACACCGTCGCGCTGTCGAAGAAGTTTCAGCCGGAGATCGTCGCGATGGTCGAGCTCAAGGGCTGGCTCGGGAAGCAGGGCGCCGAGGTCGGCCAGATGCCGGGACCCAACAAGGGCGGGACATACGAGGCCGCGAGCTGCAAGTTCACGCTCGTGAACGCGTTCCATTCGAGCTCGTCGGACGACGGCGCCTACCTCGGCGAGGCGACCGGGATCGTCCTCGAGCTCGAGGACGGCCGGACGATCTACTTCGCCGGCGACACCTGCGTCTTCGGCGACATGCAGCTGATCGGCCGCATCTACCGGCCCGGGGTCGCCGTGCTGCCGATCGGCGACCATTTCACGATGGGGCCGCGCGAGGCGGCCGTCGCGCTGGAGCTGCTCGGCAACCCGCGCTGCGTGCCGTGCCACTGGGGCACGTTTCCCCTGCTGACGGGGACGCCGGACGAGCTGCGCCGGCTCGCGCCGAACGCGCAGATCGAGTCCGTCGAGCCGGGAGGCTCGATCGCGCTGTGAGGGAGCGCTGGTTCGGGGCGAGCGGCCGGCGCGTCCCGGAGATCGCCGTCGAAGGCGAGCTCGAGCTCGACGACGCACTCGTCCTCGACTCCGTCGAGGACTACGCGGCGCTTCGCGCCGCTCACGACGAAGGGCGTCCGGTGGTCGTGCGCGCTGCGTCTGCGGAGGCCGTCAAGGCTGCACTGGCCAGGCCGGAGGTCGCCGTGGCGCTCGTCCCGCCCGACCGGCGCGAGCTGCTCGAGCTCGATCTCACCGAGCTCACGTATGGCTGATCCGATCGTCGCGACGTACTCCATCGTCGCGTGCGATCTCGAAGCGGGCCAGTGGGGAATCGGCGTTCAGTCGAAGTTCCTCGCGGTCGGCTCCGTCGTCCCGTGGGCGGAGGCGCAGGTCGGCGCGATCGCGACGCAGGCGTGGGCGAACCCGCGTTACGGACCCGACGGGCTTGCGCTGCTGCGGGAGGACGTCCCCGCGCAGGAGGTCGTCGATCGGCTGGTCGCCGACGATCCGGGGCGCGACGAGCGGCAGGTCGGAGTCGTCGACCGGCTCGGCGGCAGCGCGAGCTACACGGGCACGGCGTGCCTCGAGTGGGCGGGCGACCGAACGGGTCCGTGCTACGCGGCGCAGGGGAACATCCTCGTCTCGGACGCGACCGTCGACGCGCTCGCCGTGACGTTCGAGTCGACCGCCGGGGAGAGCCTGGCGCAGCGGCTCCTCGAGTGCCTGGCGGCCGCGAAGGTCGCGGGCGGCGACCGGCGTGGGCAACAGTCGGCGGCGCTGCTCGTCGTCGAACGGGACGGCGGCTACGCGCGGCTCTCCGACGTCGTCCTCGACCTGCGCGTCGACGACCACGACCAGCCAGTCGCAGAGCTGCGGCGTCTCCACGGGCTGCACGACCGGCTGTTCGGCCGCACACCGGACGAGGAGTGGCTGACGGTCGACGACGTCCTCGCCGCCGAGCTCCGGGAGCGCCTCGCGCGGCTCGGCTACGAGGGCGAGCTCGCCGCCGCGTTCGACCGCTGGGCGGGCGTCGAGAACCTCGAGGAGCGGCTCGACCGCACGGGTGCACGCGTCGACCCGGTCGTGCTCGAGGCGCTGCGGGAGGCGGACGCGTGAAGGCCGTCCGGATCGACCGACTCGCGCCCGGCCGTCCGGAGGGGATCGACTGGCTGCCGCTCCGTGCGGAGCTCGGAATCTCCGCGTTCGGCGTCAGCGCCTACCGCGCCGACGCGGGCGAACCCGTCGTACCGCGCCATTTCGAGAAGAGCGGCGCCGGCGCCGGCGTCCACGAGGAGCTCTACGTCGTCGTGCGCGGCCGCGCGACCTTCACGGTCGAAGGGGCGACCGTCGACGCGCCACAGGGTACGTGCGTCTTCGTCCCACCGGGCGAGCAGCGCGAGGCCCGTGCCGAGGAGCCGGGGACGACGGTGCTGGCGGTCGGCGCGCCGCCGGGGGAGGCTTATCGGATTGCGCCGTGGGAGTACGCCGCACGCGCCGCATGCGCCGCGGAGCTGCGCGACGTCGACGAGCTCGAGCGCGTCCGCGACGAGGGCGTCGCGACGTACGGCGAGCACGTGACGATGCTCTACGCGAGCGCCCTGATCTCCGCGCAGCGAGGGCGCCACGACGAGGCGCTCGACTTTCTCTCGCGCGCTGCCGCGGACGAGGACTTCGGCGACTGGATCCGCGAGAGCGCGCCGGCCGAACCGCTGCTCGAGCCGGTCCGCGACGATCCGCGATTCCTGCGATGAAGACGCTCCGCCTCGACGAGATCGACGGCGTTCCGGTGCTCGGCACGCTCGTCTGGAAGCCGATCCGGCGGCCGCTGGGCATCACCGCTTTCGGAATCAACGCGTACACCGCCGCGAACGCCGGCGACGAGGTCGTCGAGGATCACAGCGAGAAGACGAACGGGCACGAAGAGATCTACGTCGTCGTCAGCGGCCACGCGGTCTTCACCGTCGACGGCGGGGAGGTCGATGCACCCGCCGGCACGCTCGTCTACCTCGACGATCCACTCGAGCGGCGGTCGGCGGTCGCGAGGGAGCCGGGGACGACCGTACTCGCGGTCGGCGGCGTGCCGGGGAAGCACGAGCCGACGGCGTGGGAGTACTTCTTCCCCGCGCTGCCGCACGCGCGCGAGGGCAACTGGGCGCGCGCCGAGGAGCTCGTCCGCGAGGGGATCGCGGAGTACGGCGAGCGTCCGGTGCTGCTCTACGAGCTCGCGTGCTTCGAGGCGCGACAGGGGAAGTCCGAGGATGCGCTCGCGCATCTGAGCGACGCGGTCGGCGGCGACGCCCGCTGCCGCGAGTGGGCGCAGACGGACGACGACTTCGCCTCGATCCGGGACGACCCGCGCTTTCCGCGCTAGCGGTGCTCTGCGGCGAGCCGCACGCCGAAGCCGACGAGAACGAGTCCCGTCAGCCGGTCGAGAGCCGCACGGATGCGCGGCCGCCGCAGGACTCCGCCGGCCTTGCCGACGACACACGCGTACGAGACGAGCCAGACGAGCCTCATGGCGTTGAAGACCAGGCCGAGCGCGAGCAGCCGCCACGCGCTCGAGTGCGCCGGCGAGACGAACTGCGGGATGAAGCTCGTGAAGAAGACGGCGATCTTCGGGTTGAAGAGGTTGCTGAGCAGCCCTTGCACGAACGGCCGGCCGGCGCGCGCTCGCGTCGCCGCAGCGTGACCCGCGCCGCGGATCGTCCGGAGCCCGAGCCAGAGGAGGTACGCCGCGCCGAGCACCTTCACGGCGAGGAAGGCGGTCTCCGATGCGCGAAGGACGGCCGCGAGCCCGAGCGCCGACGCAAGCGCCCAGACGGCGACGCCGCAGTTGATCCCGAGCGCCGTCGCCAACGCCGCGGGCCGGCCGCGGAGCAGCCCGTTCTTCGTGACGAGCGCCATGTCCGCCCCGGGCGTGATCACGATCAGCGCGGCGAGGCCGAGGAAGGCGGCGAAGTGCGTCACGCGTCTCCGGGCAGACGATAGCCCCCGGCCGCAGCCCGGAGCACCGGCACCGGATCCGCCTCGGGACGGGCGACGAGCAGCACCGCCGCGTAGCCGGGCTCGCGCACGAGCGCGTCGACGACGAGCTGCAGGCCGAGCGCGAGCGCGAACGCCTTGTGCGCGTGCTCGCCGCCGAACGGCACCAGCTCCTCCTCCTGGGCATGGCCGGCGAGCACGTCGCCGTACGTGACGCGGCCCATCGAGACGTCGGCGACGAGCGGTATCCCGTCCGAGCTCGGGATCCCCATCGCGAGCGGATTCGTCCCGGCGAGCTTCGGGCCGCCGTCGGGATGGCCGAGGCGGGCGGGCGAGGTCGCGGTGAGCACGGCGACGAGGCCGCCGCCCGCGAGCCGGCGCGCGTAGTGGCCGAGCATTCCCGTGGGGAAGCAGCGCTCCGCGACGATCACCCGCGCGCTGTCCGGCGGCTCCGCCAGCTGCGCGTCGCAGATCGCGGCGAGCGTCAGGTAGCCAAGCGCGCCGCGCCCGTGCCAGCGCTCAAAGCCGGGCGCCGCCTCGATCCGCTCCGGCTGCGCACCTGTGTCGAGATCGGGAAGCGTCCGGAGCCACGGGATCCGCGAATAGCCGTGCCCGAGCTTGCCGCGCCGTTCGGCGTCGTCGAAGTGCGCCCAGAGGGTCGCCGCGTCGCCCGCGGAGAAGCCGAGCTCACGAAGGTCGTCGGCGGACGGCATAGAGCGCGGCGAGCGCGACGAGGGGCACGACGAGGACTGCAGGCGGCAGGCGGCGCCGCGCGTGCGGATACGCGCGCCGGCTGAACTCAAGGACCGGCCAGCCGCGCTCGGCGCAGATCCGCCGCAGCTCGCGATCGGGGTTGACGCCGACCGGATGGCCGACCGCCGCGAGAAACGGCAGATCGGTGTGGCTGTCGGAGTACGCGGTGCAGAGCGCGAGATCGAATCCCTCGCGCTCGGCGAGCTCCTTCACCGAGTCCGCCTTCGCGTCGGCATGCAACGCGCGGATCGCCTTGCCGGTGTACGCACCGTCCGGACCGACCTCGCAGATCGTCCCGAGCGCGCCG
>VAWW01000033.1:0-26320 GCA_005884575.1 Actinomycetota bacterium
TGGACGAGACGCTCTGTTCGAGACCCGGTCGCTTCGGCCAATCCTGCGCGGGGGCCGTCGACGAGGAAGAGCGCGGGCTCGGCGTTCTCGAGCTTGTACCCGAGCTCCGGCGGGGAGAGCCGCCACGAGAGCGGCAGCAGGATCAGACCGAGCTTCGCGCAGGCGAAGAAGACGGCGACGTGCTCGGGCGAGTTTCCGGTCAGCGACGCGACGCGGTCGCCGCGCACGAGGCCGCGCGCGGCGAAGTCGGCCGCGAAGGCGTCCGCCGCGGCGTCGAGCTCGGCGTAGGTCACGAGCCGGTCCTCGAAGTCGATCGCGACGCGCCCCGGCGTGATCCGCGCGCGATCCTCGATCCAGCGGCCGAGCGTCATCCGAGGAACTCCGTTACGACCTCGACGAACCGTTCGGGCTGTTCCCAGAAGAAGAGGTGGCCGCCGCCCTCGAACCACTCGAGGCGCGCATTGGGGATCCGCTGCGCGAGCAGCTCGGAGTTCCGGGGATCAACGACGCCGTCGGCGGTCCCGTGGAGGGCGAGTGTCGGCGCGGCGATCGCGCCCAGCCGCTCGGACGCATCGAAGTCGGCGCCCGCCGCGCCCTGCGCATGCCAGCCCGCCGGGTCCGGCCGCTGCGCCTGCCGGTACGCGTAGATCCGCTCGACGAGCTCCTCCGGCGCACCGGGAGCGAGCGCGTTCGCGACGAAGCGGCGCAGCGCGACCCGCGGCTCGAGCGACTGCGACTCCTCCAGCAGCCGCACGGTCTGCTCGGGCATCGCGTACGCGTCCGGGCCGCCCGGCGTCGTGCACGCGAGGATGAGCCGGTCGACACGGTCGGGGAAATCGAGTGCCACCTCCTGGGCAATCATCCCGCCCAGGCTGGTGCCGACGACGTGCGCCGTCCGCAGGCCGGCCGCGTCCAGGACGGCCACGGCGTCCTCGGCCATGTCCGCCACGGTGTACGGGCCCGGCGGGACGTCACTGCCGCCGACGCCCCGGTTGTCGAACGCGACGACCCGGTAGTGCGAGGCGAGCGGCCCGACGACGGGCTCCCAGCCCCAGAGCCCGTAGCCCCAGCCGTGGATCAGCAGCACCGGGGCGCCCTCCCCGTGCACCTCGTACGCGAGCCGCACGGAGCCGTTCAACGCTTGCGCGCTCATGCGCCGCCCCGCGCCGGCCGGAGCGCCGCCTCGAGCCGCCGCAGCGCGCGCCCTCCGGCGCGCCCGCGCGTCGCGAGCCCGGCGATGCCGCCCGGCAGGAAGAAGACGATCAGGATGAACAGCACGCCGAGCAGGAAGAGCGGCTGGGACAGCGGCACGCGCAGCACGCCCGGCAGTTGGTGGATCGCGTGCGAGCCGCCGACGTCGCCGAGCCGCCGGTCGAGGTACGTGTAGAGGGCGCCGCCGAGCAGTGGGCCCCACAGCGTCCCGGTGCCGCCGATCACGACCATCACGAGCAGCGCCAGCGTGAAGCTCGCCGTCGTCACGTCCGGCGACGCGCCGCCGACGCAGAGCATGTAGACGATGCCGCCGAGCGTCGCGAGGAACGACCCGAGCACGAACGCGAGCAGCTTGTACGGGAACGGCCGCAGGCCGAGCACCTCGACGCGCCGCTCGTTCTCGCGGATCGCCTGCCACACGTGTCCCGGCGACGAGCGCGTCGCCCACCACGCAACGACGCCGACGAGTGCCGCGTAGCCGAGCGCGAGCCAGTAGAGGTGCTTCGTGTTGAGGATCCCGACGAAGGTCTGCGGCACCCGCTCGAAGTCATAGCCGAGCCCTTCCTCGCCGCCCGTCCAGCGGCGCGGGTTCTTCTGGACGAGGATCGCGCCCGCCTGCGCGAACGCGAGCGTGACCATCGCGAATGCGATCCCGCCGACGCGCAAGGACACCGAGCCGAGCACGACCGGCAGGACGAGACCGACGGCGGCCGTGAACGCGACCGCCGTCCAGAAGCTCCAGTGCCATCGCGTGATCGCGATGTCGCACACGTAGACGCCGACCGCGAAGTAGAGCGCGTGTCCGAACGACAGCAGCCCGGTGAACCCGAAGAGCAGGTCGTACGTCAACGCGAGGCCGGCGAAGACGAGGCAGATCGCCAGCAGCTGGAGCACACCCGGCGAGTCGAGCGAACCGTCGAAGACCTTGCCGAGCCCGAACCCGTACTCCGGCATGAACGCGAGCGCGAGAACGACTCCCGCCGCGACGGCCAACCGCGCCATGCCTCTCACGTCGCGGCCCTTCCCGACAGCCCGCCCGGCCGGATCAGCAGCACGATCGCGAGCAGCAGCACGACGGAGAGGTCGCCGAGACCCGACGACGCGTAGTAGTTCGCGTACTGCTGCAACAGTCCGACGATCACCGCGGCCGCTGCGGAGCCGACGATCGAGCCGAGCCCGCCGATGACGACGACGATGAACGCGAAGATCAGCAGGCTTGTGCCGCGGCCCGGGTCGACCGAGCTGAAGTAGACGCCCGAGAGGACGCCGGCGAGCGCGGCCGCGAAGCCGCCGATCGCGAACACGAGCGTGAATGCGCGCCGTACGTCGATACCGAGCGCCGTCACCATCGCGCGGTTCTCGACGCCGGCGCGGATGATCAGTCCGTACCGCGTGTAGCGGAGGAACGCGAGCAGCCCGGCGAGCAGCAGCACCGCGGCGGCGATCTCGATCCAGCGGTCGTTCGGGATCGACGCGCCGAGCACGTGCGTCGTCTGCGACGTCCAGTTCGGCAGCGCGTACAGCCGCGAGTCGTTCCCCCAGATCCCCTGGATCAGCGCGACGGTGGCGAGCGACAGCCCGACGGTGACGAGCACCTGCTCGATGTGCCTCAGGTAGAGCGGCCGGATCAGCACGAGCTCGACGAGGGCGGCGAAGACCGCGCCGGCAGCGAGGCCGCAGAGCGCCGCGAGGACGAAGCGCAGCGTGACCGAGTGAATCGCGGTGAAGTGCGAGTCCGCGAACCAGGCGATGTACGCGCCGACGGTCAGGAACGCGCCGTGCGCGAAGTTCAGCACGCCCATCAGGCCATAGATCAGCGAGAGACCGGACGCGATCAGGAAGTACATCGCCCCGAGGCCGAGGCCCGTGATCGTCAGAAGCACGAAGGTGCTCACGCGACTCCCAGCAGCCGGTGCACGAGGGCCCGGTCGTCGAGGTCGGACGCCGGCCCGCGGTGGACGACGCGACCGGTGTCGAGGACGACGATCTCGCGCGCGAGGCGCCGCACGACGGCGAGGTTCTGCTCGACGAGCAGCGCCGTCTCCGTCTCGGCGATTCGTTCCAGCACTTCGGCGACCGTCGTCACGAGCGCGGGCGCGAGCCCTTTCGTCGGCTCGTCGATCAGCAGCAGCCTGTTCTCGTTCAGCAGCGCCCGCGCGATCGCGACCATCTGCTGCTGTCCGCCCGACAGCGTCCCGGCGCGCTGCCTGCCTCGCTCGCGGAGCTCCGGAAAGAGGCCGTAGACGAGCTCCCAGCGCGCCGAGCCGTTGCGCATGGCGAGCTCGAGGTTCTCGCGCACGGTGAGGCCGGCGAAAACGTCCCGGTCTTCGGGAACGTAGCCCAGCCCGCGGCCGACGATCCGGTGCGTCTGCTGGCCGTCGATTCGCTCGCCCGCGAACGTGACGCGACCGCGTCGCGGGACGAGCCCGAGGATCGCGCGCAGCGTCGTGGTCTTGCCGACGCCGTTCCGCCCGAGCAGCGCGGTGACGCCACCCTCCGCGACCTCGAGGTCGACGCCCTGCAGGACGTGCGACTCGCCGAGATGCACGTGCAGTCCCTCGACCTGCAGCAGCGCGCTCACAACGGCTCGCCGACGTACGCGCGCTGCACCGTCTCGTCGCGCATCACGGCTTCGGGCGTGTCGACCGCCAGAAGCGCCCCGTGGTGCATGACGGCGATCCGCTCGGCGAGCCCTGTGACGACCTCCATGTGGTGCTCGACCATCAACACCGTCTTGCCCTCCTCGCGGTGCACGGCGGAGATGACGCGCATCAGCTCGGAGACGTCCTCCATCGAGACTCCGGCCATTGGCTCGTCGAGCAGGATCACGCGCGGCTGCGCGGCAAGCAGCATCGCGAGCTCGAGCTTGCGCTTGTCGCCGTGCGCGAGCGATCCTGCAGCGGCCGCGCCGCGCGCGCCGAGGCCGACCCGCTCGAGCGCCCAGCGCGCGCGCTCGACCGCCTCGCGCGCTCGATCCGCCCGGCGCCAAATCCGCATCGTCCCGCCAGCGCCGACTCTGCGGCGAGCCGCACGTTCTCGAGCGCAGCGAGCCGCGGGAAGACCGACGAGACCTGGAACGTGCGCCCGAGCCCTGCACGCGCACGGCGGTACGGCGCGTCGCGCGTGATCTCGCGTCCGTCGAGCTCGACGGATCCGGCCGTCGGCCGGTAGAGCCCCGACAGCAGGTTGAAGAGCGAGGTCTTCCCGGCCCCGTTGGGCCCGATGATGCCGAGGAACTCGCCTTCCGCCACCTCGAGGCTGACATCGGCGACGATCGTCGCGCCGCCGATGTCGAGCCTGAGGCCCCGCGTCGAGAGGATCGGCATCCTCGCCACCTCTCCGGCGCGCGTCGTTACTTGAGGGGCGGCTGGAGGTTGCCCGGCGAGACGCGGCCCGTGACCTGGTCGACCCACTTGCCGCCCTTCTGCACGAGCTTGACCGTGAACATCGGCTGGAGCACGGCGTGATCCTGCGGACGGATGTACTCCGGCCCCTTCACGGCCGTGAACCGCCAGCCCTCGAGCGCGGAGACCAGCTTGTTCGGGTCGTCGCCCTTCGCCGTCTGCAGCGCGTGGACGATCATCTGCGCGGCGGTGAAACCGTCCGGCGTGAAGAGGTCGGGCCGCTGGCCGCGCTTCTTCAGCTGCGCGACGAGCCAGTCGTTGACCGGGCTCTTCGGCCCGTCCCAGACGTAGTGCGTGAAGAAGCTGATCTTCGCGCCGGTGGCGCCGAAACCCGCCCACGTCGAGCGCTGGTCAAGGCCGGTCGCGACCTTCGTGTTGGCGCTGAAGACGTTTTGCTGGTCGAGCGCCTGCCACATCGCCGGCCCGGTCGTGCCGGCCCAGGCGACGAACAGCAGGTCGGCGTTCGCCTGCTTCGCCTGCTGCGCGAACGGCGTGAAGTCGTTCGCCGTCAGCGGGACGAGGATCTTCGAGACGCTATGCCCCTTGCCGCCCATGATCGCGGAGACAGCGGCCACGTTGCCCTGCCCGAACGCCGAGTCCTGCGCGAAGACGACGATCTTCCGCCCGACTCCCTTGCCGAGCAGCGACTGCGCCGCGAGCACGTCCTGTCAGCTCTGGCGGCCGGAGCGGAACGTGTACTTGTTGACGCCCGTGATGGCGTCGGACGCGGCCGGGCCGGAGATGAACAGCACCTGGTTCTGCGCGGCGATCGGCGCGACCTGGAGCGCGACGCCCGACGAGGTGGAGCCGGCGAGGATCTTGTAGCCCTGGCCGATCAGGTCCTTGGCCGCGGAGACGGCCGTCGTCGGATTGCCGGCGTCGTCCTGGAGAGCGAGCTCGAGCGGATGCCCGCCGACCTTGTTCGTCCCCTTGGTCGCGTACGAGAGCCCGAGCCGCAGCCCCTCGATGTACTGGGCCCCGTAGCTCGCGAGCAGGCCCGTGCGCGAGTAGATGATCCCGACCTTGTATGCGGACGCGCTCGAGCGAGCCTCCGCCGTCGTTGCCAGCGTCGCGAGCAGCGCCGCCGCGAGCGCGACGACGAGCGCGAGGGTCTTTCGTCCAGCCATGAGTCCTCCCACCGTCGAGAAAACTGAGACCCGATTCAGGTCTAAGTTATGTGGGCGGCGGGACGGGTGTCAAGCGCTAGCGGCGGCTCCTCGCGCGCGACTCGTGCCAGTTCGGCGGCTGCGCGCCGACCTGCTCCAGGATCGTCTCGAGCAGGTGGAACGAGGAGAGAACATGCTCGTGGGCGAGCGCCCGTGCGCCGCTGGCGCTCCGCGCGGCGAGTGCCTGGCGGATCGCGCGGTGCTGCTGCTCATTCTGGACGTAGAGCCCGTCGAGCGAGTGGTCGCCCGGCGCCCAGACGGCCGGGCCGGAGAAGTTGCGCCGCGCCTCCTTCGCGAGCCGCTCGATGAACGGCGCGTCGGCGACGCGGTAGATCACGTCGTGGAAGCCGTGGTTGGCGCGGATCCAGTCGCCCATGATCGACCGCCGCTCCTCCCCCGGCTCGCGGGAGCGAAGCTCCTGTGAGATGCGCGAGAACCGGCGCTCGGCCTCCTCGAGCTCCTCGAGGTCCTGTGCGGTCATCCGCTCCGCGGCGAGCTCGGTCGCGAGGCCCTCGAGCTCGGCGCGCACGAGGAACGCCTCGTGCAGCTCCTCGCGCGAGATCATCCGGACGCGGACGCCGCGGTTCGGGACGAAGTCGACGAGCCCGAGCGCGGCGAGCCGGCGCAGCGCCTCGCGGATCGGCGTCCGGCTGACCTCGAACTGCTCGGAGAGCTGCTCCTGGCGAAGGACGCTTCCGGGCGCGAGCTCGCCGGAGACGATCGCCTCCTCGATCACGAGCGCGATGTCGTCGGCCTTGGTGCTGTCGAGGCTCACGTTCACGAGTGTACGCCCTCGAACTGCTGTTCCTCCGTCGAGCCCCGGAGCGCGAGCGTCGAAGCGTTGCCTCCCGTCACGGCGTCGACGACCCGGTCGAAGTAACCCGCGCCGACCTCCCGCTGGTGGCGCGTCGCGGTGTAGCCGGCGGCCTCCAGCTCGAACTCGCGCTCCTGCACGCGGACGTATGCCGTCATCCCCTCCTGCGCGTACGCGTGAGCGAGTTCGAACATCGCCGCGTTGAGCGAGTGGAAGCCGGCGAGCGTGATGAACTGGAACCGGTAGCCGAGCGCGGCGAGATCGCGCTGGAAGCCGGCGATCTGCGGGTCGCTCAGGTGCGCGCGCCAGTTGAACGACGGCGAGCAGTTGTACGCGAGCAGCTTGCCCGGGAAGCGATCGTGGATCGCGGCGGCGAACTCGGCCGCCTCGCCGAGGTCCGGCGTCGACGTCTCGAACCAGAGCACGTCGGCGTACGGCGCATACGCGAGGCCGCGCGCGATCGCGGCGGCCAGACCGTCGCGGACCCGGTAGAAGCCCTCGGGCGTCCGCTCGCCGGTCAGGAACTCGACGTCGCCCGGGTCGACGTCGCTCGTCAGGAGCGTCGCGCTCAGCGCGTCCGTGCGCGCGAGGAGCAGCGTCGGAACGTCGAGCACGTCGGCGGCGAGCCGCGCGGCGGTGAGCGTCCGGACGAACTGGCCGGTCGGCACGAGCACCTTGCCGCCCAGGTGCCCGCACTTCTTCTCCGATGCGAGCTGGTCCTCGAAGTGCACGCCTGCCGCGCCGGCTTCGATCATCCCCTTCATCAGCTCGAACGCGTTGAGGACGCCGCCGAAGCCGGCCTCGGCATCGGCGACGATCGGCGCGAGCCAGTGGGTGCCGTTGCGGCCCTCAGCCCAGTCGATCTGGTCGGCCCGCAGGAGCGCGTTGTTCAGGCGGCGGACGAAGGCGGGCACGCTGTTCGCCGGATAAAGGCTCTGATCGGGGTAGGTGTGACCGGCGAGGTTGGCGTCGGCGGCGACTTGCCAGCCGGAGAGGTAGATCGCCTGGAGCCCGGCGCGGATCATCTGGACGGCCTGGCCGCCGCTGAGTGCGCCGAGGGCAGCCACGTGGTCGGGGCCGTGCAGGAGCTTCCAGAGCCGCTCCGCGCCGAGCCGGGCGAGCGTGTGCTCGGGGACGACGGAGCCGCGCAGCCGGCCGACGTCGTCGGCGGAGTAGCCGCGTTCGATCCCGCGCCAGCGCGGATCGGCGTCCCAGGCCGCCTGGATCCGAGACGCGTCAGTCATTGTCGTGATCCCGCTCGCAGAACTCGGGGCAGCAGCACTCGGCCGTCTCCGCCGTAGACGGCAAGGGATCGGGGATCTCGGGCGGCTCGGCGAGCGAGGGGTACTCGTAGGCGATCGTCATGGCCCGTCCTTTCTCGGATCCGAATCTGAAGCTCTCGGATCCTAGATACGCCGCCAAGCCCCGTCAAGGCTTGAATCCGCGCGTTCTCGGATCCAAGACTTTCGGGTAGCATGCGGCCTCGGCCGGAACGGCCACGACCCGGGACCTCCCCCGGTCCAGGTCCCGGGACGCGGCCGGAACGGACGCGAGCGCGCGGTCCCATGCGGAATGCGGCGGGGCAGCCCTGTCCGCTGCAGCCCCGACCCGGGACCTCCCCCGGGGTAGGTCCCGGGTCGTGGCTCCGCGGGGCATGGCCGCTCGCCGATGGCGGCGTGCCGGCCGGCGAAGGAAACCGTGCTAGGCGGACTCTTCGACGAGCTCGTCGGGCTCGTCGAGGCTCTGGCCGCCGCTCGTCACGAGCGTCGGGCGCAGGCCCTGGGAGATCGTCTCCTTCGTGATCACGCACTTGGAGACGTCCCGGCGCGACGGCAGCTCGAACATCACGTCGAGCAACGCCGTCTCGATGATCGACCGCAGCCCGCGGGCGCCCGTCTCGCGATCCAAAGCCTTGTCGGAGATCTCCCACAGGGCGTCCTCGGTGAAGACGAGCTCGATGTTGTCGTAGCCGAAGAACCGCTGGTACTGCCGCGTCAACGCGTTCTTCGGCTCCGTCAGGATCTGGACGAGATCCTCGCGCTGCAGCTGATGCACCGCCGAGATGACGGGCAGCCGGCCGATGAACTCGGGGATCAGCCCGAACTGCAGCAGATCCTCTGGCATGACCTGCGCGAGCAGTTCCGACGACTCCCCCGAATGCTTGGAGCGGATGTCCGCGCCGAAGCCGACCGCGTTCTTGCCGATCCGCTTGCCGATGATCTTGTCGAGGCCGGCGAACGCGCCGCCGCAGATGAAGAGGATGTTCGTCGTGTCGATCGAGAGGAACTCCTGGTGCGGGTGCTTGCGCCCGCCCTGTGGCGGCACCGACGCGACCGTCCCCTCGAGGATCTTCAGGAGCGCCTGCTGGACGCCCTCACCCGACACGTCGCGTGTGATCGACGGGTTGTCCGCCTTGCGCGCGATCTTGTCGACCTCGTCGATGTAGATGATCCCCGTCTCGGCCTTCTTGATGTCGAAATCCGCGGCCTGGATCAGCTTCAGGAGGATGTTCTCGACGTCCTCGCCGACGTAGCCGGCCTCGGTCAGCGCCGTCGCGTCCGCGATCGCGAACGGGACGTTGAGGATCCGCGCCAGCGTCTGCGCCAGGAGCGTCTTGCCGCACCCGGTCGGGCCGAGCAGCAGGATGTTCGACTTCTGCAGCTCCACCTCGCCGTCCTCGGTCCCCATCTGGACGCGCTTGTAGTGGTTGTAGACCGCCACCGACAGCGTCCGCTTGGCCTCCTCCTGCGAGACGACGTAGTCGTTGAGGACGGCGTAGATGTCCCTCGGACGAGGGAGGTTGTCGAGGTCGAGCTGGGTCGGGGTCGTCAGCTCCTCGTCGATGATCTCGTTGCAGAGATCGATACATTCGTCACAAATGTAGACGCCCGGCCCCGCGATCAATTTCTTGACCTGGCGCTGGCTCTTGCCGCAAAAGCTGCAGAGCAGCTGTTCGTTTCCGTCTGAAGCGCGGGCCACTAGGACTCCTTTTACCCCCGATTGGCCGGAACGTCTACTACCGGTGTGCAATCACATTGTCGATGATCCCGTACTCCTTGGCCTCCTCGGGATCCATGAAGTAGTCGCGTTCCATGTCCTTCGAGACCTTCTCCAGCGGCTGCCCTGAGTGATGCGCGAAGATCTCCTCCAGGCGCCGCTTGAGGCTGATCACCTCGCGCGCCTGGATCTCGATATCCGTGCCCTGCCCCTGGAATCCGCCCGAGACCTGGTGGATCAGGATCTTGGCGTTCGGCAGTGCCATCCGCTTTCCTTTCGCGCCCCCGCCGAGGAGCAGCGCGCCCATCGACATCGCGATCCCGACGCAGATCGTCTGGACCTGCGGCTTGATGAACTGCATCGTGTCGTAGATCGCGAGGCCCGCGTAGACGGAGCCGCCCGGCGAGTTGATGTAGATCGAGATGTCCTTGTCGGGGTCCTCCGACTCGAGATGCAGCAGCTGCGCGACGGTCAGGTTGGCGATCTGGTCGTCGACGGGCGTGCCGAGGAAGATGATCCGCTCGTTCAGCAGGCGGGAGTAGATGTCGAACGAGCGCTCGCCGCGCGACGTCTGCTCGATCACCATCGGAATCAACGGGCTCATTCGGGCTCCTTGCTACCGGGGGTCCACAACTTCGTTTCCTTCTGCGACTTTTCCTTTTCCGGCGTCCAGATCGCCTCGCGCGCGGCCGCGACCTCCGGCTCGATGCGCTTCACCTCGCCGGCGATCCGGTCGAGCGCGTCGCGCAGGCGCATGTCCTCGCGCAGCTGCTCGAAGCGTCCGTTCTCACGCAGGCCGAGGAGCAGCGGCTCGGGATCCTCGTCGACCGCTTCGGCCTGGTCGCGGATCAGTCCCTCCACCTGCTCGTCCGGAACCTGGATGTCGAGCGTGTCCGCCGCGGCCTCCAGCACGAGCTCGCGCGCGACCGACTGCGCGGCCTCGGCCTGCAGGCGCCCGAGCAGCTCGTTTGGGTCCGTGCCGGTCATCGCGAGGTACGTCTCGAAGTCCACGCCGCGGCGCTCGATCTGGCGCGCGAGGCCCGTCAGCAGCTCGCGCGTGCGCGACTCGACGAGCGGCCCCGACGCCTGCACCTTCGACGCCTCGACGAGCTTGTCGGAGACCGCTGCGCGGAACGCCGCGTCGACCTCAGCCTCGATCTGGTCGCGCAGGCGGCCCTCGATGTCCGCGCGCAGATCGGCGAGCGTCTCGAACTCGGTCGCAGCCTTCGCGAGGTCGTCGTCGACGGGCGGCAGGACCTTTTCCTTGATCTCCTTGACAGTGACGGTCAGCGTCTGGCGCGTGTCGTCGCCGAGCTCGAACTCGATCTCCTTCGTGTCGCCGGGCGACATGCCGACGAGCCCGGTCTCGACCTCCTCGACGACGGCGCCGCCGCCCAGCTCGATCACGTAGTCACTGCGGTTTTCGCCTGTGTCGCTGGTCAGGTCGACGACGACCGTGTCGCCCGCCTGTACCGGCCGGCCGTCGACCGGCGCGAGCTCGGCAACCGTGTTCTGGAGCAGCTCGAGCTCGTGCTGCACGAGATCCGCCGGGACCTCGGGCTCGCGGTAGGGAACCTCGAGCTCGGTCCAGTCCGCGACCTCCGGCTTCTCCTGCACCGGAACCGTCGCGGAGAACTGCCAGTCCTCCTTGTCGGAGGCGGGAAGCTGGAAGTCGTACTCGGGCTGAGCGACCGGGCGCAGGCGTTCGCGGGCTGCGGCGTTCCAGAACCAGCCGCCGATGTGGCTCTCGATCGCCTCCTGATAGAGGCGCTCCTTGCCGACGCGCTGGAGCAGGACCGGCATCGGCACCTTGCCTTTGCGGAAGCCGGGGATCTTGGCGCTCGCGGCGAGGTCGTTCGCGGCGTGCTCGACGGCGTGATGCACGTCGGCGCGCGGGACCTGCACCGTCAGGCGGACCTTGTTGTCCGCCAGTTCCTCGACCTGGGTCTGCACCCCGCCATTCAAGCAGAGGTCTTTTAGGCTGGGCCCTTGCGGCTCGTCGCCTTGACCCGCCATGCGCACTCGACGCTGAACGTCGAGGGACGCGTCAACGGTGACCCCGCGGTGCCCGTCCCGCTCACCGACGACGGCCGGGCGCAGGCGCGGATGCTCGGGCTCCAGCTCGCGAACGTGCCGTTCGAGCTCTGCGTCCACACCAGGTTCACGCGCACGCGCGAGACGGCGGAGCTCGCGCTCAGGAGACGCGGCCTGCCGCTGATCGAGGAGCCGCTGCTCGACGACATCGACATCGGCGACCTGGAGGGAGACACGATCGCCGAGTACCGCGCGTGGAAGGCGGAGCACGCACGGGGCGATCGCTTCCCCGGCGGCGAGAGCCTCGACGAGGCGGCGCGGCGCTACGCGGTGGCGTTCCGCGCGCTGGTCGCGCGGCCGGAGCAGGCGATCCTCGTGGTCTGCCACGAGATTCCCGTGCGATACGCGCTCAACGCGGCCGGCGGCTCGGACGACCTGGACGGCCCGGCGCATCAGATCCCGAACGCCATGCCCTTCCTCTTCGACGAGGAATCGCTGCGGCGCGCCGCAGAGCGGATCGATCTCTTGGCCCGCTGATACCCTCCGGGGGTATGGCTAAGGCTCAGTTCGCGATCGAGGGCATGACGTGCGCCAGCTGCGTCGCGCGCGTCGAGCGCTCGTTGAACGAGCTCGACGGCGTCGAGGCGAGCGTCAACCTGGCGACGGAGCTCGCCGCGGTGTCGTACGACCCCGAGCGGGTGCGGCTCGCAGCGCTCGTCGCCGCGGTCGAGTCCGCCGGCTACGGCGCTGCACCCGCCGATGCTCCGGTCGAGCGCGAGGCTCCCACAACACGGCTCGCCGTCGCGGCCGCGCTGTCCGCGCCGCTCGTCGTGCTCTCCATGGTCTCCGCGCTGCACTTCGGCGGCTGGCAATGGCTCGCGCTCGCTCTCGCGACCCCCGTCGTGCTCTGGAGCGGCTGGCCGTTCCACTGCGCTGCGCTGCTGAACGCGAGGCACGGCGTCGCGACGATGGACACGCTCGTCTCGCTCGGCACGCTCGCGGCGTGGACGTGGTCGCTCGTCGTGCTCGCGGCCGGTCTCGACGCGGGCACGTACTTCGAGGTCGGGGCCGTGATCGTGACGCTGATCCTCCTCGGCCGCTTCCTCGAGGCGGGCGCGCGCACACGGTCGAGCGCCGCGATCCGAAGGCTGCTCGAGCTCGCTCCCCCGAACGACGTCGCGGTCGGCGAGCGCTTCGTCGTCCGTCCCGGCGAGCGAATCGCCGCCGACGGGATCGTCGAGGAAGGCGAGGCCGCCGTCGACGCGTCGATGCTGACCGGCGAGCCGCGCCCCGTCGACGTCGCGGCGGGAACGGAGGTCGCCGGCGGAACCGTCTGCCTCGACGGCCGCCTCGTCGTGCGCGCGACACGTGTCGGCGCCGACACTGCGCTCGCGCAGATGGCGCGGCTCGTCGCGGAGGCGCAGTCGGGCAAGGCGCCTGTGCAGCGGCTCGCCGACCGCGTCGCCGCGGTGTTCGTCCCGGTCGTGCTCGCGATCTCGGTCGCCACCCTCGCCGGCTGGCTCGCAGTAACGGGCGACGCGTCGCAGGCGTTCACCGCCGCGGTCGCCGTGCTGATCATCGCGTGCCCATGCGCGCTCGGGCTCGCGACGCCGACGGCCTTGATGGTCGGCACCGGCCGCGGCGCGCAGCTCGGCGTCCTGATCCGCGGGCCGGAGATTCTCGAGCAGACGCGGCGCGTCGGCACGATCGTGCTCGACAAGACTGGCACCGTCACCGAAGGGCGCATGCGGCTCGTCGACGTCGTGCCGCTCAACGGCGCGAGCCGTGTCGAAGCGCTGCGACTCGCCGGAGCGGTCGAGGACGCGAGCGAGCATCCCGTCGCCCGGGCGGTCGCTGAGGCGGCGCGTGCCGAGCTCGGCGAGCTGCCGCGCGTGGAGGAGTTCCGCGCCGTCCCCGGCTCGGGCGCTGCCGGCGTGGTCGACGGGCTGCGCGTCGAGATCGCGCGCGGCGTCGTCGCGTGGGGCGGCCTCGACCGCGCACGGCTCGTCGTCGAGGACACGGTCAAGCCGACGAGCGCCGAGGCGATCAGGCAGTTGAAGGAGCTCGGGCTCGTTCCCGTCCTGCTCACCGGCGACTCCCGCGAGACCGCAGACCGTGTTGCCCGCGAGGTAGGGATCGATCGCGTCGTCGCCGAGGTGTTGCCAGACGCGAAGGCGGCCGAGATCCGCCGCTTGCAGGAGCACGGCGAGGTCGTTGCGATGGTCGGCGACGGGATCAACGATGCGCCGGCACTCGCCGAGGCTGACCTCGGTCTCGCGATCGGCACGGGGACCGACGTCGCGATCGAGGCTGCGGACCTGACGCTCGTCTCCGGCGACCTGCGCGCGGCGATCGACGCGATCCGGCTTTCGCGCCGCGTGCTGCGCACGATCAAGGGCAACCTCTTCTGGGCCTTCGCCTACAACGTCGCCGCGATCCCGCTCGCCGTCGCCGGCCTCCTGAGCCCGATCGTCGCCGCCGGCGCGATGGCGTTCTCCAGTCTCTTCGTCGTCACCAACTCGCTGCGCCTGCGGCGTTTCCGCAGCACTCGGGCGGTTTGATGGAACACGGATACGACAAGCAGCAGATCGTGAAGCGCCTGCACCGGATCGAGGGCCAGGTGCGGGGCATCGAGCGGATGGTCGAGGACGATCGCTACTGCATCGACATCCTCACGCAGATCTCCGCGGTCAGCACGGCGCTCGAGAGCCTCGGCTTCAGAATCCTCGACGACCACGTGAACCATTGCGTGAGCGACGCGATCGCGTCCGGCGACGAGAGGCAGGCGGCCGAGAAGACGCGCGAGCTGCTCGACGCAGTGCACCGCTTCTCGAAGAGCCGATGACTATCAACCGCATGGCGCTCCAGGCGACCGTACACTGCCTCACCGGCTGCGCGATCGGCGAGGTGCTTGGGATGGTGATCGCGACCGTTGCCGGCTGGGGCAATCTTGCCTCGATCGTCCTCGCAACGGCGCTTGCGTTCCCCTTCGGTTACTCGCTGACGCTGCGACCGCTCGTTCCAGAGCTCGGGTTACGCCGCGCTGCGCGGATCGCACTCGCGGCCGACACCGTCTCGATCGTCGTGATGGAGATCGTCGACAACGGCTTCGTGCTCGTCGTGCCGGGAGCGCTGGACGCAACGCTCGGCGACCCGCTCTTCTGGTGGAGCCTCGCGGTCGGGCTCGCCCTCGCGTTCGTCGCAGCGTTCCCGGTCAACCGGGCGCTGATTGCGCGCGGCCGCGGCCATGCGGTCGCGCACGCGCATCATCACTAGCCGTTTGCAGGAATGAGCAGCTCGAAGCGCGCGCCGCGGTCGCGCTGGTCGTAGACGAGGCTGCCGCCGTGTGCATCCGCGTACGCGCGCGCGATCGCAAGTCCGAGGCCCGCGCCCTTGCCCTCGCTTCCGTGCTCGAACCTGTCGAAGAGCCGCGGCACGAGCTCGGGCGGAACACCGGTGCCCTCGTCCTCGACGGTGATGCGCAGATGGCGGTCGCGCCGATCTGCGCTGAGGACGACCGGCGGCCTGCCGTAGCGGAACGCGTTCACCAGCAGATTCGAGAGCACGCGGTCGAGCACGAGCGGATCGACGACCGCCTCCAAACCGGGATCGACACGCACCTCGACGCGACTCGTGCCGGCGACTGCATCGACGACGTTCTCGACGAGCTCGCGTACCTCGACCGGCCGGCGCTCGAGCGCGACGGCCTGCGCGTCGAGACGCGAAAGATCGAGCAGCTGCTCGATCAGCCGCCGCATTCGGTCGGTCTGCTCCCACAGCGTCTTGTCGAGCTGCGCGCGCTGCTCGGGATCGAGCTCGTCGCCGCGGGCGCGCAGCGTTGCGAGGATCCCGTAGATGGCCGCCGCGGGCGTGCGCAGCTCGTGCGAGGCGACCGCGACGAAATTCAGCTTCATCTCGTCCAAGCGGATCATCTCGTCGTGCACGCGAGCACGCTCGATCGCGAGCGCCGCGCGGTCCGCGACGAGCTGCAGGAGCTCGACGTCCGCATCCGTGAACTTCCTCGGCACGAGGGTGCCGACGTGGACGACGCCGAGCGCCTCGCCGCGGACGAGCAGCGGCGCGCCGAGCAGCGACTTGATCCCCCTCGCCCGTAGGAGCGGATTCAACACCTCCGCGTGGCCGACGTCCTCGAGCACCACCGGCCGCCGCTCGGCTGCGACGCGGCCGGCGAAGCCGCGGCCGATTGGAATGCGCACGCCCTTCTCGACCGCCTCCTCAATGCCGACCGCGGCGCGCGTGACGAGCTCGCCGGTCTCGGCGTCGAGCAGCAGGAATGCGCACGTGTCGGCCTCGAGGATGTCGCGGATTCGCAGCAACAGCTGGCCGAGCAACTCGTCGAGCCGGAGCAGCCCGATCGTCGCGTCCGTGACGGACTGGATGTTCTCGAGGCGGAGTCGCGCGGTCTGCTCCGCCTCGAAGAGTCGCGCGTGCTCGATCGCGATCGCCGCGCGGTCGGCGACGAGCTGCAGGAGCTCGACGTCGTCGTCGGTGAAGGCGCGCGGGTCGAACCTGCCGACGTGGAGGACCCCGATCACGCTGCTCTCGACGACGAGCGGGACGCCGAGCAGTGTCTTGATCCCCTTCTCCCACAGGATCGCGTTGACGACGTGCTTCTCGTCGACCTCGTCGAGCACGACCGGCCGCTTCTCCGCCACGATCTTGCCGGCGAAGCCGGCACCGACCCGGATCCGGACGCCGCGCTCCGACCAGCTCGTTCGCGGCTGGGTCGAGGAGCAGGATCGCGCACGTGTCGGTCTCGAGCACCTCGCGCGTGCGCTCGAGCAGCTCGGCTAGCAGCGCGTCCAAGTTCAGGTGCGCGAGCGCGGCGTCGGTGACGCGCTGCAGGCGCCAGAGGCGATCGGCATCGTCTCCTCGGAAAAGCACGCTGGGAGGATAGGTGCGGGCGAGAGGACTCGAACCTCCAAGGGCCAGAAGGCCCAGTGGGACCTAAACCCACCGCGTCTACCAGATTCCGCCACGCCCGCTTCGGCGCCGAGCCAGCTTAACGCCGACCAAATGGATCGGCGCGGTGGGTTTAGAGAGCGGCCGCGCCGGCCAAGCCGGCACCGCCTCTTACGGTCGGCATCGCAAGCGATGCCGACGCCACCGCGTCTACCAGATTCCGCCACGCCCGCTTCGGCGCCGAGCCAGCTTAACGCCGACCAAATGGATCGGCGCGGTGGGTTTAGAGAGCGGCCGCGCCGGCCGAGTCGGTACGGCCTCTTACGGTCGGCATCGCAAGCGATGCCGACGCCACCGCGTCTACCACGACATTCCCTCGCGTGACTCTGCCGAGGTAGGGCGGGTGGCGGCGCCCCGGGGGACGGCCGGGGCGCCTGCCGAGGGTGAGCTACCGCAGCGGCACGCCGACTGAGCTGAGGAAGCTGCGCGCGGTCGTCGTGTCGAGACGGAGGTTGATGCCGAACAGGGTGCAGTCCGGGTCGCCGTCGATCGTGATCGAGACCTCGACCGGCCCGACGAACTGCGGCCCGCCCGAGTCGCCGACGCACGTCCCCCCGAAGCCCTTCGAGGCGTCCTGCGAGAGGATCAACCAGTTGTCGCCCACGAGCTTCGGGTCGCCGGAAGCCGCGCTGCGCCGGATGCCGTCCGAGAACTGCTGGTTGATGTCGGTGGCGCCGTACCCGACGTCGACGAAGACGGCCGTACTCGACCTACCGTCGCCGTCATCGCGCACCGACTTCGTCGTCCGCGTGACGGTCGACGCGAACGGCCCCATCCGCTCGTGGCCGCGCTCGCCCGCGTGGCTCCACGAGCGGTCGTGCTTGAGGAACTTCAGGAGCACGTCGAGCGCGCCGACCGGAGGCAGGATCACCGGCCGAATGCCCGCGGCCGCACGAGCATCCGGGTCGAACTGCACGACCGCGATGTCGTGCGGATCGTCGCCGACGTTCGGGTCGCTCACCTGACCGAACGCAGGATCGAGGGTGCTACCCGTCGCCCGGATCAGACTCCCGCGATCGAACGTCGGCGCGAACGTGACGAACATCTGCGCGCCGGGAACGCTGTTGATGACTGCGACGCAGTGCCCCGCGGTCAGGAATATGCCCGGCGCGACGAGCGAGCCGGAACAGAACTGCTGGAGCTGATGACCCGGAGCTCGCGCGTACAGCGCACCGACATTCGGGTGCGCGTTCCCGTCCGGTTTCCCGTTCGTAATGGCCGCCGCGTTGCCAACGAAGGCAGCGAAGGCCGCAAGGACCGCAACAGCGGTCCACCTTCCCCGTCCCATATGTTTCCCCTCCTCACCCGTGCCGGGACGCCCCGGCGCGCGCAGTGTAGGCGGGGATTCGGAAAACCGCTATCCCTCTCGGGAGGGTAGGTAGCGACAACTCTCGGTCTGACTAGAGTCCAGCGTCATGCGCGGAATGAAACCGGACGACGTCTACGAGCTGACAGGCGTCGGCGATCCGCGGCTTCACCCGGACGGCGGCCGGGTGGCGTACGTCGTTTGGACGCTCGACCGCGAGGACAACGACTACTGCGGCTCGATCTGGATCGCAGCCGCCGACGGCTCGGCATCGCCGCGGCGCTTCACGACTGGAGAGAAGCGCGACGGCTCGCCCCGCTGGTCGCTCGACGGCAGGCGCCTCGCGTTCGTCGGCAAGCGCGGCGAGAGCAAGTGCAACCAGCTGTACGTCATCCCGGCCGAGGGTGGCGAGGCGCAGCGGCTGACCGAGCTGAAGGAGGACGCGAGCGAGCCGGCGTGGTCGCCGGACGGGACACGAATCGCCTTCAGCACGCGCGTGCCTGACGCCGCGTACGAGGAGGAGGACGAGCGGAGGCGCAGCCCGCGCCGGATCACGCGGCTCGGGTACAAGCTCGACAACGTCGGCTGGACGTTCGACCGTGCGCAGCATGTCTTCGTCGTCCCCACGGACGGCTCCGGCGAGCCGGTGCAGCTGACGAACGGCGAGTTCCAGAACTCGGCGCCGGCGTGGTCACCGGACGGCTCGCAGATCGCGTTCGTCTCCGGCCGGGAGGACGACTGGGACATCACGCTGGTCACGGACATCTGGGTGGTTCCTGCGGAAGGCGGCGAGCCGCGGCGGGTGACAGGAGCCGACGGCATGTGCGACGCGCCCGCGTGGTCGCCCGACGGAACACGCATCGCGTACCGCTGGCTGCCGGAGAAGGAGGACTTCCCGCGGCACACGCAGATCGCGGTCGTCGATGTCGCGAGCGGCGAGCACACGATCCTCACCGCGAGCGTCGACCGGAACTGCGGACCGTACCCGGACATCCGCGAGACGCTCTGGGACGGCGAACGGATCGTCTTCGCGATCGAGGATCGCGGCAACGTGCACCTCTACGACGTGCCGGCCGACGGCTCGGGAGAGCCGCGTCTGCTCGTCGGCGGCCAGCTCGCCGTCGCGGGATACGACGCGCGCGGGGACACGCTCGTCCATGTCGCAGCGACAGCGACGACGATGCGGGAGCTCTTCGCAGGCGAGCGGCAGCTGACAGACGTCGGCCGCGCATTCGTCGAGGGCCGCGAGCTCGTTGCGCCCGAACGATTCACAGCCGTGTCGGCGGACGGCACCGAGATCGATGCCTGGCTCGTCCGGCCGGCCGGCTTCGCGCTGGGGACGAAAGTGCCCGTCGTCCTGAACATCCACGGCGGGCCCTACTCCCAGTACGGGACCGGCTTCTTCGACGAGTTCCAGGTGCAGGCCGGAGCCGGATACGCCGTCGTCTACTCGAATCCACGCGGCTCGTCGAGCTGCGGCGAGGCGTTCGCGCGCGCGATCATGGGTCCGGTCTCAGGCGGCCCCGGGTGGGGGACCATCGACTACGAAGACGTGATCGCCGTGGTCGACACGGCGCTCGAGCGGTTCGACTTCCTCGACGCGGAGCGTACGGCCGTGATCGGTGGCTCGTACGGCGGTTACCTGACCTCTTGGATCGTCTCGCACACGAATCGCTTCAGGACCGCGGTGTCCGAGCGAGCCGTGAACCACCTCCTCTCGGCCTGGGGCTCCAGTGACTACTTCTGGGGATTCGCCCGTCACTTCGGCGGCTGGCCCTGGGACGACGTTCGCGCGTACATCGATCACTCGCCGGCGACGTACGCGAACCGGATCGAGACGCCGCTGCTGATCCTCCACTCCGAGCAGGATCTGCGGTGCGACGTCGAGCAGGCGGAGCATCTGTTCATCGCGCTGCGCGTCCACCGCAAGCCGGTCGAGCTGGTGCGCTTCCCGGCCGAGAGCCACGAGCTGACGCGCTCCGGCTCGCCGATCCACCGCGTGACCCGGTTCGAGATCGTGCTCGACTGGTTCGAGCGGCACCTCCGCGTATAGCGTTTTCCGCCCGGGGTACGCGGAGCGCGTCCACACCCAGGAGGGTCTCCCATGATCGGTCGCCGCATCACCCCGTCCATGGTCGTTGCCGCGCTCGCGCTCTTCGCCGCGCTCGGCGGCTCCGCCTTCGCAGTCGGGACGCAGACGGCGAAGCTCGGCTGCACGAACGGCGCTGCGAAGGCGTTCGTCACGTTCGACTACGACCACGTGGTCGGCGCAGTGCCGCAGTCGTTCTCCAAGGCGGCGAGGCTCTTCTCGCGCAAGTACACCTGCAACGGGAAGGCGCCCGAGCTTCGCGGCACCAGCGGCGCGATTGAAGTCCGCTTCCCCGGGTTGGCCCCCGGCGCTGCCGTCGCCACTCCGGTGACCGCGAACGGCGGGACGTCGTCCGTCACCGTGTCGGTGGACGGGGTGTACAGGGTCGTCACGTACGACCCGAGCGGCAACAGCATCACGCGAGGATTCACGCTCGTCGTCTTTTGAGAACCTGTCCGAGTGGCCCCGGGAGGAGTCGAACCTCCGCTCGTGGATTCGAAGTCCACCGCTCTATCCGCTGAGCTACGGGGCCGCGGGCTGAGAGTACCCGGCTCCGTCAGGGACGGACGTCGACGCGGACCGCACCGTTCGGCCTCCGTGCGAGTGCGCGGGCGACCGCGGCGGCGTCGCCGTGGACGACGACGAGGCTCGGCCCCTTCGCGACGGCCTTGAAGCCGGCCCGGCGCAGCGCTTCCGCGACGGCGGTCGCGGGGCCCGCGACTGAACGCGCGGCAGCTGGCGCGGCCTTCTCCCTCGCCGCGCCGCCGGCGCTGAGCGGCGCCGCGCCGGTCTCGCCCCCATGCATCGTCGGCGTCCCGCCGCCCGTGGTGAGGACGACCGCCGCGGCGATCGCGCCGGCGACGGCGATAGCGGCCGGTGCGGCGATCGTCAGCAGGCGCCGCCGCGGCCCGCTGCGCTGTGGCAGGCCGGCGATCGCGTCGGCGAGCCGCGGCGGGGCCTCGAGAGGCGCAGCGCTCTGCAGGACATGCTTGCCGCGCTCGGCGTCCGCGACGGCCGCGCCGCATTGCGGGCAGGCGGCCGCGTGCGCGCGTGCGGCCTCGCCGGCGACGCCTTCGGCGACGTCCAGCAGCTCGGCCTCGGTGAGGTGCACGTCGTTCATCTGCTCTTGGACTGCTCGTCGGTAGACAAGGTTCCCAGTCTCTGCGCAAGCGCGCGCCGGCCGCGGAAGATCCGCGACTTGATCGTCCCCTCGGGCACGCCGAGCACGTCGGCGGCCTCGGCGTACGAGCAGCCGCAGAGATCGCAGAGGACGATCGCGACGCGATAGTCCTCCTCGAGCTCGTCGAGTGCGCTCGTCAGCTCCGATGCGAGCTCGGCCTCGGCGAACCGGTCGCGCCTGTCGACGGCCTCCGGCACGTCGTCGAGCGGCGCAGCCTGCCGGGCTGTGGTCCGCACCCGCTGGTCGTGGACGGCGTTGAGGCAGATCCGATGGAGCCACGTCGAGAGCTGCGCCTCGCCGCGGAACCGCGGCAGCGCTTGCCACGCGCGCAGCAGCGTCTCCTGCAGCGCGTCGGCGGCGTCGTCGGGCGAGCGGAGCTGCCGGCGCGCGAGCGCGTAGAGGCGCGGCCAGTGCGGGCGGACGAGACGGTCGAAGGCGTCCCGGTCGCCGCGCGCCGCGCGGCGGAGAAGCTCGCGGTCGGCGTCCATGGAGGGAACTTTCGCGCAAGCGCGCCGGTCCGATTGGTATCCGACCGAAGGAGAACGTCATGACACGCTTGCGCTGGGCGGTCGCGCTGCTCGGGACCGCGGGCCTGCTCGCACTTCCTGCCTCTGCCGCCACGTCCGACACGACTCCGCCTTCGACCATCACCGTCACCGGGGCGGGCACGGTCTCGAGTGCGCCGCAGGTCACGGTGTGGTCGTTCGGCGCGACAGCCCACGCCGACGCGGCCTCCGGTGCATTCGCGGCCGCCTCGTCGACGATGCGGAAGGTGATCGCGGCGCTCAAGGCCCAGGGCATCGCCGCGGACGACATGCAGACGCAGGAGGTGTCGCTGATGGTGCAGGTGAGCGACGACGGGACGAAGACGATCGGCTACGCGGCGTCGACCTCCGTGCAGGTGACCGTGCGCGCGATCGACAAGGTCGGTGCGGTCGTCGACGCCGCCGTCGCAGCGGGCGCAACGGACGTGGGCGGCCCGTCGTTCGACGTTGCCGGACGCGACGAGCTCTACCGGCGCGCGCTCGGTGCGGCCGTCGACGATGCGACTGCGAAGGCCCGCGTGCTCGCGGCAAAAGCCGGTGTGACGCTCGGCCGGATCGCGAGCCTGACGGAAGGATCGGACGCCGTCCCGGTCAGCCGCCACGACGCATCGCCGCAGAGCGGCGCCGGCGTCCCGATCGAGCCCGGCCAGAGCGAAGTGACGGCGTCCGTCACGGCGGTCTTCGCCGTCACATAGGTAACCTTCGCCTCCCGCGGTGGCGGTAGCTCAGTTGGTAGAGCCCCGGGTTGTGGTCCCGGTGGTCGGGGGTTCGAGTCCCCTCCGCCACCTTGGAGCGTTTGGGATGAGGTCAGTTGTTCGACCGGTCATTCAGACGGACACGCGGGCAGAGCCCGGGCGTCCTGAGGTCGTTACCGCAAGCGGCGCCTCGACTGCCGTTCGTCAGGCGACGAGCGGCTCTCGATCGGCCTCGCGGTCGCGGAGGACGCGGACGAGCCCGTCGACGACGCGCTCGTCGAACATCGTGCCGGCTTCCTCGTCGAGCAAGGCGAGCGCCCGCTCGACGGGCCACGCGCCGCGATACACCCGCGGCGAGACCAGCGCGTCGTAGACGTCGCATACCGCGAGGATCCTTGTCTCGAGCTCGAGCTCGCCGCCGCGCAGACCGCGCGGATAGCCGCCCCCGTCGAGACGCTCGTGGTGGTCGAGCACCAGCCGCTTGACGGTCTCGTCGAAGCCGCCGAGCTCGGTGAGGAGCTCCCGCCCCCGCTCCGGATGCAGCCTGACGACCGCGAGCTCGTCGTCGTCGAGCGGTCCGGGCTTCGCGAGGATCGGCTCCGGAACCGAGAGCTTGCCGATGTCGTGGAGCAGTCCGCCGATCGCCAGGCTGCGGAGTCGCGCCGGCGAGAGGCCGAGATGCTCGCCGATCGCGACCGCGAGCGATGCGACGCGACGCGTGTGCTCTTCCGTCGACGTGTCCTTCTCCGCGAGTCGCACCATCAGCGCGCGCACCCGGGCGCCGAGGTACGCCTCCTCGGCAAGGACGATCTCGCTCGCGCGGAGATCGCCGACCAGCGGCCGCGAGCGGCGTCCGCGGTACAGGTCGTAGCCGACCGATGCCCCGACGACGGCGATGCCGGTCACCTCGAAGAGGTGGCCGAGCCACCAGCCGAGATCCATGAACGTGAGGACCAGTGCCGCATAGAGCGAGGTCGCGAGCAGCGCGAGGCCGAAGACGACGGCGAGGTCGGCGCCCCGGCGGGTCAACAGAAAGGTGTGCGTCGCGCGAACGGCGAGCGCCGCGTAGAAGCAGAGTCCCACGGCGAGCAGCGCCAGCGCAGCCGGCGACTTCGCGGCCGGGACCGCCGGGACGAGCTCCGGCCGCAGCGCGCCGAGGACGGCGAGACCGACGACGCCCGCAGCGAGCGCCGTCTGGATGGCGATCACGCGCGGGATCGCCCGCGCGGTCGCGAAGCGCGGAAGCGCGCAGAGCACGAGCACGGCGCCGCCGACCGGCAATGTGAGCCCGCCGCTGATCGCGATGAGACCGTTCGGCCCGAGCAGCACGCCCGGTGTCGCCAGGCCGTGGACCGCGAGTAGTGCCGCCATCAACGAGAAGCCGCCCGCGATCACGACCGTGCGCACGTCGGCCCGGCGCGTGCCGACGATTGTCAGCGCGGCGGCGGCGGCCGTCGCGACCAGCGCGGTGACGCCGACGCCGTAGAAGTGCACCCACATCGGGGGCATGACCATCCGGTGGCCCACCAACGCGAGCGCGACCGCAGGCAGAGCGACGCAGCCGGCCATCACCGGGACGATCGGAGCGAGGAGCCGCAGCCGCATGCCCGGGCTGTATCGGCCGCAACGATCGGCGGCTTAAGAGGATTTTTCGCGCTCAGGCGGCGGCGAGAGCGGCCTCGAGCCGCCGGGCGAGCTCTTCGGCTCCCTCGAACACCGCGGCGGCGCCCGCTTCCTCCAGCTCGGCCCGGGCGAAGCCGCCGGTGAGTACGCAGATCGCCGGGATGCTCGCTTTTCGCGCCGCCTCGACGTCCCACGGCGTGTCGCCGATCATGAAGGCGCTCTCCGTCCCGGCCTTGTCGAGCGCAGCGTGGACGAGATCGGGCTCCGGTTTCGAAGCCGCGACGTCGTCCTTCGTCGTCCAGTCGTCGACGAGGTCGCGCGCGTCGAGCAGGTCGAGGAACGGGTCGAGATGGCTCTGGATCGACGAGCTCGCGAGCACGACCGTGAGCCCGCGCTCCTCCAGCGCGACGAGCAGGGCGCGGGCGCCGGGAAGCGGCTCGATCTCCGGAATGAACTCGTCGAAGATCGCCTCCCAGCGCCCGCGCAGCTCGTCACCGAGCTCCTCCTCCACCTCGTCGCCGGCGACGGCGGCGACGTACTTGTCGCCGCCCATGCCGACGTACCTGTGGAGCTTCCACATCGGGATCGTTAGGTCGTGCTCACGGAACGCGCGGTACCACGCGAGCGCGTGGTGGTAGTTCGTGTCGACGAGCGTTCCGTCGACGTCGACGATCGCCGCCTCGGGCACTACGAGGCCGTCGCCTGCTTCGGCGCGGGCGCCCCCTCGTGACGGCCCTCGGCGAACTCCTCGAGCATCTTCTTGTTGAACGCCGGAATGTCGTCCGGCTTGCGGCTCGTCACGAGTCCGTCGTCGACGACCACCTCCGCGTCGGTCCACTCGGCTCCCGCATTGCGCAGGTCGGTCCCGACCGTCGGCCACGACGTCATGCGCCGGCCGCGTGCGATGCCGGCGTCGATCAGCACCCACGGGCCGTGGCAGATGACGGCCATCGGCTTCTTGGCCTCCGCGAAGTCGTGCACGAAGTTGATGGCGTTCTCGTCGCCCCGCAGCTGGTCGGGGTTGCCGACGCCGCCCGGAATCATCAGCGCGTCGTAGTCGTCCGCCGAGGCCTCCTCGACCGTCTTGTCGACCTTGACGGTGTTCGCCGGATCGAAGTGGTCGAAGCCGCGGATCTCGCCGTCGTGGATCGAGATGATCTCGACGGTCGCGCCCGCGTCTTCGAGCGCCTTCCGGGGCTGCTCGAGCTCGACCCGCTCGAACATGTCCGCCGCCAGGATCGCGACCTTCTTGCCCTTCAGCTCGTCGGCCATGGCTCTCCTTCCTTCGTGGACTCCTCTCAGGCCCGTTCCACGAAGCCGCGGCGGCCAATCATGGGCACGTTCGGCGGCGCGCGGAGCTCTGCCCCGCGCGCCGCCGGCCTCGTCTCTACGCCTGGGCGAGCCTGCTGCGGCGGACGACGAGCGCCGAGCCGAGCCCGGCGAGCACGAGCGCCCCGCCGACCGTGCTACCTGCGAGCGTCCAGTCGAATCCGGTCGAGCCGCCTCCGGTCGCCGTCCCGTGGGTGTACACCGGCATCCCCTGCTGCGGGGAGAGGCCGACATAGGCGGGATTCGGGATGTCCGAGCCCGCGTCGATCGGCGGCAGGCCGCCGGCCTGTGCGACCGAAGTCGTGAGCGCAACCGTCGCGACTGCCGCTGCGATCCGTGCTGTCTGTCGGTGGTTCATGGCTTCCTTCTCCAGTTCGCTCGGCCGCGCGCTGCGGCCGATCTTTCCCCAAAGGACGGTTCCGGCTGCGGCGATCTTCCGCGTACGATTCGGCCATCGGCTCGGTACCGGTCTCCATCGCGCTCGTCGCCGGGGGAATGGCGGTGCTCAATCCGTGTGGGGCACCGCTCCTGCCCGCCTTCCTCTCGTTCTACGTCGGCGCGCGCGAGGAACGGCTGCCGGGGGCTCCGACGCGGGTCCTGCAGGGGGTCGCCGCGGGTGCGCTGGTCGCCGCGGGCTTCCTTGGGCTCTTCACGCTCGTGGGATTGCCCGTGAGCTACGGGGCGGACGCCGTTGCACGGGCGGTCCCGTGGGCAGGCCTCGTCACGGGCGGCGTGCTCGCGGTCGTAGGGATCGTCGTGCTCGCGGGCCGGAGCATCTCCCTCCCGCTGCACTTGCGCCTGCCGGCCGGGCGCGGGCGGCGCGCCGCGGCGATGGTCCTCTTCGGCGCGGGATACGGGGCGGCGTCGCTCGGCTGCACGCTGCCGATCTTCCTCGCGCTCGTTGGCGCGTCGCTGGGCGCCGGCAAGCTCGCGGTCTTCGGTG
>VAWW01000033.1:26327-28189 GCA_005884575.1 Actinomycetota bacterium
CCGCGCGCGCAGTGCGCCCGCTGCTGCCGTATGTCGGCCGCGCATCCGGCGCCCTCCTGTTCGCGACCGGCGGCTACCTCGTCTACTACTGGGCGCGGTTGCGCTTCGGCGACAGCGTCACGCTCGCCGACGATCCGGTGGTCGGGCTCGTGACGCGGTTCTCCGCGAGCGTCCAGAGCGCCGCCGACGGACAGAGCTCTCTCGTGGTCGGCGCGGCCGCCGGGATCGCGGGCACTGCGCTCGCTGCGGGCGCATGGCATTGGAGCCGCCGGTGAGAACGCTGGTCCTCGTCGCCGCGGCGGCGGCGCTCGCGACCGGCTGCGGCGGAGGCCACCGGTCGGCGAAGCCGGCGACTCCTCCAGTGAAGACGCTCAGCAGCGTCGCCGAGCTCCGAACGCTGTTCAACGCGCAGCCGGACGTGCCCAAGCTGATCGTGCTCGTCTCGCCGACCTGAAGCACATGCCAGGTCGGGGCCAGTTGGGTCCGCACGCACATCCTCGACCGTCACCCGAAGGCGCGACTCGCGGTCTACGCGATCTGGCTTCCGATGCTCGCCGGCGACTCGAAGTCCGCGATCGACCGGCGCCTGTTCGACGACCCTCGCGTGACGACGTTCTGGGATCCGCGGCGGCTCTCCGGCGACTGGCTGGCCGAGCACCGGACCGGCCGCCTCGGCACACCGGGCCTGACCGTGTGGGACGCGTTCTTCGCGTTCCGCCCGTCGGCGCGCTGGAGTCGAGAGCCGTCGGGGCTGATTGCGGCCGCGAGCCCGATCATCGCGAGCACGGCCGCGCTCGAGGACAGCTTCGTCCCGCTCCTGAAGTGAGAGGGCCGCCGCGGATCGGTCGCGGCGGCCCTCAGGAGTGGAGCTAGCGCCTCACCGAGCGGGCGACCGTCCGGCTCGACTTGCCCGAGCTGTCGATCGCCCGGAGCGAGACGACGAAGCGGCCGTGCGCACGGAAGCGCGAGACCAGGATCCAGCTCCGCGCGTAGACCGCGCAGCCGGCGGGCCTGACGCTGTAGCGGCGGGTGTACGAGAGGCGGCCCGCCATCGAGTCGCGTGCCACGATCGTGACGCGGTTGGACGAGTCGTCGCACGCCTGGAAGCGCACGTAGACCCGGTTCCTGCGAACCGCGAGCGATCGGAACTGGATCGTCGGCGCGCGGTTCGTCGCGGCCGTCGTCGTGACGACGACCGTGGTGCCGCTGACGTCCTGCACGACGGCGCTGCGGTCGGTGCTCACGGTCGTCCTGCCCGCTGCGTTTTGAGCTGTGACCAGAGCGCGGAGCGTGCTGCCGACGTCGTCCGAGCGGACGCCGTACGTCGTCGAGGTCGCGCCGGCGATGTTGATGCACGCCTGACCGTTCTGGTCGCACCGCTGCCACTGGTACGTGTACGACGTCACGCCGCCCGTCCACGTGCCGTTCGAGACGGTCATCGTCTGACCGACCTGGGCGGTGCCGGAGATCGTGGGCCGCACCGTGTTCCGCGGAGCCGACGAGTCGGAGATGATCGGAGTCGGGTGCGAGTTTGCCGTTTCCTTGCCGTCGGCGTTGGAAGCGGTCACGAGCACGCGCACCGTCCTACCGACCTCGGCGGACGTCAGCTTGTACGACTTCGCGGTCGCCCCGGCGATGTCCGCACAGCCGGCACCGCTGCTGTTGCAGCGCTGCCAGCGGTACGCAAACGAGGTCGGGTTGTTCGCCCACGAGCCATTGCCGGCCGTGACGGTCTCGCCGACCTGGAACTTGCCCTCGATCGTCGGGGGCGACGTCGACTTCGGCGGCAACGCGTTCGCGGGCACGGCGAACACGGCCGCCAGGATCGTCAGAGCGAGAATTGCCCGTTTCATGCCTACCCT
>VAWW01000033.1:28196-51559 GCA_005884575.1 Actinomycetota bacterium
CCGCACGAAAAGACGGCAAGCCGGTTCTGGCCAACGCTTACAGATTGCGAACAGAGCCCTGAAAGGGCGTGCACTCCGCGGATACCTGGGTGGCCGGCAGAGCGCCCCGAGGTGCGCCCGGCAGGATTCGAACCTGCGACCCGCGGATTAGAAGTCCGCCGCTCTGTCCACTGAGCTACGGGCGCTCAGGGGCGAAGGCTAACTCTGGTTCGCGGCGCTCGCGCGAAGGTTCGAGCCGGTCGACCGGTCATTTCAGACGGACGCGCGGGCAGAGCCCGCACGTCCTTGAGCCGGCACCGCGAGCGGTGCCTCAGTGACGAACGCCGAAGTCGGCCGTGACGATCGTGACGTCGAGGCCGTCGTACGTTCCCGGCGCCGCCGCGACGTGGACGGCCGAGATGCCGACCTCGCGCCAGCGAGCGGTGAGGAGGTTCTCACGGTGCGGCGGGCTGTTCATCCACATCTGCAGCGCGCCGGCGGCATCGACGTCGGGCGACTGCCAGAGCAGGTTCTCGCCGACCGACCAGTAGCCGAAGCGGCCCTGCGGATAGAAGGCCTTGACGCGCTTCCAGAACTCCGAGCCGTCGGCCGAGCTGTGGCTGAAGTAGCCCTGCGTCGCCATCGACTGCGAGTGCTGCCGCGCGGCCGACCCGAGCGCGGTCGAGACCCGGAGCGCCTGCAGCCCGTGGCTGCGGCGGATCTTGTTCATCTCCGAGAGGACGCCCGATTCGAGCGAGGCGACCGCGACGACGCGACTGTTCGGCGCGGCCGAAGCGGCGACGGCGCCAGTCGGAACGACGGCGGCCAAGACGATGACGACCGCCAGTGCGAAGCGCTTCCAGGCCCCCCTGAACATGGATTGACAATCGGCCTCGTCTGCGTTCTAGACATCGGCCCTTCGGCGCATTTTTCTGAGCGGTCGGACCTACCGCTTTAAGTGGCTTGCGTATCACCCATAAGGAAGAAATCCCTGCTCAAAGGGTGGTCTCGGCGACGGGACGCCCGCGCCGCTGCCGCTGCCAATCGACGATGATCACCTGGATCGCGCCCGCGACCGGGATCGCGCCGAGCGCGCCGAGCACGCCGGCGACCTCCGCACCGACGAGCACCGCGATCAGCACGACGAGCGGCGAGAGCTGCACCGTGCGTCCGTAGACGACCGGCTGCAGCAGATGGTTCTCGACCTGCTGATACACGATGAAGAACACCGCGACGATGATCGCGGCCGTAAGCCCCTGCGCGGCGAGCGCGACGAGGACGACGACGATCGCGGCGAGCGTTGCGCCGGCAAGTGGGATCAGATCGAGCAGCGCGACCACGAGCCCGAGCGCGACCGCGTACGGCACGTCGAGTACGAATAGGACGAGCCCGGAGGAGACCCCTGCGATCAGGCTGATGAACAGGTTCCCCTGGACGTAGCCGCCGACGGTCCGGTAGATGTCATGGCCCACCGCGCGCCAGCGGGGCTGCAGGCGCTCCGGAAGCAGGCCGTAGATCCGATCCATCAAGCCCGGTCCCTCGAGCATCATGAAGAAGGTCATGAAGACGATCGTCACCACCGCAGCGATCGCTGTGAGAACGCTTTTCGTGACGGTGAGCGCCGCGCCGCCGCCGATCCCGATCAGCCTCCGCACGCCGCCGGACTCGACCGCGTTCCTCACCTTCTCGACGACGTGGTAGCGCGTCTCGAGGAAGCCGAGCCGGCCCCGGCCATGGGTGAGGTCGTGCACGTAGTCCGGCACCTTGTTGGCGAAGTTGTTCACCTGGTCGACGAGCGTCGGGATGAACGCGGCGGCGATTCCGGCGATCGCGGCGAGTGCGGCGGCGTATGCGATGCCGGCCGCGGCGCCGCGACGTTTGATCCCGTGGCTTTGCAAGAACCCGACGAGCGGATTCAATGCCATCGCCAGGAAGAGCGAGATGACGACCCAGGTGAGAACGTGCCGCGCGATCCACACCACCCAGAGGACGATGCCAACCGCGACGACGATCCCGATGATCGCGAGGATCGTCCGTGGGCGGAAGTGCACGATCCGCTCCGGCGCCATGGTTTAGCCAACCATCTACGCCGGACACCACCCGTCCGATGAGCCTCCGCGGCGAACCGGTCGAGCGCACCGCGACGCTGCCTGACGGCCGAACGATCCGCGTCCGGGTCGGCGTTCCCGACGACGGGTACATCCCAAAGCGGGAGCTCAGCACCGTCGACGTCGAGCTGTTCGAGGGCGAGCGGAGCCTCGCGTTCGTGAACACCGTCCTCGACCCCGACCAGACGAGCGAGGCGCTCGAGCTGGCGCGGGAGATCGTGCGCGGCCTCGAGTCGGGCGACCTCGAGCCCACCGCCGGCGCTATCGAGCCGCTGGCCGATACGCTCCGCTGAGGTGAGCACCGTCACCCTGCACACGAACCACGGCGCGATCGAGCTCGAGCTCTTCGACGACGACGCGCCGAAGACCGTCCAGAACTTCACGAAGCTCGCCGGCGACGGGTTCTACAACGGCGTGATCTTCCACCGCGTGATTCCCGACTTCATGATCCAGGGCGGCGACCCCACCGGGACGGGCTCGGGCGGGCCGGGTTACCAGTTCGAGGACGAGTTCAACGACCACAAGGTCGTCCGCGGCGCACTCGCGATGGCGAACGCGGGGCCGAACACGAACGGCAGCCAGTTCTTCATCGTCACGACCGACGCTGCGGCGTGGCTCAACGGGAAGCACACCGTCTTCGGGTGCGTGACGACCGGGATGGACGTCGTCGACGCGATCGAGCAGACACCGACGGACGCGCGCGACAAGCCGCGCGAGGACGTCGTGATCGAGCGCGCCGAAATCGCCTAGCTTTCGTTCCGCAGTCGCCGCGCGAGCGGCAGGGCGATCCAGAGCAGCACGAGAACGCCGCCGATCGCGGCGGTCGTCGCGATCGCGGTCGTCCTGTCGAAGATGTAGTCGGCGACGAGCAGGACGACTGCGCAGATCGAACGCCGTTGCAATGAACGCGATGAAGAAGACGTCCTTCTGGAACTCGGTGACGCGCTTCCAGCCGTTTGCGAACGGCACCGCGAGCAGGAACGCGAACAGCACCTGCACGCCCGGCAGGGCGACCCGCAGCTCGTTCAGGAGCTCGATCAGCTCGCGGTCGTGCCGCTCCTTCGGCGTCTCGTCGCGCTGAGCTCCACGATCGTCCTCCAAGACGCGCAGAGGCTATTGACATCGCCGCGTGGACGCGGAGGTTGCTCTAGCGGCTGGTCTCCCCCTCGTCGGCTCCGAAGAAGACGCCGTTGCGCTCGCGCCCGACGCCGGCGGAGACGGTGGTCTGCCCGCCCGTGTCCGACGAGTAGACGACGTCCGAGGCGTCGTCCTTCACGGCGAAACGGATCGTCGCGTTCCCGCCGACGAACTGGCCGGCAAAGTCGAACGTCGTGTCGCGGATCTTCGTGCGCTCTCCGTTGCCCTCCCAGCGGACGTCGAAGCTCGCGTGGCCCGGCTCTGACGTCGGCGACGAGGAGATGGCATTGAAGAAGTTTCCGAAGTCGGGCACTGCGAGATTGGCGGCCCGGAGCCGGGCGCGTCCAGTGCCGGTGTTCACGTCGATTGCCGACGCCGGGATCGGGATCGTCCAGAAGAGTCCCGATGGCTTGATGCCCGGCTCGAAGTCGTGGAGCTGGCTGCTCGGGTCGCCCACGGCGCCCCCGAAGAGATCAATTCAGACGAAGCCGAACGATCCTTGACGCAAGCGCGCGTCCTCGGCGACGTACAAGCCCTGCATGAAACGCATGTCTGCGTCGAACGTGCACGTGCTCCCGTCGCTGCCGCGTGCGGTTCCCTGGATGTCCGCCGCGCCGACCGCTCCCTGGAAGTCGGTGATCGTCGACATCTCGAAGCCGATCGCCGGGGGTGCGACATGGACCGTCGGGTTCGACGGGACGACGGTGATGTTGAAGTTCTCGTCGATCAGGAGACCGCCGGGAATCGGACGCGGGTCGGCCGACGCGGCGCGCCCGTTCGCCGTGGCCGTGCCGGTGAGGCCGAGACCTGCGACGCCGCCGGCGACGGCGGCGCTGCGGCGGAGGAACTGCGTGCGCGAGATCCCGCTGTTCTCGCGAAGGGACCCCCCTGACCAGTGGCTCATCCGAGCCTCCCTTCGTTCCGAATGCAGCGATCCTAAAGCTGAGCCGGGAGGCGTTTCAAGGGGCGCGCTAACCTGTGCTCCGCTTCGCGCGGGCGTAGCTTAGTGGTAAAGCACCAGGTTTCCACCCTGGGTACGCGGGTCCGATTCCCGCCGCCCGCTTCCTCCGTCCGATGCGCTCGCTCTGTTTTCAGGAATGAAAACAGAGGAGCGAGAGCGTGCACGGGTCCTCCGCCGCGAAGCGGCTGTTCGGTCAAGGAGATCGCACGCATCGTCGGGGTCTCGCGCTCCTCCGTCAGCCTCTGGGTCGCGACATCGAGCTCACGACGGAACAGCACGCGTCGCTCCGGGCGCGGAACCCCGCTTACAACGGACAGCGGATCGGCGCAAAGGTTCGATCGCGCCGCGCGCGCGATCGAAGGCTCGAAGCGCAGCGGCACGGACGCGCGCTCGCGCGCGGCGGCGATCCGATGTTCGTCGTGCCGCTTCTTCCTCGCGTTCCTCACGCGCCGTTTCGGCGTCGAGGATGAGCGCGTCTCCGTCACGTCCAACCTGTTTGCGGACCAGCAGCGCCAAACGCAGATCGAAGATCCAGGAGCTCGCCGGGTTCGAGCGGCCGGAATGGCTCGACCTCTAGTCTCCAGCACGTGGAGTGGCCGCTCGAGGTCAGCGGGCTCGTGCCGATTCTCGTCGTCGCGTACGTCCTCGCGGCGCGGCAGGCGCGGCCTTCGCGCGCACGCGTCGCCGCGTTCGCCGCCGCAATCCTCCTGATCGTCGCCGCGTTCGCGACTCGGCTGCAGCCGCTTGCGCTGCACGACTTCCTCTGGGCGCATCTGCTCCAGAACGTCGTGCTCGCCGAATGGGCGCCGGCGTTGCTCGTCCTCGCGCTCCCGCCCGCGTTCGCCGCGCGCGTGCGCGTGCCGCCGCTGCTCGCGCTGCCGCTGTGGCTCGCCGTCTACTTCACCTGGCACCTGCCGTGGCTCTACGACCTCGCCCTGCGGCATCCGCACTCGCTGCTGCACCTCGAGCACGTGAGCTACCTCGTCGCGGGGTGCCTGTTCTGGTGGCCCGTGATCCGCGGCGACCTCCCCGCCGGCGCGACGGCCGCGTACCTGTTCGGCGCGTTCGTCCTCGCGAGCCCGCTTGGGCTGATGCTCGCGCTGCTGCCGCGCGCCGTCTATGCGACGTACAGGTCGGCCGCGCCGACGTGGGGCCTCTCCGCGCTCGCCGACCAGCAGATCGCAGGCGTCACGATGGCCTTCGAGCAGGCGATCGTGCTCTTCGCCGTCTTCGCGCGCTTCTTCCTCCGTTTCCTGTCGGAGGAGCAGCGGGCGGGGGCGCTCGACGAACTGCGCCCCCGCTCCATCCGCTAGTTACTTGCCGTAGATCCCCGTTCCGGAGGTCTGCGTGGCGATCGCCGTGTGGTCGCAGATCCCGCTGTTGCTCTTCGCCTGCGTGCAGCCGGAGCTGTTCGGCCCCTTCGGGTCGTATTGGTCGTCGGAGTAGATGATCGACGCGAACCCGGTCTTCGGGTTCGCCGCGACGCCGAAGTCATCGTAGAGGTCGCGGTTTCCGCTGCACGTGACGCCGCTCTCGCAGACGCCCCCGTAGTGGACGATCGGGCTCGCCGTCGTCTCGGTGAACGACCCGTCGGCGAGCGCGTTCAGGTTCTGCGCGAAACCGACGGTCCAGGCCGCGGACATCGGATAGTTGTCCGGCGCCTCGGCGCCGTAGTACGGCGTCTTGTAGTAGACGACGTCGAGCTTCCCCGCGTCACCTGCGATGCTCCACGGGAAGATCGCCGTCCCCGATCCCTTGTCGACCTGCACGGGCTTCGTCCACGTCTTGCCGCGATCGCGCGAGACGGAGAAGTAGATGTGGTGGTTGTCGCCGTAGACCGAGTAGACGTTGCCGGCCTTGTCTACGGACACGTTCACGAACTGATGACCGTAACTCGCCTTCGCGTTCGGGTTTACGTACACGGGAACGTCGGTGAACGACGCGCCGCCGTTCGTCGAGATCGCCATGTAGACACCGTGGTAGTCGCACGCGTTCGGCGGCGAGACGCCGAGCTGCGGCGCACACGGGACCTCCTTCGCGTCCGTGATCGCGGAGTAAGTCTGGTAGATCGTGTGGGACGCCGGGTCGATCGCGAGGTTGCCGATAGCGTTGTTGGCCGTCTGGTACGAATGCGCGGCGTCGATCGCCGGGGCGAACTGCGTGAACGTGAGCCCCGCATTCGTCGAGCAGCCGACCGTAATTCCCTGCGGCGCGTTGTGGTAGCTGATGCAGACCTTCTGCATCCCGTCGGCCGCGATCCACTCGCGGTCGTCGATCGTCTCCGGTGTCGTTACCGGATTGAGCGTCCACGTGGCGCCCTTGTCCGTCGACGTCGAGACGTCGACATTCGCGAGCGTCAGACTCGCGACGTAGACGTTGAAGTTCCCCTGCAGGTTCCGCACGGGGGCGACGGCGAGATCGGTGTCACCGCCGCCGGGGGCGAAGCCGGTCTCGTTCGCCTGTGACCCCTGGTTCGGCGAGAGCAGGGTCTGATAGTGCGCGCCTCCGTCGGTCGAGCGGACGGCGACGGTGCCGCCACCGAGTCCGTTCTCGGAACTGCCGAAGAAGTTTCCGTCTCCGTCGGCGCGGATGGCCGGCTCGGCGGCGAAGTTCGTGCAATCGGACGAGCCGGGGCTGGGGCAGACCGTACCGGGCTTGTCGCTGATGCTGTAGTTCGTGAATGCCGAGCCGGGTGCGGCGCCGCCGATCTGGGCAAGGGCGACGACCGCGACGGCGGCTCCCGCCGCAGCGAGCGCAAGTCTTTTCATCGGATGATCCCCCCTCCGGGTTGCCAGGCGACGCCCGAACTTCTGGCCGCCGACGCTGGCTTGGAAACGCTACGACTTCGCGGGCGCATCGATCTCGCCCGAACCGCCGCGGCGCAGCTCGCGGCTGCGCTCCGCCTCCGCGTTGACCTCGGCCCCGAACAGGAGCGCCATCGCGCTCAGCCAGAGCCAGGTCATCATCACGATGACGGCGGAGAGCGTCCCCCACGTCTTGTTGTACGAGCCGAACATCGACGTGTAGACCGCGAAGAGGCCGGAGAAGGCAATCCACAGGACGGCCGAGACGATCGAGCCGAGCGACAGGAACTGCCACTTCGGATGATCGACGTCGGGACCGAGATAGAGCAGCGTCGCGAACGCGGTGAGGAGGCCCGCCAGCAGGATCGGCCACTGCGCCAGCCACCAGATCCAGGAGACGAGCCCCGGCGCGCCGACGGCACGGCCGACCCACTTCTCCAGCACCGGGCCGAAGATCAGCAGCGCGGCGACGAGCGTGAACGCAAAGCCCATCACGACGACCATCTCCAGCGCGACGATCCGCTTGCGCACGAAGCTGCGCCGGTCTTTGCGGTCGTACGCGAGGTTGATCGCGACCATGTATGCGTTCATCGCGCCGGTCGTCGCCCAGAGCGCGAGCACGAAGCCGACGATCGTCAGCACGATGCCGGTGGACGGATTCTTGTCGAGCTGCTTCAAACTCTGGTCGAGCAGCTCGGTCGCCTGGCTCGGAATGACCCCGTGCAGGTGAGCGATCACCGAGTTGATCGTGTCCGGGCCGGCGACCAGGGTGAAGACGCCGACGACGACGAGCAGCACCGACGGGATCGCGAAGAACGTGCTGTACGCGAGCGCTTGTGCGAGCAGCGGCGCGTTGTCGTCGAGGAACTCCTTCGCGGCGCGGATCAGGATGGCCTTGTAGTCGGCGAACGACAGGTCGCGCAGGCCCGGGTCGGCGAGCTTCTGCTCCCTGCGCTCGGGCTGCGGAGTCGGCTGGTCGCCGTCCTGCCCGAGCGGCGCCTCGTCTGGTTCCGGACGCGCTCCCGGCCGAATCAGGCCGACGCGCGGCTGCTCCTGCTGTCGAGCCATCGTCTTCGTAACGGCGCACCACTCGAAAAGGGTGCGCGCCGGTGGTAGGACTGGCCCGTGACTGACGACCGAAACGGCGCCGTGGTCGTCGGCGGCGGCGCGGCCGGACTTGCGGCCGCGGCGACGCTCGGGCGCGCCGGGGTGAGCGCGGTCGTGCTGGAGGCCGGCGCCGAGCCCGGCGCCGCGTGGCGCGCACGCTACGACCGGCTGCATCTGCATACGTCGCGCGGGCTCTCCGGGCTCCCGGGCTACCGGATCCCGCGCCGCTACGGCCGCTGGCTCGCGCGCGACGCGGTGCTCGGCTACCTGCGCGAATACGCAGACCGGAACGGGCTCGAAGTGCGGACTGGGACGCGGGCGGAGCGAATCGACCGCGACGACGGAGGCTGGACAGTCCGCACGGCGGACGGCACGTTCGCCGCTCCGCACGTCGTGCTCGCGACCGGGTTCAGCAACGTGCCGAGTCTCGCTGACTGGCCTGGTCGCGAAGGCTTCCGGGGCGAGCTCGTGCATTCATCGGCGTACAGAAACCCGGAGCCGTTTCGCGGACGCGACGTCCTCGTCGTCGGGTCGGGGAACTCGGGCGCCGAGATCGCCGTCGACCTCGCGCAAGGCGCTGCGTCGCGGGTCCGCATCGCCGTCCGCACGCCCCCGCACATCGCGCGGCGCGCCGCGCTCGGGATTCCGACGCAGGCGCTCGGGATCGCGCTTTCGCACCTGCCACCGCGGGCGGGCGGCGCGGTCGCCGCAGGCGTGCGCCGGATCTCGATCCCCGACCTCGCCGCGTACGGGCTGCCGCGCCCCGCCGAACGGCTCGGCACGCAGTTCGCGCGGACGGGCACGATCCCGATCCTCGACGTCGGTTTCGTCGCCGCGGTGCGCGAGCGGCGCGTCGAGGTCGTCGCCGCGGTCGAGTCGCTCGACGGAGACGAGGTCGTTTTGGCCGACGGCAAGCGGATCCGCCCCGACGTCGTGCTCGCGGCAACCGGGTTCAAGGCGGGACTCGAGCCGCTCGTCGGCCATCTGGGGGTGCTCAACGAGCGCGGCGTGCCGCGCGGGCGAGAGCCGCTCCCCGGCCTGCACTTCATCGGCTACTTCCCGACGCTGAGCGGGATGCTGCGGCTGATCGCGATCGACGCCCGCGCCCTGGCGCGCCGCGTCACGGCCGCAGGGGAATCGGTGCCCGAGATCGCACCGGTCGTGGTGTAGTCGGCACGGGTTGAGTCGGGACGGGCGGATTCGAACCGCCGGCCACCGCGTCCCAAACGCGGTGCTCTACCAGGCTGAGCTACGTCCCGTGCCGTGAGTGTAGGCGCCGTTGCCGTCGGCGCGCAGCGCCCGGCTGATCCCCCTTTCGGGGGAGGGCGCCGTCCGATTCTGGCGCGATAGTAAGGAAATGAGGATTAAAAACTATGTTCTTATAGTTTTGGCAGCAGGTTCTTGCCTCTTCGCAGGCGTCCAGGGCGCCTCCGCCGGCGGTCTCTCCGGCACCGAAGCCGGCCTGCTGAGGGCCGTCAACGCCACCCGCGCCGCATACGGCCTCCGGCCGGTGCGCTACGACGCGACCCTCGAGCGCGCCGCCCGCGCCCATTCTGCGGAGATGCTGCGCGACCACTATTTCGCCCACGGCGCCTTCAGGCAGCGGATGCTCGCGTTCCACGTGCGCGGCCCGTTCGTCGGCGAGAACCTCGCCTGGGGCGCCGGCAGCTTCGCGACCCCGCAGGCCGTCATCCGCGAGTGGCTTGCGAGCCCCGAGCACCGCGCGAACCTCCTTCGCCCGGGCTTCGAGCGGATCGGCATCGGCACCGTCAACGGCAGCTTCCGCGGCTTCGACGGCGCGGTCGTGATCACAGCCGATTTCGGCGGCCGCTAGGCGACTGCCACCAGATCGTCGGGAGAAAGGGGCGCCGAAAGGCGCCCCTTTTAGTCTTGCATGAGCGTGCGCAGCTCAGCGAGCTTCTCGCCGCGGAGCTCGTCGCGCTCGCCGCGGCCGATCCGCTGCAGCAGGTCCTCGACGAGCGGCGCGAGCTCGAGCGGATTGAAGGGCTTCGTCACGTAGTCGACGCCGCCGATGTCGAGTCCGCGTGCACGGTCGCGGAACTCGGCCCGCGCAGTGAGGAAGATGATCGGAATGTCCTGCGTGCGCTCGTCCTCGAGCAGCTCCTCTGCGACGCGCCAGCCGTCGAGTCCGGGCATCATCACGTCGAGGAGGATCACGTCCGGCGCCTGCTCGCGCGCATGCTCCAGCCCGGTCGGCCCGTCCGCGGCCTCGAGCACGTCCATGCCCTCCGCCTCGAGGTTGACCCGGCAGAGCAGCCGGATCGGCGCCTCGTCGTCGATCACGAGCACCTTCGTCATGAATGGTTCATTCGCCGCCGCCGCCTATACCCTTCCGCGCTCCGCGCCACGCGCGAGCGGCAACTCGAAGCCGAAGCTCGAGCCGTGTCCCTCCTGCGACGTCACCCAGATCCGCCCGCCCATCGCGGTGACGAGACCCTGTGCGATGAAGAGCCCGAGACCCGTCCCCGCCGCCGTCACCAGCCGGCCGCTCGCTTCGCCGCCGCGGTAGAACTTGCGAAAGATCCGCTCCTGCTCGACCTGCGGGATGCCGGGCCCCTCGTCGACGACGCGCACCTCGACCGTCTCCTGCTTCTTCGTCGCGCCGACGGTGACCGTGCCGCCCTCCGGCGAGTACTTGATCGCATTGTCGACGAGGATCGAGAAGACCTGCCGCAGCTTGTCGCGGTCCGCCTGAGCGGCGAGCGGCTCGTGTGGAAGGTCGAGCACGAACTCGTGCCCGTTGCCGTCGACGCGCGCGCCGGCGACGACCTCGGAGACGAGGGCGCCGACGTCGGTGGGTGCGATGTTCACGTGCAGGTCGCCGGTGTCGAGTCGTGCGACGTTGAGGAGCGCGTCGACGATCGCCGTCAGCCGCTGCGATTCCGACGCGATGTAGCCGAGGAACGTGCGCCGCTCCTCCTCGCCGAAGAGGACGTCCTTGCGCAGCAGCGTCTCGGCGAAGCCGTAGATCGAGGTCAGCGGCGTGCGCAGCTCGTGCGAGACGGCGGAGACGAACTCGGACTTCATCTGCTCGACGAGCCGGTCGGCGGAGATGTCGCGGAACGCGAAGATGCGCCCGGCTACGACGCCGAGCGGATCGCGCATCACCGCCTCGGTCAGCGACAGCCAGACCTCCTCGCCCCCGCGGCGGATCGACACGAGGCGATCGCCCTGGCCGGTGCCGCCGTCGGACTCGAGCGTCCGCTGCAGCACCTGCGCGGTCGTGCGCCCGAGCGCCTCGGACGCGGGCACGCCAGTGATCTCTTCCGCGGCGGAGTTCCAGAGGACGACGTTGCCCTCGCGGTCGACAGCGACAATGCCGTCGGCGATGTTCCCGAGGATCGCCGCGTTCTGCTCCTTCTCGAGCGCGACACGCTGGTACAGCTCGGCGTTCGAGAGCGCCGCAGAGGTGTTCGCGGCGAGCGCGCGCAGCGCCTCGATCTCCTCCTCGCGCCAGGCGCGCGGACGGCGGCCGTAGACCGCGAGCACGCCGTGCAGCGAGCCCTCGGGGCCGACGAGCGGGACGCCGAGGAATGAGCAATGGCCGGCCGCGAGCATCGGGTCGAGCTCGCGCAGGCGGCGGTCGGCGCTCGAGTCCTCGATCGCCACCGAAGCCCGGGACTGGACGACGTCGCCGGACAGCCACCCGCCGGCCGGGCTGCGGCTGTTGACGGCGTGGTCCGCGCCCGCACCCTCGGCCGCGCTGACGATCAGCTCGTCGTCCTCGAGGACGCGGATCGCGCACGCGTCGGCACCGAGCAGCGCCGACGCCTGCTGGATGACCTCGTCGAGGACGGCGCCGGGGTCGAGCTCCGTCGCGAGCGCACGTCCCGTGCGCGCGAGCTGTTGCGCGAGCGTCCGCGACGTGCGCTCGGCCTCGAACAGCTCGCTCCGTTCGAGCGCGCCGCGCGTCGCATCGGCGAGGTGCCGGGCAAGATCGAGGTCGTCGTCCGTGATCACGCGCGGCGCGTCGAAGAAGACGATCACGAGCCCGCCCGCCTCGTCCCGCGGCGTGTCGACGGGCACGGAGAGCAGTCCCGTATACGGCGTCGCCGCGGCGAGCTCGCGCCACGCGTCGGCGAACCGTTCGTCCTCGGCGACCGTCGGTGCCGCGAGCAGCCGTCGCTCCGCCGCCGCTCGCACGAGTGCGCTCTGCTCGGTGAGCCCCTCGTCGAGGAACCCGGCGATTCCCCCCGGCAGCTCGAACGATCCGGCGAGCGCGAGACGCCCGCCGGCCGGCATCAGCACCGCGGCGAACTGTCCGCCGAGCGCCTCCGCGGCAGCCTGAGCGACCGCGTCGAGCGTCGCGGTGCGCGAGAGCGACTGCCCCAGCACGGATGCGATCCGGTAGAAGCCGCGCTGCACCCGCGCCTGGCGCGTACTTTCGGAGAACGTCTCCGCGTTGCGCAGCGCAAGCGACGCGAGACCGGCGAACGCCTCGAGCACGTCCGCTTCCGACTGCGTGAAGTGGCGACGGCCGCCGCGCAACCCGACGCCGAGCACGCCCTGGATCTGATCGCTCCAGCGCATGGGCGCGACGACGACGTCCGTGAAGCCCTCGTACGCCTCGTTCGGCACCGGTTCCGAGATCTCCTCGTAATGCGTCGCGATCAGCGGCCGGCCCTGCCGAATCGCGCCGGCGGCGAGACCGCGGTCGAACGGGAACTCGAAGCCCACGAGCTCTGCAGGAAGGCCGTGGACGGCGGCGCAGCGGAGCACCGCGCGCGACTCGTCATAGAGGTAGCAGTCGGCCGCGTCGGCGTGGAGCAGCTCTGCGACCTGGTCGGCGAGGCGCTGCAGCACGCCGCCCAGCTCGAGGTCGCCGGTCAGGACCTGGGCCGCGCGGAGCAGCGCGCTCTGCTGGCCGATCCGCTCCCGGTTCTGCTCTAGGAGCCGCGTTACGTGCACGGCGAGGCCGAGCTCGTGCGCGACTGCCTCGGCAAGCGAAATCTCGCCCTGCGCCCACGGGCCCGGCTCGGCGCGGTGGAGCGCGAAGACGCCGATCAGCTCATCGAGGACGACGATCGGCGTCGCGAGCGCGGAGCGCGTGCCGAGAGCGCGCAGCGTCTCGCGGCTGCCGAGTGAGGGATCGGTCAGCTCCGGCGCGGCATCGACGTCCTCGAGCGCGACGGTTCGCCGTGTCCGCGCGGCCAGATTCGACGCCGGTAACGCCTCGGCGACGCCGCCGATCGCTTCGACGCCGTCGACGTGCCACTCCGCCGCGAGCGGCATCCCGTCCTCGTCGGCCCTGCCGAGACGGACGAAGCAACGGCTGACCCCGAGCGCGACGCCGGTCTCGTGGACGGCGACGGCGAGCACGGACTCGAGATCGAGCTCGGAGCGAAGCTTGCGAGAGATCGTCGCGACGAGCCGCTCGCGCTCGAGCGCCTGCGCAAGTGCGGCAGAGGAGCTGGCCCGGTCGAGTGCGGTAGCCGCCTCCGCAGCGAGCGCCTGAAGCAGCGCGAGCTCCTCGCTCGTGAACGCGCGTCGCTGGTCGGTCGTCGCGAGCGAGAGCACGGCGACCGCGCGCTCGCGCGTGACGAGCGGGACGAACACGGCGCTCTTCGCGCCGACCGCGCTCACCAGCCGCTGGTTGACGCGCGGCGCCCCTTCGACGTCGAACACGGCGACCGGCGCGACCTCGAAGACGGCGCTCGCGACCCCCGACGGCTCGTGCTCGAGGTCGAACTTCACCCCCCGCCACCAGTCCCAGTCCTTACCGTTCCGCCGGGCGAGGAAGCCCCAGGCGCGGCGGCCGTCCTCCGAGACGAGGGAGAGCCCTGCGAAGCCGGCGCCGAAGAGCCCCGCGACGGTGTCGAGGAACGCACGGGCGACGCTCTCGGCATCCGCCGTCCGGGCGAGCGCGTTCGAGAGGTCGGCCGTCGCGTCGAGCTGGCGGTCGCGCTGCGCGAGCATCGGCCCCGTCGCGACCAGCCGCCTCTCGCGCCATTGCAGCAGGATCAGGACGGCCGGGACGAGCCCGACGACGATCCCGACCAGCGGCGGCCAGACATGACCGCCGATCGGCTGGCGGTCGTAGAGGACGACGCCTGCCCAGATCGCCGCCATGACAGCGAGCGCGGGGAAGATCAAAGCGAGCGCGACGTCCATCAGCCGGGTGCGCGCGCGCTCCCGCCAGAGCGTCGGAGCCAGAGACGCAGTCACGAGCAGGTATGCGGCGGCCAGAACGAGGAGCGGCACCGCGTTGAAGACGACCGATTGCGTCTCGTGACTCACTAGGCCTGCCAGATGATAGGGAGCCCGGGTGGTTCCGAGGCGCGTTTTCCCGCAACAAAGCGTCATTCCTGCGGCTCGCAAAGATGGGCCGACCGGCCCATTGCCCGTCCCGAGCGTGCTCGTTAGCTTCCTCCTCACTGGGCGATGCGAACCGCGGCGCGTACCTGGCCTTGTGAGCCGCGGCGAGCAATCTGGAGGAGCCCGCTGCAACGACCCCCCCGAGCAGCGGGCTTTTCCATTTAACGCGTTGCTCGCACGGGCTTAACAGAGCGGAGCTACCATGGCCCGCGGTTTGGTGAAGCGGGTCCTCCTCGCGTCGCCTCGCGGCTACTGCGCGGGCGTCGAACGAGCCGTCGAGACGGTGGAGCAGGCTCTCGATCTGTACGGGGCTCCCGTCTATGTCCGCAAGCAGATCGTCCACAACGCGCACGTCGTCCGCGAGCTCGAGGACCGGGGCGCGGTGTTCGTGGACAGCGAGGACGAGGTGCCGGAGGGCTCGAACGTCGTCTTCTCGGCGCACGGTGTCGCGCCGGCGGTGCACGAGAACGCCGCGGCCCGGCGGCTGAACGCGATCGACGCCACGTGCCCGCTCGTCACGAAGGTGCACGCGCAGGCCCGGCGGTACGCGGCCGAGGGCTACACGATCGTGCTGATCGGCCACGCAGGCCACGAGGAGGTCGAGGGGACGATGGGCGAGGCGCCCGACCGGATCGTCCTCGTCGAATCGCTCGAGGAGGTCGAGGCAATCGCGCCCGCCGACGGGGCGCGGCTCGCCTACGTGACGCAGACCACGTTGTCGGTCGACGAGACGCGCGAGATCGTGGAGGCGCTCAAGCGGCGCTTCCCGGCGATCCGCGGACCCCAGCGCGAGGACATCTGCTACGCGACGACGAACCGGCAGCGCGCGGTCAAGGAGCTCCTGCCCGAGGTCGACCTGCTGCTCGTGATCGGCTCGCGGAACTCGTCCAACTCGAACCGGCTCGTCGAAGTCGCGCACGCGGCCGGCGTCGAGTCGCACCTGATCGACGACGAGACCGAGATCGACGAGGCGTGGCTCGCCGGTGTGGAGACGGTCGGGATCACCTCCGGCGCGTCGGCCCCCGAGCGGCTCGTGACGCGCGTCTGCGACTGGTTCCGCGGGCGCGGCGTCACCGACATCGAGCAGTTCCGCTCGGTCGTCGAGGACGTCATGTTCCGCCTGCCGGTCGAGCTTCGGCGCGCGCAGAGTCCCGCGGCGTAGATTCGCGGGGTGCGTCCCCGCCCCGAGCGCGTCGACCGTCTGCCGCAGCAGTACTTCATGGCTTTGCTCTCGCGCGTCGCCGCGGCGGCGGCGGAGGACGGCGTGCCGCTCATCGATCTCGGACGCGGCAATCCGGAGGTCGGACCGCCACCCCATGTCGTCGAGGCGCTTGCGTCGTCGGCCGCCCGGCCGGACGTCCACGGCTATGCGCCATTCCGCGGGCTGCCGGAGCTGAAGGAGGCGGTCGCGGCCAGATACCGCGACGTCTACGGAGTCGCGCTGGATCCGCGGCGCGAGGTCGCGGTCGTCCCCGGAACGAAGACGGCGCTGATGGAGTTCGCCGCGGTAACCGTGGAGCGGGGCGAGACGATCCTGCTCCCGGATCCCGGGTACCCGGACTACTTCTCGGCCGTCGCGCTCGCCGGCGCACGGGCCGCGTCGTTCGACGGCTTCGACGGGCCGGGTGCGGCGGCGCTGTATCTCAACTTCCCGTCGAATCCGACGGCGGCTGCCGTGCCCGACGGATTCTTCGCCGAGGCCGTCGCGTGGGCGGAGCGCACGCGCACGTGGATCCTGCACGACTTCGCGTACGGCGATCTCGTCTTCGACGGGCGCGCACCGGCGAGCTTTCTCGCCGCCGACGGCGCGCGCGACGTCGGCATCGAGCTCTTCAGCATGTCGAAGACGTACGGCATGGCCGGCTGGCGGCTCGGCTTTGTCGTGGGGAACGCTGAGCTCGTGGCGCGGATCGAGCTGGTGCAGGACCACGTCTTCGGCGGGATCTTCCGGCCGGTGCAGGAGGCCGGCATCGCCGCGCTGACCGGGTCGCAGGACTCGGTCGAGGACCGGCGGGCGGCGTACGAGCGGCGGCGCGATCGTGCCCTTGCCGCGCTCGCCGGCGTCGAGGCCCAGAGCGAGGGGACGTTCTTCGTCTGGTTCCGGCTCCCCGAGGAGCTGACGGTCGAGCGGCTGCTCGACGAGCGGCGCGTCGCGGTCGCGCCGGGCGAGGGCTTCGGAGCGCGCGGGGCGGGCTGGGCGAGGCTCTCGCTGGCCCTGACGGACGAGACGCTGGACGCGGGGCTCGAGCGGCTGGCCGCGGCGCTCGCCGAGTAGCGCGTGAACGAGTGGCCGCCGCCGCAAACGCGTGGCGACCGCCACAGTTCCGGCACAAGCTCGTTGCAGTTTTGCGTCGGTACCTGGTACCGACGGGCTTGGCGATCAGCGGCTCTGCGCCGCGGGGTGTCAGACGAGCCAGCGGTCGTCGAGGGGCGACGTCTCGAGGGCGAGCGCGACGCCCGCGGCGAGGGCCGTGGCGAGGAGGAGGTAGCGGCCGACCGCGCCGGGAATGCGCCGCCGCCACTCGTCGACCAGCAGACGCGGAACGCGGCGCGCGTACGCGAGCACGTGCACGCCCGCAACGACGAGCCACGCGATGAAGCTCAGGTGGTGCAGCTGCACGATGCCGCGGTGGTGCGGCCCCAGCACGAGCAGCGCGATCCCGGTGCCGAACAGGACCGTCGTCATCGCGACGAGCAGCGGCGCGAGCAGCCGGAGCAGCGGGTGCGGCGGGCCCTTCAGCACGTACGCCGCGCTTCCCGCGTAATAGCGGAGAAAGCGCCAGCCCGTGCTCGCCAGCTTCAGCACGACGACGGGCACGAGCAGCGTCCCCACGAACATGTGAACACGCAGGAGCTGGCCGATCCGCAGGCTGGTGGCACCCTCGACCGCGAGCAGCACGACGAGCACCACGGCGACCGCGGCGGTCAGCCGCTCGTTGCCGTCGGGACCGCCGAGCCGCTTCAACGCTCGACCTTCGCGATCGTCGGCTCGGTGCCGCCGTCGGCGCGGATCTCGACGGCCAGCGTCTCTTGCTTGATCCAGTCCGCGTGGCGGAGGAGATCCGACTGTTCGGTGGGGAGCGTGACGACGATCCGGTCGGTCAGCTCGAGGCCCGCATCCTTGCGCATCGCGTTGATCTGGTGGATCACGTCGAGCACCTGGCCCTCGAGACGCAGCTCGTCGTCGAGCGCCGTGTCGAGACCGACCGTGACACCGTGGTCCTCGGCGACCGCCCAGCCCTCGCGGCCGCCGCGCTCGACGAGGACCTCGTCGGGCGAGAGCTCGTGTCCGCCGACACGGATGTTCCCGTCGGCGAGCTCCTCGAAGTCGCCGGCCTGCAGCGCGGCCCGAACTGTGCCGAGCTCCCTCCCGAGCTTGGGGCCGAGCACGGGCAGATTCGGCTTCACCCGCAGCTCGACCGCATCGACGGGGCCGAACTCGACGTCCTTGACGCGTAGCTCCTCTCCGATCTCGTCCGCGTGACTCTCCGCGCGAGGCGCGCCTTCGACGACGAGCCTGCGCAGCGGCTGCCGCACCTTGAGCCCAGAGGCTTGCCGCGCCCTGTGGCCCGCGGCGGTCACCCGACGCACGTCAGCGATCTCGGCGACGAGCTCCTCGTCCCACGGCTCCCGCTCGGGCCACGGGGCCAGGTGCACCGACGGGGGCGCGTCCGGGCACGGGCCGCCGACGAGGTTGCGCCAGAGGTGATCCGTGAGGAACGGCATCACCGGCGCGATCGTCCGCAGCGCTCGCGTCAATGCCCACCAGAGCGTCGCGAGCGCGTCGGCGTCGCCGTCCCAGAAGCGGCGGCGCGAGCGCCGGATGTACCAGTTCGAGAGATCGTCGACGAACGCCTCGAACGCGGAGGTCACGCGCGGCGACCAGTACGCGTCGTACGCATCCTCCATCTCCGCATGTAGCTGCCTTGTCCGTGCGACGAGCCAGCGGTCGAGCGGCTGCGCCGACGCGGGCTCGGCGCCCCACTCCGGCCGCCAGCGCTCGATGTTCGCGTACGTGACGAAGAAGCCGACCGAGTTCCACAGCGTCAGCAGCCGCCGCTTGACCTCGTTCGCGGGCCCGTACCCGAAGTTGATGTTCTGGCTCGGAACGTGGTCGGAGTACATCCAGCGGACGACGTCGGCGCCCATCTTCTCGAATGCCTCGTCGGCAGCGATCGCGTTGCCCCACGACTTGTGCATCTCGCGGCCGGTCTCGTCGCGCACACGCTCGTACGCGAGCACTGACTCGTACGGCAGCCGGCCGACCATCGTCATCGACATGAACGAGATCGAGTAGAACCAGAGCCGGATCTGCTCGCGGCTCTCCGAGATCCAGTCGGCCGGGAACCACTGCTCCCAGTACGCGTGATCCGGGAGGTCCGCCTTCGTCAGCCCGCGCGCGGCGCCGCTTGCATACCCCTCCGGGACCCAGGTCGGGTTCTGCCAGCCGAGCGTCGAGAGCGGGACGATGCCCGCGTCGAGCCACGCGTCGCCGACCTCGGGGATCCGGCGCACGCCCTCCTCGCCGCACCCCTCGCAGCGGATCGTCACCTCGTCGATCCACGGCCGGTGCAGTTCGCGCAGCTGGTCGAGTCCGCGCGTCGCGCGCTCCTCGAGCTCTTCGAGCGAGCCGATGACGTTGACCGTCTCGCACGCGTGACACGGATAGATCGGCAGCGGCAGCCCGAAGTAGCGCTTGCGCGAGATGTTCCAGTCGCCCATGTTGCGCAGCCAGTCGTCCATCCGCTTGCCGTAGAACGCGGGCGTCCATGCGACGTGCTCGTTCGCGTCGCGCAGCGGCTGCCGGATCTCGTCGCACGAGATGAACCAGTCGTCGACGACGCGGAAGATCAACGGCGTCGCGCAGCGCCAGCAGATCGGGTAGCGGTGCGTGATCTCACCCGCCATGACGAGCAACCCGCGCTCGCGCAGCGCGTCGATGATCGTGTCCTTCGCTTCCTCCGTCGACAGGCCCTCGAGGAACCCGTACGCGGGATAGAAGCGGCCGTCCTCGTTCACCGGCGTCAGCACGGGCAGGCCGTGGACGCGCGCGAGCTCGAAGTCCTCGGCGCCCGCGCCCGGTGCGATGTGGACGATGCCGGTCCCCTCCTCGAGTGAGGCCTCGTCCCACGGGATCACGCGGTGCTCGACGCCCTCCTGCGCCGGCAGCTCGTCGAACGGGCCGCGATAGCGCCAGCCGACCAGCTCCTCGCCGCGCAGCGTCTCCACGAACCGCTCGTCGGGATAGCGCGCGACCGCGACCCACTCGCCGTTCTCGCGCCGCCCGTACTCGGCGTCGGGCTTGACGGCGGCGGCGACGTTCGCGGGCAACGTCCACGGGGTCGTCGTCCAGATCACGAGCGACTGGCCGTCGCGCTCGCCGAGCAGCCGAAAGCGCACCCAGAGCGACGGGTGCGTCAGCTCGCGGTACTTGTCGTCGCCCGTCTGCTCGTGCTGCGAGAGGGACGTGCCGCAGCGCGGGCACCACTGCGTCGAGCGGTGGCCCTTATACAGCCAGTTACGGCGGTGCACCTCCTTGAGGAACCGCCAGATGTACTCGATATTCGTGTCGGAGAACGTGAAGTAGCTGCGCTCCCAGTCCATCCACATCCCGAGCCGCTTCGACTGCTCGGTGATCACGCCGGAGAACTCGGTGACGCGGGCGATGCACGCGTCGGCAAAGCGGTCGAGCCCGTAGGCCTCGATGTCACGCTTGGAGTTGAGGCCGAGGGACTTCTCCACCTCGACCTCGACCCAGAGGCCCTGGCAGTCGAAGCCGTTCTGATACCGCTCGTCCCGGCCACGGAGCGCGTGGTAGCGCTGGAAGAGATCCTTCAGCGTCCGCCCCCAGGCGTGGTGGACGCCCATCGGGTTGTTCGCGGTGATCGGCCCGTCGATGAAGCTCCAGCGCGGGCCGCCGCGGTTCCGCTCCCGCAGCCGGTCGAAGACACGCTCCTTCTCCCACCAGTCCAGGATCTCGTGCTCGAGCCCCACGTTGTCTGGGGTCGGGGGCAGCGGCTGAAACGGTCTGTCCATCGGGAATGTTCAGTGTAGAGGCGAGCGTTGTTAACGCCGGGAGAACGGGTAGTTCCTCCCCTGAACCGACGAAAGGACTCTCAGGAATGGCAAACGCAGTCACCGAATCGACCTTCGAGGACGAGGTTCTGAAGAGCGACGAGCCGGTGCTCGTCGACTTCTGGGCGGAGTGGTGTGGCCCCTGCCACGCCGTCTCGCCGGTGCTCGAGAAGATCTCCGAGGAGAAGAACCTGAAGCTGGTCAAGGTCAACATCGACGAGAACCAGCAGCTCGCCATGCGCTACGGCGTCCAGTCGATCCCGAACATGATCCTGTTCGAGAACGGCGAGCCCAAGGCGTCGGCGATCGGCGCGCAGCCGAAGACCGCCCTCGAGCGGTCGCTCGGGCTCGAGTGACCCGTGGGGGAACCCGTGGTTCCCCCAGAGCCCCCTCCTCTCCGGTTCGGCCCTGCGGCTTTCCCGCGCTAGTTCTCGGCCGCTTCCTTTTCGCGATGGGGGAACGGCGCGACGGCGCGTGTCGCGGGCTCCCCCGGCAGCCCGAGCACGCGCATCCCGTAGACGTAGACGATCGCGCCCCCGAGCCAGCCGCCGAGGGCCAGGAATCCGAAGCCGACGACCGTGAGGACGAACTCTCCGGCGGAGACGTTCCCGGCTTTCCAGTCGTCGTGGCCGAACAGCGCAGCTAGCCCGAAGAAGACCGTCGCCGTCAGCATCGCGATCATGTGCGTCGTCGCCGTCTTCCAGAGCTCGGATCCCCACGTGATCGAGAGCCATTCGATGAAGCCGGTCAGCGCCGTGAACACGGTCGAGACGAGGCCGACGAGCAGCGCGATCCACCACCCGTGCGCTGCAGTCGTCTTGCTGAGCCCGACGACGTCGAGAAAGGCCGCGATCGTCGCGAACGTGTAGATGCCGATCGTCGCGTCGGTCAGCGGCGGATGGAGCGGATGGCCGGGTAGGCCACGCACCAAATAGCTGAGCTTCACTTGTCGCCTCCCAGGAGTGGACGGGAGCGGTGTTTACCCGTCCAGTCGCTCCTGATGCCGGACGACTACTCCTCGGTGTCGAGGAAGCTCAGGAAAGCCGCATGCTTGGCGAGGTACGCCTCGATCTCAGCCACGCCGGCTCCAGCCCAGTCCTCGAGCCACGTGTCCGAAAGGTCGTCCTCGATCCGGTGAAGACCGCGTTCACTCATGCCGAAATCATCGACACCGCGCGCGGACAGCACCATGGGCCGTTCGGCTCATTTGGCGGCTAGTTCGGCCTAGTCCCATTAGGGTGATGCCCGGTCGAATGGGGGGCCTCCTGCTGATCAACCCACGGTCCGGGGACGACGAACCTTCGGCCGAGGAGCTCCGGGGTGCCGCCGAGGCCCGGGGGATCCGCTGCCACGTCCTGGCCGAGGGCGAGGATCCCGCCGAGCTCGCGCGGCAGGCCGAGGCAGACGCCCTGGGCATGGCGGGCGGCGACGGCTCCCTGGCGCCCGTGGCCGCCGTCGCGCTCGAGCGGGACCTCCCGTTCGTCTGCGTCCCGTTCGGGACGCGGAACCACTTCGCCCGCGACCTCGGCCTCGACCGGGACGATCCGATCGGCGCCCTTGACGCGTTCGACGGCAGCGGGCGCCGGATCGACGTCGGCCGCGTGAACGACCGGCTCTTCCTGAACAACGTCTCGCTCGGTCTCTACGCAGGACTCGTGCACCGGCGTGAGCATCATCGCCGGCGCCGCGAGGCGCTCGACCGCGCGCGGGCGCTGTGGCGCATCGTCGGCGAGCCGCACCGGCTCCGCGCGCAGGTCAACGGCGAGGAGGTGCGCGCCCGCATTCTCCTCGTCGCAAACGGCGCCTACGAGCTCGAACTGTTCACGCTCGGCGCGCGCGCGTCGCTCGACGAGGGATCCCTGCACGTCTACGCCGCCGACGGCTGGCTGCCGCGCACGTGGGTCGAGCGCTCGGCTCCGGAGGTTCGCATCGAGCTCGAGCGGTCGAGCGTGGAGGCCGCGGCCGACGGGGAGCCGATCGTGCTCGAGCCACCGCTTCGATTCGATCTCCTGCCGCGGGCGCTACGCGTGCTCGTGCCGCCGCACCCAGAGTGAGACGACCTCGGGGTGCGACGGGAACGCGAACTCCTCCGCAGCCGGGAGCTCGTCCGGCGCGAACCAGTGCAGCTCCGCAACGTCGTCGGCGGCGACCGGCTCACCGTCCGGTGCGACGGCCTCGTACGTGAGGCCGAGGATCGTCCGGCCGTCGTACGGGTCGAGCCAGGCGCCGAGGAATGCGCCCGGCTCCACGTCCAGTCCGGTCTCCTCGCGGAGCTCGCGGCGGAGTCCGTCCTCGGGATGCTCGCCCTCGTCGAGGATGCCGCCGGGGAGATCCCACATGCCGCGGCCGGGATCGATCGCGCGGCGAGCGAGCAGCAGGCGCCCGTCGCGCTCGACGAGTCCCTGCACTGCAGGCACTGAGTTCGCCCACCCGACGAAGCCGCAGGCTGGACAGCGAACATGGCCGGCACCGCGCTCGGTCGGCGAGGCGCAGCGCGGGCAGTAGCTCCAACCGTCCAGAATCCCCATTGTCTGACAACCGTAGAGGAGGAGCCGTGCACGACCAGCCCGAGCCGACCGAAGAGGAGCACGAGCTGGCCCACGAGGGTCGGCTGGAAGAGGAAGAGGCCATGCGATACCCGGGCCACGAGGATCCGGACAAGCAGCGCGAGAAGGGCGACGACGAAGAGTGAGTCCGCGGGCGTCCGCAACGGCGCACGAGCTCGCGCGCGTCACCCTGCTTGCCGGACTGCCCGGAGAGACCCTCGCGCGGCTCGCGAAGCAGATGACGCGCGAGGACGTTGCGCCGGGCGCGGCGGTGGTCACGGAAGGTGAATCCGGCGACCGGTTCTATGTC